>NZ_JBPTTO010000002.1:0-749555 GCF_051547145.1 Flavobacterium sp. RSSB_23 | reverse complement strand
TTCTTATCAATCTCTCAAGGAACTTTCCGTATTTTGCGGGGTGCAAAGGTAAGTAACGTTTTTATTTCTCACAAACTTTTTTTGATATTTTTTTTTCGAAAATTTCTTTTCTTTTATCTCAATCGCTTGTCAGTATTTAAATGAACGTTGCCGTTGTTGCGGGTGCAAAAGTAGACCCTTTTTTCGTTTAAACAATACCTTTTTCAAACTTTTTTTGATTTATTTTTTAATGCATTAATAACGTGAAGTTTAAAATCTATTATTTTTGAGATTTTCTAAAAAAGTAATTTGATATGTTGGCAATTTTGTAAAATCGGAACTCAAAAACACATACGTAATGATAGATTAGCAATAAATGCGTTAGGGATAGCAGTGAAAAGCCCACAGACTAGTGTAGTGATAACGAAACTAGTCGAGGACTAGTAACGTATAGCCCGGCTCCTTATATATAGTAAAACCAACATCTAATAAAACCAAAAACTTCTCTATATATAAGGAGAACGCCATAAATCAATCGTAACGAATAGCTCGAACAGGTGATATACGAGTTATTATATAGGAAGGAATTAGTAAAACTAGGAAACAGACCAAAACTGTCATCAGATTTAATACTAAGATATATGTTAAGTTAAAATAGACCGGAGCTTCATTAACATAATAATTCTCTGGGTTTAATTTGATAATGCCAAAATAATATTGAAACAATAATATCGCTATCCCGATAAGATTCCCCCAAAACAAACCTCTTGCAACTAAATAGAAAGCATTGTAAAGAAATATTTTTCGAATGGACCAGTTATCCGCTCCCAAAGCCTTTAATATTCCTATCATTTGAGTACGCTCAAGTATAAGAACTAATAATGCGACCACCATATTAATGGTAGCGACAAGAATCATGACTACAAATATTACAATGATATTTATATCAAACAACTTTAACCATTCAAAAATATAACTATACTTTTCTACAATCGTTTTGCTGTCTAAAACAGACGAAGTCTCTTCATAAACCTTCTCCCCTATTTGCTCTATAGCACTAAAATCATTCACAAAAACTTCAAAAGCACCAACTTGATCTTTATTCCATTTATTTAGTTTTTGAACATGTCGAATATCACCCAAGATGTAAGAAGCGTCAAATTCCTGAAAACCTGAATTGAATATGCCAACAATTTTTAAATTCCGAATGGAATAACCGTTGGGCTTCATAAAATAAGTATGAAAGGAATCCCCTAATTTCAACTTCAATCTTGAAGCTATAATTGATGAAACAACTACTTCCTGATTGAGTGAACCCATACAATTGGGCAATCTCCCCTGTACCAAATATTCTTTTATAAACTTCCAATCATAATCCCTGCCTACTCCTTTAAACATAATGCCTTCAAAAGCAGTTTCTGTTCTAATTATAGCTGCTTTAACAGCGACGGCTTGAATGTGTTCTACTTCAGGAACATTCTTGAAAGTCGGATAAAAAGATTGTCGAATTGAAACTGGAACTAATGTTGCTTCTGATTGATTGCTGTCAAAATTAGATATAACAATATGCCCATTAAATGCAGCAATTTTCTCCCTTATCTTCTGTTGCAGACCTATCCCCGTAGAAACAGAAACCAACATCATAATAATACCTATTGCGATTGCAGCAATGGCAATATTTATAATAGGAGCAGAAATACTACTTTTATAATCCTTTGACGTAATTAATCGTTTGGCGATAAAATATTCTAATTTCAAATGTGTGTAATAATTAAATTAATTTGAAGAACATCTCTATAATACAATTTTCTTTTTCATTTCCTCTACAATATTATATACCGCAGGACAAATTGGAATGTTTTTCATTGTAATAGCAGTAATCTGTTGGAACTTTTTTCTGTCGGTATGCGGAAATTCCCTGCAAGCTTTGGGACGAACTTCATATATAAAACAAGTGTTGTCATGATCCAAAAAACTACAAGGCAACTTTTGCAAAACATAATCTTGGTCTTCATCAATTCGCAAATATTGAGAAATGAATTGTTGTGGTTTAAGCCTAAGATGCTTTGAAATTCTTTCAACATCTGCAGATGTAAACAATGGGCCCGTTGTTTTACAACAATTAGCACAATTTAAACAGTTTGTTTTTTTAAACTCATTATCATGCAGTTCTTGCATTATATAATCCAAATTTTTAGGCGGTTTCTTTTTAAGCTTATCGAAATACTTTTTGTTTTCGTTATGCTTATCTTTGGCAAGTTTATTTATTTCCGATAAATCAGGCTTCAACTGCATGGCTTTTTGTTATTTCACAAAAGTAAACTTAAATCACTAAATACCGATAAAAAATGAAAGACCTTTTTGGACAAGCAATATATGATTATCATTTCAACAATACACCAGAAAACATATTCACAGAGACCTCCATATCAGAAGAAGATGAAATGGAAGTTAGCTATTTATTTAGAGAATTCAATGAAATGCCAATAATTGAACAAAAAGCAATTACATTATCAAAAGGAAAAATACTCGATATTGGGTGTGGTGCTGGAAGTCACAGCCTCGAATTACAAAATAAATTACAGCTAGATGTAACTGCCATTGATATCTCTAAAAAAGCAATAGCAACATGTATTGCACGTGGAATAAAACAAACAAAAGTCTGCGGTATATTAGATTTAAACGAAAATACACAATACGACACAATCCTTTTACTAATGAATGGGACAGGTATTTTTGGCACAATAAAGCAAATATCCATCTATTTGAACAAGTTAAAAAGACTACTCCTTCCAAATGGGCAAATTCTTATTGACTCATCAGACATAATATATATGTTTGATGAAGATGAAGATGGCGGAAAATGGATTCCGGGAACTAATTATTATGGTGAATTAACATTCAAATTAAAATACAAAAACGAAGTAGAAGAAGAATTTCCGTGGCTATACTTAGATTACAATACTTTACAAAATGCAGCAATTGCCAATGGTTTTAAATGTGAATTAGTCCTTGAAGGAGAACATTATGATTATTTAGCTAAACTAACACTATAAAAATGGAAACAATAGAAAAACTAAAGTACCCAATTGGACAATTTAAAGCTCCATCAATATACACAGGAGAGTATTTAATTGAAAAAATAAGAGAAATTGAGATTTTCCCTGAAACTCTTAACAAAACAATTAGTCAACTAAATGAAGAACAGTTAAACACATCTTATCGCCCAGATGGATGGACTATACGACAAGTAATACATCATTGTGCCGATAGTCATATGAACTGTTTTATAAGAATAAAATGGGCATTAACAGAAAAAGAGCCTGTTATAAAATATTACTATGAAGGATTATGGGGAGAAGGAATTGACAATAAAACAATGCCTATTGAACCAACAATTCAACTTTTAAAGGGTTTACATTTTAGATTAGCGTTTTTGTTAAATTCATTAAATGAAGATGAACTAAACAAAACTTTTGTTCATCCAGAACACAATAAAACTTTCGCAATAAAAGAAATAATTGGAATGTATGCTTGGCATTGCAATCATCACTTGGAGCATATTGTCCAATTAAAAAAGAGGGAAAAATGGTAATCATTTTTCCTTCTTTTTATTAACTTTGGCTCATAAGTTTTAAAGAAAACTCATAGTACACTCTAACAGGCTTACCATTATGCTCTCCTGGCTTCCATTGAGGGCATTTAGCCATAACCTTTTTGATTTCATTTGAAGCTGTTGCATCAAGGTTTTTCAATACTTTAACACTTGAAACCATACCGTCGACTTCTATCACAAAACCAACTTTTAAAATACCAGTAGGACCGTCGTAATCAGGTAGGGAAAAATTTTTTGAAACAAAATCCATAAAATTAGTATAAGACCCCGGAAACTCAGGCCTCACTTCAACTGTATTATACTCAACAATCTCGTCATTAGCCATACTAAGACTTTGAGATTTAGCACTATATAAAACAAAAAAACAAGCTGTAAAAAATAAAATTCTTTTCATAAATATATAGATTACATTAGATAAAAAAATAGCACGTCCTAAATAACTTAATTGTAAATATATCTAAAAAGAGCTAAAAAAAAACGATAACCTCAAAAAAACACTTGATTTTTTTTACACTTGATAACCATAAATTACACATAACTGATAAACAGTTGTTTAGCAATAAGCAAAAAAGAATCTTCTTATTTTTTAAAAATTTGAAAGCATTAAAAAAAGGCCGAAGGCCTTTATAAACAACTTATCCAGTAAAAAAAACACTAAGGTATGTTTAGATATTTATGAGTCTGCAATGAAACTCTCCACTTGGGATTATTCATGACATAATCAACAATTAAAGGAGTCATCTCTTCTTTCTTGCTCCATTCAGGCTGAAGAAACAATAAAGCATTATCATTTACTTTTGAAGCTTGTTCTTCTGCAAAGACAAAGTCGTGTTTATTATAGATTATAACCTTTAACTCATCGGCATTATCATAAACCGTTTGAGTAGGTAATCTATTTTTTTTAGGAGACAAACAAATCCAATCCCAAGTACCAGACAAAGGATAAGCACCAGAAGTTTCAATATGTAATTTTAATCCACGCTCCTTTAATTTTGAAGTCAACAGCGTCATATCCCAAGTCAAAGGTTCTCCACCAGTAACAACAACAGTATCTGCATATTTAACTGCATTATCAACGATTTTATCAACACTAGTCGGTGGATGTAATTCTGCATTCCAGCTCTCTTTAACATCACACCAATGACAACCAACATCGCAACCACCTATACGAACAAAGTAAGCAGCTGTTCCTGTATGAGAACCTTCTCCTTGAATAGTATAGAACTCTTCCATTAGAGGCAACATAGCTCCCCTGTTCACTTCCAATTGTATTTCTTTTGACAACATCTCTTTACATTAAAAGTGCAAAGATACTACTTTAACTACTATGCTAGGCAAAAGAAAAGTACTTGATATAAAAAACAAAAAAAAACGACAACCAAAAGATTGTCGTTTTAAAATATTAAATAGTACTCCTTACTTTAAAGTAGCTAAGGATTTTGTAGCATAATCATTAGTAGGGTCAATTGCTAAAGTCTTATTAAAATATTCAATTGCTTTTGCTTTATCTTTATTAGCATAACTAGCTGCTAGATTGTTATAACTTTCAACAATCTTAGTTTTGTGAGTTGCATTTGCCAATTCACCTTTTTCAGTAAGTTTTGCTATGTAAGATTCATAGTTCTTAATAATAAACTCTTCATTCTCTGCAAGCCTATTAATACGAGCTTTATACAAAAAAGCATCTTGATATGAAGGAGCAGCAACAATTACCTTATCTAAAGCTGCGTCAGCATTTTTCAACTCAATTGGGTCTGCTTTAACATCTTTTTTACTGTTTCCATATAATACAGATAAACCGTAGTAAATATTATCATCTACATAGTTTTTATCTTCAGTATTTTTAGTACCTAACTCAAAAATAGGAGCTGCTTCTTTATAGAATTTTTTTGAGAATAATTTTTTTCCAATATCATTCAAATCCTCAGTTGCTAATGGCTCTAATTCCAATGCTTTCTTCAAATCTACTAATCCAGAAGCATAAAGAGTTGGATCCATTGTAAGTCCATCAGCAGCAATAGCTTTTTTAAACTTAATTTCAGCTAAATAAATATAATCCTTAGCAATAACTTTACTATTTGGATTAGCTATAAAACTTTCTAATGATTTCAACGCAACATCAACATTTCCATTCTCAAATGCAGAATATGCCAAGTAACGATAAATCCTTGGATTAACTTTATCCAATTCAATCATTTTATTAGCTTCTTTCTCAAGCTCAGGCCAGTTTTTCAACAAAACTAAGAAGTCAGCTCTTCTCATTCTTGATGCCAAAGAATAATCTGTCATTGACATGTACTTATCATAATTAGAAATTGCTAATTGCATGTTCTCAGAAGCTTTTGAAGGCTTATTTCTACCCCATTTATAATAGGTTTCCGCTAACTCTCTGTAAACAGGACCATAATTAGGATTAATAGCAATAACTTCATTAAATGAATTAATAGCTAAATCATACGATTTTGCACCTTTTAACAAAACACCTAACTGCATTTTTGCTCTCAACATTGTAGGATCAATTTGAAATGCACTTCTATATGAAGAATACGCCTCATTTTGTTTGTTTTCTAAATAATAAGCATCACCTAAAGCCAACAACAAATCAGCATTTTGTGGACTATCAATTTTTGCTCTTTCAAGTATTGTTATTGCATTTTTATAATCAGGTTTAGAAATATTCATATAAGCACGTGCAATGTACGTAGGCACAGTAGCATCTTTGCGCTTCGCGTCTTTAATCGCTATATCAAAATTACTTTGAGCAGCTGTTTGATTTTTTGCTTCCAAATCTAACTGTCCTAAACCAATGTAGTTTAGCTTAGCTCCATCAGAGCCAGTAATCCCTTTTTGATAATATATTTTTGCAGAATCTAATTCTTTTTGGGACATATATACATTCCCAAGCAAAAAAGACGCTGTACCATTTGAAGGTTTAGCTTGCAAAAGAGATTTCAATATCGTTTTGGCCTTTTCAAACTGTTCTGCATCAATTGCTTTTTTTGCTTGATCTATATCTTGTGCATTTACAAGAGTAAAAGAAGCAAAAAATGCAACACTAAAAAATTTTAATTTATTCATCTTCTTTTCTATTAATTTATATTTATTCTTTTGCATTCTCAATTTCATTTCTAACGTTTAATTTTCTTCCTGGCACCCTAACTGGCAATAATCCTGATTTAAGGACTATTCGTTGTCCAACATCACCAGCGATAAAGGATGCAAAGCCCATTCCTAGTCCTGAATACCCTTGGCAATTTACAATAAACAAATCTCGTGCCAATGGATAAGTACCTTCGGCTATATTATTTTGCGTAGGGCTAACAAATGAACTTCCATTTAGCGCTTTCACACTTAAAACATTAATGTTCTCCAAATAAGGCAACATTTTTGAAGAAGGTTCAGATATCCAATTCACCCCAATAACACCAATCATTCCATTATTTTCAGACACAAACTTGATTACTTCTTCATTTGACTTAAAGGAATACACACCATTTTCTGGAAGCACATCAACTTTGGCTAACTTTTTAATATAACTAACCGTACTGGAATTAGGATTATCAAAAACCAAACCTTTAATCGCATTACTAGAATTCCCTTTCATAAACTCTATAACGTCTTTTAAGGCTAATAAAGTATCATTAGAAGTTTTATTTCTAACCAATGCAATTGCGTCAATCGCAAAATTAGTGATTTTAGGTATAATCTTTTTTTGAGAAAAGTTAATTTTTTCTTTTTCTGATAAATTTCTAGTTAAAACAGCAACACCCGTCTTACCATTAAACAAATCGTTTAACGTTTCCGCTTCAGATTTTGGCACTAACTTAATGGTCGCATCATATTTGTTTTGAAAAACATCAGCTTGAGCTTGAATCAGAGGCAGCACTGTTTCATCAACAGTTATGGTAACATTACCTTTCAAAATCGTTTCTTCATTCTTGTCATACTTACAAGAATAGAAGAAAAACAAACAAGAAAAAACAACCAAGAGATTACTATGTTTCATAACAACTATTTATTAGAATTATAAAATCTTTGAAAACGGATAATTGAATAAACAATCAACAATACACCAAGAGCAATTCTATATTTGAATTCCATTGCTAAAGGCAATTCTTTCCAAAAGATTACAGCTAAACCAAGAACCAAATAGACTAAAAAAAACAATAAGCCTATAACGAGAAGAAATCGCTCTTTAGGCGATTTCTTCTTCATATTATCAACTAAATTTGCAATCATTACTCGGCTGATTGAATAGTAATTGGAAGAGAGTATAAAACCCTAACTTTCTTACCATTTTGTTCACCAGGAATCCATTTTGGACATTTGTTCAAAACTCTAATTGCTTCTTTTCCTGTTCCGTATCCGATATCTCTTAATACTTTGATATCAGTTAATGAACCATCTTTTTCAACAACAAAAGTCACATAAACTTTTCCTTTTAAACCTTCTTCTTCTGGAGCTTGGTAATTATTCCCTACAAATTTGTAGAATTTTTCCATACCCCCAGGGAATTCAGGTTTTTGCTCAATACCAGCTGTGTTATATACCGTATTGTCTTCTTCAACAACAGCAGCAGTACCAGTACCAACTGGTTCATCAACTGTTAAAATCGCATCTGGATCACCTTTAATAGTTTCAGCACCAATGTTCTTGTCTTTGATTTGTTTAACCTCAACAATCTCTTCTACTACTTCTTCTGCTTTCGCCACTACTGGCTTAACAAATTTCACTTGATCCACTTTTGGTTTTGGTGGAGGTGGTGGCGGAAGATCTGGTTTTTTCTCTTCTTGTTTTTTAGGCGGTAATTTTACCGCTGTGATTTTAACATCAAGATTTTCATCATCATCAGAAGAGTTAGGTAATAAACTTGCAATAAGAGGCGCACTAACCGCTAAACTGAAAACAATGGCACCCATAATAAGGGCTCTCATTGAAGTCTTACGATTAGATTTTCTTAATTCATAAGCTCCATACAATTTATTACGTCCTTCAAAAACGATATCAAGCCATTGATTTTTTAATATATCTAATTTCATTTTTCTTAATTATTAGGTTATTGACAAAGTAGCTATACTAATTTGCCGCTAACAATTTTTGTTCCTCTGGCGAAAACTCGTTTACTATAGCATAAGTAGGTACATCTACTATAGCCATCTCATCCAATATATCCACCAAGTTGCGGTAAGTTGCTTTTTTACTTGGTTTAATAATTACAATAATTCCGTTCTTTGGTTTCCCTTTAGATGCAGAATATTCTAACACTGATTGTCTTCTAGATAATAATTCTTTACGAATACCATCTTTTCCATAAGCAAAATCTTTAGGAGCTGCAAGTGGAGCATTTATCATACCCATATAGGATACTAACTTTCCATTCTCCCCCAACAATATAGTCATTGTACGATTTTCATCAACTTTGATATCTTGTTGTTTTTCATTATCATCTGCTTTATCTGGCAAGCCCAAATTCATAGATTGGGGTTTTGATAGCGTTGTAGTCAACATAAAGAAGGTAATCAATAAGAAGGCCAAATCCACCATAGCAGTTAAATCTACTTTTGAATTTTGTTTTTTACTTCTTACTTTTCCACCACCTTTTTTGCCTCCACCGCCACCGGTATTTAATTCAGCCATTATAGTGTGTCTTTATTAATTAAAAATTCTTTCCTCTTAAACCAGTAACCAAACTAAAGTTGTTGATTTTTTGATCTTGCAAAATATCCATTACTTGTTTAATTGTAGCATATTCTTCTTTAGCATCTCCTTTGATAGCTATTTCTAATTCTTTATTATTAATATCAATATTAGCTCTTCTTGAATTCAAAAGCCATTCTTTTAATTGATTGTCTAAAGAATCTTTTGGAATACCTGGTTGTCCTGCTTTAGCTCTATCTGACGCCTTCATATCCAAAATTTGTTTTAGATTTTGAAGTGGCACACCAAAACTTTCCATTAAAGCAAATTTGTTTGTATCATCATCAGAAAATTCTAATTCATATTTTTGCCCCATTAATTCTAGGGTTTTTTTACGAACTTCTCTTCCTTTCAAATCAAAAAACACTTTTCCTTTACCAATAGTAATTGTAGCCAAGTTATCTGTAGGCAATTTAGTTTGCACTGTAGATTGTGGCGTATCCACTGGTAAAACTTCAGGAGCTTTAGCTGTAGCAGTCAAAATAAAGAACGTTAGCAAAAGGAACGCAACATCACACATCGCGGTCATATCAATGGATGTGGATTTTTTTCCTCCTTTAGTATTTAATTCTGCCATTTTCTTTGTTTTATTTTATATTAAACCTAGAGATTTTAATTCTATAACTCTAATTTAATACTAATTATTGTTTTAAGCTACCTCTAAATTTTCTGTAAGTGTTAACGATAGTAGTACCAGCCTCATCGATAGAGTAAGTTAAATCGTCAATTTTAGAAGTAAAGAAGTTGTAAGAGATAATTGCCAATACAGAAGTAGAGATACCTGTAGCTGTATTGATAAGTGCCTCAGAAATACCATTTGCAAGTGCAGCTTGGTCAGGAGTACCAGCAGTTGCTAACGCACCAAACGCTTTAATCATACCTGTTACTGTTCCTAACAAACCAGCAAGAGTTCCTAAAGATACTAATGAAGAAATGATAGTCATGTTTTTCTCTAACATTGGCATTTCTAATGAAGTAGCCTCTTCGATTTCTTTGTGAATAGTTTCAGAAGCTTCTTCAGAATTGAATCCTTCTTTTTTAACGTCTTGGTATTTTACCAAAGCAGATTTAATTGCATTTGCTACAGAACCTTGTTGTTTGTCACAAGCAGCGATAGCTTCGTCAATTTTTCCTTCTTTAATATCACCTTGTACTTTTTTCATAAAAGTATCTAAATTTCCTTTTCCAGCAGCTTTAGTGATTACCATGTATCTTTCGAAAGAAAATACAATCACCATTAATAATAATCCCATCAAAACTGGTACGATAGGACCTCCTTTATAAACCATTGCTAAGTAATTTCCTGGTAGTGGGTGGCCTGTATTTACTCCTCCTTCAAAGTTAGCACCGTCTCCCATAATAAAAGTCCATACTAACCATCCTACAAACACACATGATGCGATAATAATTCCTGAAACCATTCCTCCTCCATTTGAAGTGCTTTCTTTTTTTGCTTTAACGTTTGCCATTTTTTTTAATTTTAAAAATTTTAAATAATTTATTTTTTGTTATAATAAAACTTGTAGAAAGGCAAATTTATATGTTTAGTTTAAATAAAAAAATTTTTTTGAAGCTAAAATTCTCGGTTCTGATTTGAAAAACAAAACCACATCAACGCATTTTAATATAATTCTCAGTAAAACAATAATTTTAACATTTTATTCTCTAAAATCTTTTAAAATTTAAATTCAAACATACGAATCTATCAACATTAAAAAAGCGTTAAAAAAAACGAGATTCCTACAAATTTATGACAAAAGCCCATAATATCCGTAAAAAACTTAATTGATGGTTTTCAAAAAAAAACATAACTTGCAAGTACCAAAATACAGAAAAAATGAATCAAAAATCTGATTTTAAAACCACGATATCCGAAGGTTATTCTTCTAAAGGAGAAAGCATTATATTAGGAGGATCCATTTTAAATGGAGAAGCAATCACTGATGCATTTGTAAAAATTCCCTTAAAAACCTTAAATCGGCATGGTTTAATTGCTGGAGCAACGGGAACGGGTAAAACAAAGACGATTCAAGTGCTTTCTGAGCAATTATCGTCAAAAGGCATTCCAGTTTTGATGATGGACATCAAAGGAGACTTTAGTGGCATAGCAATGCCTGGAGAAGAAAAGTCTTTCATAACAGAACGTCACCAAAAAATAAACATTCCATTTAGTCCCTCAAGTTACCCTGTAGAACTTCTTTCGCTGTCTGACCAAAGTGGCGTTCGACTAAGAGCTACCATATCTGAATTTGGTCCAGTACTATTTTCTAGAATATTAGATTTGAATGACACACAAGCAGGTGTAGTTTCTGTAATTTTTAAATATTGTGATGACAACCAAATGCCGCTTTTGGATTTGAAAGACATCAAAAAAGTCATCAATTACATTACTGAAGAAGGGAAAGATGAGATTGCCAATGCTTACGGGAAAATTTCAACAGCTACAACTGGAACTATCCTCAGAAAAATCATCGAATTAGAGCAACAAGGAGCTGATTTGTTCTTTGGTGAAAAATCATTCGAGATTGATGATTTAATGCGAATTGACGAAACCGGAAAAGGCTACATCAACATCATTCGCCTTAATGACATTCAGGATAAACCTAAATTATTCTCCACTTTTATGCTAAGCCTTTTAGCGGAAATCTACCAACAGATGCCCGAAAAAGGAGATGCAGAACAACCCGAATTGGTTTTATTCATAGACGAGGCACATTTAATTTTTAATGAAGCAAGTAAAGCGCTTTTGGACCAAATAGAAACTATCGTAAAACTAATTCGCTCCAAAGGCATTGGGATTTACTTTATTACTCAAAACCCAATGGATATTCCAAGTGGCGTTTTGGCACAATTAGGTTTAAAAATTCAACACGCCTTGAGAGCCTTTACCGCCAACGACCGTAAATCCATCAAACAAACCGCGGATAATTATCCTTCAAGCGAGTTTTACAATACAGAAGAACTATTAACCAGTTTAGGAATCGGAGAAGCCTTAGTTACCGCGTTGAACGAAAAAGGCATCCCTACTCCACTTGCAGCCACTATGATGCGAGCTCCTACAAGTCGTATGGATGTGTTGACCGAAAGCGAAATACAAACGATTAACACTAAATCAAAATTGGTCAAAAAATACAGTGAGCTTATTGACAGAGAAAGCGCTTATGAATTATTGACTCAAAAAATAAATGCCGCTCAAGAACAAGCCACAAAAGCAGCAACTGAAGCCAAAGAAGAAAAAACATCTTCTGGACCAAGCACAACAGAAGTAGTCACCAAATCCGTGTTGAAAGTAGTAACAAGTGCTACCTTCATTCGCGGAGCCTTTGGAATATTGTCCAAGTTATTCAAAAAATAGTCTATGAAAGGCGCACTAACAATCGGTTTGTTAATTTTGTCGAATATATTTATGACCTTAGCTTGGTATGGGCATTTAAAGTTTAAGGAACTCAAATGGTTTGAAAACGCAGGACTTATCACCATCGTTTTCATCAGTTGGGGTCTCGCGCTTTTTGAATATTTCTTTCAAGTACCTGCCAATAAAATTGGTTATCAAGAAAATGGAGGACCGTTTAGTTTGATGCAGTTAAAAGTAATTCAAGAAGTTATCACTTTGGTTATTTTCGTTTTATTTTCATTGCTTTTTTTCAAAAACGAAACCTTTCGATGGAATCATGCTGTTGGCTTTTTGTTTCTAGTGCTAGCCGTTTATTTTATCTTTAAAAAATAAATTATAAAAATTAGGGCGTGACCCCATTTACAAAAAGGGGCAACTAGCAACAGCGTTATTCGCCCCTTTCTGTAAATGCGGTCGGGCTATCCATGCTACTTTGGTAGCTTATTCCTATCCCTCACGCAAAAAACTATACAAAATGAAAAAATACACCTTACAAAAATCCCCTTTTATCGTCCCTACAACAGACGGAAAACTAATCGAAGAACATCACGGCATCCCAACTACTCAAAATAGAGACGTTTCTATTGCACACATGATTGCCCCACCACAATGGAGCGAACCCTTTCAAACACCAGAGTTTGACGAATACACGTATATTATCAAAGGAAAAAAACAATTTATAATCGAAGGAGAAACGGTAATTCTGGAAGCGGGACAATCGATACATATTCAAAAAAACACCCGCGTTCAATATTCGAATCCATTTGAGGAGCCTTGTGAGTACATTGCTATTTGCACGCCTGCTTTTGATTTTAATAAAGTCCATCGCGAATAAAACAAAATCCCAAATCTAAACTTGATGCTAGATTTGGGATTTTTTTTATTTTACATTCAATAACTGAATAATTTTTTCTTCCACTTCTGGGCTGTCCCATTTTTGGGCAATATCAGGAAACTGCATGATTTCCTCCATAATTTTATTTTGAAAATCACCAATAGCCAAAGCTTCGGCGTAAGGTTGTAAGCTAAACGTTACGCGGCTGTATAAAGGCATCCATTTGTCAGGATGTTTATCCGAAAACCATTTCTCGATTTTCTTTTGCAGTAAAAATTTCGGGTCGGCAGTTTTGGAGCTCATTTCTTCAAAATTTCGTCTCGAAAGTTCGGCAATAGCATCAGCATTAGGCTTTCTCGACTTCTGATATTCAGAAAAAATAGTTATCCAATCGTCGCCATATTTCAAAATCATTTCATTTAGCGTGGTAATATCTTCAAAACCAGCATTCATTCCATGACCGTAAAAAGGGACTATAGCATGAGCAGAATCTCCAATTAACGCCACTTTATCGCTGTGCGTCCATGGAAAACATTTGGTCATTACCAAATAGCTTGTTGGGTTTTTGAAAAAATCTTCGACCAAATCTGGAATTACGTCTTTGGTATCTGGGAAGTATTCTGCAAAAAAATCAACTAAAGTCGTTTCATCTTTTAAATTTTCAAACGAATTTTCCCCTTCAAAAGGCATGAACAACGTACAAGTAAAACTTCCATCTAAATTGGCTAATCCCATCAACATAAAATTGCCACGAGGCCAAATGTGCAGTGAGTTTTTATCGATTTTATGGGTTCCGTCTTCGTTGGCTGGAATATGCAATTCCTTATAACCGATTTTCATGAACTCTTGAGAATAATCAAATTGAGATTGACGTTGCATACGATGACGTACTCTTGAAAAAGCGCCATCGGCTCCAAAAACTATATCATACTTTAATTCCTTCCACTCCCCTTGCTCGGTTTCTCCTTCATAAAGAGAGGCATTCGCCAAAGAAACATCCCAAATTTTTCTATTAAAAAAGAATTCAGCTCCTGCTTCTTCCGCTAAATCAATCATTCTTCTGTTGAGTACTCCTCTGGAAAGCGAGAAGATGGACTCCCCTTCTTTTCCGTAAAACTGTGTGGTGAAAGTTCCATCTTTAAGATGAATTCCTCTTTTGTCTACTTGAATACCGATTTTTTTTATTTCTTCTTCAAGACCAATATCCTGAAGTGTTTTCCAACCGCGATTAGACATCACTAAATTAATAGAACGTCCAGAAAACTCAACAGTTCTAATGTCTGGACTTCTGTCGTAGACATGCACTGTGTGCCCTAATTTTTTCAGGTAAATTGCCAATAAAGTTCCAACTAAACCAGAACCTACAACGGCTATTTTTTGAGGTGTTTGCATTCAAAGGGTATAAAAAGTTAAGCAAAATTAGGGATTAATACGGGTATCCCCTTTATAAAAATCTATTTTTTAACGGGATTAAAGATTAATTTTGTTGAAGTTGTAACGATTTCGGCTTTATTCATTTTCATTTTTCTGAATTTGCCTTCGTTATACAATTGCGTTTGGTCGGCATAATGAGCACTCATTGGATTACCAGATTGACCAGTAGGGATGATACTCCAACTATTTTCTACATCCGAAAAATCGATAACTCTTCTGGTGGAAGGTCCTCCAGTCACTTTATAATTCCCTGAGGCATTCAGTCCAAACATCAAATTGTTAATCACTTCGTTAGTGCCCGCAATTTCAAAAGGACCCACATTAAAAATTGGCTTCAATGCACTGACCTTACCTAACGGATGTTGATGTTCTACTGTATGTACTTTGTTCCAAGTCCAAAATGCGACGTTAGTACCTAATTGCTTTTCGAGAGCCACTACGGCTTCTTTGTATGACTTTTTCAAAATAAAAGCTTGCGTTTCTTTGGTTCCTTTTGTAGTGCTATCATCCCACCAAATCGAATTAGGATTCGCAATTAGCTTTGTAGCTACTTGTTTCCCGATATGTGTTCCTAAAAACTGCTCGAATTTATCTTTACCTAATTCGTCTTCAAAGGTATTCTTCAAATACAAATAAAGCCATTTGTTGTAAATTGTTGGAGCCACTTGGTTAAGATTACTATCACCTTTCCAATCCTTCAAGATAGTAAATGCTTGTTTTTGATTTTCTGAAAGTGATTCGGTGGCAATAGAAGCCATCATCACTTTAAGCGTCTCGGTTACTGTTGAAGAAGTATTATCAACTATCATCTGGCTTACGGCTTGTTTATTCCATTTTTGTTTGGCATCTAAAAGCGTTGTAATTCGCTTGGCTCTATCTTCTGGAAGATAATATCCTGGATAAAGAAAACCATCAACAGCTTCGGGTTGGTTGTTGGCCGAATAGACATAATTCCATGATGGATTTACGGCCGATGGGTTTTTAGAAAAGTCCAAATACTCAGCAATATCTTCTTTACCTGATGCCCCATTCAAAATAAAATTTGGATTCACCCCAGGTTGGTGTTTGTATAATTTACCTGTTGCCCACCAAGCCACATTTCCTCTCGCATCACCATACATAACGTTCAATCCAGGAGCAGCTATTAATGCTACACCTTTCTGAAAATCTGCTATATTTTGCGCGTGAGACAATCGATACACTGCATCTAAAATCTGAATAGGTTGTTGTGTATAAATCCAAGAAAGCGCTACGGGTTGCTTAGCATTCAAACCTTTGATTAAATCATTTACAATAGGCCCATGACGGCTAATTTTCACTTTCAAATTGACCGAAGATGAATCTTTGACTTTTATAATTTTGTTCTGAATGGTATATTTTTGATACCCTTTTGGAGTCAAATAACTATTGGCATCATCAACTTTGTTTTCTTCTTTGTACAAATCCAAATCATCATTTTCGAACATTGTCAAACCATAAGCATACTTCCTATTGTGTCCCAAAAGCGGATATGGCGTTCCAGCTAAATAATAACCGTACAATTCAAAATCAGGTGTGACGATATGGGCTTCATACCAAGTAGCTGGTTGAGAAAATCCAATATGAGGGTCATTGGCAAAAATAACTTTACCGTTCTCAGTTTTTGGCGGAGCAATAACCCAACTGTTACTTCCAATAAAAGGTGGAATTGGGGATTGGTCAAGCAATGCAGTTACTGATTTTGCTATTGCCGAATATTCTTTTGTATCCACTTTCGCATTTTTGATTCTAGTATTTCCCAAAGAACCGTCCAAACCAAAATCTTTCAGGTATTCTGGTCCTAATTGGTCACGAATATCAGTCAATAAAGGGTCTGTTTTTTGCGCCATTGCAAAGCTGAATGACATGTATCCAAAAATATTATAGACATCTTTGAGGGTGAATTTTTCTTTTTTAACCCCAACTAAATGAAACTCAATAGGTGTAGTTCCCTCTTCTAGATATTGATTAATTCCATCTAAATAAGCCATGGCTAATTGATAGTCTTTCCCGTTTTTATCCAATTTGGCAATGGCAATTTCAGAAGCTTCTTCTATGCCTAAACCCGCAAAAAACATGTCATTTTGCAACGCAACTGAACCGAAAATCTCAGACAATCTTCCGGGAGCAATGCGTCGCATCAATTCCATTTGCCATAAACGGTCTTGAGCATGCACATAACCCAAAGCTACCATCGCATCTTTTTGACTATTAGCATAAATATGAGGTACTCCAAAATCATCAAAATATACAGTGGTAGTCTTCTCTATATTTTTCAAAGCAAGTTCACCGTCATATTTAGGTTTGGTGTAAAAAGCATAGCCTACTAAAGCCAATACTAAAACAATTAAAAACAAGAAAAGAAATAGGGCAATTTTTTTAACTACTCTCATGGTGTGAATTTTATTATAGGCTATGATTTAATTGTGTTGTCCTAATTGATTTCAAGCATCAAGAAAGACATTCGCAATTCATTTTTAACAAATTAGAAAAACAAATATAAAGGAATCCTAATGACATTCATCAAAGAAACAAACGAACAAAGGAATCTTTTGTCAAAAAAATCATAAATATATGCAAATTTTGTTTAATAAATATTCAAAATAGCTAAACAAAAATTATCTTTGACAAAAAAAACCATGAAGCATTTAACCAAAGAAAGCATCGTACAAATGGATAAGATTTCGAAACTGAACCTTATCAATTCATGTACAGGATATAAGTCTGCCAATTTGATTGCTACCAAATCTATAGAAGGAGATACTAATGTGGCAGTATTTAGTAGTATTACACATTTAGGGAGTAGCCCTGCTCTAATTGGATTTATTATGCGTCCTACAACAGTCCCCAGAGACACTTATAAAAATATTATGGAGACTGGTTATTTTACCGTAAATCACATCACGTTAGATATGATTGCCGATGCGCACCATACATCAGCCAACTATGATACTGGTGTTTCAGAATTTGACAAAACCAATTTAATTGAGGAATACAAAGACAATTTTCCGATTCCTTTTGTAAAAGGGAGCCCAGTGCAACTATACTGCAAATTTGTGAATGAATATTACATCAAAGAAAATGACACCATTCACGTAATTGCCTCCATCGAGCATTTATTTTTTGAGGAAGAATTGCAACACAAAGACAGCTGGTTACAACTAGACAAAGCAAACGTAATTACACTAAATGGTTTGGATGGCTATTGTCTTCCAAAATTAGTAGACCGCTTCAAATATGCGAGAAAAGACCAACCTACTGCTTCTTTTTTTGAATAATGGTAAAACTACGACTCATCTTAGGAGACCAACTCAATGAACAACACACCTGGTATACTACTCCAGAAAGTGATTGTATCTATCTGATGGCCGAAATGCTTCAGGAAACCAATTATGTAAAACATCACATTCAAAAAGTAGTCGCTTTTTTCCTTTCGATGCGTAATTTTTCAGAAAAATTACAATCTAAAGGACACAAAGTAAAGTACTACAACATCAACGACCCAGAAAACTTACAAGACTTAGATAAAATAATCAATCAGTGTATTAATCAATTTGGTATTGAAAAATTTGAATACCAATTGCCTGATGAATACCGTTTAGACCAACAACTAAAAACTATTTGTGAAGGTTTAAAAATACCATCAGAAGCATTCGATACGGAACATTTTTATACATCAAGAGAAGAATTAGCCTCTTTTTTTCATGGTAAAAAGACACTTTTAATGGAATCCTTTTATCGCCAAATGCGAAAAAAACATAATGTACTAATGCATGGCGACACACCAATTGGCAATCAATGGAATTTTGACCAAGAGAATCGCAAAAAATATGGTGGTGAGGTTCCTATTCCTAAAAACATTGAATTTCAAAAAGAGGTAACTGAAGTCATTGAAGAAATCAATCGAGCAGGCATAAGCACTTTTGGCTTCATTGATTCTGAAAAATTTGTGTGGCCGACCTCAAGAACAGAATGTCTCGAAATGCTAGAGTATTTTTGCAACCACCTACTGAGTCATTTTGGCGATTATGAAGATGCAATGCATACCCAAGAAAAGTTTCTTTTTCACTCTAGATTATCGTTTGCATTAAACAGCAAAATGCTTTCACCAAAGGAAGTAATTCAAACGGCGGTATCCTATTATCATAAAAACGAAAGCACAATTAGCCTATCACAAATAGAAGGATTTGTTCGTCAAATTTTAGGTTGGCGTGAATATGTTCGGGGGATTTACTGGAAAGAAATGCCAAACTATTCGTCATTAAATAAACTAGAAAACTTCAATCCTTTACCTAATTTCTTTTGGGATGGTCAAACCAAAATGAACTGTCTGCATCACGCCATACAACAAAGTTTAGAAGATGCCTATGCACACCATATCCAACGATTAATGGTTATTGGCAACTTTAGTCTACTTACTCAAACCCATCCCGACGAAGTGGATGCTTGGTATCTAGGCGTTTACATAGATGCAATCGAATGGGTAGAATTACCCAATACCCGTGGCATGTCGCAATACGCTGATGGAGGAATATTGGCTACAAAACCCTATGTTTCCTCAGGAAATTACATCAACAAAATGAGTAATTATTGTGGAAAATGTCACTACAATGTAAAGCAAAAAACTGAAGACAAAGCTTGTCCGTTCAATGCATTGTATTGGAACTTTCTTGATGATAAAAAAGAATTCTTTCAAGGTAACCAGAGAATGGCCATGATGCTCAATTTATTGAATAAAATAAAACCAGAAGAATTGTACCAAATCAAGCAAAAAGCGCAAGACATCATCACCAATATCAATGATTATTAGACCTGTATGATATTTATCAGTTTTTTAACCAATGCAATTGACAATATTTGCAGGGAATAAAATGCTATAAATAGATGACCAACAAAAAATCACCACATACTTTTCACATCCCTGTGATGGGATTGGCTTATACTATAGACAGTCCTATTCGCGTAGCTCATTATGGAATTTCTTCGGTAATTTCAATTGCGGATGATGAATTAATCGAAAAAATGAATGCTTTTTACAGCGAAAAATTTGAGGTTCCTTACAAAGAAATCACACAGAAAATTCACGACTATAGAGCTGAACGAATCACATCCTATCTCAATCTTGTTGACCGTATTGTAAAGAAAAAATTCGAAGACTTCAAGACAGAATTGGTTGAGAGCAAACAGGCTTTAGACAATTACATCGCGCAGCTACCCAATACGTCTGATTTAAAAAAAGGTTTTTTACAATTGATGGATGAAGGTATCGCTTTTAAAGAAAACCTAAAACATTACATTGAGAATCAGCTAACACCTGGTGCCATTGATGTAAATATCATGACCAAACTAGACAAAGACAATTCTGTAGGCAAAGAGCAATTACCAGTAGAATTCAATGATGCTCATGCAGCTCTAAGAGGGTTTGCGAATAGCAATTTAGCTTCTTCAGTTGTTTTAAGTGCCGGAATGAATCCAAGATTGTACAGCTATTTCGAGAACTTTTCTTGTTTCTTTCCTGATTTGAATAATACCCTAAAGAAGAAGATAACGCTAAAAGTTAGCGATTTCCGTTCGGCGATGATACAAGGTAATTTTTTAGCTAAAAAAGGCCTTTGGGTTTCAGAATATCGTATTGAATCTGGATTAAATTGTGGAGGTCATGCTTTTGCCACCGATGGTTTTTTACTAGGTCCCATTTTGGAAGAATTCAAACAAAAGAAAGAGCAACTCATCCAATCAGCACACGATTTAATGGTTAAAGCATTGGGACAAAAAGAACTTCCGGTACCAGAATCCCCATTAGAATTAAAAATTACGGTTCAAGGTGGTGTAGGAACAGCTTCCGAACATAACTTTTTATTAGAACATTATCAGGTAGACTCTGTTGGATGGGGTTCCCCATTTTTATTGGTTCCCGAAGCTACTTCTGTAGACAACAATACCCGAAAATTATTGGCGGAAGCCAAAGAAAATGATTTTTATTTGAGTCACATTTCCCCTCTAGGCGTACCGTTCAATACTTTGAGAGGAACGACCAATGAAATCGTAAGAGAAAAACGAATTCAAGCCAATAAAGCAGGCAGTTCGTGTCCAAAGAAATTCTTGGCTTTGCATAAAGACGCAGAGGGCAATGGTATTTGTACCGCTTCGAAAAAATTTCAAGACGAGCAATTGGCTACTCTTGAAGAAAAAAAGCAAACGCTCAGCCTAGAACAATATGAAAGTTGCAAAAACAGCATTACCGAAAAATCTTGCCTTTGTGTTGGATTAGCCAATGCTTCTTACTTGGAGAACAATATTCCAATAAAAGGGCAAGACCAAGGAATTGTAGTATGTCCTGGACCGAATTTAGCTTATTTTGACCAAGAGGTTTCGTTGAAAAAAATGATTCAACACATTTATGGAAATGATACTGTACTTCGAGTGACTAATCGTCCAAACGTGTTCATCAAAGAACTAAAAATGTACTTGGATTATTTCAAAAATGAATGCAAAACTGTTGCTTCAGAATCAACTGCGGCACAAGTAAAAAAACTGCAATCATTCAAAAAAAATATGTTAGAAGGAATTAGTTATTATCAAAATCTGCTACCAAAAACAAGCTATTTTGAATCGATAACTAAAGAACTCGAAATGCAATTACACGCGTTTCAACAAGAATTAAATTTTATAGAAGTAAAATAAAGAATAGTAGAATTAGCAGCGTTTGAGACAAATGAATGCTACTCAAAACACCATTTAGTATGTACCTATACTAGATTTTATGAGTATAGAAGCACCTGAATTAGTTATAAGCTTCTCCCTATATTTTGTCGTTCCTGTTCATTTTATTACATAAAAAAGTCGGCTAGATTATTCTAGCCGACTTTTGGATTTTATAGGTATATCATTACTTTTTCTCTAAAATACCACGCTTGAGGATTTGTCCAAAATGGTACATATCTTCATAAGAAGTATACAAAGGAACGGGTGCTAAACGAATAACGTTGGGTTCTCTCCAATCTGTGATTACACCATTTTTCATCAAATAATCGAACAAACTGCGTCCTTCACCGTGTAAAAAAACTGACAATTGCGAAGCTCGTTCCTCAGGATTACTTGGAGTGATAATCTCAAAAGTACTGTCTACTTCTTTATCTATTTCGTGTAAAATAAATTCTAAATAAGAAGTAATATGGTCACGTTTTGCAATCAATGCCTCCATCCCAACTTCGTCAAATAAATGAACTGAAGCCAAATAAGGTGCTAAGGATAAAATAGGCAAATTACTAATTTGCCAACCATCAGCACCGTGAACAGGGTCAAATTGAGGTTCCATTTTGAAACGTCTTTCTTTGTTATGTCCCCACCAACCCGCAAATCTAGACAAGGTACTATCGTTGTGATGTTTTTGATGCACAAAACAACCCGAAGCATTTCCGGGGCCTGAGTTCATATATTTGTAACTGCACCAAGCGGCAAAATCTACCTCCCAATCGTGTAGTTCTAGTTTGATATTTCCGGCAGCGTGTGCTAAATCCCATCCTACTTTTGCACCTACGCGATGCCCAGCAGCAGTGATGGTTTTGATATCAAAAACTTGGCCGGTGTAATAGTTCACTCCTCCAATTAAAACCAACGCTAGCTCATCGCCTACTTCGTTTATTTTACTAATAATGTCTTCGAGTCGAATGTTATGTTCTCCTTCTCGACGCTTGATTTCAACTATGGCATCATTTGTGTTAATTCCACTGTTTTGAGCGTGAAATTGCACCTGACTCTGAAACATATATTGATCTGAAGGAAAGGCTTTTTCTTCGCAAATGATTTTATACCTTTTAGCCGTAGGCTTATAAAAAGAAACCATCAACAAGTGAAGATTGACCGTTAAGGTATTCATCACCGTTACTTCGCTAGGCAAAGCACCTACAATTTTACTCAATGGTGCTGCAAAACGTTCGTGATAATCCCACCAAGGTTTGTCGGCATAGAAATGACCTTCAACGGCAAGATTGGCCCAATCGTTCATTACTTCATCAACATAGGATTTGGTTCTTTTGGGTTGCAATCCAAGAGAGTTTCCTGTAAAATAGATTACTTTTTTGTTATTGACTTGCGGGAAAATAAATTCGTTTTGATAGCTTCTCAACGAATCTTGTGCATCTAATTGCTGTGCAAATTCGAGCGTATTTTTGAAATTCATAAGTGTTGTTTTGAGGGGTAAATGTAGTAAAAAAAGGTTAGCTACAAATTGCAAAAATGTGTTTTGAAAAGGAGTTGCGTTAGGGATGGTAATGGAAATAAAGAGCGCTGGCACTGTAGTATTGCCCTAACGAGGAAGCGACCAACGGAAGCTCCCGCAGTAGGAGCAATAGTTAGTGCCAGCGCTTTTTATTGTAATGTACAGCCCGTAATACGCCCAAAAAAAATCTCGCCATTGCTGACGAGATTAAAATTTTATAAGTTTCAATTAGAGAATCAACATCGCGTCTCCGTATGAGTAGAATTTGTATCCTTCTTTGATGGCTTCGTCATAAGCTTTGCGCATTAAATCGTGACCACAAAAAGCAGAAATCATCATTAACAACGTTGATTTTGGCGTATGAAAATTGGTAATCATACAGGTAGCAATACTGAAATCGTGCGGTGGAAAGATGAATTTATTGGTCCAACCATCGTAAGGATTTAAAGTGTTTTGAGAAGAAACTGAACTTTCGATTGCACGCATTGAAGTGGTTCCAACAGCACAAATTCTTTTCTTGTTGGCTTTCGCTTCGTTCACAATATCACAAGCTTCTTGAGTAATTTTTAACTCTTCAGAATCCATTTTGTGTTTGGATAAATCTTCTACCTCAACAGGGTTGAAAGTTCCTAAACCTACGTGTAAAGTCACTTCAGCAAATTTTGCGCCTTTGATTTCCAAACGTTTTAAAAGATGTTTTGAGAAATGCAAACCTGCTGTTGGTGCAGCTACAGCTCCTTCTTCTTTAGCATAAATAGTTTGGTAACGGTCTGCATCTTCTGGAGTTACCTCTCTGTTAATGTATTTTGGGATTGGTGTTTCTCCCAATTCTGTCAATTTATTTCTGAATTCTTCGTAAGAACCGTCATATAAAAAACGAAGGGTTCTACCACGAGAAGTTGTATTGTCAATCACCTCAGCTACTAAAGAGTCGTCGTCACCAAAATACAATTTGTTTCCGATACGGATTTTACGAGCTGGGTCTACCAATACATCCCATAATCTTTGTTCAGCATTCAATTCTCTCAACAAGAAAACCTCGATTCTAGCTCCCGTTTTTTCTTTATTTCCGTACAAACGAGCAGGGAAAACTTTGGTATTGTTTAAGATTAAAACATCGCCATCATCAAAATAATCAATTACGTCTTTGAACATTCTGTGCTCGATGGTTTGTTTTTTTCTATCGATTACCATTAAACGAGATTCGTCTCTGTTTTCTGCAGGAAATTCGGCTAAAAGTTCTTTGGGTAAATTGAAGTTAAAGTGGGATAATTTCATATTTGAGTATTAAGATATTAGAAGTAAATATTAAGACTTGCTGACTTAATAAAAATCTGGCTGCAAATATACGATTACGAAATAGGCGTTGTCAAGTGTTTTGGTGTTTATTTTAGTTTTCGCAACAAACACGCCTCTTTACAACGCTTTACTTTGCAAATTGAATAAAAAGAAAAGCGTTGTAGATTAGAACATTAAATTAGACCTCAGCAGATTGAAATCCAAGAGTTGTTAAATCTGTCCAGAAATCTGGATACGACTTAGAAACCACCTCAGCATTGTTGATAATAATAGGAACGCGTAAGGCTAAAGGAGCAAAAGCCATAGCCATACGATGGTCGTTATAGGTATCTATGGCGATATTTTCAAGTATTTCTTGAGTTGGTTCTAGGGTCAAACTATCGTTAGTAACTGATATACTTGCACCTAGTTTAGTTAGTTCAATTCGTAGCGCTTCCAAGCGGTCGGTTTCTTTGATTTTTAGGGTATGCAATCCCGTCAAATGGCAGCCTATACCTAGCCCTAAACAAGTAACGACGATGGTTTGTGCAATATCGGGAGTGTTATTTAAATCGAAAGTAACCGATTGATACTCGAAATTAAGTTGTTTTACTAAGGTCAATTGGTTTGCTTCAAAACGAGCTTCGACTCCCATTTTGGCGTAGATTTCAACCAAAGCAGAATCGCCTTGCAAACTTGATTCTTTATAGCTACTCAATACGATAGTAGCTTCGCTAGACAAAGCTGCCAAACTGAAAAAGTAAGACGCAGAACTCCAATCGGATTCTACTGTTAAGGTTTGCTGTTTTGAGTTTGTGGTTAAAGGTTTGACTGTGATGACATTTTCTTCGAATTTGGTTTCAACACCAATTTCATTCAGCAAAGCCAAGGTCATTTTGATATAAGGAACAGAAGTAATTTCGCCAACCAATGTCAATTCGATTCCGTTTTCTAGTTTTGGAGCTACTAGCAAAAGTGCCGAAATGTATTGACTACTCACATTGGCAGGAATACTAACTTTGGATTGGGTTATTTTTTGCCCTTTGATGCGGATAGGTGGAAATCCTACTTCTTTTTCGTAAGCTATCTGAGCACCTAACTGTTGTAAAGCTTCAACCAATACTTTTATAGGACGCTCTGTCATTCTCTGAGAGCCTGTCAATACCACCTCTTTTCCTTCGCTTACTGCAAAAAAAGCCGTTAAGAAACGCATTGCAGTTCCTGCGTGATGAATATCTACGAGTTGAGCATCTGTACCTGAAAGTTGTACATTCTGCAAGGCTTTGGTCATCACTTCTGAATCATCAGAATTGGAAGTATTCGCCAAAACAAGATTGGGATATAATGCCTGCAACAATAACAATCTATTGGTTTCGCTTTTGGAACCTGTGATTGAAATAGTAGCATTAAGAGTTGAAATTGCAGAATGTAGTTGTAAATTCATGGCTTTAAATATGAGTTGTGAGTTGTGAATTGATAGGCAACTCCACTATTTTTTTGGGGTGCAATTTACAATTCACAACTCACAATTCACAATTTAGCCTTCACATATTATTTGAGTTTTTCGTTGTTTTTGTGACGATTTTTATCTCGAACAGATTTCAAATCCATTTTTTTATCAAATGCGGCTTGTAAATCGATTCCTGTTTGATTGGCTAAACACAATACAACAAAAACAACATCGGCCAATTCTTCGCCTAAATCTTTATTTTTATCGCTTTCTTTTTCGGACTGTTCTCCATAACGGCGAGCGATGATTCGGGCTACCTCGCCTACTTCTTCGGTGAGTTGTGCCATATTGGTCAGTTCGTTAAAATAGCGAACGCCGTGTTCTTTAATCCAATTATCTACGTCTAGTTGTGCATTTTTCAAGTTCATAATAGCTTATTTTGCTCCAAAGGTAACTAAAGTCTGTAAAAGTTTGGAAGGATTGATAGTCGAAACAAAGACTACTAAGTCTTTTTCAAGACGATTTTTTCGTTCTGTTTTTCGATGATTTTTTGATAATAGTCTTTTAGCATAGGATATAATGAAGCATCAACTAGCACTTTACTTATTTCATTCGTAACAACAATTTGAATATTTTGATTGACAACTTGTGCATTACAAGAAAACGACCCAATACCATCTTGAGCCATAATTCTTAGAGGTGAAGGTAAAGATTCTACAACATACCCTTCTGGAATTTCTAAGTTAATCACATACTTATCTTGTTTAGGAAACCCAAAATATATCGGCATTTTTCTTTCTTCTGCTATAAATGGATTCTTCTGAGTCGTAAAAAACAACAATGGGGAAATAAAAAACTTTCCTCCAATCCTATCAAAAGCGTTTTCTATTTTAAAAGAATACGACTCCACAAGAGGCTTAGACAAATCTGTTTTAGCATTTTCTATAGAATAATCAATTAGCTGTAATCCATTAAATTGATTTTCTAACCTTTCTATCTGCGCTTCATGATTTAGATGCGCATTTTTTTCTCTAAAACTCAGTGCCTCAAAATCGGTCTTTTGGTTTCTCAAAGACCCTTCCAGGACACCTTGAGCATCTAACTTTGCATTTATTCCATACATATTTCTTGAAGTAGCCACATCTGTCATACTCACTTCGCTTGAAGTACCGTCGGACAAGACTTTTCTACCCGACCAATTGATTAATGAAAGTGGGTAAATATTCGGTGCTGTATTTTTATTTGAGACATCTAACAAATACGTTTTCCCATCAACAAATGCAGAAGCAATTACATAGTTAAAGCCCGTTCTACCAGGAAAAACAGGAACACCATTATCAAGAGTGCTTACCAAAACAGGATTCGCTTGAATTCCAGCCCCGTTTAACATATTAATCAGGATAAAATTTATTTCTGCAATATTTCCTGTTTGACTTTCAAATGCTTTTTTAACACCTTTATCGGTATATACACCATATCTGTTATCCCAATTCATTCGACCTTGGACATATTTAAAAATAGCATCCATTTTTTCTATCTCGGAAGATTTTCCATTCAAACATTGTTGAAGATAAGGCATAAAATAATCACTCAGTTTTAGCTCTTCACCAAACTCTTTTTCTTTGTAAATGGTTTTGGCAACTCCCTCCCATGTTACAGAATAATCCTTGTCGGGTTTATCAGTATAACGAATTCTTTCCAACTCTTGTTGAATCGCTACTTTATAATTGTCGTGATTATCAACAAACTTTTCTGGATAAAAAGCTGGAATATCTTGGGCAGAAAATGTTGAATTTATTTGCTTGTATCTTAAAGTAGCTGACTGTCCGAGTTCATCCTCATAATTGCTAGATCCAGAAGACACATCATAGACAGTTTTGACCTCTTGTTTTCCTTTTAGAATACTTTTATAAATGTAGACCTCCGGAATTTGTGTTTTATAAACAAAACTATTCACAGGAATATCATACTGAAGTTCAATATCGGGGAACTTAAAAATATTCTCAGACTTGTGAATGTATTTAAACTCAATCACAGTACCTTCTTTTACATCAGGAAAAGTAATTGTAGCCTTTTTCCAATTTTTATTGATTTGTTCTTTGAAACTACCCTCATTATTCAATTTGGTTTTTACAACTTTATTTTGTTCCAAATTATAACTATAAGCCTCCGAAAATTTTACAATGTCTGGTATGTATTCTTTATACCCTACATAATAGGGTACTTCGAAGGTTGCCCATTTCAACCCTTCTTTTTTATAAATTTTAATGCGATATTGAACTTCATGATTTGCTATAAATCCCTCTTTGACTGTATAAGTAAAAAAAGTTCTTGCTTTTTTAAACAAAACTGCCGCCACCGCTGACGTATCTTTGGGATGTTGTTTTTCTTGAAGCTCTTCAATCGTAACTTTTCCTAATTGAAAGTCTTGAGCTTTGCCATTTATTGCAAAACTCAAGACAAATAATAATGTGACTATTTTTCTTATCATTAAGCTTTTTTCAAGACGATTTTTTCGTTTTCCTTTTCAATCATTTTTTGGTAGTATTCTTTTAGCATTTCATAATAATCAGAGGCTACAATTGGCACTTTTATTTGATGTTGCACAGAAAGTTGAATCATATTTCCAGCCACATTAGTCAAAAACTTGAACCCTCCTAAATCGTCTTGCATCACCATATTTACAGGTGCAGGAACACTCTCTACCACATATCCCTCAGGAATTTGAATATTAATTGCATATCGGTCTGTAAAAGGATAACTATAATCTATTGGATACTCTCTGGTTTCTTGCTTAAATGGATTCTCTTTATAAGTGTAAAACAACAAAGGATTAATATAAATCTTATCCTGAATGACATCACATAAATTTGAGCCTGTAAAAGAGAAAATTTCACCTAAAGGAGCATTTAATTCTTTCTCATTGACCCTTTTGTAATCTTCAATTTCAATTTTCCCATTTTCGTTTTCTAATTTTTCTAAATAGGCATCTTGATTTTCACCGTTTACACGGTTTCTAAATAACATTGCATTGTAATGCGTTAACTGTCGTTGCATTTTTCCTGTTACTTTCCCTGTAGGATCAACTGTGTAGCTCATAGTTATCGCATCATTAGACAGTGCTTTTGGCATTAAATCTACTTCAGAAGAAGACCCATCTTTTCTGATTAAGCGTCCCATCCAGTTCAAATCACGAGTAGGAAGAATATTAGGCATCGAATTCGCCTCAGTAGCATCTAATAATACCAATCCATTAGGATTCTCAATTGCAACAATTACGTAATCAAAAGCTGTTCTACTTGGGAATAAAGCAATTCCGTTATCTCTTGTACTCACCAAGACTGGATTGGCTTCTATCCCTGCAAAACGTAACATAGCCGTAAGCATCAAGTTAATATCTCCAACATTACCCGCTTTATTTTTGAAGGCCGTTCTTACTCCTTGCTCACAATAGTATCCTAGGAATCCATTCCATTTTACATTATTCTTCACATAAGTAAAAATTGCAGCAATCTTTTCTTCTGGAGAATTCAATGGAGCAATCAAGGCTTTGATTTCATCTTCAAAATAACCTGTTTTATTTAACTCAGGTCCAAAATCTTCGTAATCATAAATAGTTTTAACTACCGAATTCCAGTCGGTTGCAAAAGATTTTATGGGTTCACCTGGGAATTGAATGGTTGCTAGTTCTTGAACCAAGCTACTTGTATAATTATCAATATTATTGACGAAACTCTCATTTTTCATTGCTGGAAGATGCTCTGCGATATAAGTAGTAGTTGTTTCCATATAAGTATAAACATCGTTAGAAAAACTAGTTCTAGATGAACTTAAGCCTGGACCTTGGGATCGTTCCTTTGAAGTTATAGTTATAGATTTGCTATTCTTCATCACATTTACTTTGGGAGTTATAAAACCTTTTGTTGAAGAGTTATAACTATAATACTCTGGAATTGAAGTCTTGTATTCACAATAATTTACTGGTATAGCAGTTTGGAAATCCCAGTCTCTAGGATGCACTTTATTAGGTGTTCGTATTGAATATTCATATTCAATTACTGAGCCTTCCTTCACATTCGGCATTGTGATTTTTTTTCTATTCCAGTACTTATTAATTTTTTCAACAAAAATTCCGTCACTTTTTAATTTCGTTTTCTCAATTTTTCCATTAACCAAATTATAAGTTACCGCATCCGAAAAATCTAGTGACTCTTTAGGAGATGAATCTATTGAGTAGTTAATAGTCTTGTTAGCCCAATCGTACCCTTCTTTTTTATAAATCTTAATTCTAACATTCACAACAGTTTGAATCATAAAACCATTCTCTTGGGAATATTCAAATGAAGTTCTTCCTTTTTTAAACAATATAGCTGCTACTGCAGAAGTATCTTTTGGATGATGTTTTTCTTCAAGTTCAGCAATTGAAACTTTTCCTAATTCAAAGTTTTGCGCTAAACAAGTAAGATTGAATAACAAAACAAATGAATAGATAATAATTTTAGTAATTTTCATAAAAATTAAAGGGTTTTGGTTAGGACAATTTTGGTGTTATCATTTTGACTTACTTTTTCCATAAAAAGACGGTAGTCATCATACTCTTTGTTGGTATATTTTCCTGTATTAACCAACAAGACTCTCTTATAAACTAAAGCATGATCCTCTTTTTTTACAAATGAGATAGAGTAAGTGCCAAATTTGGTTTTGCTTTCAAAGGCTGGTGGGATAAATTCTAAAGCAAAATCTGTAGGTAAATGAATGGTAATTTCATCCTCATCATAAAACCCACGTGCAATTTCAAAAGGTGTTTTACGGTTTCTAATTCGTTTTACACCACTTGAAATGCGATTAAAAGCGTTTACAGTTACCATCATTTTATCGGCAGTAAATGTGCCATATTTCGTAGCGGACAACTTTGCATTCTCTACAAAGCGAATCTCATTTTTATTATTTTCGAAAGTGATTTTATCAATTTTCAAATTATTGATATCATCCCAGAATTCTTTGTAATGCTTTTCTTTTTGATCAGGCTGCATATGTACAACGCTCTCTTTATCTCCATACTGGGTTCCTTGAGATACGATTTGGATTTCGCCCGAAAAATCTCCATTAGAGGCTATCGTATAAGAACCTTTACTTAATTGCGAATTCTCATTGGCTGGATAAACTTTTGTATGTATGATTTCTCCTCCTTCTGGCTTAATTATTAACACATCGCGATCATCTGTAAACTCGGCTTGGTAACCAAAAGGATTCGATTGACTAGTACATTCTAACCAAGTATATTGATTGCCAACAGGAATCGTCAGAATGATGTGATTGCCTTGCATTGAAACAAAATCGGCATCAATATTAATTCGCTTTCTATCGCCGTACAAAATAGTGTAATAAGATGGCACATCAACTGCTTTTAATAAGGCCTGAGTATAATTGGTTAAGGCTTTACAATCCCCATATCCCAATCGATCTACATCAGAAGCAAGCATAGGTTTCCAACCTCCAATTCCGACTTGAATACTAATATATCGTACTTTTTGCTGAACGAAATCATATACAATTCTTGCCTTTTTTATAGGGTCTTGTTCTGTCCCAACTAACTCTTTTATTTTGGAAACAGTTGTTGGCGGCAAATCAATTGTTCCTGACAAAATTTTGCTAGAGTACCACTTACCAAAATCTTCCCAGGTTTTGGCATTTCCATCAACCCCTTCGAGGTGGAAAGATTCTAATCCCATTATTACTCTTGGCAAAACATCGTAAAAATAAGGACTATAATCCTCTGGTTTCATTGCTACTAAATTGGTAGCAGTATAACTTAGCTGAGTTGCGGTATCGATTGTTTTTTGGATATTCTTGTTCGAAAAATTGCTTTCTTTTTTCTTAAAGCCTAAGTTATTTGGAAAGGTTACATTCAAAACACTTTTTTCGACACTCAACAAATATTCAGGCAAGGGAAACCATTGTGGAATAAAAGCAGTAGTAGAAGTTTCTGTTTCACATTCAAAAACCATTGTAAACGGATAATTGATGGGTGTATACTCTAAATACAACACTCTGTTGTCCGAAAAAATTGTACCGCCATCAACTGCGCTATGATCTTTAAAGTCTTTTCTTTTTAACTTTTTTAGTTCATTACCCATTGGGTCCAATATGATGGCTTGTATACTAGAAATACTAGTCGATTTATCATAATGCGCATAAGCATCCAATGCGCTCATCCCAGCCTCATTGAATACTGTCACAACCTTTTTAGTTTTAATTTCCATTTTGCGCTGCGAAACGATGGCAATATCTAATTGGTTCAATCGCAAAACAGCATTAGCATTCGTTTTTAAACTATCTGGAATGGACGACACTTCATATTTAGCATCTTGGGCTCGAACACAAAAGGAGAAAATGAACAAAAAAACAAACGAAAACAACTTACGATTCATAAAGTCAGATGGGGTTTAACAAATTAATAAAAAAATAAAAAGCCCCAACTATTTACAGCTGAAGCAATTGAATTTGTTTTTCTGACTTTAATTTGTGGTACTCAAATATATAGTAATTATTGTAATAAAAAAATAAATTATTCTCTATTTTTTGAGTCTATTTGAATGGTTACTGGCCCATCATTTAACAATAACACTTTCATGTCCGCACCAAAAATACCGGTAGGTACTTTTTTTCCTAATTTGCTCTCTAAGGCTTTCACGAAACGCTCATACATAGGAATGGCGATATCAGGTTTTGCTGCTTTGATATACGAAGGGCGATTCCCTTTTTTAGTCGCCGCGTGTAGTGTAAACTGGCTAACCACAAGCACATCTCCACCAACATCTTGAATAGAAAGGTTCATTACCTCATTTTCATCGCCAAAAATGCGAAGCTGGGTAATTTTGGTCACTAACCAATCTAAATCTTCTTGAGTATCGGCATCTTCGATTCCAACAAAAACCAACAGCCCTTTTTGAATTTCAGCTACTACTTTGCTCTCAACTATTACTGAGGCATTCCCTACTCTTTGGATAATAGTTCTCAATTTATCTGTAGTAATAATTTAACTCCCTCAATTTATCAATAAGAGAATTTTTAAATTTTACATAAGAAGGTAATTTTTCTAATTCGGAGATTTCAATTTTTTGACCAATAATTTGATACAAATCAGAAATATTTAACCCTCTATTTCTTCTTCTTTTTGGCAGATCTTCTTTAGATAATCTAATTATATTCTCAATTAGACTTTTGGGATTCGTTATCACTTCTGGGTTAAGATGAATACCTAATTCCGCATCGGTTTTTTCTATACCAATTTCTTCTTTCAATAGATTTTTATCTGCTAACATCCAAGATTCTGTCATTTGAATTGGAACAATTGCAACAATATGCTTACAATGCATATCATCTTGTAGCAAAAGACTCTCTTGTGCAGGAACTATTTTTGTTCTAAAAATTAATTCATCTGTTGAAGCATCGGAATCAGTATGAACAAATAAAAACACAACACCAAACTTATCAAAAGCAAATCTTGAAGCTTCAATAATCTGTTGATTAAAATTCAATCCAGATTTATTAATCGTAATAACCTCTACTTTTGTTTCAAATTCTCCTGCACATTCAAAAACAACATCTATTAATGTCCTTTCTACAACACTTGATAAAAACCTGACATCAGTTGTCCCTTCTGTAAAAAGACCCGCAAGAATAAAATTACTCATATACTAAAAATTTGTCTCTTCAAATTGAGCAGTTTGCAAATAATCATTAACTATTGCCAAGGTTAACTTCCTGTCTTGTTCAGAAAAAATTAAACGTAATTGCAAAAGTGAATTATCTTTTATTACCGGACTTATTTTTGTGGAATTTATTTTCAATCTATCACCATTAATATCTGAAATTGTAGTTCTCATTTGTGCGTACCAAATACTAACGTTTTTATCATTTTTCCAAGTATCCATATTACCAACTAGAACGGGAGAGTGGGTATTTACTATTACCTGTCTTAAAGGAATTTCTACTTCATTAAAATCAACACTAAGATCTTTTAATAATTCAGTCATAGCTTTAATTCTAAAAGGATGTATTCCATTTTCTGGCTCTTCAAAACATAATAAACCAGTATGCTTTTCATCAAACTCTAAAATACACAAAGCTAAAATCCTTAAAGTCCCTTCTGACAAAACTCTAGAAGAAAACTCTTTTTTATCAACGTCTTTAAGTTTAATTAAATATTGTTTGTTTTCATTATCATCAACTACATCAACCTCTGTAAAGTTTGGCAAAAAACTATTAAGCTTTCTCGATATTTCTTTCAATGAATACTTATCATTCTGTTTAATTCTAAACAATGCAGCAGCTAAGTTTTTTCCACTAACAGAAATTGTATCTTCTCCGTTATTTTTACTTGTTGCCTGACGCAAATCTTCAGGGTTTAATTGTAAAAACTTCCAGCTTTTCATTTCTTCTTTAGCAGCCAAAACGTGTGGAAAATCTATTGTGTCAAAACTACTTAAAACAGTTCTTGTTGCATTACTTAAAGGAAATCTTCTTTTATTACCTGTTGTACCATCTTGAGGTACTTGAATAATATCTAAACTATTTTCATTTACAGTTTCAATATATGGTATTCCTCTTTTACCTGTCCCAACTTTTGGCCTCCAAAACTCTAGAGATTTTTTAGGTATACTAATACTTACCCATACATCATCTTGATGATTTAACTTCAACAAATTCTCTTTTGAAACAACTAAATCTTGAATTCCTGATGCATTTGTAATTCTTTTAATTGACAACTCATATCTCAATCTTGTATATTTTAACTTTGAGTCATTTCCCCAGGCATCTTTTATGTTTTTATTAACCAGCATTTCTACAACAAATTCCATTTCTGTTGCGTAATTATCATCACCATATTGAGTAAATAATTCGATAAATTCACCTCTTTGCTCACCAAAAGCCCTTTTTAAATTATCGGTTTCTGCCAATCTTGATAATAATGTTAATGCATCAAATAAATTACTTTTACCAGAAGCATTTGCACCTGCAATCACAGTAAAAGGAGCAAATTCCATTTCAAAATTATGAAAGGACTTAAAGCCATTTATTTTTATATATGTTATCATTTTATGGTAATGAATTAATTTTCAGTTAAAACCTTATGCAATATAATAAAATTAAAAGTATTCTTTTTACTCCCTCGTTTTATCACTAGCTTTTCTATCTTCGTCGTACACATCGGTGCGGTAGTGCTCATCATCACCTTCAAGGATTTTAAGATAACTATTGTAACGCGACCAAGCAATTTCATCCTTATCTAAAGCCGCTTTTATTGCACAATGTGGTTCTTCTTTATGCAAACAATTGTTGAACTTGCATTGTTCTTTCAATCTAAAAAACTCAGGAAAATAATCGCTAATTTCTTGAGGCTCCATATCTACAATTCCAAATCCTTTGATACCTGGTGTATCAATAATACTAGCATCAAAAGACAAGTCATACATCTCTGCAAAAGTGGTGGTATGCTGTCCTTGTTTGCTTTGCTCGGAGATATTCTTGGTTTTCAAATCCAAACTGGGCTCCAATGCATTAACCAAAGTCGATTTCCCTACACCCGAATGCCCCGAGAACATACTCGTTTTACCAATCATTAATGCTTTCAAATCTTCAACTCCCTTGCCTTCAGCTGCTGAAACACGCAAACATTGATACCCAATTTCCTGATAAACGTGCTGCATATACAATTGGTCATCTAAGGTAACATCGTCTAAAGTATCAATTTTATTGAAAACCAAAATAGTCTCAATACCATAGGCTTCGGCAGTAACCAAAAATCTATCGATAAAACTAAACGTAGTCGGAGGATTATTGATGGTAATCAACAGAAAAACACGGTCAATATTGGCGGCAATAATATGCATTTGATGTGACAAATTCACCGATTTTCGAACAATGTAATTCTTACGGTCGTGAATATGATGAATCGTACCCGTAACAGTATCCGAAGTCTCTTCCAATTCATAATCTACTACATCGCCTACTGCAATGGGATTGGTGCTTTTAATTCCCTTCATTCGGAACTTCCCCTTCATCCTGCACTCAATAAAATCGCCTTGATTGGATTTCACGGTGTACCAACTTCCTGTAGATTTATAAACAGTTCCTGTCATTTTCAGATTTTAGATTTAAATGTTTGCAAAGATAAATGATTTATGATTGAAGAGTAACGATTTTATATTTATGATTTTAGAACCCTAGAAAAAAACAAAAAAATCCCAAAACAAAAGTCTTGGGATTTAATAAAATCTAAAGTCAGAAATGTTTACGAATTCAACACTTTATCTTGTTTGCTGATACTTTCTTGGTGAATCGCTTTGAACATTTTTAAAACAAACTCTTCCGAAAGTCCTTTCTTTTCTCCTTCCAAAATCATTTTTCCTAAAATCTCATTCCAACGATTGTTTTGTAAAACCGCCACGTTTGCTTCTTTTTTAACCTGACCAATTTCTACAGCAACTTTCATTCTTTTGCTCAAAAGCTCCAATAAATTAGCGTCTAACACATCGATATTCGCTCTTAATTTACTCATTTTAGTCATAAACTCATCCGAAACATCGATTTGTTTTCTAACTCTCAAGTCTTTGAAAATTTGTTTCAAAGCATCTGGCGTTACTTGTTGCGCAGCATCACTCCAAGCGTTGTCAGGGTCAGTATGTGTTTCGATAATCATTCCGTCATAATTCAAATCCAAAGCTTCTTGCGTCACTTCAAGAATCATATCACGATTTCCTGTAATATGAGAAGGGTCAATAATCAAAGGCAAATCAGGGAATTTATTTTGCAATTCAATCGCAATTTGCCATTCTGGAATGTTTCTGTATTTTGTTTTTTCGTAAGTAGAAAAACCACGGTGAATCACCCCTAATTTTTCAATTCCAGCCATATGCAAACGCTCAACACCACCTAACCACAATGCTAAATCTGGGTTCACTGGATTTTTAATCAAAACGATTTTGTCTGTCCCTTTCAAGGTATCTGCAATTTCTTGAACCGCAAACGGATTGGCAGTTGTACGTGCCCCAACCCATAAAACATCAATATCATTTTCTAAAGCCAATTTACAGTGAGCCGCAGTTGCTACTTCAGTTCCCATTAACAAACCTGTTTCCGCTTTGGCTTTTTTCAACCATTTCAATCCTATTTCTCCAACACCTTCAAATCCACCTGGACGTGTTCTTGGTTTCCAAATTCCAGCTCTAAACACACTTACATCAGAATCTTTCAATTCGTGTGCAATTTTCAATACTTGCTCTTCTGTTTCGGCGCTACAAGGTCCTGCTATCACCAATGGATGCGTCAAATTGAACGCTTCCAACCAATTTCTCATTTCTTTTTTATTTTCCATCTTATTTTTTATTTATCGTTTTTTATTTATTGATTATTATTTTTTACTTCGCTGTTACTCCCCCTTTGGGGGTTGGGGGGCTCATCCCATTCAAAATGGCTTTAATTTTATTCACACTCTGCATTTCATCATAAATAGCCTCGTATTCTTCACTTTTCAACAAGTCTTTGAACTGCGTCAAATTAGCAATATACTCCTCCAAACTTTTCACTACGTGCTTCTTGTTTTGTTTAAAAATAGGCGTCCACATCGCAGGCGAACTCTTGGCCAAACGCACGGTGCTCTCAAAACCTGAGCCTGCCATATCAAAAATATCCTGTTCGTCTTTCTCTTTATTGATGACCGTTTTCCCCAACATAAACGAACTAATGTGCGACAAATGCGATACGTAAGCAATGTGTTTATCGTGCGACTTCGGGTCCATATAGCGAATGCGCATTCCTAATTCTTTGAACAATTCGATGGCTTTTTCTTGCAACTTAAAAGTCGTTTTCTCCACCTCACAAATGATATTCGTTTTCCCTTGAAACAATCCTTTTATAGCCGCTGATGGTCCCGAAAATTCCGTTCCAGCAATAGGATGCGTGGCAATATAATTTCTTCTTCTAGGATGATTGGCCACCGCTTCACAAATAGGCATTTTCGTAGAACCCACTTCAAAAACAATGGTGTTTTCGCCAATATGGTCCAAAACTTCGGGCAACACTTGCAACGCCACATCCACAGGAACCGAAACAATAACATAATCCGCATCGGCCAAATCCTGCATCGTAGCCGCTTTTTCCACAACCCCAAGCGCCATCGCCTCTTGCAAATGGGCTTCATTTTTGTCCATTCCGTAAATAGTCGCTTCTGGGTGTAAGGCCTTTATATCCAACACCATCGAACCACCAATCAAACCTATTCCTATTACGTGTATATTCATTATAATTTTTATTATTAGCTAATCCTGCTATCCGCTATATCTATTGTGGCGAACCCCGCCACAATAGGATGCCGCTACTATCAGGGCTAGGTATTATCTGCTAAAAACGACGAATCGCTTCTTCAATTTTTTCTTCTTTTACACACAAAGCAAATCGAATGTACCCTTCGCCATTCGAACCAAAAATAGTTCCTGGCGTAATAAAGATGTATTTCTCATACAGTATCTTATCAATAAAATCCTCTGCCGATGTGATTCCCGCTGGAAGTTTTGCCCAAACAAACAATCCAACTCCTTCTTTATATACCTCACAACCTAATTTCTCGGCTAATTCTTCGGTTAAAATTCTGCGTTTTGCGTAAATCGCATTCATTTCGTCGAACCAAGAAGCAGCACTCTGCAAAGCAGCAATCGCCCCTTTTTGAATGCCATAAAACATTCCGCTATCCATATTACTCTTTACTTTCAATACCGCATCAATACAAGCCGCATTTCCAGAAACCATTCCTACACGCCATCCCGCCATATTGAAAGTTTTGGACAACGAATTCAACTCCAACGCTACATCTTTAGCGCCTTCCACTTGCAACAAACTCATAGGTTGGTCATTCAAAACAAAACTATACGGATTATCATTGACCAATAAAATGTTGTGTTTTTGAGCAAAAGCCACCAGTTTTTCAAACAAAGCCAAATTTCCTCTGGCTCCTGTAGGCATATGTGGATAGCCAATCCACATCAATTTTACTTTAGACAAATCCATTTTTTCCAAAGCCTCAAAATCTGGTTCCCAATTGGTGCTTTCTTTCAAATCATAGTACATTGGCACCGCACCTACTAAATTGGTCACCGAAGTATAGGTCGGATACCCAGGATTTGGAATCAAAACGCCATCACCTTCATTCAAAAACGCTAACGAAATATGCATAATTCCTTCTTTGGAACCCATTAAAGGCAAAATTTCAGTGGTGCTATTTAGGGTTACTTGGTAATTGCGCTCATAAAAATCAGCCATCGCTTGTCTTAATTCAGGCAAACCTTGATAGCTTTGATACTGATGTGCATTTTCGTCTTGCATTGCAGCAGTCATTGCAGCAATAACAGCAGGAGCAGGTTTTAAATCAGGACTACCTATTCCCATATTGATTACAGGTTTTCCTTCGGCGGCCAATTGGCGTACTTCTCTCAACTTTGAGGAGAAGTAATATTCTTCAACTATCGCTAAACGTTGGGCTGTTGTTATCATTTTTTTAGCTTTATTCTAAATTGGAATTTGTTTTTTCTAGTTTGGAGATTCAAGTAATGGCTTTGTGTTTTTATATTCACCCAGAACTTTAAAATAATGCGCCATAATCGAAACTAATGCTTTCGCCTTGGCGTAATCTTCATACTTTTCAAAAGTCACATCAACAAAAAAAGAATATTTCCAAGGTGTTTCTATTTTTGGCAAGGATTGTATTTTGGTTAAATTGAGTTTACAATCACTCATCACATTCAAAACAGCGGCTAAACTTCCGCGTTTATGGTCCAATTCAAACTTGATGGAGGCTCTATTGATTTCGTCTTCGGAAACAAAAGAATTCTCTTTTTTGAGAATTACAAATCGAGTCATATTGTTCTCGATGGTTTGAATCGAAGGAGCGATAATCTCCAAATTATACATTTCAGCAGCGGTTTCACTAGCAATAGCCGCAATTCCTTTGATTTGGTTTTCGTGGATTCTGCGTGCGGTTTCCGCCGTATCTTTATCTTCAACCAATTTGATGTTAGGGTATTTTTTCAAGAAGTCCATACATTGTAATAATGCCATCGGATGCGAATGAACTTCTTGTATATCCTCGATTTTTTGTCCAGGCAAAGCCATTAAATTTTGAATAATATCCAAATAATGTTCCCCTATAATGTGCAAATTATTCTTGTCGATTAGTGCATAATTTGGAATAATCGGTCCCGCAATGGAGTTCTCGATTGCCATTACCGCTTGGTCACTATCTCCCTTCAACAAGCTATCTACTAATTCTTCAAAGGACAAGCATTCATCTACAGCCACATTTTGGTAGAAATAATCTTTAGCTACCTGATGATGAAATGACCCCTTTATCCCCTGAATTGCAATTTTTGTTCTCATATATTCAAAAAAAAATCCTGATTTTCATCAGGATTGTATTGTAGTTTTATTTGTTTCTTTTTGTCTTTCAAATAACCATAGCACAATCCTTACTTCTCAAAGAAGAAATAAAAAGTATAGCTAAAGTAAAAACGGTTATTTAACATTTTGTGTTCTGATTTTCAATAAATTCTTTGGCAAAGATAAAAACTTATTTTAAAGGCGTCAAAAAAAACAGCATTAATCCCTAACAAAAAAGGATTTCTTTGTGAAATTGATTTTCAATTAACAATCCTATAAAAAAGTTTACAGCAAAGCCTCTTTTTTTATTGATTATTCTTATTGATTCGACACTAAAAAACTATTTCTTCCTCTTAGGAACCCTTGATGGCGTATCTTTTCCACTAATTATGGTTTGTGAACTGATGGCAATCGACTTAATAATCTCTGTCATATTATCCATATCCAAAGTACTTATTTCGTCACTTAACTTATGATAATTCGGCTCCACATCCATTTTAGAAGTAGAAATAGTATGCGCTGGAACTCCTAAAGCAGCCAATCTTGCATTATCTGAACGGTAAAACAATTGTTCTTGAGGATAAGGGTCTTGATAAAAGTTAAATCCAGAACCAACTAAATTCTTTTGCAAAATAGTTCCAAAATCAGAGCGCTCGAATCCTGTAATGTAAGCTGAATTTTTACCCCATTTACTATCGGTTCCAATCATTTCAATATTGAACATCGCAACCACTTCATCTGCATTGATGGAATTTGAGAAAAAAGCAGAACCATAACCTCCCGTTTCTTCTCCTGTAAATGCAACAAAAATAAGTGTTCGTGCATTATCGTTTTTCTTTTTAAAATGTTCTGCCAAAGTAATCACCGCTGTAATTCCAGAAGCATCATCATTTGCACCATTAAAAATTTTGTCATCGCCTGACTCTTTCATTCCTAAATGGTCATAATGTCCTGAAAAAATCACATATTCGTTAGGCTTTGATTTCCCTGGAATAATTCCAATCACATTATTGGCCTTTTTATCTTTTATTAAGAAATCTTGGCGATAGGATTGTAATTCTTTATAGTATGTCAATCCTATTCGTTTGAACTCTCCTTCGATAAAAACCGATGCTTTTTCGATACCTGGTGTAAACAAGGCACGCCCTTCCATTGCATCCGAAGACAATTCCGTTTCTATTCGAGTAACCTCACTTTTTTGAATCCCACTCTGAGCTTGAGCCGTGAGTCCAAAAAGCACCATCAATCCTAAACTAATTTTTTTCATATGTATGTGATTTAATTGATTTCATTTTCTCGTAAAAGCCATTTTTTACCTTCAACGATTCGCGTGACCATCATTGCCGAAATCAAATCGCCATTAGCATTGAGCAAAGTAGCAATGGGGTCGACTAGTGTTCCAATAATCATAGCTGCGGGCAAGGCTTGTTCCATTGGAAAACCATAAATGGTAATGGCTAAGATTTCTCCGATATAGCCTCCGTTTGGAATCCCTCCTTCTACTACCGATACAATAATTGTTATTCCAATAGCTGTTAGAATAGTGAATGGATTTGTGAAATCCTTACCAAAAATAGCAAAAATTACGGCTATTTTTACAATAGACGACATACTAGAACCGTCTTTATGCAAAGGCGCTCCCAAAGGAATTACCAAGTTTCGAATATAAGCAGGGATTTTCATTTGTTGAGCACCTTCAAGATTGGCAGGAATTGTGGCAATACTACTGCAAGTTCCTATTGCTGTAAAGGAAGGCGTGATATTGTTTTTCCAAAACACTTTCACTCCTAATAGTCCTCCCGAAAAAAAAGCATAGATAGTAAAGAATACTATGAAGTAAAAAGTACACATTCCATAATAAACGGCTAGTGGTTTGGCATAGGCACCAAAAAGCTGTGGTCCAAAAATCCCAACTTGATAAGCAAAATAGGCCCCAAGTCCAACAGGAGCTCCTTTCATAATGATTACCAACAACTGTTTCATCACCTCGTTCGCCGAATGCAAAAATTTAGCAAAATCTTTACCTTTTTCGCCAGCATTCAAAGTAGCAAAACCTAATAAAAAAGAAAAAAGAATCAACGCCAACATATTCTTACGAGACAAAATTTCATAAAAATCATTCACCGTTAACAGCTGAGTAACGGGCGAATCTGTTGTACTGTTATGAGTAGTAACCAAAGAAGATTTTGCCAAAAAAACAGCTTTATCTACAGGAAAAATAAAAATCCCAACAATCATTACGATGGCAGAAATAACCACTGTTACTAAAAAGACAACCAAAACAACACTGAAAAGTTTACCCAACTTGTCGCTTTTTTGCAAATTAGCAATCGAGGAAGCTATAGTAAAAATTACCAATGGAATTATCGCTGTAAAAAGTAAATTAAGAAAGATATCACCCAAAGGTTTTATTACCTCAACGTCTTTACCAAAAAGCAATCCAGCCAAACTACCAAGTACAATCCCACCCAAAAGCAATAGGATACTGCTGTAATTTTCTAAAAAAGAATTTGTTTTGTCTTCGCTCATAACTACAAGTTTGTAGTAAATATAGAAATCTTAGCGTATTAGCAGGACAAAAACTGAGATAAATTGATATTCAGCAAAAACAAAATCCCTCAATATTTTTTCATACTATCCAAAGAAACTTCCATAGCTTGGTTTTTCTGTTTACTTTTGCAACAAAATCATTCTTATGTCTATAGAAGTTACAAATTTATCAAAAAGCTATGGTGCTCAAAAAGCATTAGACTCGATTACTTTTTCTGTAAAAAAAGGAGAAATCGTTGGTTTTCTTGGTCCAAATGGTGCTGGAAAATCTACTTTGATGAAAATATTGACCACTTATCTAGCGGCAGATGAAGGCGTAGCGCTAGTAAATGATAAAAATGTTATTTCAGACACCAAAGAAGTACAAAAGATAATTGGTTATCTACCTGAACACAATCCGTTGTATTTGGATTTGTATGTTAGAGAATATCTGGCTTTTAATGCCGATGTGTACAAAGTACCCTCCTCTCGTATTCAAGAAGTAATCGAATTGACAGGATTAACTCCCGAAAGTCATAAAAAAATAGGACAACTCTCCAAAGGATACCGTCAACGTGTTGGATTAGCCAATGCCTTATTGCACAATCCAGAAGTATTAATTTTAGACGAGCCCACTACAGGTTTAGACCCGAATCAATTGGTCGAAATAAGAAATGTAATTAAAAATGTAGGGAAAGACAAAACCGTTTTTCTATCTACTCATATTATGCAAGAAGTAGAAGCAATCTGTGACCGTGTCATTATTATTGATAAAGGCAAAATTGTAGCTGACAAAAAATTAGAAGTTTTGATTGCCGCCGACAAAGAACAAGTCATCGAAGTAGAATTTGATTTAAAAGTAACCGAAGAACAAATCAACTCCATTCCACATTTAAAATCATTCATCAAAAACAGTGATTATCTATGGGAACTGACCTTTTTGTCGAGTCAAGATATGCGTCCAACCGTATTCGATTTCGCTCACGACAATGGTTTAAAAACCTTGCAACTCAATCAGAAAAACAAAAATCTAGAAGCGGTATTCAGGGAGATTACGAAGTAGTGGTTAGTCCCTAGTAATTACTCCAAGCTATTTTTTATCGCTTGAATCCAATCGTCAATTGTCGTTTCGTTGGTATTGATTGCGACACTTTTTGTCCCGTAAGGTGCATATTTATCTGTTTTGGTAACCGAAAACAAACCTACTACTGGTAATTGAGCGGCACTAGCCAAATGCATCATCCCGCTATCGGCACCCACAAAAACAGCTGTATTTTTAAAGAATGCTGTGATTTCTCTAATGTCTTTGCTGTAATAGGTTGGCGCAGCAAAATGTATTTGCGACACGTTTTCTACAGGCAACACTTCCAAAATATTGTAGTCTGGAAATTCTTTTAAAATTCTTTCATAAAAAACGGCCCACCATTCCACCGAATAACATTTGGCTCCCGTGGCAAAAGTGAAAAGACAAATCGTTTTTTTAGATGCTCGAACAATGGCATCCAAAAGTGCTTTCCCTTTAGCTACTTCTTCAGGACTTAATTGCAAAAGCAAATTAGGAATTGGTGTGTTCGGCACTTTCATTCCTACCGAAGCAAGAAAATGACGCAAATCATACACAGGATACTTTGCAATATGAGCATAGTCAGAAAATTGACTAGACAAATCAGTTGCTTGTTCCCCAAAACATTTAAACTTTGCATTGACAAGCTGAATAGACAAACGTCCAGACGAAGAGTTTTTATCAGCATTGATAGCCAAATCGTACTTGTTTTTCTTTAGTTTCAACCAGCCTTTCATATAGTTACCTAATTCGTCAAAATGCTTTTTAGGCAAACGAATAATCTGATTTACATTTGTAAAATTTTCAAAAACAATAGGACCAAGATTCCCTTTTATAAAAACATCAATAGTTGCATTAGGGAAAAGATTTTGTACTTCTTGTACCAAAGGTGTAATTAGCAACAAGTTTCCTAAACGGTGATTGGGTCTCGAAATCAAGACTCTTTTTACTTGTTGTGGATTAATTGTTCCCTTATTTACATTCGAAGAGTTGCCAAGACCACTTGTTAGACTTTGCATAACACTTCTTCTTATTCTATTAATTTTTATTTTGAAACTCATCGTAAAGTATGTTTTAGCCAAAAAATAATACTCTTTTTTGGAACTGCAAATGTAGAACTCTTGGGTAATATTATCAGAAGAAAATAAAAATTTAACCGTTAGATAATTACTTTCGCCAAAGCCAAAAAAAAATACCCGACAAGCCAAAAGCTCATCGAGTACTTTCAATTGAAATAATATAATCCTTTTATTAAAAAATCTGACTAGCGATTTGTCTGATGTTCTCTGATTTCCCCATAGAATAATAATGCAAAACAGGAACTCCTGCGGCTTTTAATTCTATAGATTGTTGAATCGCCCATTCTATTCCAACTTGACGAATTTCTGCATTGTTTTTACATTTTTCTACCGCAGCAATTAAATCCTCTGGCAAATCGATACGGAAAATTTGTGGCAACACTTGCAAGTGTCTTTCTACCGCAATAGGTTTTATCCCTGGAATAATCGGGACTGTAATACCCATTTCTCTGGCTTTGGCTACAAATTCGAAATATTTAGCATTGTCAAAAAACATTTGAGTAACGACATAATCCGCTCCTGCATCAACTTTTTCTTTAAGACGTTTCAAATCGGTTTGCAAAGAAGGAGATTCCAAATGCTTCTCTGGATAACCCGCTACACCAATACAAAAATCGGCTTTATTATCAATGTCCATTACTTCGTGCAAATACTTTCCTTGATTCAATTGATAAATTTGACTTACTAAATCAGAAGCATATTTATTTCCTCCATTGGTTGGCACAAACGATTGCTCGTCTTTCATCGCATCACCACGCAAAGCCATCACATTATCAATGCCTAAGTAATGACAATCTACCAACAAATACTCAGTTTCTTCTTTCGTAAAACCTCCACAAAGTACGTGCGGCACCGTGTCGACATTATATTTATGTTTTATAGAAGCACAAATCCCCAAAGTCCCTGGACGCATTCTTGTCAACTTCTTTTCTAATAACCCATTTCCTTTATTTACGTAGATAAACTCTTCACGAGAAGTCGTCACATCAATAAATGGCGGCTTGAACTCCATCAACGGGTCGATGTTATCGTATAATTCCTGAATGCTTTTGCCTTTTTGTGGCGGAATAATTTCAAAAGAAAACAAGGTTTCTCCTTTAGCGTTTTCTATATGTTGTGTTACTTTCATACTACAAGTTTATTGTTCATTGTTTGTTGTTGTTCGTTCTGATTCCAAAACCATAAACTATAAACCAACAACTATAAACATTTTTTAATCAGCTATATTCGGATTCAACCATTTCATTGCTACATCGGTCGAAACATTTCTTCGTTTGGCGTAATCAATTACTTGGTCTTCTTTGATTTTTCCAAGTCCGAAATACTTGCTCTCTGGATTTCCAAAATAGTAACCAGAAACAGAGGAAGCTGGCCACATCGCCATACTTTCCGTCAAAGTCACACCGATTTCTTCTTCAACGTTCAATAATTTCCAAATAGTCGGTTTCTCTAAATGGTCTGGACAAGCTGGATATCCTGGTGCTGGACGAATTCCTTTATACGATTCTTCAATTAAATCTTCTTTACTCAACACCTCATCAGCAGCATATCCCCAAAATTCTTTACGGACTTTCTCGTGTAAATATTCTGCAAAAGCTTCTGCAAAACGGTCGGCTAACGCCTTCACCATAATCGAATTATAATCGTCTAATGCGGCTTCAAATTCGGCAGCCCACTCGTCTACTCCAAAACCAGTAGTCACACAAAAGGCTCCCATATAATCCACTTTACCACTATCTTTTGGCGCAATAAAATCAGACAAAGCGATGTTTGGCGCTCCTTTGGTTTTTTGAGCTTGCTGACGCAAAGTCAAGAATTTTTGCAATGGATTTCCGTTTTCATTTCTCAATTCGATATCATCATCATTGATTTGATTCGCAGGGAAAATTCCGTAAACGCCTTTTGCGGTTAACTTTTTCTCCTCCAAAATAACTTTCAACATCGCTTGTGCATCCGCAAAAACCGAAGTGGCTTGTTCACCCACTACTTCATCCGTTAAAATTGCAGGATACTTCCCGAATAATTCCCAAGTTCTGAAAAACGGAGTCCAATCGATATAAGGTACCAAAGTTTCTAAATCGACTTCTACGATTTGTTTGCCAATTACTTTGGGTTGTACAGGGGTAAAATTATCCCAATCCAATTGCAATTTATTTTTTCTGGCTTCCTCGATAGACAAGAAATTTTTATCTCGTGAACGATTCAAGAATGTTTCTCTAAACGCATCGTATTCTGCACGAATATCGCTCGCATAAACTTTTCGGTTATGGTCCAATAAATTACCCGCTACGGTCACCGCTCTTGAAGCATCGTTTACGTGAATCACCGTTTCTCTGTATTGAGGCGCAATTTTCACAGCCGTATGCGCACGCGAAGTAGTGGCTCCACCAATCATTACAGGGATTTTCATATTGCGTTTGTCCAGCTCTTTCGCCAAATACACCATTTCGTCCAATGACGGTGTAATCAATCCGCTCAATCCAATAATATCCACTTCGTGCTCAATAGCTGCAGCAATAATTTTTTCTGGAGGCACCATTACCCCCAAATCGACTATCTCATAATTATTACAAGCCAATACTACCGAAACAATATTCTTTCCAATATCGTGAACGTCGCCTTTTACAGTTGCCATCAATATTTTTCCGTTCCCAGATTTGTCTCCAACTTGCTTCGCCGCTTCAATAAAAGGCAAAAGATAAGCCACAGCTTTTTTCATTACACGTGCCGATTTTACCACTTGTGGCAAAAACATTTTACCCGAACCAAACAAATCTCCTACGACATTCATTCCAGCCATCAGGTTGATTTCGATTACTTCGATGGGCTTTTCGGCAGCCAAACGTGCTTCTTCCACATCGGCTTCTATAAATTCATCAATACCTTTGACTAAGGCGTGTGTGATACGGTCTTGTAACGAACCCGAACGCCATTCTTGTACCGCTTTCTCGTTGGTCTTTACATCGCCTTTCACATTTTCAGCAAAATCCAACAAACGCTCGGTAGCATCATCGCGACGGTTCAAAATCACGTCTTCAACGTGCTCTAATAAATCCTTCGGAATGTCGTCATAAATCGTCAACATTTCGGGATTTACAATTCCCATCGTCATTCCGTGTTGGATACCGTGATACAAGAAAACCGAGTGCATCGCCTCTCTCACCACATCGTTTCCTCTAAACGAAAACGACACATTACTCACTCCACCACTAATGTGGGCGTGCGGTAAATTTTCGCGAACCCATTTGGTTCCTCTAAAGAAATCCAAGGCATTCAAACGGTGTTCTTCCATTCCTGTAGCTACAGGAAAAATATTCAAATCGAAGATGATATCTTGTGGCGGAAAATGTACTTTGTTCACCAAAATATCATACGAACGCTGACAAATTTCGATACGTCTTTCGTAATTATCGGCCTGACCTACTTCGTCAAAAGCCATTACAATCACCGCCGCACCATAGCGTTTGATTAAGTTCGCGTGGTGAATGAATCGCTCCTCGCCTTCTTTCAAAGAAATCGAATTCACGACACATTTACCTTGCACCACTTTCAATCCCGCCTCAATGATTTCCCATTTCGAGCTGTCAATCATAATCGGCACACGCGAAATATCTGGTTCGGCCGCAATCAAATTCAGGAATTTGGTCATAGCATATTCGCCATCCAACATCCCTTCGTCCATATTGACATCGATAATCTGTGCGCCACCTTCTACTTGTTGGCGCGCAATATCCAGCGCCTCATCGTATTTCTCTTCCTTTATCAATCGAAGAAATTTTCGCGAACCCGTCACATTGGTTCGTTCCCCCACATTCACAAATACGCTATCGGGCGTGATGATTAAGGGTTCCAATCCTGATAATACTAGGTTTCTTCTTTTTTCTGCCATTTCTTTATTTTGAGTTACTCAGTGGCTAAGTAGCTTAGACACTAAGTGATTTTCTATTCTATATTTTATCTTCAGCTCGTCTTCAAAACTAAACTAGGATTCTTTTTATTTTGGGCGTGTTCGCCGCGGCGAACGGGCTATCCGCTACAAGTCCTCGACCAATTCCGTTATCACTCCATTGGTCTGTGGGCTTTCCACTACTATCCCTCACGCGGGCTTTGTACTAATCAACCCATTTTTATTGCAATGAAACGATTCCGATTTTATAATTCACAACGGAATCAATTTTCTTCTTACATCCAGCGGATTAAAATCCGTTGCTACAAAATGGGTCATTCCTATGGAACTTTTATGCTGCGAGCGCGAGCGTCTCGCTCGTGCTTATTCTTTTTTCTTAAAAATCTTTTTCCTGCCTATAGTATGTGCACGAGCGGGACGCTCGCGCTAGCTGGACAACATTAAAATTTTTCTTTCAATATCTTTTTACCACCTCCTGATAATTTCAAAAGATAATTCATTGCTTTGTTTGTTCGTTCAAAACTAATTGATTGATCATAATAAATCTTAGCTATATTGGTTGTAAAAAATTCTCCATTCTCTTCTAAATTTATTAACCTTTGTTGCTCATAAGTTGTAAAATGTAATGAATTTGAAAAGTTTTTCAAACCCGAAGTGTAAGATTCAACCTTATAGATATCCTTTAAATTAAATCTATCAACACGATACAATTTATCATTTGAATAAGTTGAAAATTGTAGCTCATTTGGATTATCATAATTAAAATGTAATTCTGAATAAATCCAATCACCATGACCAGTCTTAAATTTGAATGCTTCACCTGTTTTACTTTGCAACCATTCTAATGTTTCTATTAATTCTTTTTTCTTTTCAACTGCACTCATCTTTGAAACATCTTTAACTTGTGCAAATGCATTTATTGAAAAAAGTAGTATAAAATATACTCTCATAAATGATATTTTTCTCCTGCCAGAATTTATTTTCATGTTTCTCATATTGTTTTGTAATTAATTGATAAAGATTAATGAGTTTTTAATATTAATTAAAATTTCCATCGTCCTTTAAAACATCTATAGTATATTTTAATATAATTTGAGTTTTTATGTAGACAGGAATTATTTCAGCCATATTTATTTTTTCATCTTTTAGAAAACTTTTAGTGATTCCATCATTTTGCACTGGATAACGGAACGAATACGACCAATTGTCTAGTTTATCAAACATTACGGTGAAATCTTTTAATTCATTATTTCTTGATTTGAAATCTTTTTCGAATTCAATCGTAGCGAATTTTGAATTCATAATTAATTTAACTTGTCTTTCGTATTCATTATGCAACTTTGAAAGAACATGAGCAGATCTTCCACTATAATCAATTATTGCTTTACTTTTGCTAATTTTCTCGAGCTCTATTAAATTATATTTAAACGCAAGTTCTAACGAATTCCTAATTAAAAAAAGCAATGGTATTCCTAAAACAGTTGTTTGACTTTTATCAGACTGCTCAATAATATTTTCAATTGCAGAATTATACTCTAAATAATATCTATACCAATCAGTTTTAGAATCTAAAGATTGAACATTATCCCATTTTTTTATTGTTATATCATCCATAAATACCTGCCATTATTTTTAGAAAAATAAAATTAAAAAAATTCACAAAGATTGTAATTGGAATCCTTTTGTTTCTAAAATAACTAATCTCTTGCGTAAATCAATTCCCATATTTTCTTTTGTAGTTTAAATGCGAAGTTGATAGAAATAAAAATACTTCCATAATATTATTAACTACATCACCGCAGTCGAAACCCTCGGTTTATACTCCTTAGCGATATCGGCGATTAATTTGATGTGTTCTGGAGTGGTGCCGCAGCAGCCTCCTATGATGTTGATTAAATTGTCTTCTAAATAAGAACGAATTTGCGCTTGCATTTCCTCAGGCGTTTCGTCGTATTCTCCAAAGGCATTCGGCAAACCTGCATTAGGATGCGCTGAAATATTGAAAGAAGTATTATGCGACAAAGTTTGTAAATACGGCTTGAGCAAATCGGCACCCAAAGCGCAATTGAATCCAACACTCAACAACGGAATGTGCGAAACCGAAATCAAGAAAGCCTCAACCGTTTGTCCAGAAAGAGTTCTTCCTGAAGCATCGGTGATGGTTCCTGAGACCATAATAGGCACATCAATGCTGCGTTCTTCTTTGACTTCTTCGATGGCAAAAAGTGCGGCTTTGGCATTCAAAGTATCGAAAATGGTCTCTACCAAAAGAATGTCACAACCACCGTCCAACAAGGCTTCGACTTGTTGTTTGTAAGCGATGCGTAAATCATCAAAAGTTACGGCGCGGTATCCTGGGTCGTTTACATCGGGCGACATACTTGCAGTTCTGTTCGTAGGTCCAATGGAGCCCGCAACGAAACGCGGTTGGTCAGGATTTTTGGCAGTGAATTCATCGGCTACTTCACGAGCTAGTTTAGCGGATTCGTAGTTGAGTTCGTATACCAAATCCTCCAAATGATAATCAGCCATTCCGATGGTGGTTCCTGAGAAAGTGTTGGTTTCTACAATATCGGCTCCTGCCTCAAAATAGGCGGCGTGCACGGCTTTGATGGCCTGTGGTTGCGTTAGAGACAATAAATCATTGTTCCCTTTTAACGGATGCGGAAAATCTTTGAATCGTTCGCCACGAAAATCTTCTTCGGAGAAATTGTAGCGTTGCAACATTGTTCCCATCGCTCCGTCGAGCACGAGAATTCTTTTTTTAATTTCTTCTTGTATTGTTGACATACTTTATTTTAGACCGCTAAGGCGCAAGGGCGCAAAGCTTTTTTTTAATTTATAGTTTCTATTATTTCTCCTTTTTGAAGAAATACATTGTTTTTTTGTTTCTAAATAAGCCTATTGCCAACTCTTTAGCCCCGATAGCAACGACATCCTTTTATGCTGGTGTTCAGCATAAAAGATATAGTGGATAGCGGGAACGTTGATGCCAAAAAAGCGGCAATGATGCGCTCATTCAATTATTTAAAAATGTATCGGGAAAGGGGTTTGAAAAAATACGAGACTGTATTTTGTTGTTATCTATCCGCGCTATGCTTGGTAGAATGTAGCACCTTCTTTAAAAAAGTAAAGGGTTGCTAAGGTTTCATCGGGTCTTTTCCCTCCGCCTTTCGTGATAACTTTCAATAAAAATAGGAACGGTGCAAAGTAACGACATAACGCTAACAATTGCAAGTGTTTTTTTAGAAGTTTAAAAGTTTAAAAAAAGGCTTAAATTGTTTAAAGTTGTTTAAGATTGTCGCCGAATCGACGCATCACCTAAACTTTTAAACAATTTAAACCTTTAAACGGAAAAAACGAAACTATACAATAGCTTTCACTACTGCTTTTGGCGCTTCTTTACGGGTTCCGTCGAATCCGTCAACACCTGAAACTGTGGTGTATTTCATCACATATTTTTTACCTGGATTGATAATTTGGTAAGCCGCTTGACACATTAAAGTGGCTTCGTGGAATCCGCAAAGAATCAATTTTAATTTTCCTGGATAAGTGTTTACGTCACCAATGGCGAAAATTCCAGGAATATTGGTTTGATAATCTAAAGCATTGTTTACTTTGATGGCATTTTTTTCGATTTCTAATCCCCAATCGCCAATAGGTCCTAATTTTGGAGTCAATCCGAAAAGTGGAATGAAATAATCGGTAGCGATGGTTTGCTTAGCGCCTTTGTCGTCTTCTACCACTACAGATTCGATATGCTCGGCACCATTTAAGCCTACTACTTCTCCTGGTGTAATCAATCTGATTTTTCCAGCAGATTTTAATTCTTGTACTTTCTCTACAGAATCTAATGCGCCACGGAATTCGTTACGACGGTGAATCAAAGTTACCTCTGATGCTACATTCGACAAGAAAATACTCCAGTCTAAAGCAGAATCTCCACCACCAGCAATCACCACTCTCTTATCGCGGAATTTTTCTGGATTCTTGATGAAGTATTTGATTCCTTTGTCTTCGTAAAACTCAATGTCTTCGATTAAAGGTTTTCTTGGTTCAAAACTTCCTAATCCTCCTGCAATAGCAATAACTGGAGCGTGGAATTTTTTCCCTTTGTTAGAGGTCACAATAAAGCTACCGTCTTCTTGTTTTTCGATGGTTTCGGCGCGTTCTCCAAGGGTAAATCCAGGCTCAAATTGCTTGATTTGTTCCATTAAATTATCCACCAAATCTCCCGCTAAAACTTCTGGAAATCCTGGAATATCATAAATAGGTTTCTTAGGATACAATTCTGATAATTGTCCGCCTGGCTGTGGCAAGGCATCCAAAATATGACATTTTAATTTTAATAATCCTGCTTCGAAAACGGCGAAAAGCCCTGTTGGTCCTGCTCCTATTATTAATATATCTGTTTTAACCATTTTTTTTTATTTATACTTATTACTTCCTTTTTTTTTATTTTGTTCGGACAGGTTGGACCTATCCCTACGGTGTTCAAATAAACGATTTATTCATTTGAGGATTGGTGATAAATATCACTTGGGTATTTTTTTATTGTAATGAAGGACAGGTCGCGACCTGTCCGTACGCGATGCGTATTATTTATTATTTTTTAATGCCTCTGTGATTTCATTCATGCGTTGTACCTTTTCTTCAAAATTTCCTTTCAACGTTTTGCGATATTCATTCAGGTTTTCGACCATTCTATTTACATCTTCTGGAATCACCTCTTCAAAAAATTCACGTAATCGCTTGGCGGTTGTCGGTGATTTTCCGTTCGTTGAAATGGCGATTTTCACATTGCCTTTGGTTACAATTCCGCCCAAATAATAATCGCATAAATCGGGCGTATCGGCAATATTACAAATCAAATAACGCTTTCTGGATAAATCATACACGCGTTTGTTCACCTTCAAATCATCCGTGCAAGCTATTACTAAATTACGCTTGCGAAGCATCCAACGATTGAATTTTTTTGGTGTCAATTTTACTGAAGGATGTTTTCCAGCCAAAGCTTCCAACTCGGGAAGAAATCGCGGCGCCACCACTTCAACATTCGCATTTGGACTTGATTTCAACATAAAAGATAACTTTTCTAAACCCACATTTCCGCCACCCACAATCAATACATTTAATTGATGTAGTTTTAAAAATACGGGATATAATTCGTTTCTTTCCATTGCTTATTTTGTTGGGTCAGGTCACGACCTGACCTTACGTTTTTTGTTTTTTTAGGTCAGGTCACGACCTGACGCTACGATAAATTCTTCGTAAAATCCTTTTAACTTGTTGCTTTCTTTTACCACTTCGCCAATTACAATGATGGCGGGATTACTCAAATTATGCGCCGCTACAACAGCTTCTATCGTATCAATAGTTCCTACCCCAATTCTTTCTTCTGGAGTCGTTCCATTTTGAATGATGGCAATCGGCGTTTCACCTTTGCTTTCCTCTTGAAAAAGGGCAACAATTTGCGCCAATTTACTCATTCCCATCAAAACCACCACCGTTGCCGTTGATTTGGCTGCTAGCTGAACATCATTTGATAATTTTCTTGCCGATGTTGTGCCAGTAATTACCCAAAAGCTCTCTGAAACACCACGTTTTGTCAACGAAATCCCTTGATAAGCAGGAACTGCAATTGATGATGAAATACCTGGAACGACAAAGGTAGGAATTCCAAAGCTTTCAGCGTGCTCAATTTCTTCACTTCCACGTCCAAAAATAAAGGGGTCACCTCCTTTTAATCGAACAACGTGACCGTAAGTCAAGGCATTATCAACAATTAACTGATTGATTTGCTCCTGTGAATAGGCGTGACTTCCTTTGCGTTTGCCTACAAATATCTTGATTGAAGATTTTGGCGCAAACTCCATTAACTCTTCGTTAGCCAAAGCATCATACAAAACGACATCGGCTTCAGCCAAAGCTTTTACCCCTTTTATAGTCAAAAGGTCTGGGTCACCTGGGCCTGCACCTACTAAAGTAACTTTAGGAGCCCCACCCCGGCCCTCCCCAAAAGGGAGGGAGGAAGAATTGGTACTTGTTATTTTATAGCTCATACGCTTCCGCTTTTATGCTTTTGATAAATCTAGTGCTCTGTATGTTTCAATCGTTTCAAAAAACGCAGTTGCGGTCGCAATGTATTCTTTGGCAAAAGTTTCAGATGGTTCGTTTTCTCTTATTTTATAAACCAATTCTTTAAAAGAAGTGGCTAATTGTATTTTATTCGTTTCCACAAAAACAGTATCAAATAAATCGATGATTCCTGCGTGATGATTTGTTTTTTGGTTTTCGGCTAATAATAAAGCTTTGGCTCCATTTACAAATCCAGCGTAGGCCAAGTAAATCGCATCCGACCATTTTTTATCCTCGAAAGCTTCTTGTGCAAACGTCAATTTATCTTTGGCTTCATATAATAAAGTTGCCACTAAATCAATCACAACACCAGCACATTCGCCCACTCCAACTGCTTTAACATAATTATCGGCGTTGCCCCAATCTACAAAATCAGCTTCGGTTAAATTGGTCACATCGGCTAAGGGTTTCAAAAATTCATAGAAATATTTTTCCCCTTTAGCATCGTAATAGTTCAAAAATGACTGACCGTTGGCATTGGCTTCAAAATCATTCAAAATCAATCGCAAGGCTTCTGGACCACGACGACTCGGAATTTTGATTACTTTATCAGAAAAACGTCCTTGTCCGTTTCCTAAATTTCCTCCACCCAACAATACTTGTAAAGCTGGTGCTACCAATTTACCTGCATTGATAGACATTCCTTGAAAACCAATTTCGGCCATATTGTGTTGCCCACAAGCGTTCATACAACCACTAATCTTGATAGTGATTTCGTTTGAATTGGCATAGTGTGGATATTCTGTCGCCAAAACTCTTTCTAATTCTACGGCAATTCCAGTGCTACTCGCGATTCCTAAATTACAAGTATCGGTTCCAGGACAAGCAGTAATATCTGCGGTACTATTATATCCTAAGGCAACAAAATCTAATTTGGCTAATTCTTGATAGAAGAAAGGCAGCGCTTCTTCTTTTATATGACGAATTAAAATATCTTGACGCAACGTAAAACGCAATTCGTTGGTTGCATAATTTTTGATTAAATCGGCCAATTGTCGGGCTTTGTCAATATAAAAATCTCCAAGAGCAACTTTGATTCCGATAGCTACATAACCAGCTTGTTTCTGCGGAATAACATTGGCTTTTTTCCAAGCTTCGAAGGCAGCGACATCATCAATCACAACTTGTGGAGCATCCAATATTGGCGTTGGAATGGCTTTTTCAAAAGGAGTTGTATCAATTTCAACTACTTGATGTGAAAGGGCTTTTTTCTCTTCTTCGACCAAACGTAAAAATTCTTCTTTTCCGATTTCTTTAACCAAAAACTTCATTCTCGCTTTCAATCGTTTGGCTCTTTCGCCGTGACGGTCAAAAATTCTCAATATTCCTTCTGTGGTTGGAATGATTTGATTCGCAGGTATGAATTCAGACAATAATTCGGCGTGACTAGGTTGTGACCCTAAACCGCCTCCAAACAATACTTTAAATCCTTTTTGACCATTGACAATCTTTGGAATAAATCCTAAATCGTGCAAATAGCTCAAAGCGGTATCTTTATCAGAAGAAGAAAAAGACATTTTGAATTTACGTCCCATTTCTTGACATACTGGATTTCTCAAGAAAAATTCGAATAGTGCGTGTGCATAAGGCGACACATCAAATGGTTCGTCTGGGTCGATACCCGCAGTTTCGCTTGCCGTAATATTTCTAACAGTATTCCCGCAAGCTTCTCTTAAGGTAACATCATCTTTCTCTAGCTCAGCCCAAAGTTGTGGTGTTCTGTCTAAACTCACATAGTGAATTTGGATATCCTGACGCGTAGTAATGTGCAAACGTCCCGTAGAATATTCTTCAGAAACTTTACAAATACGGTGCAATTGCTCACTCGTTACTTTACCAAAAGGCAATTTGATACGAATCATTTGCACGCCTTCTTGACGCTGACCGTAAACTCCTCTTGCTAAACGAAGAGAACGAAAACGTTCGTCATCGATTTTTCCATCGCGGAATAAAGCAATTTTTCTTTCTAAATCGATTATATCCTTTTGGACAATCGGATTCTCTATTTCTGTTCTAAAACTTTCCATAAGCCCCACCCCAGATCAGCCCCCCACCCCCCAAAGGGGGAGTTAGAAACTGTTACTAGATTTATTATAAGTTAATATTTTTTCAATTTTTCTTTTTCGCCTTTTAAAAATTCCCCCTTTGGGGGTTAGGGGGCTTGCCTATTTTATAAATCCAACGCCTGCTGTTGTGTTGGTTGCAGCATCAATTAAAATGAAAGCTCCATTTGATTTGTTATCTGTATAAGCATCAAAATAAATGGCTTTGCTTAATTTGATGCTTACTTCTCCAATTTCGTTTATAGCCAATTGAGTTGCTGGTGTTACTCCAGAATAATCGGTTGCGATTACATTTTTCACACTGTCAATTTTTGCCAAAACTCTATTGGTGTTGTGTTGCACAAAATATTTTGCTCCCGCCACTAATTTTTTGCTATCCATCCAACAAACGGTTGTTGTGATATCTTTTTCAATTCTAGGAAGCTCGCTTGATTTTACAATCATATCACCACGAGTCACATTGATGTCATTTTCCAATTCGATAGTGATGGAGGAACCAGCAATGGCTTCATCGTATTGCTTATCGAAAAAGTGAATGTTGGTTACTTTAGATTCTGTTAAAGAAGGTAAAACGGTTACTGCATCACCTACTTTAATTGAATTTCCATATAATTTTCCTGCATATCCTCTAAAGTCGTGGTACTCCTCCGTTTTTGGACGAATAACGGTTTGAACAGGAAAACGAGTAATACCATTTTCATAAATATCATTCGGTTCCAAAGACTCCAAATGTTCCAAAACGGTTTGCCCAGAATACCAAGGCATATTTTCTGATTTTTGAGCCACATTCCCACCATTGATAGCACTTAGCGGAATATAACTTACGTTTTGTTCTTTGAAAGCGCTTTTAGCATTTAAGGCTTGAAAATCGGCTTTAATTTTATTGAAAACTTCTTCGGAATACTCCACCAAATCCATTTTGTTGATGGCCACAATCACGTCTTTTACACGCAATAAATTATTGATGAAAAAGTGACGGTAGGTTTGCTCAATTACTCCTTTTCGAGCATCAATCAAAATAATCGATACTTGAGAAGTCGAAGCACCAGTTACCATATTACGAGTATATTCTACGTGACCTGGCGTATCGGCAATGATGTAACTTTTTTTGGCAGTAGAAAAATAAATATGTGCTACATCTATTGTAATTCCTTGCTCTCTCTCGGCCACCAAACCATCAGTCGCCAAAGAAAAATCCAGGTAATCGTATCCTTTTTGCTTGCTACTTTTTTCTATTGCTTCAATTTTATCGGTAGTCAAGGATTGTGTATCGTATAATAATCTTCCGATTAACGTACTTTTTCCGTCGTCTACACTTCCTGCTGTTGCTATTTTTAAAACTTCCATTCTTGTTTTGTTTATTGTTTGTTGTTTATTGTTTGTTGTTTAGAGTAAAAGGACATTTCCATAAACTATAAACGAAAAACCATAAACTCTTAAAAGTACCCTTGTTGTTTTCTTTTTTCCATAGCGGCTTCCGAGCGTTTGTCATCGATTCTGGCGCCTCTTTCAGAAATGGTAGAAGAACGAATCTCGCCAACTACTTCAGCAATAGTGGCGGCATACGACTCTACTGCAGCGGTACAACTCATATCTCCAACGGTTCTGAAGCGAACAATTCGTTCTTCGATTTGTTCGTCTTCTTCTTGGTACACATAAGGAGAATGTGACCAAATTAAACCGTCTCTCAAAAAAACTTTTCTTTTGTGTGAAAAATAAATCGACGGAATCTCGATTTGTTCTTGTTCGATATAACTCCAAACATCCAATTCGGTCCAGTTTGAAATTGGAAAAACACGTACGTTTTGACCATTTTCGATTTTTCCATTCAACAAATCAAACAATTCAGGACGTTGATTTTTTTCATCCCATTGACCAAAATCATCACGTACTGAGAAAATACGCTCTTTGGCTCTTGCTTTTTCCTCGTCTCTACGTGCTCCACCGATACAAGCATCGAATTTAAATTCTTCGATAGCATCCAAAAGTGTAGTGGTTTGCAATGTATTTCTACTTGAATACTTTCCTGTTTCTTCTATTACTTTACCTTCATCAATAGCATCCTGAACATTACGAACGATTAATTCTAAACCTAATTCTGCTACCAATTTATCTCTAAACTCAATGGTTTCTGGAAAATTATGTCCCGTATCTACGTGCAACAACGGAAAAGGAATTTTGGCTGGAAAAAAGGCTTTTTGTGCCAAACGCACTAATGTAATCGAATCTTTTCCTCCTGAAAAAAGCAAAACAGGTCGGTCAAATTGAGAAATCACTTCTCTGAATATGTAAATAGCTTCGCTTTCTAAAGCATTTGTTTTTAATACTGAACTCATTATTTTTAGTTTAAGAGTTTAAAGTTTAAAGTGTAAGGTTGTTGCAACCTCGACTAAAATCTTACCACTATTATTGTTTTTTCTATTCTCTTTATTCTATTTTCTAAAATCTGCCTTCTATTTTTGGTGCAACCCACATTCTTTGTGACTGGATTCCCAAGACCATCTTCCAGCTCTGATGTCCTCTCCTTCTACTATGGCTCGTGTACAAGGCGCACAACCTATGCTTATAAACCCTTTCTTGTGCAAGCTGTTTTGTGGCACATTATTGTCAGCAATATATTTTTGTACCTCAGCCAAAGTCCATTTGAGTAGAGGATTGAATTTGATGATATCAAAATGGGCATCGTATTCGAAAAGGGCTAAATCATTTCTATTTTCAGATTGCTCTGCTCTCAACCCTGTAATCCAAACTTTATTACCCGCTAATCCTTTTTTCAACGGCACCACTTTTCGAATGAAGCAGCATTCTTTTCTGTTTTCTACCGATTCGTAAAAGCTATTGGGTCCTTTTGTATTTAACAATTGCTCTACTTGACTCGTTTCTGGATACAAAGTCTGAATATTAACTTTGTATTTCTTTAGGGTCTTATGAAAAACATCATAAGTTTCTTGAAACAACCTTCCTGTATCGAGGGTAAATATTTTTATCGGCAATTCATTAGTTGCGATTAAAGCCGTAATTACTTGGTCTTCTTGTCCGAAAGAAGTCGAAAAAACTACTTTTTCTGGAAATTCATTAGCCAAAAAAGCTAAAGTTTCCTCGATGGAAAGGTTTTCGGTTCTTTTTATTAATTCTTGTGCTACTGCAATGCTCATAGTCATTTCATTTTAAAATCTATTACCCTATCGGTTTTGTAGATTACTTCGCAAAAGTACTACTATTTTCTAAATCACAAAATTTATTTTAAAAAATTAGCGTTGTTTTTACATCAAAAAATGGAGTCCATTAATAAATTAAAAGATTTATTGTTAAAGTCATAGGTGTAACATCTATTCTTTTTATGAATAGCAATGAAGAATGAAGTCTTCTCTCATTTTTATAAAGCAACATAAAGAAGGAAAAGTGAATTAAAAAAGCAGACGTCTTTAATAGCCCCGGGAGTAGCGGCATCCTTTTTTGTCTCGTTTTTTTTCGAGACAAAAAAGATATAGCGAATCACGGGAGGAGACGCGATGAAAAAAAAATAATTTGTGCTCCAATAAAATTTAATTCTACTTAATCGATAGGATTATTATAAATTTATTTTATTTTTGCCAAAAAATTATTTAAGATGGATTTTCAAATAGGTTTTGTTATTGCAGGTTTAGTGGTAGGTTTTGTTGTTGGACTAACAGGTGTTGGCGGGGGTTCATTGATGACTCCTATATTGCTTTGGTTTGGTATTCCTCCAACAACTGCTGTGGGTACTGATTTATTGTATGCGGCTTTTACCAAAATGGGAGGGATATTTGTTCACAATAAAAAAAGCAATATCAATTGGACCATTGTGGGATGGCTTTCGCTAGGAAGTGTACCTGCTGCTGCTGTAACCTTATGGATTTTAGAAAGTTTTAAGGCTGATATTTCGGGACTGAATAGCATCATCAAATACAGTCTAGGCTGGGCGTTATTGTTCACCTCTATTGCGATAATTTTCAAAAAGAAATTATTGGTATTTTCTCAAAAACACGCAGGAGATAAATTTCATAGTGAAAGCAAGACTCAAAATTTTCTAACTGTAGCTATTGGAGTGATGCTAGGTGCAACAGTGACATTGACATCTATTGGAGCTGGTGCTCTGGGAACTGTAACGCTGTTTTTTTTGTATCCACTTTTACCTACCCCAAAATTAGTAGGTACCGAAATTGCACACGCCGTTCCTTTAACGCTAGTGGCTGGCTTTGGTCACGCATCGATGGGTAATATGGACTATGGTCTATTAGTGCAATTATTAATGGGGTCTCTACCAGGGATATATATAGGCAGTATGCTCAGTGGAAAAGTTCCTGATTTATTGCTAAGAAATGCCATAGCAATGATGCTGTTTTTTGTTGGGTATAAATTGATTTTTTAATTTTCTCTCACCACTAAATAAACTTTCAAGAACCAAAACGGCAACTGAAAGTATAACAAAGAACCGCAAATTCGCAAATTTTAAAACCTAGTTAAAATTTGTGAATTTGCGGTTAATTTTTAAAAAGCAATGTCTGCCAAGGTGTTGTTCTCTAAAATCATCAAAGTATTGTCTCTGACTTCCATCATCAGTTTTCGGACGGCACAAGTGGCTTCGTCGTTGCAGTCGTCGCAGGGTTCATAAAAATTATGACTAGCGCAAGGCAATAAGGCAATAGGTCCTTCGAGGATACGATAAACCTTCGCCATATTAATGTCTTTAGGCTCTTTGATTAAGTAATAGCCGCCACCTTTTCCTTTTTTGGCTCCCAAAAAACCAGAATGCCGCAATAACAATAAAATACTTTCCAAAAACTTCAAAGAAATATGCTCTGCTTTAGCAATTTCGGCAATTTGAACGGGCGTGTTATCTTCTCGACGAGCTAAGAAAGTAAGGGCTTTAATTCCGTATTTCGTTTTTTTTGAAAGCATAATTAATTGGGGTTGACGATTACCGATTGCTGATTTTACGCACAGCAATCTTTACCTTATTACATAACAAAAATATACTTTTTAATAATATAAACACAAAACCCACAGTTTCAACCGTGGGTTATTGTATGTGAATCAATAATTAAAACTTTTATGACAACGCCTGATTCAAATCGGCAATCACATCTTCAACAGTTTCTAATCCTACGGAAACACGTACCAAACCATCGGTGATGCTAACCGCCAAACGCTCATCTACCGATAATTTACTATGCGTAGTAGAAGCTGGATGGGTTACAATAGTTCTAGTATCTCCCAAATTAGGTGATAACGAACATAATTTTATTTTATCCAAAAAGGCTCTTCCTGCTTCTAGTCCGCCTTTGATTTCGAAGGCCACGATATTACCTCCCAATTTCATTTGTTTTTTGGCAATTTCGTATTGCGGATGCGATTTCAAGAAAGGATATTTCACTTTATTGACTTGCGGATGATTTTCCAAAAACTCCGCTACTTTCAAAGCGTTTTCACAATGTCTATCGACACGAACCGCCAAAGTTTCTAGACTTTTAGACAATACCCAAGCGTTGAATGGCGACAAAGAAGGTCCTGTCAAACGAGAAAAAAGATAAATATCTTTAATCAAATCCGACCTTCCAACGGTAATTCCTCCCAACACTCTGCCTTGTCCATCGATTAATTTAGTAGCAGAATGAATCACCAAATCCGCTCCCCATTTGATAGGTTGTTGAATGTATGGCGTAGCAAAACAGTTATCGATAATCAAAATCAAATTATGTTTTTTGGCAATGGCACCCAATAATTCCAAATCAATGATATCGATGGCTGGATTCGTTGGAGATTCGGCATAAAGAATCTTAGTGTTAGGCTGAATAAAGCTTTCTATAGTTTCCGGTTGGTTAATATCAAAATAGGTCGTTTGAATATTCCACTTTGGAAAATAATTCATAAACAAAGAATGCGAAGCACCAAAAACACTACTCGACGAAACAATATGGTCGCCCGACTTCAGTAAAGCTGCAAACGTAGAATAGATGGCAGCCATTCCTGATGCAAAAGCAAATCCAGCCTCAGCGCCTTCCATTTTGCAAATCTTATCAATAAACTCAATGGTGTTGGGGTTGCTGTAGCGACTGTACACATTACGTTCTTTTTCTTCTGCAAATGAAGCTCTCATATCTTCGGCATCCTCAAATACAAAACTTGACGTTAAGTATAAAGGCACCGAATGTTCTAAATATTGTGTTCGTTCTATCTGACCGCGAATGGCTTGGGTTTCAAAACCAAAATCTTGTTCGTTCATAATAAGCCCCCTAACCCCCAAAGGGGGAATTACAAATCGGGGTGGATTTGTTTCTTATTTAATTAATAAATTTATTCATAAAAAAACCGCAAGCTGCTAGTTTCCCCCTTCGGGGGCTAGGGGGCTTCCATTCAAAACCACTTTGTAATGAATGGTTGCGGTTGGTTCTAATGTTTTGGAAACAGAACAATATTTCTCAAAAGAAAGTTGTGCTGCACGAGCCGCTTTTTCGGGGATAATGTCACCTTCCAAATAAAACACTACGTGAATGTCTTTGAAGGGTTTGGCTTCGCCCACTTGCACGCGTTCTCCTTCTACCTCAGCTTTGAAAGAGGTGATTTCTTGACGTTGTTTTTTCAAAATTGAAATCATATCGATGCCGCTGCAACCTGCAACTCCCATCAACACTAATTCCATTGGACTTGGTCCCATATCATTTCCACCAAATTCAGGACGCGCATCTACATTTACTAGATGACCTCTGTCATTTTTTAACTCGAAATGGAAATTTTCGTTTACTCTGTTTAATGTTATTTTCATTAATGCTTTTTTTGAACGCTGATGTCGCGGATTTTAAACGCGGATTCAACGGCTTTTATTAAAAAAACTGATTACTAAAAACTTACTACTGATGACTGATTTTATCCCTTATCCGACAACCTCAAAACATCTCCAAAAACACCTCTAGCCGTTACTGCCGAACCTGCTCCTGCTCCTTGAATTACAATAGGTCGGTCGCCGTAGGATTCGGTGTAAATTTCGAAGAACGAATCCGAGCCTTTCAAACCTCCTAAAGCGGTATCCGAAGGTACGGAAACTAATTTCACTTCTAGATTTCCTTTGTCGTTTTGCAAATCGCCAGACAATTCTCCAATATAGCGTAACACGTGGTTAGGTTGCTGTTCCGCTTTTATTTTGGCATAAATAGGGTCGAACTCTTTTAGTTTATTTAAGAATGTCGATACATCGCCTTCACGCAAATGTTCTGGAATTAAATTCTGAATAGCAATCTCATCAAACTCGTTTTGCAAATCCAATTCTCTCGCCAAAATCAATAATTTTCTACCTACATCGTTACCACATAAATCTTCTCTTGGGTCGGGTTCGGTGTAACCGTTATCGATGGCTTCTTTCAAAATTTCGCTAAACGGAACGTCTTTGGCTGAGAAATTATTGAACAAATAACTTAACGTACCTGAAAATACCCCTTTGATTTTGGTGATGTTTTCACCTGACAAATGCAACAATTTAATGGTGTCAATCAAAGGCAAACCTGCTCCAACATTGGTTTCGTACAAATAACTTTTTTGATTATCATCCAAAACCTTTCTCAATTTCTTATAAAAACTATAGCTCAACGTATTGGCCACTTTATTAGAAGAAATCAAGTCAAAACTGCTTTCAATTAATGGAATATAATTTTCAACAAAAGTTGCACTAGCCGTATTATCGATGGCAATTAAGTTCTCTAAATGATGTTCATTGGCATAAGCGATTACCTCATCAATAGTGTACGAATGTCCGTGTGTTTGAATCTCGTTTCTCCAATTCGGTGATACTCCATTTTTATTCAACAAGACATTTTTAGAATTGGCTATCGCAAACACATTCAATCGAATATCCTTGCGTTTTTCAATCGCATCTGCCGATTCCAAAATTTGGTTAATCAAGGTTCCGCCTACCAATCCGTGTCCGAAAATTGCAATATTAATTTTCTTCGAAACCCCAAAAATCTCCCCGTGGATTACGTTCAACGCACGATTCAATTCAGATTTATGCACCACCAAACTCACGTTTTTCCCAGTCACAGTGTTATTGAACAAAATCGGAACAATCTTGTTTTTGATTAAAGCCGTGTAGGGTTTGTGAAACGTACTCAAATCCTGCCCGATAATCGAGATTACAGAAACTTCATCAGTAACCGAAATTTTATTTACGTCTTTGGAATAAAAGTCATTTTCGAATTCTTTTTCCAATTCTATCATCGCTTTACTCGCTTTGTCCGCAGCCACTACCAAGCCAATACCACGTTCAGAAGACCCTTGCGAAATAATACTTACACTAATATCATTATCACCCATCACTCTAAAAATACGCGCATCAACACCCGTTTTTCCAAGCAAACCTCGACCTTCTAAATTGACCAAAGCCACATTCTCCAAAACCGATAGCGTTTTAATTCCTTCCTTTCCAGCATTCGAAGTAATCAAAGTCCCTTTGTTTTCGTGATTGAACGTATTTAAAATTCGTAGCGGAATATTTTTTTCCAAAAGTGGAATAATGGTTTTGGCGTGCAAAATAGTAGCGCCAAAATTGGCTAACTCATTGGCTTCGTTAAACGACAAAAAGTCAATTTTTTTAGCATCTTCTACTAATTCTGGATTGGCGGTATAAATTCCATCCACATGCGTAAAATTCTGCAATTCGGATGCATTCAAATAATTGGCAAAAAGCGATGCCGTGTAGTTACTTCCGTTTCTTCCCAAAGTAGTCGCCTCGTTTTTGTTATTTGAACCAATAAAACCAGTAATTATGTTGACTTTATCGCTGTGTTGTTTAAAAAACTGCACCACATTTTTCTTAGAAATTTGCTCAATAGGTTGCGCATCACCAAATTTTCCATCGGTTTTTATCAATGCTCTAGCGTCAGCAAAATTGGCGTTGACTCCTTTTTGCTTCAAAATAGCCGTAATCAATTTTGCCGATAGCAATTCGCCTTGCGACAAGACTTGGTCTTTGATTTTTTCGCTATAATCGCCAATCAAACTTACCCCTTCGAACAATTTTTCGAGCACGGTAAATTCCTCCGACAAATCCACCGTTGGGTAATCCGCTTGTTGATAAGCTTTAAATTTCTCGAACAAAGGTTTGTAGTTCTCATTCTTAGACGCAATCGCTAACAAATCTTCCAACTCATCCGTTGCATTTCCTCTTGCCGAAACAACCACAGCAAATTCTTCTCCCTTCAACACTTTGTCTGAAAGTATCGCCAAAACTTTATTCAATCCATCGCCATTCGCTAATGATTTTCCACCGAATTTTAATATCTTCATTTTATTCTATTTTACGAGTCATTCAACTCCTTTTATTTACTTCATTTTTATATTTCCCCTCATTTTAATTTGGGCGTGACCCTGTTAAAAAAAGGGGCTTATTTATAGCACCGTTTACAAAGCCCCTTTCTTTAACAGGGTCGGGCTATACGCGCTACTTTGGTAGCCAGCTGCTATCCCTCACGCAAGATTCCAAAAGAATTTTTAGTGGAATCTCATTTTTTCAACTATTCAAAAACCGTAGCAAGCAAACGATGCAACTGTTCAAATTCTATCAAAAAAGCATCGTGTCCGTGAATAGAATCAATTTCTTGATACGATGTTTGAAGCTGTAATTGTTGTAATTCTAGATTTGTTTTTCGGTTTTCCGTTGGAGTAAAAAACAAATCGGTATTGATTCCAATGATATGAATGTTTGCCGTTATAGGCGCTACCACACTTTCAAAAGAACCTCTTCCTCGAGTGATATCAATGGTTTTCAACAACTGATTCATCAATTTATAAGAAGCCAATTGAAATCGCTGTTGCAATTTCTCTCCGTGATGCGCCAACCAACTTTCGATATTAAAAACACCCAATTCGTTATTAATCGTTCGGTTGAATTTGGCTTCAAACGATTCGGGAGTACGGTAACACAACATCGCGTGTATTCTTGCGTCTTCAATAGGACGAGAGGAGTTATTCAGAATTTGTTCTTGCAAATAGCAATTGGCCATCAACCAATCGGTCGCCTTCCAGTCCGTTGCAATTGGAATTAAATGCTGAGCGAGTTGTGGCGACAAAGCGGCCATTTCCCAAGCAATTCCTCCACCAACAGAGCCTCCAATAATGGCATAAACACTATTAATCTCGAGTTGTTGCAAACCTAAATTAAAAAGCTGTGCCACATCGCGAGTAGTAAAATCCAAATAAGATTCGAGAACACTTCCATCAAAACCATTGCCTGGCACATTAAAGGCGAGAACGGTATATTTTTGAGTGTCAATAGTTTTTGCAGAACCAATTAAATCGTTCCACCAGCCTGTTGCGCCAATCACTTGTGAGTTTCCTGTCAACGCGTGATTTACAACCACAATAGGAGCCGTGTGCAAAGCAGGTCCAAAAAATTGATAACTTAAGTTTAGCGTAGCATAAAAAGCACCACTTTCGGTGGTAAAATTTGTAAGGGTAAGTATGTTGGGTTTATTTTCCAATCTCAAATCTTTGTTGTTGTTGATTTGTATTTGGAAATATTAGAAAGAAAAACTAGTGGAGACTAGAGGTATTTTGTTGCGTTATCTTTTTCGCTAGGCGAATAGAATGTAGCACCTTCTTCGATTTCCGAAGGGTTGCTAAGGCTTCATTGGGTCTAATCCCTCCGCCTTTCTTTATAACATTTCAATACGTTTGTGAACTTAAAGCTGCAAAGTAACTATTTATTTTTTTAACACGCAAATTTTTAAAACAACAACCAAGTTACAAATCAATTGTAAACTTGGTTATTGTTAGCTTATTGAATAGTATATTCTTTAAATGAAAAGCGTATCGTTTTCGTTAGAATACATATGAAACAACATTGATTTCTTTGTCGTTTCATTCGTAGCTTCTGAAGATTTATCCATAATAAAACGTGGATGAATCAACTCGTGTACGGTTTGGTCTACTTTTTCTATTTTATTTTTGATGTTTTTTCTACTAAAGAAAGAAACTATTTTACGGAAGGTTATATTTGTTATCATGATGGTTGTTTTTTATATGTTTATCTTTTTTTTTAATCTGAAAAGCTATCAAACACAGCTTTTAAATCGGCTTTTAAATCTTCTATATCTTCTAATCCGACCGAAAGTCGAATCAAATCTTTGGTAACTCCTGTTGTAACTTGGTCTTCATCGGACAATTGTTGATGTGTGGTACTCGCTGGATGAATGATTAACGACTTCGTATCTCCAATGTTGGCCAAGAGTGAAAAAAGCTTCGTTTCATCGGCTACTTTTTTCGCTGCTTCGAATCCTCCTTTGAGTCCGAAAGTTACGATACCACTCTGACCCTTAGGTAAATAACGAGTTACCAAATCGTAATATTTACTCGAGGACAATCCTGGATAATTCACCCAAGCAACGGTATCTTGTTGCTCTAACCATTGGGCCAAGGCCAAGGCGTTTTCGCTGTGCTTCTGGACTCGGATTGGCAAGGTTTCTAAGCCTTGAATGATTTGAAAAGCATTGAACGGACTCAGTGCTGCTCCGTAATCTCGTAATCCTTCGATACGAACTTTGGCAATAAAAGCAGCATTCCCTAACGCTCCGTGATACACTAAACCGTGATACCCAGCAGAAGGTTCTGTAAACTCAGGAAATTTTCCGCTGCTCCAGTCAAAAGTTCCAGCATCTATGATGACTCCACCCAACGAAGTTCCATTTCCAGAAATGTATTTCGTTAAAGAGTGAATTACAATATTCGCGCCAAATTCAATCGGATTGAGCAAATAAGGAGAAGGAACAGTGTTATCCACGATGAAAGGAATTTTAAGCGATTGAGCCTCAGATGAAATAGCTTTTAAGTCCAAAACATCTAATTTTGGATTCCCTAACGATTCGGCAAAAAAGACTTTCGTATTTTCTGTAGCGGCTTTAGTAAAATTCACCGCTTCCGATGGGTCAACGAAAGTCGTAGTAATTCCAAGTCTTGGCAAAGTCACACTCAAAAGATTATATGTCCCTCCATACAAACTGTTGGAAGCTACAATATGGTCCCCAGCTTTTAAAAGTACCAATAAAGTTGTAGCTATTGCAGCTGTACCCGATGCAGTAACTACAGCTCCAATACCTCCTTCCAGCGCTGCTAAACGTTGTTCTAAAATATCATTTGTTGGGTTATTCAATCGAGTGTAAATAAACCCCGCTTCTGATAAACTGAATAAATTAGAAGCGTGTTCAGAATTATTAAAAACATAAGAACTGGTTTGAAAAATAGGAACCGCACGTGTTCCAGCCGTTTTAGTAGTATCGTGTCCTGTATGTAGTGCCTTGGTGGCGAATTTAGTAGTACTCATTTTTTATTTTTTTTTAATTGTATTTTTAATCGTTTTGGTAACAAAAAACCCTTTTAGAAATAGTTCCAAAAGGGTTTAAAAAAGTTATTTATAAACTTACTTTCAGAATCAGCACATCTCAATCATACACATACCCATAACCATTGCCTTGGCATTCTTAATAGACTTGACATTTAGAGACTTGGACTGTTGTTGACTGATTTGTTTCATTTGATTCAAATTTTTAGTATTGTTTTTTTTGTATAAATAAAAAGCCTCCCGTTTTTGGCGGGAGGCTTTTGCTATATTTTGAATAAGTTTAAATACGTGCAATAGGCGACCCACAGGAATTATCCTGAATGGCTTTCATCATCTTACAAGAGACTAACTTCATTTTTTATTGTTTTGTTTTCACAAATGTGCAAACTTAAATTCTAAAAACCAAACAATTAGTAAGTTTTTAAGAAATGTTTAGGCTAAAAATAACAAAATCGTGGAGATAAGAGGGTTAATCTAACATAAATCCAAAAAAAAGTTAAGATTAATTTGAAATTAAAAATGGTTTCATACCTTTGCGCCCGAATACAGAGGAAAAATTTGAACTGATTGCAACCTCTTCATAATGAAATATTTCATTATGAATATCGAAAACAAACTTCGATATAAAAAATGCTAAAGCAGGAACACTTCCCTTTAGTTTTTTACAGCAATTACATTTTCCTCGCTTAATTTTAAAATACATTTTTTATTATGGCTTATTTATTTACGTCAGAGTCTGTAAGTGAAGGACATCCAGACAAAGTTGCTGATCAAATTTCAGACGCATTAATTGATAACTTTTTAGCTTTTGATGCAGACTCCAAAGTAGCATGTGAAACTTTAGTAACTACAGGTCAAGTAATTTTGGCTGGTGAAGTAAAATCAAATACGTACTTAGATGTACAACAAATTGCTCGTGAAGTTATTCGTAAAATTGGATACACTAAAAGCGAATACATGTTTGAAGCCAATTCTTGTGGTATTCTTTCGGCTATTCACGAACAATCAGCTGATATTAATCAAGGAGTAGATAGAGCGAGTAAGGAAGAGCAAGGAGCAGGTGACCAAGGAATGATGTTTGGTTACGCTACTAACGAAACCGAAAACTACATGCCATTGGCACTAGATTTATCGCACAAATTACTACAAGAATTAGCGATTTTAAGACGTGAAAACAACGAAATCACGTATTTGCGTCCTGATGCTAAGTCTCAAGTAACTTTAGAATACAGCGATGATAACAAACCAACTCGTATCGATGCGATTGTCATCTCTACACAACATGACGATTTTGATGAAGAAGCTGCTATGTTAGCTAAAATCAAAAAAGACATTGTTGACATTTTGATTCCTAGAATTATCGCTAAAAATCCAGAGCACGCTCATTTGTTCAATGATAAAATCCAATACCACATCAACCCAACAGGAAAATTCGTTATTGGAGGACCTCACGGAGATACTGGTTTAACTGGAAGAAAAATCATTGTAGACACTTACGGTGGAAAAGGTGCTCACGGTGGTGGTGCTTTCTCAGGAAAAGACCCAAGTAAAGTAGACCGTAGTGCTGCTTATGCTACTCGTCATATTGCTAAAAACTTAGTAGCTGCTGGTGTAGCTGACGAAATTTTAGTACAAGTTTCTTATGCAATTGGTGTAGCTAAACCAATGGGTATTTTCATCGAAACTTACGGAACTTCAAAAGTGAATTTGACTAACGGTGAAATCGCTAAAAAAGTAGAAGAAATTTTCGATATGCGTCCTTACTTCATTGAACAACGATTGAAATTAAGAAACCCTATTTATAGCGAAACAGCGGCTTACGGACACATGGGACGTACTCCTGAAACCGTAACTAAAACTTTCTCTGCTCCAGGTGGTCTAACTAAAACTGTGGAAGTAGAATTGTTTACTTGGGAAAAATTAGATTTTGTAGATCAAGTAAAAAATGCTTTTGGATTGTAAGATCAATTTACTATAAAAACAAAAAGCCGTTTCATCAAATGAAACGGCTTTTTGTTTGTTTAAAAATTCCTAACGAATTTCGTTATTCTGAATTAAATCTATATACAAATTGATTTTGTCTTTTAATTCTTTTCTTGGCGTAATGAAATCTAAGAAACCATGTTCTAAAAGAAACTCAGCCGTTTGAAAACCTTCAGGCAAATCTTTCCCAGTTGTATCTCTAACCACACGCGGTCCAGCAAATCCAATTAGTGCTCCTGGCTCAGAGATATTAATGTCTCCTAACATAGCATAAGAAGCAGTTGTTCCTCCAGTTGTTGGATCTGTACACAAAGAAATATAAGGCAATCCAGCTTCTGCTAATTGCGCTAATTTTACGGATGTTTTAGCCAATTGCATCAATGAATATGCTGCTTCCATCATACGAGCTCCTCCTGATTTCGAAATCATTACGAATGGCAATTTGTTTTTAATCGCATGATCAATTCCTCTAGCAATTTTTTCTCCTACAACAGCCCCCATAGATCCTCCAATAAAAGCAAAATCCATACAGCAAATTACTAATTCTTTGCCTTTAGATTTTCCTACTCCGGTTCTAACAGCGTCTTTGAGTTGTGTTTTATCCATCACATCTTTTAAACGATCTGAATATTTTTTGGAGTCAACAAAATGCAAAGTGTCTTTTGAGGTCATGTTTTTATCTAACTCAACGAATTCGTTGTTGTCAAATAAAATTTCAAAATAGGTAGCACTACCAATTCGAACATGAAAATCATCTTCTGGGCTCACAAATAAGTTACGAGCTAATTCATCGGCATCAATAATTTTTCCTGTAGGTGATTTGTACCAAAGTCCTTTTGGAATATCCATTTTGTCTTCGGTAGCAGTAGTAATTCCTTTTTCTTTTCTTTTAAACCAAGCCATTTATATAGTATTCAGTGTTCTGTAATCAAGTGTTCTGTTTAATAATCAATAAAGTGTTCAATTATCAGTTTTGATAACTGAACACTTACTATTGAAAGTGAATCACTTTTTAAAGTGTATTAACATTGTTTAAGTCAGCAAATGCTTGTTCTAATCTAGCATTAAAAGTCACTTCGCTTTCTCTTAACCATTTTCTTGGGTCATAGTATTTTTTGTTTGGAGCATCAGCACCTTCTGGGTTACCAATTTGAGTTTTCAAATACTCTAAATTGTTAACCATATAGTCACGAATTCCTTCTGTGAAAGCAAATTGCAAATCAGTATCGATGTTCATTTTTATTACTCCGTATCCGATAGCTTCTCTAATTTCTTCTAAAGTAGATCCAGAACCTCCGTGGAATACAAAATCAACTGGGTTATGTCCTGTGTTGAATTTTTCTTGAACATAGTCTTGAGAATTTTTCAAGATTTTTGGAGTCAATTTCACGTTTCCTGGTTTGTAAACACCGTGAACGTTTCCAAAAGAAGCTGCAATTGTAAAACGTGGGCTTACTTTTGATAATTCTTCGTATGCATAAGATACTTCAGAAGGTTGAGTGTATAATTTTGAGCTGTCAACGTCAGAGTTATCTACACCATCTTCTTCTCCACCTGTAATACCTAACTCAATTTCAAGCGTCATTCCCATTTTGCTCATACGAGCTAAATAACCTTTACAGATTTCGATATTTTCTTCGATTGGTTCTTCTGATAAGTCAATCATGTGTGAAGAAAACAATGGTTTTCCTGTTGCAGCAAAGTGTGCCTCAGAAGCATCTAACAAACCATCAATCCAAGGTAATAATTTTTTTGCACAGTGGTCAGTATGTAAAATTACAGTTGCTCCGTATGCTTCTGCTAAAGTATGAATATGTTTTGCACCAGCGATTCCACCAGCGATTGCTGCTTTTTCACCTGCATTAGAAAGTCCTTTTCCAGCGTTGAATTGTGCTCCACCATTAGAGAATTGAATAATAACAGGCGCGTTTAATTTTGCTGCCGTTTCTAAAACTCCATTGATGGTGTTTGATCCAGTTACGTTTACTGCCGGAAGCGCGAAGCCTTTCTCTTTTGCATATCTAAATATCTCTTGTACTTGGTCTCCAGTAGCAACTCCTGGTTTTATGTTGTGTGCCATTTTACTTATTTTTTTAAGTTATTTACTTTTTTATATGTTGAATGCAAAATTAATCATTTCTAACTTTAGAACGGGTAATTAATTCCAAAATTTAAGACCGATTTTGTGAAATTTAAATCTTTAAACCAACGACTTCCTATTGCGTAAGCAGGGTTATACGTCTTAAAGCCTAAGTCAAAACGAACAACAAAGAAACTAAGGTCGTATCGCAATCCAAATCCAGTCCCAAGAGCCATTTCATTTAAGTCTTTAAGCCCATTAAATCTTGCACTTTCTACTACTATTGCATCCGACACATCCCATATATTTCCAGCGTCGGCAAACAAAGCTCCTTTTACACTTCCAACTATCTTGAAACGATACTCAGCACTTAATGCAATTTTCATATTCGCTTCATTAAAATCCAGTATGGAACCAGTACTACCAGGACCTAAACTATAAGGTTGCCACGCTCTATTATCATTGGTCCCCCCTGAAAAATAACTTCTGGAAAACGGAATATAATTTGCATTACCAAACGGGAGAGCTATTCCAAAAAAGCTTCTAAAAGCAATAATATTTTCTTTTGCTAAATCCCAATGCTTTATATAATCAAATTCGAACTTCAAATATTCCGAATAAGGCAAATTAAAAATCTCATATTGATTTGATGCGTTTTTCTCTAAATTACTAGCCTTGGCTATCAAACTCAATAAAGTTCCTGCTGATTCTATTTTAGTTTTAAATTGATAAAATTCATTATCCTGCAAATCTTTTTTGGTGGATTGACTAAAAGTATAACTCGTTCCTAAAATGAAATCATTTTCTGTTAGCCTTTGCCTTCTTTCTTCTATACTAAGTACCTCTTTAAACTCTTTATCTGTAGGAAGTATGGATGTTTGCAATGTTAAAACATCATTAGTAAAACCCGTTGTTCCAAAATTAATTCTAAGATTGTTTTGACCATCAACATAGCTAGGGTTATTATTAAAGTCCTTTGCAATTTTATTTAAGGCATTGTAGGAGGAACCGTAAACATTAAAATAATTGTCCGGATTCAGGTTTCGAACAAATTGTACGTTCAATAAATCAACCCTAACGGAGTTATTTCGTATTGGGTTCCAGTTATAGGTAATTAAGCCTGTAAAATTTTCTTTATCTAAACCGATATTCCTTTGTTTATTAAATCCTGAAGATATTTGAGTATATGGTATCATTCTTTTAGGAATAATTTTATCCGTATTAAACGGAAGGAGTATCCTAGGAAAATTTAGCTTTAAATTAATTCCATATTCTGTAACATTAAAAAATGCATCATCAGGATTCGCAAAATCCTTAGACGAGCCAATATTTCCTCGAAAACCAATTTCCAAAGTCTCAGCTCTATTAAATACATTTCTAATTGTTTGAGTGATGCTTCCACCTATTCCAAAATCTTGAATATTGGAATGGGTGAAATCTAGAGTTGTACCAAAACTGAACTTTTTCCTAGGAGACAAATAAATTTTAGCAATTAAAGATTGTGCAGTACTATCTTTTTTATCTAGTTCATACTGTATACTGGGATAACCAAATATTTTTAGATTATTTAAAGACCGATTCGTGAGTACTGTTTTATAGTCTCCAAAGTAGGTTCCTTTTGTCAAGAAAACCGCATCAGTGATTGCAGATGGTTTGTATTTCAGCTTTCCATGACTAAAGAGTTGAAAACCTTTGTATTCTGCACTATCGGTTACTGTTTCTGGTGGATTCTTTGCTGAAAAGTCGGTATATATTTTTACATCACTTATTTTGAAAAGCTTAAAAGGTACCGTATATGTGGAATCCTCTTTTTGATAAGAATAATTTTTTATGACCATATTTACGTTGGCTTTGTTTTTTTTGCCAATAGTATCTATGTCAAAAGTGACGTTGTTCGGTTGAAAATAATAAGCGCCATTATTTCTAAAATAAGTAGTAATTCTGTTCTTTTCCTCCTCAAAATCGCTTGTTTTATAATGTTTACCAGATTGTATAAAACTACTTTCTTTAGACACATTATACAACGAATCCAATGCTGGAGAAGTTATAGACTTTGTTATGGTATCAAGAATGAATGGATCTGACAATGCAATTTGATACCTAACTTTCGCTTTTTTATTCTTTAAAGTATCAATTGAGAAAGTAGTTTTGGCTTTAAAATAGCCATTATTAAAGTAATAATTGTTTAATCTATTGACTGTTTTTTGGGTTTTAATCGTATCAATGATCACTGGAGGCTCTCCAACTTTTTTTAGAAATTCATGGATCCCTTTATAATAAAATGATTCCCCAAGTCGATCTACTTGTTTTGCAGACAGCCATTTTGCCTTTCTTTCGTATTTACCAGGTTTATTCAAGAATTTAGCTTGATAAGTCGAATCAGGATTTAAATTGGCTGCGTTATATAGCGCCAATCGCAACCTAAAACCCGCAATTGTACCATTTGGAGTTTGATACATTTGATCGAATGCCGCTTCATCCTTAATGGGTTTGTTATTTACTAGTATTTGGTTTTTGGTTAGTAAAAATTTGCCATCAGGAACTCGTTTTACAGCATTACATGCTGAAATAAATATTGCAATTAAAAGAAATGCAACTACTTTTGTGGAATTCTTTTTCAAGTGATCTAATAAATTTAATTCAAAAGTACATCTTTTTATGGTTAGTAAAAACCAAATAAAACTTATATCGAGTTTGCACCAAAAAAAATATAGAATAGCTCATCAATTATTTATTGCAGAAGGAGTAAAAGGCATTAATGAGTTACTACAATCTAATTTTGAATTAGAACATCTATATATTACGATTGATGAATTCAAATCGGTATCAACAACGCAAAAAACAGTGATTTCTGATGCTGATTTAAAAAAAATAAGCGCCTTGACCACCCCTAATACCTGTTTAGCGGTTTTTAAAATTCCTAAAGAAAAAACCATAATTAACAATGGGCTGATTGTTGCTCTAGATACCATCAGAGATCCTGGTAATATGGGAACGATTTTAAGATTATGCGATTGGTTCGGAATCAATCAAGTAGTCTGTTCAAAAGAAACAGTTGACTTATACAACCCAAAAGTAGTTCAGGCCACAATGGGCTCTATTGCAAGAGTAAATGTCAATTATTTAAACTTGAAGGATTTCTTAGAAACGACATCACTACCCATTTATGGAACTTTTATGGATGGTGAAGATCTATATAACTCTGAAATTACTAATGAAGGGATTATCATTCTAGGCAACGAGGCTAATGGAATTTCAAAAGAAATCGAAGCTTTGGTTACTAAGCGCATAACCATACCTCGATTTGGAAATTTACAACAAACTGAAAGCTTGAATGTTGCAACCGCGACTGCAATAGTCTTGAGTGAATTTAAAAGAAGAGATTATTAATGAAAAGTAAAATTGATAAAAATAGCTCTACTTTTTATCGACTCAATATTACTTGTCCACGGGCTATTAGGATCTTTATCCCTAATCAATTCATCATTTATACCGAAAACGCCTCGAATTGAAGGTGAAAAAATAAAGTACTCCGAGAAAATATCAATACCAAATCCTAATTCATAATTAGGCGTCCAAGATTTCATTCTAAATCTTCCTTCCGCATTATCATCTAATGATTTAGAATTACTAGACAAATTAAGAGTAAGCGAACCTCCTCCAAGCAAGTAAGGTCGTACATTGCCCGTACGCAATGAAGAAAATTTGACTAACAATGGAAAATGAATATAAGTACTATTCACTTCTCTTAACCGATCACTTGCCGTTGGAGTACTCGGAAAATAAGAACTCGGATAATACATATCTCGCTTTGTATAATACAACCCTGGTTCAAACCTCAAGTTGATGTACTCTTGTAATCTTAAATCAGCGACCAATCCTACATTAAAACCTGTAGTTCTTTTTACCAATACATCAGGAATATCATTCTTATAATCGATTTTAAAATCATATCCATTAAACCCCATATAGAATCCAAAGTACAATTTTTGCTTTTGAAAATTCTCTAGATTAATGATAGGGTCTTTGCTAAAAAGGCGCTTATTCCATTGCGCATTAGCAAAAGTTAGATAGAACAAAAAAAGGATTACAGTTATTTTTTTCATAGGTAAGAGGAAAGCTTCTAATTATTTTTTGGATGCATAATAAATCGTTGCCACACCAAAAGTTTGAGGCATATCTTTCACGTCTATAAACCCCGTTTTTCGTAAAATATTGTTCAATCGCTCTCCATATGGAAAAACGGCAGACGATTCAGACAAATACCCATATGCAGTGTTGTCTTTTGAAAACAACTTACCAATAAGCGGCAAAATATTTCTACTATAGAAATGATACCCTTGCTTGTAAGGTGTTTTTTCCGGCACAGAAGTTTCCAAAATAACAAAAGTCCCTCCTGGTTTTAATACTCTCAAAATCTCTGAAAGTCCTTTTTCAAGATTCTCAAAGTTTCTAACTCCGAAAGCCACAGTTATAGCATCAAAATAATTTTCTTCAAAAGGCATATTCTCTGAGTCGCCCAAAATCATTTCGATACGATCAGAGAGCTTTTTGTCTGCAATTTTCTGAACTCCAACCGCCAACATTCCAGAAGATATATCAAGTCCAATAATTTTTTTAGCTGGAGTTTGTGCCATCAAAATAGCCAAATCTCCTGTTCCTGTTGCTATGTCAAGAATCGTTTCTGGGTTTGATTTTGTCACCAAATCCAATACTTTCTTACGCCATTTGATATCGATACCAAAAGATATAACTCGGTTTAAACTATCATAATTTCCTGAAATAGTATTGAACATGGTAGCAACCTGCTCTTTTTTGCTTAATTGTGAATTTTTATAGGGAGTAACTTTTTCTGACATGGTTTTTTAATTTCCACAAATATACTATAAAGTCCATTAACACAGCACTTGATTTACTTCGGAAGACACTTTTTTGCTATTGGGAGTTTTATTAAAGTAACTTTTTAATTTTAACAAAAAAAATACAAATATCACTAAAAGTGGGTATTGTGCAGTATTAAAATATTATCCAAATTTGCCCTGTAAAAGAAAATAAATGGTTAGTATTAATTTAATGACTCAAATCAAATGGTTTATTATTGCGCTGATAGTCGCGTTTGTTCTTGTTAGCAGTTTTGAAAATATCGCTTTCACTAGCGGTACTTTTTTTGAAGCGCAAAATACGTTCTTAGGATTAAATTTGTTTTTGGAAATTTTAATTTTTTTGGTCTTTAGTATCTTTGTGGTATTTGGTATTAAAGGCTACTTTGAGTTTTACTCAAAAAAAATATCAAACATTATTATTTCAGTCTCTGGATCAATTTTGTTTCTTGGTATTTTAATATTGTTGTCTCAAATTCTCTTACAAGAGTGAGTCATTAACAAAATCATATCTTTTACAAAGAAAAAACATCCTGTGAAGGATGTTTTTTTGCTTTTATACATATTGGGCTTTTCTAGATTTTTGCATAGCTTTCAAAACTGTAATCATAAAGATGTCTTTCATCTTTAGAATGTTTTTCTGAATGCAATAACTTCCATTTCTCTGGATTAATTTCAGGAAAAAAAGTATCTGCTTCAAAATTATTATGTACTCTCGTAATATCCAATTGATCTGCATAGGGTAATGCCAAGTTGTAAATCTCTCCGCCTCCTATCACATAAACAGGAGCGTCTTTTGGACAGACTTCAATAGCTCTTTCAATCGAATCTACAACTATGCAGCCTTCGGGCTTATAACTTTTTTGACGTGTTATTATGACATGTGTTCTATTAGGCAAAGGCTTAGGAAAACTTTCAAAAGTCTTGCGCCCCATAATAATATGATGGCCTGATGTTATTTCCTTGAATCGTTTAAAATCATTAGGGAGATGCCAAATTAAATCATTGTTTTTGCCCAAAGCAAGATTTTCTGCTACAGCGGCTATAAGTATTATCATGAATAAGTTATTTCGTTTCTTTTTCTATTTGACGCTCCAACTGGGTTATTTTTTTTTGTTGTAAGGCAACTAATCGGTCAATTTGATCTCTTTCCCAATTTTTATCCATAAAACGATCTGTTATAAAGACTTTAATAAAATGAAGCACAAACAAAAAGGCCCAAAAAGTAATGACCCAAATACACCAATTGCTTTCTATGCCAACATCAAAAAAGCGGTGAGCTATGAATAAAAAAATGCTAGTTAAAGCAAAAAGGACAAAGTGAAAATACAATCTCTTTTTTTGTTTAATTCTTCTACGAGCATACTCATATTGCTCGTGCGTGGCCTGATCCATAGTTTTTTATTTTGTAGATAAAGATAAAATTTATTTTGCAAAAACTATAACCTCAACAGTGTTTTGATTAAGCATAAGAGATTTAATAATTTTGAATTTAAATTTTTAATCACCTTAAAATTATTGTTTTTTTTAAATTTTAACAATGATTTGATATTAGTCTTAAAAATGAGTAGACGCTATCTGTTGTTACATTAAAATTGTTTAACTTGTTTTAAAATTTTAAAAATCATTGTGTTATGGCTATTAAAAAACAATTTGTAAAAACTAAACCAGTATGTAAAGTAACCTTTTCAATCGAAGCAAAAGAAGCAACTTCAGCTGCAGTAATTGGTGATTTTAACAATTGGAACATAGAAGAAGGTGCTTTATCTAAATTGAAAAACGGAACATTCAAAGGTGTTTTCGATTTACCTAAAGATTCTTCGTACGAATTTAAATACCTAATTGACGGAAATTATTTAAATGACCCTGAAGCTGATGGTTTAAAATGGAATGACTATGCTGGAGCTGAAAATTCTGTTTTAGCATTATAGATAATAAAAAAACCGCTTTTATAGCGGTTTTTTTATTATACAGCAACACTTCCTTTTATCGTAGGATGCGGGTCGTAATTCTCTAAAGTGAAATCTTCATAGGTAAAAGCAAAGATGTCTTTTACATTGGGGTTTAACGTCATTGTTGGTAATGGTCTTGGCTCTCTTGAGAGTTGCAATTCTATTTGTTCAAAATGATTGTTATAGATGTGTGCATCCCCAAATGTATGTATGAATTCGCCTGGAGCTAAGTCACAAACTTGCGCTATCATAAGTGTTAGTAATGCGTATGATGCAATATTGAAAGGTACTCCTAAGAAAATATCAGCACTTCGTTGATACAATTGACAGGATAATTTCCCATCGGCCACATAAAATTGAAAAAAAGCGTGGCATGGGGGCAAAGCAGCCTTGTTGTTTGCTACATTTTCCTCAAAAGATTTCTTAGTATCTGGTAATACCGATGGATTCCATGCCGAAACTAATAGTCTTCGGCTATTGGGATTGGTTTTTAGTTCCGTAATTAAATCGGAGATTTGATCAATTTCTTCACTGTTCCAATTGCGCCATTGGTGGCCGTAAACTGGTCCTAAATCTCCATTGCTGTCTGCCCAAGCATCCCATATTTTTACACCGTGCTCTTGTAGGTAAGCAATGTTGGTTTCTCCTTTTAAAAACCATAGTAACTCATGTATAATGGATTTCAAATGGAGCTTTTTGGTGGTTACCATTGGAAATCCTTCGGCTAAATCAAAACGCATTTGATACCCAAAAACACTTTTGGTACCCGTTCCAGTGCGATCGCCTTTTTGTGTGCCGTTTTCCAAAACGTGCTTAACTAAGTCATGGTATTGCTTCATAGTATGGACCGCTTGTTTTATTGATTTTTATAAATTTTTCCGTCTTTCATTACAAAAGAAACTTCTTCTAATGTTTTAATATTTTTGAGAGGGTTATCATTTACAGCGATAATGTCTGCCCAAAAAGATTCTTTTAGTTGACCAGCTTCTTTATCGATTCCAAGTAATTGAGCATTAGTGATAGTTGCAGCTTGAATAGCTTCTATTTCAGGCATTCCAGCCTCTACCATATACCCAAATTCTTTTCCATTTATTCCGTGTGGAAAAACTCCTGCATCTGTTCCAAAGGCAATTTTCACTCCTTTTTTGTAAGCTTTGGCAAAGGTTGCTTTAATTTGTGGGCCTACTTCACGTGCCTTAGGAACAACAATTTCAGGGTAGAATCCTGGTACTTCTGCATTTTTTTCGACTTCCTTTGCCGCTGTAAGCGTCGGAACTAAGTAAGTGTCGTATTTTTTCATAAGCTCCATGGTTTCTTCGCTCATAAAAGTACCGTGTTCTATAGTTTTGATTCCTCCTAGTATTGCTCTTTGCATGCCTTCATCTCCATGGGCATGTGCTGCGGTTAGCATATTGTAATCTTTGGCAGTAGCTGTAATGGCTTTTATTTCTTCAATAGAGAATTGTGGGTTCTTACCGCTTTTGGCTACACTTAAAACGCCACCAGTTGCGGTGATTTTAATTACATCTGCTCCTTCTTTATAACGTTCTCTTACTGCTTTTACTGCGTCTTCTGGTGAATTGATTACGCCTTCATGTGGTCCTGGGTCGCCTACTAATTTTCTATTACTCCCGTTTGTTGGGTCAGCGTGACCTCCTGTTGTTGCAATAGCTTTTCCTGCGGTATAAACTCTAGGTCCTTTAATTAATCCTTTGTTGATGGCATTTCGTAAAGAAACATTAACACCCGTTCCTCCTAAATCTCTAACGGTAGTAAAACCAGCCAGTAAAGTGATTTCGGCACAATTCACGGCTTGAAAAGCGACATCGGCTTCGTTGTCAATATATTTTGAAACGTAACTTTTGGAATTTAGTTCTCCTTCTATATGAACATGAAGATCAATCAGTCCAGGCAAAACAAACTTATTTTTTAAGTCAACTTCAATATCGTTTGGATTAGCTTTTGCGACAAAACCTTCTTGTATTTTAATGATTTTATTTTGGGCAACTACAATGGTTTTATTAGAAAGTAGCTTTCCTGATTTTGTATCTAAAATGGACCCGCAATGCAAATAATAATTTTGCGCCAAAGTAACTTGTGCCAAAAGAAGGGCAAAGCCAAAAAATAGTTGTTTTAGTTTCATTAGGAATACAATTCGTTGGACGCAATTATTAAGTTGCTAGTTTTAAACTATTCAATCAAAAATACACTGCTAGGCTAGCGTTTGGATATCTCGTCTCTTATTTTTGCAGCTTTTTCATAATCTTCATTGGCTACAGCTTGATCTAAAAGCTCATTCAATTCTTGGAGACTATGATTAGCATATGTAGGACCTGATTGATTGGTTTCTTCACCGTGTCCAAAAGTTTGTGGATTAGACAAAATACTGTCTATTTCTTCTGCGCCTGGATCTGCTGGATTAGGGTTTGATTTCAAATAGATTCCTGCCTTGTCCAAAATATTTTTATAGGTAAAAATTGGCGCATGAAATCTAAGTGCCAAAGCTATAGCATCCGAGGTTCTGGCATCAATAATTTCTTCTATTTTATCTCGTTCACAAATGATACTAGAATAAAATACGCCATCAACCAACTTGTGAATAATAACTTGCTTTACAACTATATCAAAACGTTCTGCAAAGTTTTTAAATAAATCATGTGTTAACGGACGAGGTGGTTTGATTTCTTTTTCTAAAGCAATAGCAATAGATTGAGCTTCAAAAGCTCCAATGACAATTGGTAGTTTTCGCTCGCCATCCACTTCATTCAAAATTAAAGCATAAGCTCCGTTTTGTGTTTGACTGTAGGATATCCCTTTTATGGTTAATTTTACTAAGCTCATGGATTTTTTATAGAAAAAACAACTATTGATTTTGCTAGTTATTCGGTTTTTTAAAGGTGCAATTTTAATCAAAAAAAGGCATAAAAAAAAGAGCTACCTAAAGCAAAGATACAATTATCTTGTTTTTAGGTAGCTTATAATTTAAAAAGATTGTTTTTTATGAATGTTGCGCTTTGAAAGCTTTGAATTTTTCAATCAATTGAGGTACAATTTCGAAAGCGTCTCCAACAATTCCATAATCAGCAACTTTAAAGAAAGGTGCTTCTGGATCGCTATTGATAACTACTTTTACTTTTGAAGAGTTAATCCCTGCAATGTGTTGAATCGCTCCAGAAATACCTACCGCAATATATAAGTTAGTGGCAACTGGTTTTCCTGTTTGTCCAACGTGTTCTCCGTGAGGTCTCCATCCTAAGTCGGAAACTGGTTTTGAACATGCAGTTGCAGCGCCTAAAACGCCTGCTAATTCCTCTATCATTCCCCAGTTTTCTGGACCTTTCATTCCGCGTCCTGCTGACACTACAATATCAGCATCGGCAATAGAAATTTTTCCTGAACTTTTTTCAACAGCTGTTACTTTTACTCCAAAGTCATTAGCATCGATTGTTGGATTAAAATCTTCTTCTGTTAATGAACTTGCATTTTCAAAAATACCATAAGAATTTTTAGCAATTCCTAACACTTTTACTTCAGTGCTAATTTCGGTAGTATTGAAAGCTTTGTTTGAAAAAGCGGTTCTTTTCACTTGAAAAGGAGCTGTACTCACTGGCAATCCAACAACGTTTGAAGCAAAACCTGCTTCTAAACCAACAGCTACTAATGAAGACAGATAGATACTATCAGTAGTAGATGAAAGAATCACCACTTTTGAACCCTCTTTTTGAGCAGCTTGTTTGATTACATCCGCGTAAGCTTTTGCTGAAAAAGTTGCTAATTGGTCATTAGATACTTTTAAAACTTTATCTACACCATAATTTGATAATTCTGAAACATCACCAGCATTTACAGTTACAGCTGTTACTGTGGTGCTTAACGTTTCTGCTACTTTTTTAGCATAAGATGCAAGCTCGAATGCTACTTTTTTGAATTTTCCTTCTGCAGATTCTGCGTATATTAATATTGACATGATTTTTTTGTTTAAGAGTTTAAAGTTTAAGATTTAAAGTTTTGCAACTTAAAAACAGATACTAAAAACTGAATTATTTTAGATTTTTAAACTGAATACTAAAAACGAATTACTGAATACTAAATTACTTTAGCTTCGTTGTGTAACAAACTGATTAGTTCATCCAAGTTATCAGCTGCTACCAATTTAACTGCTGATTTTGGAGCTGGTTTGTCAAATTTTACTGCTTTAGTAGCTACATTAGCATCTACAGGCTCTAAAATAGTTAAGGCTTTTGTTCTTGCTGTCATAATTCCTCTCATGTTTGGAATACGCAAATCTTTCTCTTCAACTAAACCTTTTTGACCTCCAATGATTAAGGGTAATGTTGTAGCAACAGTTTCTTTTCCACCATCGATTTCTCTGGAAGCAGTAACGGCATTTCCGTCAACAGTTAAGCTCACGCAAGAGTTCAAAAAGTTGTACCCTAAGATTCCAGCAATCATTCCAGGAACCATTCCGCCGTTGTAATCTAAAGATTCTTTTCCAGCGATTACTAAATCGTATCCGCCATTTTTAATTACTTCTGCCAATTGTTTGGCTACGAAGAAACCATCCGTTGGATTGGCATTTACGCGAATTGCTTCGTTGGCTCCAATAGCTAATGCTTTTCTTAAAGTAGGTTCTGTGTCTGGTCCACCCACATTTACAACAGTTACCGTTGCGCCTTGTTGTTCTTGAAACCAGATTGCTCTAGTTAATCCAAATTCGTCATTTGGATTGATAACGTACTGAACGCCATTGGTGTCGAATTCTGAATCACCGTTAACGAAATTGATTTTTGAAGTAGTATCAGGAACGTGACTGATGCAAACTAATATTTTCATAAGACTTATTTTTTTTGATAAAGCTTGACAAATTTAAAATAATAATTGGAATATTTACTATGCATGCATAATATTTTTTCAAAACTATTACGATTTCGCTGGAGGCTAGGTATTCTCTAGATAAACTTACGTAAAAAGAATTCTACGGCTTTGAGTATTGACTGTATTTGTATTGTTTTTAACAATTTTATTTTTATTTGTTTCAAATTCCCAATTCCTATATGTATGAAAAAGTGTCTTTTGAACCTCATCCCTAGCCCAGATAGGAGCGACATCCTCTAGTGGAGGGGTTCGCCACTAGAGATATAGCGGATAGCTGGAAATAGCTCCTAATAATTTTAAACCTATTTTATGCTTTAAAGTAGTTTAAAATATTTATTTTTGCTGTTCGAAAAAACACACATAGATATTATAATATGAGAACGATACAATTTAGAGAGGCGATTTGCGAAGCGATGAGTGAAGAAATGCGTCGCGATGAGTCCATATACTTAATGGGTGAAGAAGTTGCTGAATACAATGGTGCCTACAAAGCATCGAAAGGGATGTTGGCCGAATTTGGTGAAAAACGAGTAATCGATACTCCTATTGCAGAGCTTGGTTTTACAGGTATTGCTGTAGGTTCAGCCATGAATGGATGTCGTCCGATTGTAGAATACATGACCTTCAACTTTTGTATGGTTGGTATTGATCAAATTATTAATAATGCTGCCAAGATGCGTCAAATGTCTGGTGGGCAATTCAATATTCCAATTGTTTTTAGAGGACCAACAGCTTCTGCTGGACAATTAGGAGCGACGCACTCTCAAGCTATCGAGAATTGGTTTGCGAATACTCCAGGTCTAAAAGTTGTAGTACCTTCAAATGTATATGATGCCAAAGGATTGTTGAAATCAGCCATTCGTGATAACGACCCTGTTATCTTTATGGAATCAGAGCAAATGTATGGCGACAAAGGTGAAGTGCCAGATGGAGAATACACTATTCCGTTGGGAGTAGCTGATGTGGTAAGAGAAGGAACCGATGTGACAATTGTTTCTTTTGGTAAAATTATTAAAGAAGCGTTCAAAGCAGCTGATGATTTGGCAAAAGAAGGAATTTCTTGTGAAGTAATCGATTTGAGAACGGTTCGTCCAATGGATACAGAAGCGATTTTGAAATCGGTTAAAAAAACGAATCGTTTGGTAATTTTAGAAGAAGCTTGGCCTTTTGCTAGTGTGTCTTCAGAGATTACGTATTTGGTTCAAGAGCAAGCTTTTGATTTCTTGGATGCACCAATTCAAAGAATCACAACTGCAGATACACCAGCACCTTATTCTCCTGTTCTATTGAAAGAATGGTTGCCTAATGCTGATGACGTTGTGAAAGCAGTTAAAAAAGTATTGTACAAAAAATAAGAGTTGTTAAAAAGCATAAAATAGGTTTTTTTTAACATTCGTAGTGGCGGTTTAAGACTACTACTTGTCATCTAATTATTATATTTGGGGCTTCATCGATACGCATTCGATGGAGCCCTTTTTTTACTATGAAAAAATCAATTTTATATTTCTTTATACTCGTATTTGCAATAGTCAGTGTTGCAAAAGCGCAAACTAAGGTTAGTGGTATTGTGGTCGATAAATCCAATCAACCTATTCCCTATGCTAATGTTGTTTTTAAAAACTCTAATGTAGGCATTGTAACCAATGAAGATGGTCGATTTTACATTGAGTCTCCACAGACTTATACTGTGTTAGTAATTACCTCAGCTGGCTTTTCTGACAAGGAAGTGACCTTAGAAAAAGCAGTAAATTACAATTTCAAAATTGTATTGAAGGAAATGCAAGAATTGAATGAAGTGGTTGTTTTTACTGGGAAAACGTCAAAGAAAAACAACCCCGCCTTAGATATTTTGCGCAAAATTTGGGAACGCAAACGCAAAAATGGTTTGTATCAATTCAATCAATACCAAATGGAGAAGTATGAGAAGATTGAATTTGATATGAACACTATCGACAGTGCTTTTATGAAGAATAAAATTTTCAAAGGGATGGAATTCATCTTCAAGCAAGTGGATACTTCTAAAGTTACTGGAAAAACCTATTTGCCTATTTTTATCAACGAAGCTTTGTATGATGTGTATGGAGACAATACCATCAAGAAAGTCAAAGAAATCAATAAAGCCAATAAAACCTCTGGATTTAATGGAAATCAGCAAATCCTAGCTTTTGTCAAAGATTTGTATTCTGATTACAATATCTATGACAATCACTTGACTTTTTTCGACAAAAGTTTTACCAGCCCGCTTTCTAGAACAGGGATTGATGTCTATAATTATGTGTTGCGTGATAGCGCATTAATTGATAACAAGTGGTGTTTTAATATTGTTTTTTATCCAAGACGTAAAAACGAATTGACCTTCAAAGGAGATTTTTGGGTAAACGATACCACTTTTGCCATCAAGAAAATTAATATGGCGGTAACCAAGAGTGCCAATATTAACTGGGTAAAAGATATTTACATCGAGCAAGAATTTGAGGTAATGAACGACTCTGTTTTTCTTTTGACTCGAGATTATTTGATGTCGGATTTTGCTTTGAACAAAAAAGAAAAATCAAAAGGTGTTTATGGCAAAAGAACCTCTTTTTATCGCAATCACGAGTTCAATAAGCCAAAACCCACTTCTTTTTACAAAGACGAAGTCAATTTTATAGACAACGAAGTTTACAACAAGTCAGAAGAATATTGGGAGGAGAATCGCTTTGAAAAGCTTTCCAAAGACGAAAAAGGCGTGTACAAAATGCTCGACACCTTGCAAACCGTCAAAAAATTCAAGCAATTGTACAGTTTGGTTTCTATCTTAGGAAGTGGTTACATAGAGTTCAACAACTTTGATTTTGGTAATGTTTTTTCAACGTTTGGCTTTAACGAAGTAGAGGGTATTCGTCTGCGTCTAGGCGGAAGAACGTATTTTGGGCCTAATGACCCGTGGCGCGTTCAGGCTTTTACGGCTTATGGCTTTGATGACCAAAAATTCAAATATGGTGTTTCAGGAAAATGGATGGTCGATAAGAAAAAACGAATCATCATTTCGGGAGGAAATCGCCGAGACATTGAACAAATTGGTGCCAGTTTGACCACGACTAATGATGTCTTGGGACGAAGTTTTGCGTCTTCGGCTTTGTTCACTACAGGAAGTAACGGAAAGCTTACAAACATTAACCTGACCAGTTTCTCATTCGAAATAGAACCTTTTAAGAACTGGACCTTTCAAACCGGGATTTCTCATCGAACATTGGTTTCGGCTTCGCCAACCTTTAGTTTGGATTATTATACCACTTTGCCCTCGGCTTCGAATCCTGCGGGTGTCACTAAGAGCGAGGTAAAACAGTCCGAAGCAAATCTTCAAATTGAGTACACACCTAACCGAAAAACTATTGGTTTTGGGGTAGAACGCGATATTGTAGACAGTCCGTATAGTCGTGTTTTTGTTAATTTCAGCCACGGATTCAAAGGCGTTCTAAACAGCGATTTTAGATATGATAAAATTCAGGTGTATTACAAACAGCCTTTCATTATCGGACCACTCGGAAGAACCAATTTAATTTTAGAAGCTGGAAAAACATTTGGCACCATTCCTCTTGGTTTGATGAGCGTTATTCCTGGGAATCAAACGTATTTCAGTATTGAGAATACGTTCAATAATCTGAATTTCTACGAATTTATAAGCGACCAATACGTAACCTTGCAATGGAATCACAATTTCCAAGGGCGTTTGTTTGCACGTATTCCGTTTATGCGAAAACTCAATTGGCGTGAAGTTGTAGGTGTAAAAAGCGTTTACGGAACAATTTCAGATGCCAACCGAGCCATCAATGCCTCAGGTTTACCCTATGTCGCTCCAGAGAACATTTATTGGGAATACAGCGCCGGAATTGGAAATATTTTCAAAGTATTTAGAATAGATTTTGCTTGGCGCGGTAGTTATCTCAACACACCCGATGCGCAAAATTTCACGGTCAAAGGAACCTTTGGGTTTAATTTTTAGGAGCTAATCCAGCTGTACGCTATATCTCTAGTGTCGAACCCCGCCACTAGAGGATGCCGCTTCCATCTGGGCTAAAAAATCGATTATGCAAGAACCTTTTTCGTTATTAATTACCCAAGAACCCATTTTCAAGACTATAGTTGAAAAGTACGGTTTGCCTACAATTCCACAACGCCCCGAAGGTTTCGAGACACTCGTACTCTTGATTCTAGAACAACAAGTTTCAATTGATTCAGCCAAAGCGACTTTTTTGCGAGTAAAAGAAATCGCAAAACCCTTTTCTCCAGCAATGGTTGTGCAACTTAGTGATGAGCAATTGAAGGCAGTGGGTGTTAGTCGTCAAAAAATATCCTATATCAAAGCTTTGACTGCCGCACTCCTTTCAAAAGAATTGGTTTTAGAAGAATTGTCATCACTTTCTCCCGAAGTGGTTCGCGAAAAATTAATCAAAATAAAAGGCATCGGTCATTGGACTATCGATATTTATTTGATGTTTTCGCTTCAAGCACCAGATTTGTTGCCTCTTGGTGATATAGCCGTGGTAAATACTTTCAAAGAATTATTTGAGATACACGACAAAGAGATGATGGAGCAACGTGCACAACATTGGCAACCTTATCGTTCATTTGCTACCTATTTATTATGGCATCATTATTTGTGTAAGCGCAACCGAAAAGTGGTCTACAATCCCTAATTAACGAAAACGTTATAGTTATATATCCTTATTTTTTTCTTGTAAAAACGTTCGGTTTGTATACTTTTGCAAAAAATTTATAAAAAGCTAAGACTTAATAAAAATGACTGCAGACAAATTAAAAACTTTCGATGTATTAATCGAAATACCAAGAGGAAGTAGAAATAAATACGAGTACGATTTTGCTATCAAAAGAATGCGTTTCGACAGAATGTTATTCTCTTCTATGATGTATCCAGCAGACTACGGATTTATTCCCGAAACATTAGCCCTAGATGGCGACCCATTGGATGTATTGGTATTGGTAAACGAGCCAACTTTTCCTGGATGTGTAATGGAAGTAAAACCAATTGGAGTTTTTCATATGGCAGACGATAAAGGACCAGACGAAAAAGTAATCTGTGTACCGGTTTCTGACCCAATTTGGAATTCATTAGAAAATCTTTCAGATGTGAATCCACACTTGTTAAAAGAGATTGAACATTTCTTTCAAGTTTACAAAGATTTAGAGCACAAGAAAGTAGATGTAGAAGGTTGGGGAGATGTGAATGAAGCCTATGCTATCATCAAAGAATGCACGCAGCGTTTTGATGATATCGAAAATAAACCAGAAGGATTATTTAGTATTAAATAAATTTACCCTTCATTTTTTATAAAAAAAGCAATACTCAGCAATGAGTGTTGCTTTTTTTTGCTTAAATTCGTTACCAACTAGATTTTATAATTAATCAAAAAATAACATTTTTTTATGAATACATTTATGATTTATGTGCCAATTTTTATGGCGCTTATTGGACTTATGTTCATGTTCGCAAAACGAGCCTGGGTGCTCAAACAAGATGCTGGTGACGGCAAAATGAAAGAAATATCAGATTACATTTATGAAGGGGCTTTGGCCTTTTTAAAAGCAGAATATAGATTATTAGCTGTATTTGTCCTTTTAGCAAGTGCAGTATTGGCAGGGATAACTTTCTTGCCTGGCGTAAAAACCCATTTGTTAATAGTTATCGCCTTTATCTTTGGGGCATTTTTCTCAGCTTTGGCTGGAAATATGGGAATGAAAATCGCCACTAAAACCAATGTAAGAACTACTCAAGCCGCACGTACTAGTTTACCTCAAGCTTTAAAAGTGTCTTTTGGTGGAGGAACTGTAATGGGATTAGGTGTAGCCGGTTTAGCTGTTTTAGGGTTGACCGGTTTTTTTATTATCTTTTTCAGAATCTTTATGAATGGAGAATGGACGTCTACAGAAGACATGACGATTGTTCTAGAAACCTTAGCTGGTTTTTCGTTAGGAGCTGAATCTATCGCTTTGTTCGCTCGTGTTGGTGGTGGAATTTACACCAAAGCAGCCGATGTTGGTGCCGACTTAGTAGGTAAAGTAGAAGCTGGAATTCCAGAAGATGACCCAAGAAATCCTGCTACAATTGCAGATAACGTTGGTGATAACGTAGGTGACGTTGCTGGTATGGGTGCCGATTTATTTGGTTCGTATGTAGCGACTGTATTGGCGGCAATGGTTCTTGGAAACTACGTGATTAAAGATATGGGTGGTAAAATCGAAGATGCCTTTGGCGGAATCGGTCCAATATTATTACCAATGGCGATTGCTGGATTTGGAATTTTGTTTTCTATCATCGGAACCATGTTGGTAAAAATCAGCAGTGATGATGCTAAAGAAGCACAAGTTCAAAAAGCATTAAATATTGGAAACTGGGTTTCTATTGTTTTAACCTTAGTGTCTTGTTACTTTTTAGTACAATATATGTTGCCTACGACTATGAAAATGGAGTTTTATGGCGAAGGAATGAAAGATATCGACTCAATTCGTGTTTTCTACGCTACGATTGTTGGTTTGGTTGTAGGTGGAACTATTTCATCTGTGACGGAATATTATACAGGGCTAGGAACAAAACCAGTTATGGCGATTGTTCAAAAATCAAGTACAGGTGCAGGAACTAACGTCATTGCTGGTTTAGCAACAGGAATGATTTCAACCTTCCCAACGGTTTTATTATTTGCAGCCGCAATTTGGGCTTCTTATGCTTTGGCAGGATTTTATGGTGTGGCTTTAGCTGCTTCAGCAATGATGGCTACTACTGCTATGCAATTAGCAATCGATGCATTTGGACCTATCTCAGACAATGCAGGTGGAATTGCTGAAATGAGTGAGTTACCAAAAGAAGTACGTACAAGAACAGATATTTTGGATTCTGTTGGAAATACAACCGCTGCAACTGGAAAAGGTTTTGCGATTGCTTCTGCAGCATTAACTTCATTGGCTTTGTTTGCGGCTTATGTAACTTTTACAGGAATTGATGGAATCAACATTTTCAAAGCTCCTGTTTTAGCGATGTTATTTGTGGGTGGAATGATTCCAGTGGTTTTCTCTGCTTTAGCAATGAATTCTGTTGGAAAAGCTGCGATGGATATGGTGTATGAAGTACGTCGTCAGTTCAAAGAAATTCCTGGAATTATGGAAGGAACTGGAAGACCAGAATATGGTAAATGTGTGGAAATTTCAACGAAAGCCGCTTTACGCGAAATGATGTTACCAGGTATTTTAACCATTGGTTTTCCAATCGCTATTGTGTTACTTGGTAAATTAGTTTACGGTGATAACAACCAATTGATTGCTGAAATGTTAGGAGGCTATATGGCTGGAGTAACTGTATCTGGAGTATTATGGGCAGTTTTCCAAAATAATGCTGGAGGTGCTTGGGACAATGCTAAGAAATCTTTCGAAGCAGGGGTTATGATTAATGGAGAAATGACGTACAAAGGTTCTGATGCACACAAAGCGGCGGTAACTGGAGATACAGTTGGAGACCCTTTCAAAGATACCTCTGGACCATCTATGAATATTTTAATCAAATTGACTTGTTTGATTGGATTAGTGATTGCTCCAATTTTAGGAAGTGGGCATTCTGATACGGTTGCTACGGCGTCTTGTTGCGCAGGTGGAGCTACAAAAGAAATGATGTGCGAAGCCAAAAAATGCGACCCTGCAAAAATGGCAACAATGACCAAAGACGAGTGCGCAGCGATGTGCAAGGAAAATGGTTGTTCAGAAGAATGTACCGCCAAATGTTTGTCTATGTACGATGCTGATGGAAAATTTGTGGGCGAAAAAACACAAACCATCAAATTGACTACTATGAAAGATGTTCGTGTTGAAATGACCAATGAAAACGGGAAAACCAAAGCTACAGTGACCACTACAGCCAATGGAACGACCACGACGCAAACTTTCGAAGGAACCGAAGAAGAAGTGAAAGCGAAAGTGCAAGCTTTGAAATAACACCATTACTATGTCAAGTTAATTGCTTTGGCACTAGTTCAAACTACAAACACCTCACAACATTATTTTGTTGTGAGGTGTTTTTTTATCCAATCAACAAAAAAGCCTTGCATCTGCAAAGCTTTTAGTTTTTATAAATCTTAGTAATCTGTGTTTCTAAAACAATCCGTTCAATTCTGCGTCAATTCGGTTAATGATATTACCTAAGTCTTCTGGATTGTCTACAAAATTGATATTGTCTACATCAATCACCAAAAGTTTTCCTTTCGTATAACTTTGAATCCACGCTTCGTAACGTTCGTTCAAGCGGCTCAAATAATCAATAGAAATAGAGTTTTCGTATTCGCGTCCGCGTTTGTGAATTTGTCCTACCAAATTAGGAATGGAACTTCTTAAGTAAATCAATAAATCTGGTGGTTGCACCATCGTTTCCATCAATTCAAATAAGGAAGCATAATTCTGAAAATCTCGATTGGTCATTAATCCCATAGCGTGCAAATTGGGTGCGAAAATATGAGCATCTTCGTAAATGGTGCGGTCTTGAATGATTTTTTTACCGCTTTGACGGATTTGCATTACTTGACGAAAACGACTGTTCAAAAAATAAATTTGCAGATTAAAAGACCAGCGTTCCATTTGGTGGTAAAAATCATCCAAATAAGGGTTGTCTACTACGTCTTCGTAATGTGGTTCCCATTTAAAATGTTTCGACAATAATTGTGTTAAGGTAGTTTTTCCTGAACCTATGTTTCCTGCTACTGCTATGTGCATTACGGTAGTATGATTTTAAAATTATAAATTCCTTCGGTTGTAAAAATAGATAAAATTTGGGCTTGGTAATAGAATTTTTCAAACCTTTTTTCAGGAAGCTGAAGTAGTGTACTTGCCCACGATTTATCTTTTTGTCGGCTCAATAGTGTTATTTTTTGGTCCAAACTGTAAAGTATTTGGTTGGAGCTGATGATTTGAAGTTGGTCAGCATTTGGAAATTTTCCTAAGTTTTCGATGGCACCAAACAACGAGCAAGCGTAGCCTTCTCCACTGTCATCCATCCATATAAAGGAATTAAAGTCGGTGGTGTACTGCTTGATTTTTCCAGCAAGAGGTGTGCTAATAGTTTTGTACTCGTTTTTGAGATAGTCATACAATCCGATTTGTTGATTGAGGTTGTTGTACACCCACAATTGATTTTGACCCGCAATACCTACGGCAGTTGCATTGATTGGCGTAGGGTGCTCCGAAAAATTAATCTTCTGACTTTCGTTGAGTTGGTTATCGAGTAAAATGACGGTATTGAAATCCTCATAAAACAAAACTATTTTGAGTGGATTTTGAAGGTCGACTTTGGTGATTTTTCCTAAGGTTACGTTTTTATATTCCCAGTTTTCGGAGCCTTTACTTTTCTTGAAAACGTTATTTTCTATTGTATAGGCATAATCAAAAGCGTCGTGAGCCAAAAACGTGACTGTTTTGGGAGTGTTCGGCATTTCTTGCGTTGGAATCCCCTTGATTTGAGAATAGCATTGGGCAAAAAACGAAAATGCTATTAAAAATAGTAAATACTTCTTCATTTCGCTAATTTACAATTAAACCTTTTCATTTTTCTTAAGTCTATAGTTATTTATAAACTAATGCTGTAACAAATGAATTTGAATCTCGTCTTATTGAAAAATTTGGAAACTATGTATAAAATTATTTTGCTTTTGACCGCGCTTGTATTGAGCAGTATTGGGCTTAGAGCTCAGGAATTTCAAGGGATGGCAGTGTATGAGTCTAAAACGAGTACAGCTGATTTTAAGACCAGAATGGAAGGAAATAAGAATATTACTCCCGAAATGATGAAAAATATCGAGGACCGAATGAAAAAAATGTTTGAAAAAACATTCATACTCAATTTTGACAAATCGGCATCTATTTATAAAGAAGAAGAAAAATTAGACGCTCCAGGACAAGATGGCGGCGGCGGAATGCGAATGATGGCCTCTATGACTGGCGGTGGCGGAACGTATTACAAAAATGTAAAAGACAAAAGCTATACAGTGGACAAAGAATTTATGGGGAAAGAATTCTTGGTAAAAGACACGCTGACCAACCTAAAATGGAAAATGGAAGGCGAAACGAGAGTAATTGGCGGTTACAATTGCTATAAAGCGACTGCTGTTCGTCCGGTTAGTAAAACCGATTTTAGAAATTTTAGACCAAGAGACGAGAAAAAAGACGAGACTAAAAAAGACGCCACTGAGAAAGCGGGCGAACCAAAGAAAACCAGCTTTATGGATGAGTTAGACATTCCAAAAGAGGTGACAATCACAGCGTGGTATACCCCAGAAATTCCTGTAAACCAAGGTCCAGAAGGCTATTGGGGATTGCCTGGTTTGATTCTGGAAGTTAACGATGGTAAAACCGTGATTTTATGTTCTAAAGTTGTTTTGAACCCTAAAGAGAAAGCAGCTATAAAACCCGCCACGAATGGTAAAGTAATCAACCAAAAAGATTTTGACGAAACGGTGATTAAAAAAATGGAGGAATTCCGTGAGATGAATCGTGGAAGAGGCGGAAATAATGGTGGATTTAGAATGAGAATAGGAGGTTAATACTTCCTTTTTTAATTTAAAAATAACAACAAAAACAAAATAATGCCACCTTCTAGCCCCGGTGGGAGCGGCATCCTTTGCCTTTTTTCTTTACAAAAGGCAAAGATATAGCGGACGACGGGACTTTGCTGGTTCAAAAGCCCATTGTTGCTGCTCCAAAATAAAACACTACAACTAACCCATTCAATAACCTCTTTATGAAAGCATTGCTTCGAATTGCCTTTTTTCTTTTTACTACTTTATCTTTTGCACAAACCATTAAACTTGATGGTTTGATTACCGACTCTAAAAATGCGGGACTTGAAATGGCGAACGTAATGGCGGTGAATAAAACCACCAAAGCGATGGATGCCTATGCCATAACGAATGACAAAGGAAAGTTTACACTGAATTTGAAACCGAATACGACTTACCTAATTAAAGTGAGTTTTTTGGGGATGCAAAATAAAGAGGTCGAAGTAACTACAGCTACTACTAATTTAGTCAAAAATATTGCTTTAGACGCGGGTGGCATCGAATTGGACGGAGTTGAGATTGTACGTGAAATGCCAGTTTCTATAAAAGGAGACACGATTGTGTACAATGCCGATTCATTTAAATCGGGTACCGAACGAAAACTGGAAGATGTGTTGAAAAAATTGCCTGGTGTGGAGGTAAATGCCGACGGAGAGATTGAAGTGGAAGGCAAAAAGGTGACCAAATTGATGGTAGAAGGGAAAGACTTTTTTGATGGGGACACCAAATTGGGAGTAAAAAATATCCCTGCCGATGCGATTGATAAGATTCAAGTATTGCGTAATTACAACGAGAATTCGATATTGAAAGGGGTGGAAAACAACCAAGACAATATTGGAATGAATATCAAATTGAAATCTGGGAAGAAGAACTTTTGGTTTGGAGATATCAACGCGGGTGTTGGAGTAGCTCATAAAGAAAGCAGGTATGTGATTAATCCGAAATTGTTTTACTACAGTCCAAAGTACAGTGTGAATTTGATTTCGAATTTCAACAACATAGGCGAATTGCCATTGACCATTCAGGATTACTTTAAATTTACGGGAGGATTCCGTGGATTGTCAGCTAAGGGAGGTTCTAGTTTTAACGTATCTTCTAATGATTTGGGAATTGCTTTGGCAAGAAACAATAGAGCCAAAGAAATTGACACCAAGTTTGGCGCGACCAATTTCTCGTACAATGTAAATAAAGCTTGGAGTTTTAGTGGTTTTGGAATTGTTTCTTCTTCGATTACCGATTTAGAAACCATTTCTCAGAATAATATCTTGAAACCGAATTCCTCAGAAGTAGCTTCTACCGAAAATCGAAAAGAAGTAGCACACCAAACCAGTAATTTGGGTTTATTCAAGTTGAGCACGACCTACAAGCCGTCGACCAATTTTCAGTTGGATTATGATGTGTTGACCAAGTTGTCCAAACAAGATGAAAACACTTCGTTGCTTCGTGAATCGATAGTGCAGAACGTTTCGGCTACGGAATCTATTGCTACGCTAAAAGAGCAAGACCCAATATCGGTAAATCAGAATTTGAGTGCGTATTTTACCTTAAATGAAAAAAATGTCTTTGCGGTAGAAATGCAAAGTTTATACCAAGAGGAAGACCCTTTTTACAATGCTAATTTGCAATCTCAGCCCTTTATTTTAAGTGGTTATCAGCCAGGGCAAAATAGAAACGACATCAACCAAACCCGATTTGTAAAAACAAACAAAATCGATGCTAAGTTGGATTATTACTATATGTTGACCCCAAAAAGCAATATCAATTTGACTTTAGGCAATACCTATTCGTATCAAAATTTTAATTCCTCTATTTTTCAGCTTTTGGATAATGGCTCCGTAAACGATTTGAATGCTTCGGAGAATACTAACGATGTGGATTATCGTTTTAATGATGTGTTTTTAGGATTGCATTATAAGATTCTTACGGGAAAATTTACGTTTACTCCAGGAGTTAGTTTGCACAGTTACAATATGACCAATGCGCAATTAGGAACCGAATTCAGTCAGAAATTCTTCAGAGCCTTACCCGATTTTGTAGCAATTTACCAAATCAAAAAAGCCGAGACTTTGACTTATAATTTTTCGTATACCAACAATTTTACCGATATCAATAAATTGATTGAAGGATATGTTTTCTCAAACTACAACAGTTTAACTCGCGGTTTCAGAGGACTAGAAAATGCTACGGCGCAACAACATTCGCTGCGTTATTTCAAATACAATATGTTCAATATGGAAAACATTACCGCTTTTGTGAACTACACCAAAACGGTAGATGCCATTAAAACAGATGCTACTTTTGACGGGGTAAACCAAACGTCTGTGCCTTTTAACTCTCCTTTTGCTGATGAAACCATTTCGGGTCGCGCCTCTTATGGACGTTCGTTTTTGAAAAATTACAAAGCATCATTTGATACTAATTTGAACTGGTCGAAATTCAATAACAAACAGAACAATGTAACTATCGCTAATGAGAGTTTTACCCAAAGTTATACCTTGAGAGCGTCTACCAATTACAAAAGCCTGCCCAATTTAGAAGTAGGCTACAATATGGTAATCAATGACTATAATAATAATACTTTTTATACCGACCGCCCTTTTGCCAAGTTAGATTACTATTTCTTAGACAGTTTTTCTTTTGTGGCCGAATATGAGTTCTATCATTATTACAACAATGACAAAACGGTAAATAATGAATACGATTTTTTGAACGCTAGTTTGATTTACCAAAAGAAGAACAGCAAATTAGAGTATAAAATAAGCGGTACGAATTTATTGAATACTACCTCACTCAACGACGATAGTTTTTCGCAGTTCGCTACAAGAACTTCTCAATATACCGTACAACCTCGTTATTTGATTTTCTCTGTGAAGTATAATTTATAGAGGATAGCTTTTATATTAAATCACAAACAATCCTACATCGAAAAGACTTTTTGGTGTAGGATTTTGATTTTTATCAAGTTTTAAGAACAAAAACAGAGTGTAGTGGTTGAGTTTTGAAATTAAAAAAAGCCTTCTCGTTTATCACAACAAGAAGGCTTTCTGATTTTATTATAATGCTTTGAACTTACAATCCAAATGCAGCTTTTAATTAATCTACGAAATAAAGCCAATTCAGTAATCAAAAAAACTATTAGCTTTCAAGCTAGAATACAAATTACATCCCTGTTCGAATCGCCTCAACAGGGTCTAAATTGGCAGCTGAAATTGCAGGCAAAATTCCAGATAGCAACCCAATAAAAGCTGCAAGACTTGTGCCCAACAAAATATTTCCAAAACCTAGGACAAATTCAAAATCTAATGCGTTGGTCAAAACTAAGGCAATAATCCAAACAAAAAACAACCCAATTAAACCTCCAATTAGAGAAAGAATTATAGCTTCGAATAAAAACTGGAATAAAATAAATCGGTTTTTGGCTCCCAAAGATTTTTGAATTCCAATCAAATTGGTTCGTTCTTTTACAGAAACAAACATAATATTTGCAATTCCAAATCCACCAACTAATAAAGAAAACCCACTTATTATCCAGCCAACTACATTCATTTGCCCGATAATTCCATCAATAAAATCTGTAAAACCTGAGAAAACATTGATGAAAAAATTGTCGATTTCACCGGCCTTTAACCCACGAAAGGCTCTCAACTTTTGAATAATTTCACCTTTATAAGCTTCCATATCGACACCTTTTTCTGGTTTTAAAATAATTACGTTCGTCAAACCATCATTATTATCTCCATACAATTGACGAACAAAATTTACAGGAATAAATGCAGAGGTATCATCTTCATCAAAAATTCCAGAACCCTTTTTCTTTAAAACACCAATCACATTGAAACGCTTACCATACAAACGAACGGTTTTACCAATTGGGTCACTTCCTTCGAATAAAGATGTCGCAATTTCATTCCCTAAAACGATTACTGCGGCGCCAGAATTAGCTTCAGATTCATTGTAAAAACGCCCTTGCTCAAATTCCAGTCCTTGTATATCGATAAATTCATGTGAAACAGGAACAATATTCACATCACTAACGGTTTTTGACTCATGTTTAATAGATTCTCTTTTAGTAAAAATCTGATACGCCATCTGCTCTGTTTCTGTCATTGCGCCCTTCATGTAAATATATTCGTCATATTTTACATTAGGAAATTGTTCTCTTTTCCATTGTGGTATTTCTGTTGGACCGAAAGAAAACTTCATCAAGTAAATGGTGTTTTTATCCAAACTACTCAAGTCTTTCGATATTTTTCTGTCTAAAGAATCTACAGCAGCTAGCACTGCAATAATCGAAAAAATACCAATAGTAACGCCTAGTAAGGAAAGTAAAGTCCTTAATTTATTTGCCAACAACGCATTCATTGCAAAGCTAAAACTCTCTTTCAATAACCGAAGATATACTACCATAGACTTAAAAATTGGGTTAGGGTAAAATTCATTAAATTTAATTCAAAAACCTAATTAAAATAATACTTCAATAAGTACGAATTTAAATAAAAATGTTACAGCATTTCCTGTGATTTTATATATAAAAATTAACTATTTTTGCACTTTCAAAAAAACTACTACACATGAGCACTACTAAAAAAATACAATCGGCCTTAATTTCAGTATTTTCAAAAGACGGATTAGAGCCAATTGTTAGAAAATTACACGAACAAAACGTTGTTTTTTATTCTACCGGAGGTACCGAAGAATACATTAAAAATTTAGGTATTCCAGTAATTCCTGTAGAAGATGTAACTTCTTACCCATCTATTCTTGGTGGAAGAGTAAAAACTTTACACCCAAAAGTGTTTGGTGGTATCTTAAATCGTCAAGACAACGAGAGTGATGTGCAACAAATGAAGGAATTTGAAATCCCTCAAATAGATTTAGTAATTGTTGATTTGTATCCATTTGAAAAAACGGTTGCTTCTGGAGCAAGCGAAGCGGACATTATTGAAAAAATTGATATTGGTGGTATTTCATTAATTCGTGCTGGTGCCAAAAATTTCAAAGACACCGTAATTGTTTCATCAATGGACCAGTATGGTTTGTTTTTAGACATGATTACCAATCAAAATGGAAGTACAACATTAGAAGACAGAAAACTTTTGGCTACAAAAGCATTTCATGTTTCTTCTCATTATGATGGAGCCATTTTCAAATATTTCAATACAGACGAAACTATATATAAAGAAAGTATTCAGAACGGTCAAGTACTTCGTTATGGAGAAAACCCTCATCAAAAAGGATTCTTCTTTGGTGAATTCGAAGCTATGTTTAACAAAGTTCACGGAAAAGAGTTATCCTACAATAACTTATTAGACGTTGATGCAGCTGTAAACTTAATCAATGAATTTAAAACTGACGGACCTACTTTTGCGATTTTAAAACATAATAATGCTTGTGGCTTAGCAACTAGAACAACAATCAGTGAAGCATATAATGCAGCTTTGGCTTGCGACCCAACATCTGCTTTTGGTGGTGTTTTAATTGCAAATGCGACAATAGACATCGCAACAGCTACAGAAATAAACAAACTATTCTGCGAAGTTGTAATTGCACCTGCTTATGACGCAGAAGCTTTGACTATTTTACAAGAAAAGAAAAACAGAATCATTTTAATTCAAAATGAAGTAGCCTTACCAGAGAGACAAGTTCGTACTTGCTTAAATGGATTATTAATTCAAGACAGAAACAATATTACCGATAAAGCAGAAGACTTAAAAACGGTAACTATTACAGCTCCAACTGAACAAGAAGTGAAAGATTTGATTTTTGCATCAAAGGTTTGTAAAAACACCAAATCAAACACTATTGTATTTGCCAAAAACGGCACACTTATTGCTTCAGGTACTGGCCAAACCTCTAGAGTTGATGCTTTAATGCAAGCAGTAGACAAAGCAAAAGCATTTGGATTTAGCTTAGAGGGAGCATCTATGGCAAGTGATGCTTTTTTCCCTTTTCCTGACTGCGTAGAATTGGCAAAAAAAGCGGGCATAACAGCTGTAATTCAGCCAGGTGGCTCTATAAAAGACGAATTAAGTATCAATTATTGCAACGAAAACAATTTGGCAATGGTATTTACAGGAACACGTCATTTTAAACATTAATTTGTTTAACTTTGTTAAATAATTTTTACAATACATAAAAACGTATGGGATTTTTTGATTTCATGACTGAGGATATCGCGATAGACCTTGGTACCGCAAACACTTTAATCATTCACAATGATAAGGTAGTTATTGACAGTCCTTCTATTGTGGCAAGAGACAGAATATCAGGCAAAATCATTGCCGTTGGTAAAGAAGCCAACATGATGCAGGGGAAAACGCATGAAAACATTAAAACGATTAGGCCATTGAAAGATGGTGTAATTGCAGATTTTGATGCTTCTGAAAAAATGATCAGTATGTTCATCAAAAGCATCCCTGCATTAAACAAAAAAATGTTTACTCCAGCCTTACGTATGGTGGTATGTATTCCATCAGGAATTACAGAAGTTGAAATGCGTGCTGTAAAAGAATCTTGCGAGCGAGTAAATGGAAAAGAAGTTTATCTAATTCATGAACCAATGGCAGCAGCAATTGGTATCGGTATCGATATTATGCAACCAAAAGGTAACATGATTGTTGATATAGGTGGTGGTACAACTGAAATTGCCGTAATTGCTTTAGGCGGTATTGTTTGTGACAAATCTGTAAAAATTGCAGGAGATGTTTTCACTAACGATATTGTCTATTATATGCGTACCCAACACAATTTATTTGTTGGAGAAAGTACAGCTGAAAAAATAAAGATACAAATTGGTGCTGCGATCGAAGATCTTGAAACTCCACCAGATGATATGTCTGTTCAAGGAAGAGATTTATTAACTGGAAAACCAAAACAGGTTGAAGTATCGTATCGAGAAATCGCGAAAGCTTTAGACAAATCCATTCAAAGAATTGAAGACGCAGTAATGGAAACGCTATCGCAAACTCCTCCAGAGTTAGCTGCCGACATATACAACACCGGTATTTATTTAGCTGGTGGTGGATCAATGTTACGAGGACTTGACAAACGAATTTCTCAAAAAACTGACTTACCAGTTTACATAGCTGAAGATCCTTTGAGAGCAGTTGTACGAGGAACTGGAATGGCTTTAAAAAATATTACTAAATTTAAAAGTATCTTGATTAAGTAAGCGTTTTCTTCAGTTACCAATAAAAAACATTCGCTAATAACCACTTAATTATACCATTACAAAATGCAGCAAATATTTAATTTTATTACTAGAAACAGTTATAGATTACTGTTTTTGCTGCTTTTGGGTATATCATTAACACTTACAATTCAATTTCATTCTTTCCACAGAAGCAAAGTCATTAGTTCAGCTAATGTAGTTAGTGGAAGTGTTTACAAAGAAATAAACGAAGCAAAAGAATACCTCAACCTGAGAAAAGAGAATGACGATTTAGCCTTAGAAAACGCTATGCTAAGAAGTCTGCTTTTTCAAGTAAAAGATTCTAGTTTTATGAGCAAAATAGACAGCATAAAAGGAGTAAAACCCTCTGATATAGTTGTCGCAAAAGTCATCAAAAACTCCTATAGTGTATATGAAAACTACCTTACTCTAGATGCAGGTACCAAACAAGGCATTAAGCCTGATATGGGAGTTATCAATAGTTTGGGTATAGTTGGTATTACAGATGACACTTCAGAGAATTATGCTACAGTTGCTAGTATTCTGAATAAAAAATCCAGAATTAATGCCAAGATTAAAAAATCAAATCATTTTGGTTCATTGGTATGGGATGGTAAAAGCACGGGATTTGTACAATTAATTGACTTGCCGAGGCTAGCAGCAATCCGCAAAGGAGATACAATTGTAACTGGTGGACAATCCGTTATTTTTCCTGAAAACATTAATATTGGTACAATTGATAAAATTTATATTGACAAACAAACCAATTATTACACTTTAAGCATTAAGTTATTCAATGATATGACCAACTTAGGGCATGTTTATATCCTTAAAAGCAAAGGAAATATTGAAATGACTCAACTAGAAAACCAAAGAAAGAAGGATGAATAGCACGTTAATTGTCAATTTTTTCCGTTTTATATTATTGTTAGCAATACAAATTATTGTTTTCAATAATATGAATTTTTATGGCTACATAAGTCCCTTTCCTTACATACTCTTCATAATTTTATATCCTGTAAACGGTAACAAAACAGCGCTTCTTGCCTCAAGTTTTGTACTTGGACTGCTTCTAGATATGTTTACAAATTCAGGAGGAGTTCACGCAACCGCATGTCTTATTCTGGCTTATTTTAGACCATTTATATTTAAATTCTCTTTCGGCTTAAGTTACGAATACCAAACCGTAAAATTAAATGATGTATTGACCCCTGAACGTTTCTCATTCTTATTGGTCGCAATACTATTACATCATATTGTATTATTTACCTTAGAAGCTTTTGAATTTAGTTTTATTCTAGAAGTACTTCTAAGAACTTTATTGAGTTCCGCATTTACATTGTTATTAAGCATAACCATTATCTATCTTATTAAGCCAAATAAACGATGAGAAAAGTCTTGTTGCCTGCTTTAATAATTATCGCAGCCGCTCTGCTTGTACTTCGAATTTTCTATCTTCAAATCATTGATGACACTTTTAAACTAGAGTCAGAAAACAATGCTATAAAGATAAAATACGATTATCCCGAGCGAGGATATATCTATGACCGTTTTGGAAAACTCCTAGTGGCCAACCAAGCTTCTTATGATATCATGGTGATTCCAAGAGAAATCAACAACTTAGACACTTTAGAATTTTGCCAACTTTTAAATATTCAAAAAGAGGATTTCATAAAAAATATTGAAAAAGCTAAAGTATATAGTCCGAGGCTGCCATCTGTATTTTTATCACAGTTAAATAAAGTAGAATTTGCTGCATTTCAAGAAAAAATAAGAAACTATGAAGGTTTCTATTTCCAAAAAAGGTCATTAAGAGACTATGAAGCCGATTATGGCGCTAATATTTTTGGCTTTATTACCCAAGTAAACGACAACATCATTAAAAAGAATCCTTACTACAAAAGTGGGGATTTAATTGGAAAACAAGGTGTTGAAGAAAGCTATGAAGAAATCCTTAGAGGTATCAAAGGAGTTACTTACATACAAAAAGACAAATACAATCGTGAAATTGGTTCCTACAAAGAAGGTCGCTTCGACACTGTAGCAGTACCAGGTAAAGACATTACCCTAACCATTGATGCCGAAATCCAAAAATATGGGGAACAATTGATGGTTAATAAGAGAGGAGGAATTGTTGCCATAGAACCAAAGACTGGAGAAATTCTGGCATTAATTACAGCACCTTCTTATGATCCTGGCATTTTGGTAGGAAGACAACGTTCTAAAAACTACACCAAATTGTATCACGATTCAATCGCAAAACCCTTATATGACAGAGGCTTACTTGCAGAATACCCTCCTGGATCTCCTTTCAAAATTATGACTGGACTCGTAGCGCTTCAGGAACAAGTAATCGACGAAAATACTACTGTGGCTTGTCATCACGGATTTAGCTATGCAAGAGGTCGCTTTATGCGTTGTCACTGTAGAGGTGGACTGCTGCAGTTGCACCGAGGTATATATGAATCTTGTAACGCCTTTTTTGGAACAGCGTATATGAAAACCATTAATAAATATGCAAAACCAGGTTATGCAGTTGATGTTTGGAGTAAACACGTAAAAAGTTTTGGTTTGGGACAGTTTATGGGCTATGACTTACCAACAGGCCGTCGAGGAAAAATCCCGACTTCGGAAACCTATAAAAGAATGTATCCAAACGGAGGCTGGAGAAGTACCGCTATTGTTTCAAACGCCATCGGACAAGGAGAAGTGTTAATGACTCCTATTCAGTTAGCAAATATGATGGCAACTGTTGCAAATGAAGGTTATTATTACACCCCTCACATCATCAAAAAAATTGCAGGAACGACTATTGATAAAAAATTCACTACCAAGCACGTAACCACCATAGACAAAAGTCATTTCAAACCCATTATTAGTGGACTTTTTGACGTTTATAATATGGGTACAGCAGCTGGTTTGAGAGTGGAAGGAATTGACATTTGCGGAAAAACAGGTACTGCTGAGAATTTTGCCAAAATTAATGGGGTTAGAACTCAGTTAAAGGACCACTCTATTTTTGTGGCTTTTGCCCCAAAAGACAATCCTAAAATTGCTATCGCCATTATGATTGAAAACGGTGGATTTGGTTCTACTATCGCAGGACCCATAGCAAGTTTGATGATTGAAAAATATTTAAAGAAAAAAATCACAAGAACAGATCTTGAAACTAGAATATTAAATACAAGTTTACAAGGTCAATATGCCAAATTGGGAGGGTTAAATGAAGATGTAAAAAGAGAATTAAGAATTAAAGACTCTATTGCCCAACTCAAATTGAAAAAACAAAATCCAACACCTACTGCAGTTGTTAAAAAAGACAGTACTAAAAAAAACTAAATCATTTGTAATAAAATGAAAAACCAAAGTGTAACTAGCAATATCGACTGGATTTGTGTAATAATATACATTGCACTAGTTGTTTTAGGATGGCTAAATATTTATTCTTCTTCTCTTTCTTCTGAAGAAGGCACCTCAGACAAACAGCTTATATTTATATTATTTGCCATTCCCTTAATCTTTACCGTACTCTATGTGGATGGTAAATTTTATGAAAAGTATGCCTCGATTATTTTTGTAGTTTCTTTGGTATCACTACTTGGTCTATTTGCGTTTGGTAAAACCATAGCGGGTCAAAGATGTTGGTATGCCATTGGCAGTTTTACTTTACAGCCATCAGAATTTGCAAAAGCGGCCACCGCGCTTGCTTTAGCGAAATATCTGAGTGATCCACAAATCAATCTCAAGGACTTAAACAGACAATTTCAAGCATTAGCCATAGTATTCTTGCCTGTATTACTAATTTTACCACAACCCGATCCAGGAAGTGCCCTAGTATATAGTATTTTTATAATTGTACTTTACAGAGAAGGATTACCTGCTTGGTATGTTTGGACAGGTTTTTCAGCAATTTTACTATTTGTTTTAACTTTAGTTTTAGAAGCATATGTAGTTATCTTATTGGCTGCATTAGTACTTGTTGCCATTCATTTCAAATCTAGATTAGCTGATAGAAACATTGTCAGAAGTGGCATTTTACTTCTCTTAATCTCAGGATTTGTTCTTTCAGTGAGTTATGTTTTTGACAATGTATTCAAACAACACCATAGAGACCGTTTTAATATTCTACTTGGTAAAGCAGTAGATATGAAAGGGATAGGCTACAACACTAATCAATCAGAAATTGCAATCGGCTCTGGAGGATGGTTAGGAAAAGGATTCTTAGAAGGAACACAAACTAAAGGAGGTTTTGTGCCTGAACAACATACGGATTATATTTTCACTACTGTAGGAGAAGAATGGGGTTTTTTGGGTTCTACAGTCGTAATTTCTCTCTTTGTTATCCTCTTGTTACGTATCATTTATTTGGCAGAAAGACAAAAAACAAAATTTAGTCGTGTCTATGGTTATTCTGTTGCTGCCATTTTATTTCTCCACTTTTTTGTAAATATTGCGATGGTTGCTGGAATTTTCCCAACAATTGGTATCCCATTACCTTTCTTTTCTTATGGAGGTTCTGGATTATGGGGATTTACCATTTTGCTTTTTATATTCATTAAAATGGATGCCAACAAGGTTAACGAATGGTAATCAATTAAAACTCCAATCCTTGTAATTACTCGATTTTTCTAATTGATTTTCTACAGCATCAGGAAGTTGATAAAAAAAATCAATACCTGTTAGTTGCTCTATTTTGTCTACCGAGACTACAAATTCATACAAAGGCAGTTTACTTTCATCATTAGGAATTAAAAAAGCAATCATTCTGTATTTCCCTTGGTATTCATCTAAAACTATTTTATAGAAATAATTGGGCACTACTACTTTTTCTTTACCAATAGTTTTCAAATTGGGTTGCAAAACACCTGCTGTAACAACATACAAGCCATTATATTTAACCGCCCAATAACGTATTTTTTCTTCCAAACGATTCCAGACACCACTATTGAATTCGTGTGTTTGTGGAGCTATGTTTGACGTTAAAAAGGTAGCTTCATAAGCTCCTTTACTAAACTCTCTATCAGCAGCCGGACACAAATGCCCTTTATCATAGCCTGAGTTTTTGTAATTACGCCAATCGGCAGATCCGGTTTTCACTTTTTTGTCTTGAATAAAAAACGGACGCTTAAAGTAAGCATTAACAACTTGTTCTTTTTTTAACTCATAAGCAACCCACTCCGCCTGCTCATATTTTTCATTATAGGATAAAGTATAAAAATCATGATAAACGACTGTATTGGTGGTAGATTTAGGAAACAAATTTAGTTGCCCTTTATTGAATTGAAATGCATCAAATGAATAAAAAGTTACCTTATTTTCAAGACAATCGCAACTCTCTTTCGCGTCATTACTAAATAAGAATGAAGTAATAATAACAAACAAAACTAAAAACTTACTTTGAATCATAATCCAAATGGGCGTAAAAAAAAAAGACTCAAAACGAATCATCTTGAGTCTTTTTTTTAAATTGATTATTACTTTAAGATTTAACTAATTTGCTATTCATCGCTTTAGAAGGCATTGATTTCACTATCGTCTTTGATTGTAAATCATCAAGAACATTTAATGCTTCCTCAACATAAACATCCTTTGACAAACTTTCATGCCATCTTTCTCTTTTTTCTTTTAGTGTAGGGTCTTTTTTGTATTCTTCTTCTTCATAAGGTAAAGAAGTAAACTTCAATTGATTTTTATACTCAAAAATTGGCTTATATTTTTTAGCTGTTTCTTCAACACTATTTTGAACTGCTCTAAATTTATCTATATTCAAACTATAGGTATTTTCATTACTCTTGCTGTCAATCCATTTTGCGTTTTCTTCGATTAATTTAAACTGAGGATTTTCAGCAATTCTAGCTTTACTTCTAGCGATAGCTTTATCAAAATTTTGAGCGTTTTTCCATTGTGTAAAAGGAGCAGCGTCTATTTTATCCCATGGCATTGCATTATCAACATCGCGTTCTCCCATTTTTAAATAGGCGTAACGATCTGGCATTACAACATCACTACTAACACCTTCACGCTGAGTAGACCCACCATTGATTCTATAAAATTTTTGAGTTGTAAGCTTCAAAGCACCTAAATCACCAACAGAGCTATTACGTACAAATTGATTTAAATCATGAACGTTTTGAACTGTTCCTTTTCCGTAGGTTTGCTTGCTTCCAATAATAATTCCACGTTTGTAATCTTGAATAGCAGCTGCTAGAATCTCAGATGCAGAAGCTGAAAAACTATTCACCATAATTACTAATGGACCATCCCACTCTATTTTTGGGTCTGTATCATACAATATTTCCTTTTTCTTACCAGAAGATTTAACTTGAACAATTGGACCTTCATGAATAAAAAGACCTGCGATATCAACCACGGTAGATAGTGAACCTCCTCCATCGTCTCTAACATCTAAAACAATTCCATTGACTTTAGCTTGTTTTAAACGTTCAACTTCAAGGGCGATATCTTTACCAGCATCACGTCCGTCACGATTTTCAAAATCAATATAGAATTTAGGCAAATAAATTACTCCATAACGCAATCCATTTTTCTCAACTACACTAGACTTAGCATACGTTTCTTCTATTTCAACGATGTCACGAACAATAGAAATATTTTTAATTGTTCCATCCACTTTTTTAACAGTCAAACGAACAATAGTTCCTTTAGGCCCTTTTATTTTTTTAACCACATCATCTAAACGCATTCCTACCACGTCAACAGGTTCAGCACTACCCTGCCCCACTTTCAAAATAACATCTCCGGCTTCGAGTTGACGCCCTCTCCAAGCAGGACCCCCAGAAATTAATTCACTGATTTCTGTAAAATCATTTTTCTTTTGCAAACGAGCTCCAATTCCTTCGAGCTTACCACTCATACTTACATCAAAACGTTCTTTTTCTTCAGGAGCAAAATAGCTTGTATGTGGATCAAAACGAGTCATAATAGAATTGATATACACTGTAAACCAATCATCTCTTGTCAATTCTTTTATGAAACCAAAAGATTCATCTAAAGACTTTCCAATATTCACTCTGCTTTCTGCTTCTAATTCTGCAAAAGTCTTGATTTTGATATTTTTATCTGCTTTTGAAGTTGCATCCATACCCAAATCAGAACTTAATTCCTCCGCTTTAGTCGCTTCAGTAGTTTCTGAGGTTTTGGACTTACTTTCTTGCATACGCAAACGCTCTGTAATTGAAGAAAGGGCAGACAACTTCATTTGCTTACGCCATCTGTCTATTAATTCTTTATTGTTTTTAGCATAAGGCATTTTATCATAATCCGTATCAAAGCTTTCGTCTATAGTGAAATCATTAGGTGTTTCTAACAAGCCTTTATAGATTTTTTTACTTTCTTCCATTCGAACCATCAAACGAGAATATGTCAACTCGAAAAAAGTTAATTCTTTATTATTGATTTGGTCATCTAAATCCAATTCGTATTTAGCAAATTCATCGATATCTGATTGCAAGAAAAAACGCTTAGAAGGGTCTAAGGCTTGGATATAATCCTTGTAAACTCCTTTTGAAAATTCGTCATCCATAACCGCTGGATCATAATGCCCTTTCTCAATTACAAAAGTCAACAACTCCAGTAAGAGTCTATCTTTTTCGGGATCCTCAGTGTTCTGCTTCGAACCATTTATTTTAAAAGCAAACAAAGCACCTGACAAGCACAAAATGGCAAGTACAATTTTAAAATTCTTTTTCATATAAGTAATAATTGCATTCATCAATCAAAAGTGTAATTTATGTAAAGATAAAGCCAAGAAACATTGCCTCTTTATAAATTTTTGTTAAAGATATAAAAATGTTGATACGATTTAATTTTTATAAAAAAAGTTAACAAAAAAAAGGTTTCAGCTGCTTTTTAAGACAAACCGCTAGTATATTTGTGCATCTTAAAATCGAAAAAATGGCTTCGAAAAAACCACTTATATTAATCACCAATGATGATGGAATTTCAGCTCCTGGAATCCAAGCATTAATTAGTGTTATGACTCAAATTGGAAATGTTATCGTTGTTGCTCCAGACAAACCTCAGAGTGCAATGGGACACGCCATCACTATCAACAGTACTTTGTATTTGAATAAACTTTCGAAAGAGGGCGATGCCATAACACAATACAGCTGTTCTGGAACACCTGTAGATTGTGTAAAAATGGCAACTAATGAAATCTTGAAACAAAAACCAGATTTATGCGTTTCAGGCATTAATCACGGGTCCAATTCGTCTATCAATGTGATTTATTCAGGAACTATGAGTGCTGCTGTTGAAGCTGGTATTGAAGGCATTCCTGCCATTGGATTTTCGCTTTTGGATTATAATTGGGATGCTGATTTTTCGCAGATTTTGTCTTTTGTAAAAAAAATAGCCGTCGAAACGCTAGAGAAAGGACTTCCAGATGGGGTTGTTTTGAACGTCAATTTTCCAAAATTAGAAGAAAAAGACATCAAAGGCATCAAAATTTGCCGACAAGCTAAAGCTCAATGGGTCGAAAAATTCGATAAAAGAAAAACACCTTTCGGGAAAGAATACTATTGGTTAAGTGGTGAATTCATCAATCAAGACAAAGGGGAAGACACCGATGAATGGGCTTTAGAAAATGGTTACATTTCGGTAGTTCCCGTTCAATTTGATTTGACGGCACATCACAGCATTCAACAACTAAATACTTGGAATTGGAATGAATAAAATAGATTTATTATACGGTTTCCTTATTGGATTAATTGCCTCATTACTGGGCTCCTTTTTGTTTATGACTTTTTTTACGGATTATGAATTCATTGAAGGAGTCCGAATATTAAAATCACAAGGCTACTTAGGGAAACTTATCACAGTTGGCTCTTTATTAGACTTGGCAGCATTTGGGATTTTACTAAAAATGAATAAAGAACTTATGGCACGTGGTGTTGTTTTGGCCGTTTTTGTTTTGACCATTGCAACAATTTTTACACTCTAAAAGGTTTTCTATCTTTGTAAAACAATCAACATCCCATAAACTATGAAATACTACATCATTGCAGGAGAAGCCTCAGGAGATTTGCACGGGTCCAACTTGATGAAATCCATTTATCAAGAAGATTCAACTGCTGAAATTCGTTTTTGGGGAGGTGATTTAATGCAAAAAGTTGGTGGCACTTTAGTAAAGCACTACCGAGATTTAGCATTTATGGGATTTGCAGAAGTGGTTATGAATCTAAAAACCATTCTCAACAACATCAAAATATGCAAAACGGATATTTTGGCTTTCCAACCTGATGTTATCGTTTTTATTGATTATCCTGGTTTTAATTTGAGAATTGCCAAGTGGTCAAAAGCCTTAGGTTTCAAAAATCATTATTATATTTCCCCACAAATTTGGGCTTGGAAAGAAAGTAGAATCAAAGAAATCAAACGAGATATTGACAAAATGTATGTGATTCTTCCGTTTGAAAAAACCTTTTACGAAGACAAGCATCATTTTCCTGTTTCGTTTGTAGGTCATCCGCTTATTGATGCCATACAAGCACATCCGTTAGTGGATGATGCTACTTTTAGAAAAGATAATCAATTGAACGATTTGCCAATTATTGCTTTATTACCAGGAAGCCGTAAACAAGAAATCACCAAAATGCTAAGTGTTATGCTAAGCGTAGCCGATGATTTTAAAGAATATCAATTTGTAATCGCAGGAGCGCCTAGTCAGGAGTATTCTTTTTACCAACAATTCATTACTTCAGATAACATTAAATTTTTATCGAACAAAACCTATGATTTGTTGCAACACGCTACTGCAGCACTTGTTACTTCTGGAACAGCAACACTTGAAACGGCATTGTTCAAAGTACCTGAAGTAGTTTGCTACAAAGGAAATTGGATTTCGTATCAAATAGCTAAAAGAATCATTACCTTAAAATACATTTCACTGGTCAACTTGATTATGGACAAAGAAGTAGTTACCGAGTTGATTCAAGACGATTGTTCTACCCAAAGAATTAAAATAGAATTACAAAAAATTCTAGATTCTGAAAATCAAAAAGTCCTACAAGAAAACTATACTATATTGGAAGAAAAATTGGGTGGAAAAGGAGCAAGCAGTACTACCGCAAAATTAATTGTAGCCGATTTAAAATAATTTAAACAAACACCATTTCTTACTAAAATTTGTATTTTAGTAGAATGAATGTGTTACAATTCCCACTTATTAAAATTACGATTGGATTTATAATAGGCCTAATTACAGCTTATTATACAACATTATCCATCGAATTAACTATTCTATTTGTTGTAATTGGGCTACTGAATTTACTAGCGGCTTATTGGTATGTTCAAAAGAAGAATAACCACAGTCTTTATTTTGAAGGTTCTTCACTATTTGCATACTTCACACTTGGCCTCCTTGTTTTGCTCCTACATACAGAAAGTAATCATAAAAATAGTTACACCAATTATCCTGAAGCCTTTCAAAAAAGAAATTGGATAGAGCTCATCATTAGAGAAAAACTCAGGAATTCCAATCAAAACTATCGCTATGTAGCCTTGATTCAAAGTATAAACCATCAACATAAAAGTGGCAAAATCGTTCTAAATATTCCTAGAAATTCTGGTATTATTCCTTTGAAAATAGGACATCAGATACGCTGTTCTATTCAATTGATAAAAACTGAAAAGCCTAAAAACCCCAATCAATTTGATTACTCGGCTTATCTCAAAAACAAGCAGGTTTACGCTCAAGCCTTTGTAAATCCAGAAACTATTTTTTATAATAAAACGCTATCAAAAGACATTTGGTACTATACCTCGAAATTGAGAACAACCATTGTAACTCATTTAGAAGAAAGTGGTTTTGACAAAAAAGCATTGCCAGTAGCGATGGCATTACTATTGGGACAACAACAAGATATTGACCCAAACATTACGAAAGACTATCAATATGCTGGTGCAGTCCATATTTTATCTGTTTCTGGGCTTCATATAGGTTGCATTGTACTATTCATAAATTTTTTGCTTAATCCCATTCCCAACAACAAGAAAGGACGTCTTATTAAATTATTACTTTCATTAATCACCTTAGCATTGTTTGGAGTTTTGGCAGGATTGGCTCCATCGGTTGTGCGTTCTATAACAATGTTCTCATTTGTTGCCATAGGACATTATTGGAGACGAAGCACCAATATCTATCATACTCTAGTTGTTTCAATATTTTTAATACTATTGTTTCAACCCTATTTCTTATTCGATGTAGGCTTTCAATTGAGTTATGCGGCTTTGTTTTTTATTGTTTGGTTGCAACCAGTATTGTCAAATTATTGGACACCAAAAAACAGAATTTTACAATTCTTCTGGGACATAATAACCGTTTCATTTGCTGCTCAAATTGGAACTTTACCGATGAGTCTCTATTATTTTCATCAATTCCCTGGATTATTTTTTGTAACCAATTTATTAGTACTGCCGCTAGTAAGTGTCATTATGCTTCTTGGAGTACTAGTGATGACAATAGTCACTTTCACATCCTTACCCATTTGGTGTATCAAACCTTTAGAATGGGGTATTTCATTAATGAATTCAATCATTCATTGGGTCGCTTCGTTTGAAAGTTTCATTTTCACCAATATTCCGAGTACATTTTACTTAATGATTGCCTCCTACTTTTTTCTAATTGCGCTTGTTTTATGGTGGAAGAAAAACTCTTTTACTAGAATTACTTTCTTCTTGTCATCAATAATCATTTTTCAACTGGTTCTAATCAAAAACAAACTAGACTATGGCAGCAGTAAGGAGTGGGTTGTACTGAATGCCTCAAGAAAAACCATTATTTGCCAACGAATAGGAAATGAAATAGAAGTCATTACGAATGCTATTCCAAATTCAGAAATTGTGAAGAATACCGTTTTGCAAAATTATGCAACTGGAACATTTAGTGCGATTACAAAACAAAGTCCTTTAAAAAATGTGGCTTATTTTAACGGAAATCGCATTCTTATTATAGACAGTAGCAGCGTTTATTTTCCAAATAAAGCGACAGATGTTTTACTACTAACAGCATCACCAAAAGTAAATTTAGAGCGTATCATAAAAAACAATAGACCAAAGATGGTCGTGGCAGATGCTTCAAATTACAAATCATTGGTAACCTTATGGGAAAGAACCTGTAATCAACAAAAAATCCCTTTCCACTCAACTCGTGAAAAGGGATATTTTTACATTAAAGAGTAATTATCTAAAAAGCTATTTTTTCTTTTGTGCTAAAAAACCATTGGCTACAGCCAACCAAGCGGATGGACCACCAGCTACATAACCAGTACTTCCTAAACCTTCAAAATTGGTTTTGCCATTCTTAGTAACTCCTTTGGCAAAAAACACCGTCGGATATCCTTGCACACCAAATGCTTGTTGTAATTCAGCGTTTTGTCTTCTAATCTCCTCTGATTGATATTGCTTTCTAGGATAGTCCAATTCAACTAAAATAACATTCTTTTTAGCCCATTTAGCAAACTCTGGAGTTTTCAATACCTCTTTTTGAAGACGAATACACCATCCACACCAATCACTACCCGTAAAAAAAAGCATAAGAGGTTTTTTCTCTTTGTTACCAATGGCAACAGCTTCTTTTACATCGGTAAACCATTTTAGTTCTTGCGCTTGCCCTTCGATTACACAAAATGTAAACAAAAGAAATACAATTATTTTTCTCATATGTGTTGTTGATTTTTTGACAAATGTATATAAAATTCTAACGTTTAATTGTCGGCTACTTTACTTCTTGCATTAATTTTCTAACCAGTGGCGAAATTAAAATCAAAGCCACACCAGCAATTAAGGCATAAATAGCCAATTGTAAATAACCATCTGCATAAACATTGAGTTTCTCTATATTGCTCGATTGCTCCGAAGCTTCTGCAATATTAGCCCCCAAAATACCTGCAAAATATTGCCCGTATGCACTCGCTAAAAACCACATTCCCATAATTACGGCTTGTGTTTTGGAAGGTGACAGTTTCGTCATTGCAGACATTCCGATAGGTGACAAACACAATTCACCCAAAGTAATCACAAACCATCCAAAAGTAAAAATCCCCAAAGAGGTTCTCCCGAAACCGTCAGCAAAAAACTTGGTGTAATAAAACACCCAAAAGCCACCTGCTAAGAATAAAAAAGCAAGACCGAACTTAACTACTGTATTGGGTTCAATTTTTCTTTTGTCTAACCAAAGCCAAACTAAACCAACAAGTGCGGCAAAACCAATCACAAAAAGAGAATTAGCCGAATTGTTCACTCCGTTGGGACTCAAAACAACTCCTCCTATCGTATTGTTTAAATTATTAACAGCAAACAAGCTCAGTGAACCTCCGCTTTGCTCGAAAAAAGCCCAAAAGAAAATGGAGAAAATGATGAAAATCAACGCTGCAAATAACTTTTTATTCTCTGCTAGAGTGAAGTTTTTCATTTCGTATAACAAATACAAAATAGAAGCGGGTCCTATACAAATCATAAAGTAATCCGTATAATGAGTATTGGCAACCATCACAATAATCAAAGGAATAACAAGTAATGAGCCTACATAGGTTACTATTTCTAATTGCTTTCGTTTAGAGACCATCATCTCTTTTAATGGAGAAAGACCAATTGGGCCTAAACTTTTCTGGGTTTGGGTAAAAGTCAGCAAACTAATAATCATAACAATTGCAGCGAAACCAAAACCTACATTCCAACGCAAATGTTCAGGAACAATTGATTGCCACATTGAGCCTTCGGCAACAGCGATACAGATATAACCACCAATCAAGGCGCCTAAATTTACCCCCATATAAAAGAAAGAAAATCCAGCATCACGTCTAGGGTCACCATCAGGATATAATTGCCCCACCATCGATGAAATATTGGGTTTAAAAAAACCAGTTCCTACAATCGTAAAACCAAGACCTATAAAGAAAAAATTCTTAGGGTCGATAGCCAAAATAACACTCCCAATAATCATTAGAATGCCACCCCAAAAGAGCGACTTTCGAAGACCTAAAATCTTATCGGCAAACAAGCCACCGATAAAAGTAAATGCATATACCCAAGCTTGAGTAGCTCCGTATTGCAAATTGGCAACCTTTTCGTTCATCCCAAGATGACTTACCATAAAGACCACCAACATACCGCGCATTCCGTAAAAACAAAAGCGCTCCCACATTTCACTAAAGAACAAATACCACAATTGTTTTGGGTATTTACCTTTAAAATTCTGAATTTGTTCTAATGTTATATTTGATTCCATCTACTTGATTTAATTAATTCCTTTTTCTTTCATAACCTTATTCAATTCTTTTACCAAAGCAAACATCAGTAATGTTGCAAAGATTAAAAGACTAAAATTAATCCAGAAAAAATTAGCTTTGTTTTCATAAGAATCCCACATACTGGCCAAAACGCCGCTTAATTTGTTACCAATTGAAGTGGCCAAAAACCAACCACCCATCATTAATGAAGTGATGTTTTTTGGACTTAATTTTGAGACAACAGATAATCCCATCGGACTTAAGAATAATTCACCGATGGTAATTACTCCATAATTGGCCACCAACCACCATACGGAAACTTTTTCTGCACCATTATTACCAATATGAACCGCAGCCACCATAACCAAAACCGATAAAGCCGAAATCAACAAACCGAAAGCAATTTTGGTAGGTGTTGAGGGTTCCTTTTTTCTGCTACGCAAAAAAGTAAAAAACGCCACCACCAAAGGCGTCAAAAGAATTACCCAACCCGGATTAATCGATTGGCTCAAGTTTGCCGACCAAGTATAGATTTTACTTTCTTCTTTAGGCAATTTTTCTTTGGCTACATTTCTAAAATACAAAGGATAATCCACCACTTTGATTACTTTTCCATCTTCTTTCTGAATTCTAAATGCTGCATCATACAAGGCAACGGAATCTTTCTTATAAGTCAAAGTATCAGTAAGTACCAACTTTGAACCAATTTGTTGTGCCACACCTGTTAACTCTCTATCAGTATATTTATCACCCCAATTGTTGAGTGCAGAACCATTCAATTTAAATACCGCCCAAAACAAAATCACGACTGCAAAAATTGAAAGCAAAGCCCCAATAGGTCGTTTATCTTCTACCTTAGCTTTAAAGTAAAGGCTTCCGTAAAAGAAAATCACAGGAATACAAGCGAACACAAAAGCATCGGTACTATCCGAACCAAAAATGGAACTGTCTAGATTACTATCTGATGTAATTCCTTTGATTAACCAACCAATCACTCCAAAAATCAACGAAGGCACTAAAATAAAAAGAACAATTTTATAAAAAGGCATATCCCCTTCTTGAACTCCTTTCTTTTCTGTTTTATCCCCATAATGTTTGGTGCCCAACATAAATACCAAAACACCAATAAACATCCCCACACCAGCAGCCATAAAAGCTTCTTGCCATCCAAAAAGAATTTTTAGTGCCGCACCGAAGAAATTACAAATGAAAGCCCCAACATTGATTCCCATATAAAAAATGTTGTACCCTTCGTCTTTTCGGTCTTTGTATTGCTCATCGTTATAGAAATTCCCCAGTAAGGTAGAGATATTGGGTTTAAAGAAACCATTCCCAACAATGACCAACGTCATCGCAGTGTACAACATTGGAATGCTGTGCACTCCCATAATTAGATACCCCACTCCCATCATTAATCCACCAATTATAATGGATTTTTTATAACCCAAATAACGGTCAGCAATTAATCCGCCAATAAAAGGGGTTAAGAATACCAAGGCAATAAAAGTTCCATACAAATCCGAAGCTTCTTTTTCGGTCATTGAAAATCCAGCTTCTACATCTTTAAGATAAAGCGTGAAAATTCCAATCATTAAATAATAACCGAAACGTTCCCACATTTCAGACAAAAACAAATAAGGCAGAGCTTTAGGATGATTTTTCCACATATAAAATTGCATTAAAAAATAAACCTACAAGAAATACTTGTAGGTTTAAGAAGAATATAAATAAATTAACGAATACCGTGCATCATTTTTTTCAAAAATGGCGTCAATAAAAATAGAATTATTGCAGCAACTCCTGTAGAGATAACAAACACCATAAAAAATTCAAAAAGATTATGGATTTCAAAACCAACAAAAACAGGGTTGTTTGGACTAATTTGATTGGTTTCTAAAAGTTGTAATTGCTCTGGAGTTGGAACTATTTTTTTATCTAAAATTGCTTGTAAATCAATCCCCAATTCTTTCGCTTTAATAAACTTATCCCCAGTAGCAGGCAGAATAGACCCTAAAGTTCCTGCCAACGCATATCCTGAAGCGTTAGACAAAAAGAAAACTCCGTACAATAAAGAAGAAAAACGTTTTGGAGACAATTTACCAACTAATGAAAGTCCAATTGGAGACAAACACAATTCTGCACAAGTATTGATTAAGTATAAAAGAATTAACCATTTAATTGCCAACAATCCAGAAGTTCCTAAATCTTTTACCTGAGTAGCAATCATATAAAAACTTACTGCAATCAAAAATAAACCAATGGCTAATTTTACTGGCGAAATTGGTTCTTTATCATTCGCTCTTAATTTATCCCATAACATACTAAAAGGAACTGCTAAAGCCACAACGAACAATCCATTAAAAATTTGAACCATCGAAGCTGGCATTTGGAAACCAAAGAAATTTCTATCAGTTTGGTAATCGGCGATGAAAGTCAATGAAGAACCCGCTTGTTCAAAAGCTGCCCAGAAGAAGATGATGAAAAAAGAAATAATATAAATTACCAAAATACGGTCACGCTCTACTTTTGTCAAAGAACTATCAGATAAAATCAATCCTGCTAAAGTAATACCCGCAGCATAAATAATTGGATAAATGATTGTTTTTACAACATTAGTTCCATCTACAGAAAAATGAAAAGCTAAAAACATTCCAACGAAAGCAACTACAGAAAGGGCTAAAGCTTTTGTTGAAAAAACAGCACTTTGAGCTTCTCCTTCTTCATAATCAGAAGATTCATTTTTAGAAGGCAATCCTCCAAGTGGTTTCCCTTCTGGAGAAACAACATATTTATCTTTTAAGAAATAAAACAAAACAGTTCCAATCAACATAGCTGCTGCTGCTGCTAAGAATCCCCATTTAAAAGCGTGAATATCTCTGATTCCGCCAGTATCTTTTACATCTCCTAAATAAGGACAAATAAACTGACCTAGAAATGCGCCTAAATTAATTCCCATATAGAAAATAGTAAAAGCAGTATCCAATTTGCTTTTTTCTTGCTTTGGATACAAACTACCCACCATACTAGAAATATTTGGCTTAAAAAATCCGTTACCAAAAACAATAATTCCCAATGCGCTATACATTAATGTAGTAGCCAATGATATATTAGAAGGAAAAATACTTCCACTAAAGAATAACAACAATTGCCCGATTGCCATCATCAGACCACCTAACAAAATACAATTTCTATTTCCAAAATAACGGTCAGCGATAAAACCTCCCAACATAGGTGTCAAATAACATAATCCTAGAAAACCGCCATAGATTAAAGAAGCATCTTCTTCTTTCATTAATAAAGAATTTACTAAGAACAGTACTAATAGGGTTCGCATTCCATAGAAATTGAATCGTTCCCACATTTCTGTTCCAAACAATACCCAAAGTCCTTTTGGATGAGCTGTTTTCTCTTGTGTTTCTGTCATTGTAGTCTAGTTTAAATTATGTGATTGAGGTTAGTTATTATAAATTTTCAAGGATAAAGTTAGTCATTTTATTGTAAAGTTGAATTCGGGTATAGCCTCCAAAAATACCGTGATTTTTGTCTGGATAAATTTGTGAATCGAACTGTTTATTGGCTTGAATCAAGGCTTCCATCATTTGCATTGAATTCTGAACGTGTACATTATCATCTGCTGAGCCGTGTATTAATAAAAACTTACCTTTTAACTTCTGAACGTGGTTGATGGGTGAGTTATCATCGTAACCTGTTGGGTTTTCTTGAGGGGTTTGCATATAACGCTCAGTGTAGATACTATCGTAAAAACGCCAATTGGTTACTGGAGCAACAGCGATAGCCATTTTGAAAACATCGTTTCCTTTCAAAATACAATTCGACGCCATAAATCCACCAAACGACCAACCAAAAATCCCTATTCTTGATTTGTCTACAAAAGAATAAGAACCCAATACTTTGGCAGCATCAATTTGGTCGATTACTTCGTATTTCCCTAATTCTTTTTGAGTCACTTTTTTGAATGCCGCTCCTTTAAAACCTGTGCCTCTTCCGTCAACACAAGCCACAATATATCCTTTTTGTGTAAGCGATGCAAACCAGTAATCATCACCGCTGTTCCAATCATTATTGACTTGTTGCGAACCTGGCCCAGAATATTGGAACATAAAAACAGGATATTTTTTAGTAGCATCAAAATCTTTAGGTTTCATCATCCACATATTGAGTTCAATTCCTTTTTCTGTTTTCAAAACAGAGAACTCTTTTGTAGGCAAATTGAAGCCTTTTAAATTGTTGGATAAAGTTTGATTCTCCTCAATCATTTGCAATTGCTTTCCAGTTTTGGCTTCGTTCAAAGTATAAACTGGAGGCTGTGTGGCGCTTGAAAAGGTAGTAATAAAATATTGGAAATTTGGGCTAAAAGTAGCTGCACTAGTACCCACCTTAGAAGACAAACGAACTTTGTTTTTACCATCTAAACCAATGCGATAAATATCACGGTTGATTGAACCATTTTCTACCGACTGATAAAAAATAGTTTTTGTTTTTTCATCAAAACCATAATAATTCGTCACTTCCCAATTGCCTTTGGTGACTTGATTAATTAATTTTCCTGTTTTATCATATAAATAAATATGATTGAAACCATCTTTTTCACTCGTCCAAATAAAGCTGTTGTCTTTTAGGAAAGTCAAGTTGTCCGTAACATCAATATAGGCTTTGTCTTTTTCGTTTAAAACAACTTTTGCTGCAGCTGTAGCACCATCAATAAACAACAAATCTAAATTATCTTGATGACGATTCAACACTTGAGCCGAAAGTACGTTAGCATCGTTTGTCCATTGCATTCTTGCAATATAAAAATCAGAGTAGTTGCCTAAATTCACGTCTTTTTTAGTTTGAGACGCAACATCATAAATATGCAAAGACACTACTGCGTTTTTTTCACCAGCTTTAGGATATTTGAATGTTTCTACTTTTGGATACAACTCTTTTTGAAAAATCGACATTGAAAATTCAGGAACTTCGGATTCGTCAAAACGTATAAAAGCAATCTTTTTACTATCAGCACTCCAATCAAAAGCTTTTACAAAAGCAAATTCTTCTTCATACACCCAGTCGGTGATTCCGTTGATGATGCTATTCTTTTTGCCGTCTGAAGTAATTGAGATTGTCGCTTTGGTAGCAATGTCATAAACAAACAAATTATTGTCTTTTGCATAGGCTATCTTTTTACCATCTGGTGAAAAAGTAGGCTCTTGAACAGGAAAATCAAATAATTTGACTAATTGCTTCGAAGTTATATTATATAAAAAATAATCGGCTGTAAAAGAATGACGAAAAATTGGCTGAGTGTTATTGGCAATCAACATTAGTTTTTCGTCTTCACTAAAGGTGTAACTATCGATTCCATCTGATAATTGAGGAAAATCTTTAGTATCAATCAAAGTGGCTACTTTCTTCAATGAAGCATAATCATACAAATCAATTTGTTGACCATTACGAGCCTGATTTGGATTCAAAACGGTGTACTGATTGGTCGTATTCATTGCCTGTAATGCATCCATTCCTTTGGTTCTAAAAGCACCCGTAAAAATAGATTCGACGGTTATTTTTTGTTGCCCAAAAACGGAAGCTATTCCAATAAAAAACAATAAAGCCAATTTTTTTAATTTCATATATGTAAAATTTATTTTTTAATAAGTCATATATGGCATCGCCTTTTATTTATAAGTGTTTGTTTTCAACAAACCTAATTGTCAATGGCGATTTCATAGACTGATTTTTTTCAACGCATTTTTGTTCTTTCAGACAAAAACATAAAAACACGTTCAATTGAGTTATATTTAAAACGATGTCAATTTTAGTAAAAAAATTGCAATAAAGCTTTATGAAATGTGTTAAAACTTACCAATACCACATAGATGAACTTCCAGCAAGAATGCCAAAAGTAATGGTATAAAAAAAAAGCAAAACCGTATATTTGCTGTCAAAACCATTAATCAATTGAAAATGAACAATACCATCGCAGGATTTTCAAAATTATCTAAAGAAGAAAAAATAAACTGGATTGCCAATAACTATTTTTCGACACCAACTGAAGCAATTGATTTATTAAAAAAATACTGGAATTCTGACAGTATTTTACAGCAATTACACGACGAATTCATTGAAAATACTATCACTAACTTTTATATTCCTCTTGGAGTTGCTCCAAATTTTTTAATCAACGGCAAAAATAGCTCAATACCAATGGCTATCGAAGAAAGTTCCGTTGTGGCAGCAGCGGCAAAATCAGCCAAATTTTGGGCAACAAGAGGTGGGTTCAAAGCAACAATAATCAACACCGAGAAAATTGGTCAAGTTCATTTTTTATACACTGGAGATAAAGACAAATTGACCGCTTTTTTCAACCAAACAAAAACTACTTTCTTTTCTGAAACTGATGCGTTGACCAAAAATATGAGACAACGCGGTGGCGGAATTTTAGACATCGAGTTGAGAGACAAAACCGACTTGATTCCTAATTACTATCAATTGCATGCGACTTTTGAAACTAAAGATAGCATGGGAGCGAACTTCATTAATTCTTGCTTAGAGCAATTTGCTAAAACCTTAAAAGAAAAAGCAGAAAACTATGAATTATTTACAGCTGAGGAAAAGGAAATCGAGGTAATCATGAGCATTCTCTCTAATTATGTTCCAAATTGCCTAGTTCGAGCTGAAGTTTCTTGCCCAATAGAAGATTTAGCCGAAAAACATATTCCTAATCCTGAAGATTTCGCGAAACGATTTGTTCAAGCCGTTCGAATTGCAGAAGTAGAACCTTATCGAGCAGTCACCCACAACAAAGGCATTATGAATGGCATTGACGCTGTAGTTTTAGCCACAGGAAATGATTTTAGAGCAGTAGAAGCAGGCGTTCATGCCTATGCTTCAAAAGAGGGACACTACAGCAGTTTGTCTCACGCCAAAATAGAAAACGGACAATTCACTTTTTGGTTAGAAATTCCATTAGCATTAGGAACAGTTGGAGGTTTAACCTCGCTACATCCTCTAGTGAAATTTTGCCTCGAAATGCTTGAAAAACCATCTGCACAAGAACTGATGCAATTTGTAGCAGTTGCAGGTTTGGCACAAAATTTTGCTGCACTGCGTTCATTGACTACAACGGGTATTCAAGAGGGGCATATGAAAATGCATTTGAACAACATTTTAAATCAGTTTAATGTCACTGAAGAAGAACGTCATGATATCAAGAAGCACTTCAAACACCACACAATTTCCCATAGTGCCGTAGTGAATTATATTGAAGAATTAAGAAAATAAAGACTGACTAGAATCCTGATGTTCCATGAGACAAACCTTTTATAGCAACGGAAAACTTTTACTGACTGGTGAATATCTTGTTTTAGATGGCGCAAAAGCACTAGCGCTCCCAACCAAAATGGGGCAAAATCTACAAGTTGTTACTCATGACAAACCGACAATCTCATGGAAAAGTTTTGATGCAGATGGTACAATTTGGTTTGAAGACGAACTAGAATTGGAAGCCATTATTAATTACAAAGAAGCCACAGAATCCTCGGTTAAAAACACCTTGTTGACTATTTTACATCATGCACATTTATTACAACCCTCATTTTTTCAAGAAACTGTAGGCTATCAAATTGAAACAGCATTGACTTTTCCAAAAAAATGGGGATTGGGAACATCCTCTACTTTGATTAACAATCTTGCCCAATGGCTAAAAATAGATGCTTTTGAATTGCTTAACAATAGCTTTGGAGGAAGTGGCTATGATATTGCTTGTGCTCAATACAATACTCCTATTTTCTATCAATTGGAAAATCAAAAACCAAATATTACACCAATTGATTTCCAACCTGAATTTGTATCAAATTTGTACTTTGTGTATTTAAATCAAAAACAGAGTAGTAAAAATGCCATAGCAGCCTATTACAACAAAAAACACGAGAAATTAAAACAGAACATTGCAACCATTAATAAATTGAGTGATGCTGTTGCCACCGCGAAAAACATCAAATCTTTTGCTAACGCACTACAGCTACACGAAAACGAATTGAGCGCCATTTTGGAATTATTAACTGTTCATGAAGCACTTTTCTCTGATTTTGATGGAGTAGTAAAAAGCTTAGGGGCTTGGGGCGGTGATTTTGTCTTGGCAATAGCATTAGAAGACCCAACAGCATACTTTTCAAGTAAAGGATACTCAACTGTTATTCCATACAAAGAGTTGATTTTAGGTGCTTAAAACTTACTTAGAACATCCCGCTCTTTGAACTGTTCTTGCTCATTGGTCTCAATGAGCGTATTATGAAGCCTTTCGGCCATTTTTTCTATGCTATTGGTAATAGAATCATAGACCAACTCCATACGACGGTGTTTTTCTTCTTTTACAGCTTTCAAAACATCTTCTACAAAAAATTTATCGTATTTCTCAGCAACGGAATCACGAGTGTTCGTTAATCGAATAACAGAATCGTTACTTAATATTGTAACTTTAAAATGTTGCTCTTCATTGCTCAGATAGTACTTTCCGCCTAACTCATCACAATTAATATCGGTGCCACTAACTTTTAGCAGCTCCGTTATTATTCCATAAATATGATTTTCAATTTTGGAATATTCTTTAGGTTTTCTTTTGAAGAAACTAAACATACCAATTTTTATAAACCAAGGCATTCAAATAATTTTCTCTCATTATTTTATATGTAGCAATGTTTTTTTGATTAAAACAAAGTAAAATTATATTTTGTAATATCTCAGCAAATTAACAATACTATTTTCAATATCGCAAATTAAAATTCAAAAGACAAAAAAGGCTGAGTTTACACCAAAAAAAAAGCCAGAAACATAAATGTTTCTGGCTTATATTATAAAAAAACAACTAATCAGTAATAACTAGAATCCAAATTGTTTTCTGTTGTCTTCAATTGTAGCAGCAGCTTTCAATGATGGAATAGCTCTATTACTATCACCACTAGTTTGTGCTTTTATTTTTGTAACATATTGAGCATGGCTTTTTAAAGCTGGAGCTTTAATTGTGCTTACGTTTTTCACAACATATACTCCTGTATTTCCTTCAATTGGAGCTGAAATTTTGTTTGCAGCCAAAGCAAATGCATTACCAACAACTTTAGCTTCTTGTCCAACTCCACCAGGTAAAACAGCATTTTCAAGAGTCAAACCTGTAGCTTGTTGCACTGGAGCACCAACGCTTTTTGCAATAGCTTCTAATGAACTACCTGTCATTTTTGCTTTAATCAATTCTGCTTTTTTCTTGTTCTTAAGAATTGGCTCAACATAAGGTCTTGCTAAAGATACAGCAACTAAACCAGAATCATCAATACTCTTAATTTTTGCAATAACGTGACCAACATTTGCCACCTCAAAACGTTTAACAGCACCTACCTTTGAATCGTCTTCAAAAGCCCATCTTACGATTGCTCTTTGATTACCCAAAGAACCAAAGTTTTCGTCTAATGCTTTTGCAGTTACTACTGGCGCAACTGTCAACTTCATATCTTTCGCTAATTTATCAAAATCTTTATCAGCAGCTTCCATTTCAAACTGTGTAGCTTGAGCAAATAATTTATCAGAAGTTGCTTCAGAAGCTTCGATACGTTGTGCAACTGTAGCTAAACGAATTCCGTCTTGTTTATCAGTAATTTTAATTACGTGAAAACCGAAAGGAGTTTCTACTAAACCAATTTTTCCAATTCCGTTATTGAAAACAAAATCGTTAAAAGGTTTTACCATTGCATTTGGTCCAAAATACCCCAAATCTCCACCTTGTTGTGCTGATGAATCATCAGAAGCTGTAAAAGCTAACATCAAGAAACTATCTGGATTTGCAGTTACTTGAGCTAAGATAGACTCAGCTTTTGCTTTAGCTTCTTCTTTAGTTCTTACCTCACGTTTGTTTGGCACTTGAGTACCTTCATAGCTAATTAAGATATGACTTGCTTTTGCATTTACTCCAGATTTGAACCCTAAAGATTTAGACAAACAGTAGTAGTTACCAAACTTGTATGGCCCATAAACTGCACCTGCTGGTAAGCTAAACAAACGGTCAGCATCAACAGCCGGCAAATCTTTTTTGGCAATATAGGTAGAATCGTAAGGAACGTCAGAATTTGCATTAACGAAGTCAATCGCATTTTTAGCATTTTTAAATCCAGGAACAGTATCATTTTTACCTGTTGCTTGATTGTATACAACACTTCCTGACAACAAACTTGTAATTTTGTTTTTTACTTCAGCTTCATCTTGAGCTGAAGCTTTATCTTCGATTAAAACATAAGAAATTTCACGAGACTCATCTGCTTTGAATTTCTTTTTGTTTTTACTCATGTACTCAGTAATTTCAGCATCAGTAACTTTTACATCACTGTCCTTGATAGTAGAATACAAACCAGCTACATAAGCAAAGTTTACCTTATTAGCTTCTGCTTCGTATTTAAATTTACCTTCTAATTCAGTAGTATAAAGTGAAGACTTTATCAACGTATTGTAGATTTGGTACTTTGCATTAATCTCTGCATCTTTCTCTCTGTCTTTCAAGAATTGCGCTTGTTCTGGATTTGATTTGAAAAAATCTTTAAACTTTGCTAAGTCAAATAATCCAGCTGCATTTAAGAACATTGGGTTTTTACCAATATTTTGGTCTGCTTTCAACACTTCAACGATGTGCTTCTCTCCTACTCTTAATCCTAATTTTTCGAACTCAGTAGTTAACAAAGCCAAAGTAACTTCTTGTTCCCAAACTCTGTTAGCTGCTTCAGTTGGAGTAATTCCTTGACCACTTTTTTCAAGATTTGTAACTTTAAGTCTAAAATCTTCAAAAGCGATATCCTTTTCATTAATACTCCCAACATCTTTTGTATTTTGACCAAGACCACCTTTACCAATAAGGTCTTGAATTATAAATGCAAACAATGCAATTGCGATTGCTCCAATCAATAAAGCGGAACGTTGTCTAATTTTTGCTAAAACTGCCATTTCTATTGTTGTTAATTTTTATATTCAGATTGCGAAAATACAATTATCTAGTTAATAATAACACTTGGTGCGTTTTATTTTAGAAGTTTTTTTAAAGTTTTAAAAAAAATATGCGATTGCAGTTATTTTAACGAACGCTATCTTATTTTTCCAAACCATTTCCCTAGAAAAACACTATTTTCGATACTTTACTATTTACAGTAAAAAAACTATTTATTCGAATTGCGGTCTTCGAAACGTTTGGAATACTTAGCTCTAAAAAAGAACATAAATACAGCTACTGCTGCTATTCCAAAACTCAGCCAAGGACCTTGAGTAGGCTCCTCCCATTTAGTTACGCCATCATAAACAAAAAACAAGGCAAAAGCCAAGTAAGCGTAAGAAGTAAATTTTAAATATTTCATTATGAGTAAATTTTAATTATTGGAATCAACCTCTCCAGAGATTTTTTGAGAATTTATAACTTTAAAATCTTTGCTAAAATCAATCCCTTGACCAGCAGAAGAGCCTTTAGGACTGGAGAAAGTAAATCGTCGTTCTGTATAAAACCATTCGTTTTTTTGATCAAAGTACAATTGCTCCGTTTCTAAAACTTGACCATCTTGGGTAGTAATTTTGACTTTTCCTTGCAAATCAATAATGCCAGTTCTTTTATAAGAGATCGCATAATTGGATTTCACAAACGTTTTCTTCCCTTTGGCGTCAAATAAAGTAACATCGATACCTTTTGGAAATTCTGTAAAAGGAAAGTCAACCCCGGAAAAATCGAGCATTTTAGAACTAAGCAAAATAGCAGAAATTCGACCTGAATCGGTATATTTTACATTGATAGAATCAGCTTCTCCAGTTGGGTTGAACTCTGAAATGTTGATTTTTTGAACTTCTTTGAAATTACTTTCACAAGAGAACAAGCTCAAAAGTAGTGTCAAAAAAAGTAGCGTTGCAAAAAATGGTTTTATGGAGAAAGTCATTGTTGTGAATTATAAACTACTTTCTAGTAGAATTTTCTTTTAACAAACCATTTATCATTCAAAGAGAAACTAACACTTGCATTGAAATAATTCTCTTGAATTAAACCAGCAGCTGTAGTTCCTTTAATACCATATTCTAATCCTATATTAAAATTAGAAAAAGACCCTACTGAAGGCAAACCAAAACCTAAAGTAACCGACTTGTCATCAATTTCTTGATTTTGAATCACCAATCCTGTCTTCTCATAACGTAGTCCAGCTCTGTAAACAATACGTTTTGCGTAACTTGTAAAAGAATTATAATCTGGAATATAATAACCACCAACACTGTAACGGTTATATTTTTTAAATGAAGCTCCAGACACATTGTTATAATTATTAGCTAATTTACCTGCGTCTCTAACTGCTATCTCTGTACCAATTAACCATTTCCTTGATTGACCAAAACCAAAACCTAACGTTACTTTACTTGGCAACTCAAGCTCACGAGTTGTAGTCAATTCGTCAAACCCTTCAGGATCAATATCGAAAGTTCCATCATAATCTACTGTTGAAATGGTTCGGGTATTTTCTGAAGTCAATTTTCCTTTGAAAGTATAATTCAAACTAGAATACAAGTTTATTTTTTTACTAATCTTAGCCTGATACATAGCACCAAGATTGAAATTAAGACCAGATAAATAAGCAACATTTACTTCTCTTGTTCCTACCGGAACACCAGTTACATACTCTAAGTTATCTGTTTCAATTTTACCAAAGTTATACTGAACATCAGCTCCAATACTAAAGTTCTTGGTCAATTTATATCCGCTACCAAAAAAAACCTTATTAACACCACCAGTGCCTTCTAATCGTTTGTTGTTTTGAGAACCATCTGCACTAATCGATTGTATTTTGTAACCAACAGAAGAATATGGCATCAAACCAAATCCTATCCCCACCTTACCAATCGGAATAGCAATCACCATATAATCTAATGTTGTTCTTTTTGCAGTAGCACTATTTGCATCATCCTTCAATGCTTTTGTCCCATAAGTCCCACCCATTGTCAATGTAGTCCTTATTAAATTAGCATAACTCGATGGATTCTCAACATTAATATGTATACTATCTTGTTCTATTGCAACACCCCCCATCGAACGATTTTCTAGCATCCCTCTATATCTAATATCTCCAATTCCGTAATATGAGTAAGGTGAAGAAGTCCCTTGTTGAGCTAAAGAAACTAATGAAAAAAGCAAACAAGTTGCTATAAAGATTTTTTTAATCATTGTTGATTGTATATTGAAATGTTTGATTCAAACTCTCTAATAGGAAATTTGAATTGGCAAATATGGTATTTTTTAATCGCATAGCCAAAAAATCTGCATCACCCCCCGTTAAAATTATTATAAATTTTGAATACTTTGCTTTGAATTCCTCTATGAAACCGTCAATTTCATAGACTAATCCATTTACAACTCCAGAATGAATAGCATTTACAGTCGAGTCGCCAATAAAAGTCTCTGGATTACCCATACTAAGCAACGGTAATTTGGCGGTGTAATTATGTAATGATTCATAGCGCAAACGAATTCCAGGCGAAATTGCACCTCCAAGATAATTATCGTCAGCATCAACACAATCATAGGTTACACATGTCCCCGCATCGATGACCAATCTATTCTGCCCTGGAAATTGTAGTGTCGCTCCAGCGGCTAAAACCATTCGATCAATACCGAGCGTCTTCGGGGTTGCGTATTTATTTTCAAATGGAAAAGCATCATTATGGGTTACAAAATGAACTTTAAGCCTAGATTCAAAAGCTAAAAAGAACTCTTTTTCTAAATTTCCAACCGAAGAAACAACCAAATACTTGAGATTTGGATATTTCTTTAAAATATTTTCAATTTTTTTTTGAAGTTCTTCTACTTCAAAAACAAAAAATTCAACAAGTGTATACTGCTCAAAAACAGCACCTTTAATCCTTGTATTTCCAATGTCTACGGTTAAAATCATATATCACAATTAGCGGAAGCTAAGGTACGAATAGATTTTTTTTAAAAATTGTTTTGGATAAATTAAAAATGGTTCTATATTTGCACCCGCAATCAACAAGCACTACTGCTCAAAATTGTAAAGGTACCTTAGCTCAGATGGTAGAGCAATGGACTGAAAATCCATGTGTCCCTGGTTCGATCCCTGGAGGTACCACGAAACCCGAATAGCAATATTCGGGTTTTTTGTTTTTACCTACTACCGAAATAAATCGAAACAAAAATTTCTACATTCCCTTCAAACCTTAATAAATACTCACTTTTTTTAGTTTAAAATTACGAATTACTTAAAAAAATAGAGAATAAAATTAATATTGTTCTTTTATAATGTTGCTAATTTACTATATTTATGCAAATTATATATACATGGAACTTTTAAGCTGTCCAAAGTGCCAAAGTGATCGCATAATTAAAAGCGGCATTATTAGCAATAAACAAAGATACTCTTGCAAAAAATGCAATTATTTTTTCACCGTAAATAAACTGGGGAAAAAAATTGACGATTATTATGTTTCCAAAGCTTTGCAGCTCTATTTGGAAGGCTTAAGTTATCGTGAAATTGAACGTATTTTAGGCGTTTCTCACGTAACTATTAGTAATTGGGTTAAATCCTATAATATTAAAAAGCCATCACACGCCAACTACCACCCTACTTATCGTATTTTAAATCATTCCGAACTAATAGATTACCTAAAAAACAAAAGCCTCTTAGCGGGAGCTGGAATGATAATAACCGAGCTTGGAGATAAATTTATGCTTATTAAATGGGAGCGCTTTAAAGACTAACTATACTTATTTACAAAAAAATATAGCATTATTTTTTTTTCTAAAATTAAATTAGAATTTGGCACTGTAAAAACCAACCAAAACTATTTTTTATGAAAAAAAATTTTCCTCTGGTACTAGCTCTTCTTTTTACTACAATCGCTCTCGCTCAAGGCGCAAGTGAATACGGTAGCGGAATGAAATTCAATTTAAATGATAACGGTTCAAAATACATGCGCTTTATTTTATGGAATCAAATTTGGTTTCGCTCTTCGCAAATGAATCCAGGCACAGCAGTAGGAAATGAAGCTACTACAAGCACAAGTGATATCGGCAATAGAAGACTGCGTTTTTTGGCTTACTCTCAATTATCACCTCGTTATATGATTGTAACTCATTTTGGGATCAACAATCAATCCTTTACAAGTGGTGGTGCCTCAGGATCTGCTGGAACTGGAGGTTATGGCGCAGGAAAAAAACCCGGCCTATTTTTTCACGATGCGTGGAATGAATATGCCGTAGTTTTACCTCAAAAAGACAAAAAATTCAGTCTTTCATTAGGAGGAGGATTACATTACTACATGGGACTTTCTAGAGAAACGATGGCATCAACGCTCAACTTCTTGACTATTGACGCACCAATATTTAACTGGCCATTGATTGAAAATTCAGATCAATTTGCTCGTCAAGTAGGCCTTTTTGCAAAAGGAAAATACGGAAAATTTGAATACCGTTTGAGTCACAACAAACCCTTTGCTACAAATGTAACGCCAACAAATGTGAATAATGCCGCCAATGCTATCGCTGTAGATAATAATGGGAATGCGAAATGGTCTACCGCTGGTTATTTTGAATACCAATTTTTGGATCAAGAATCGAATCTACTCCCTTTTAAAGTGGGTAGTTATGTTGGAACCAAAAAAGTATTCAATATTGGCCTTGGTTTTTATACAGCTCCTGATGCTACAAAATCATCAGTTAACAATCAAATTCAAAAGCACGATATGAATCTTTTTGCCGCAGATGTCTTTTTAGACCTTCCGATAGGAAAAAAAGAACAAAAAATGGCAGTTACAGCTTATAGTGTTTTCTATAATTATGATTTTGGCCCTAACTATTTAAGAAATATTGGGATTATGAATATTGGAACTTCTGACCCTAATTTCACAGGCAACAGAGCACTTGCTGGGCCAGGAAATTCGCAACCCACAATAGGCAGTGGATCCATTTGGTACACCCAAGCTGGTTTTTTATTACCAAATAAAAATGAAAAACCAAAAGTTAGAATCCAACCTTATGCCGCAGTTACCTACAAAGACTTTGACGCTCTTCAAAAGTCTAGTACCCAATATGATTTAGGTGCTAATTTTCTCCTTGACGGACATCATTCTAAAATAACTACACAATATTCTACTCGACCTGTATATAGCGCTCCTGGTGTTAAAGAGAACAGCAAAGGAGAGTTTATTGTGCAACTACAAATCTATTTATAAACCAAAAAAAACACCCAAATGAGTAACAAATCAACAAAAGGAATCTGGAAAGTCATTTCAGCTTCATCTATGGGTACCATGATTGAATGGTATGACTTCTACATCTTCGGAAGTTTAGCAGTAGTTATTTCAACTAAATTTTTCCCAGCTGACAATCCAACAGCAGCCTTCTTAGCTACGCTAGCAACTTTTGCTGTGGGATTCATCGTTCGTCCCTTTGGCGCACTTTTCTTTGGAAGATTAGGTGACATTATTGGCAGAAAGTACACTTTTATGGTAACACTACTCCTTATGGGAGGAGCTACTTTTGTAATTGGCTGTATTCCTAGCTATGAAACTATCGGTTTTTTAGCACCATTGGCTGTACTAATATTAAGAATGCTTCAAGGCTTAGCACTTGGTGGGGAGTATGGAGGCGCAGCTACCTATGTCGCGGAGCATGCTCCCGTAGGAGAACGTGGCTACTGGACATCATGGATTCAAACTACCGCTACTGTTGGCCTATTCATCTCGTTAATGGTCATACTTGCTACAAGAAATGCACTAACTCCCGAAGAATTTGATGCTTGGGGTTGGAGGGTTCCATTCTGGATGTCTATAGTAATGGTGGGTGTATCCTATTTAATTCGAAAAAACATGGAGGAATCTCCCGTTTTTGCAAAAGCAAAATCTGAGGGAAAAACAAGTACAAACCCTTTGAAAGAAAGTTTCGGTAATCGCTACAACTTAAAGTTTGTCTTATTAGCACTTTTTGGTGCCACAATGGGTCAAGGTGTCGTTTGGTATACCGGACAATTCTATGCAATGAGCTTTTTAAAAACCGTAATGAATATTGAAAGTTCTCAAGTAGATACTCTATTAGGAATCGCTTTGATTCTTGGAACGCCCTTTTTTATAGTATTTGGATGGCTTAGCGACAAGCTTGGCAGAAAATATATTATGATGGGCGGGATGCTAATTGCAATATTATTGTACCGCCCAATTTATCAAGCTATGTTTGAAACTACGAACATTAAAAATAAAACGGAAATAGTAGCAAAAACAACTGTATTGGCCGAAACAAAAATAAATAAACAAGCTATTGACTCTATTTATACGACTACTAAACTGTTTGAAGATGGCACCAAGTGGGTCGAAGTAAAAACAGTAACTTTAGACAATGGAATTGCCAAAATTGTAGATGGAAAACCGAAAGCAGAAATAAAAACTACTGTAACTATTAACGATGCAGATCTTTGGACATTGGTATTCTTTATCTTCATTCAAGTTATTTTTGTTACGATGGTGTATGGACCAATTGCCGCCTTTTTGGTTGAAATGTTTCCAGTAAAAATTAGGTATACTTCCATGTCTCTGCCTTACCACGTTGGGAATGGTATATTTGGGGGATTACTTCCTGCAATTTCTACTTATTTAGTGACCAATGCAAAAGATGCTGGTCAAGCTGACTACTACCTAGAAGGACTATGGTATCCCATAATTATTGCAGCTGTTTCCTTCATAATCGGAATGGTTTACCTAGACAATTCTAAAAAAAATAAACACGTTTAAATCAAAATAGTATGGATCAATTAAAAAGAGCCCTTGGAATGATATGGATTGCAGCCGCTGTCGCTGCCGCTTACTTCTGTATTTTTGAGTTTGGATTACCTAAGCTTATGTCAGGTAAACAAGATGATTTGGTGTTCGGCATTATAATCTTATTTGTATTAACGCCACTTGTAGTTGTTGGAATGGGAGTTTTTGGCTACTACTCATTAATGGGTGAATACGACCATTCAAAACGATAAATAACTAATAACTTAGTGCAATTTCATTAAAAAAGAGATTGCACTAAGTCATTTCTGTAAAAAAACATTAACGAGACCAATGAAAAAAAGACACGAGCAAAAATTTGTTATCCTAAGCTTGCTACTGTTAGTAGCCTGCAATTTTCCATTGCTGCTGCTATTTGATAGTGCTAACTCTTTTTTGGGAATACCTATAATTTATGCGTATTTATTCCTGCTATGGTTAATCGTTATTGTTGTTAGTTTTATTTTAATCAAAAGGTATCATGAGTAGTACGGTAATATTAATTATCCTTTTAGCGTACGTTTCAATACTGTTTTTTATTGCACATTGGGCAGAAAAAAAACAGCATTATAAATGGACCAACAACCCTTATGTCTACTCATTATCCTTAGCGGTATACTGCACTGCATGGACTTACTATGGCAGTATTGGCGTGGCTGCCAATTCAGGACTAAGTTATTTACCCATTTATATTGGCCCTATTATAGTCATGCCAGCTTGGTTAATAGTTCTTAAAAAAATTCTACAAATCACTAAAGTCAATAAAATATCAAGTATTGCAGACTTTATTTCTTTACGTTATGGCAATAGTAGGTTTTTAGGCGCTTTGGTCACGGTAATTTGTGTTATAGGCATCTTACCTTACATTGCGTTGCAACTTAAATCTATTTCGGATACCTTTCATATTGTTACCAAAACGGAGTCTAATGAAAATGTATTTTATGACACCACTACCTATGTATGTTTGGCTTTAGGTTTATTCGCGGCCTATTATGGCACTCGATATGTAGATGCCTCAGAAAAAAGAAGAGGTATTGTATTGGCAGTAGCAATAGAGTCTGTGTTTAAACTTGCTTTCTTTATTATACTTGGTTGCTATGTAACCTACTATGTTTTTGACGGCTTTGACTCTATTTATGCAAAAGCATCAATAATGGAGAGTTTCACAGAGAAAAACACTATTGGCGGAATAGAAAATGCCTTGAACTGGTTCTTTTTATGCTTAGTGTCAATGTTTGCAATGTTTTTACTGCCAAGACAATTTCACACTAGTATTGTGGAAAACAATAACAGCAAACACATCAAAACAGCTACTTGGTTGTTTCCCTTGTATCTTTTACTTTTTAATGTTTTTGTATTTCCAATTGCATGGGGGGGATCTATATTATTTGCAGGACAAAAGCTTAACTCCGACACTTATTCCTTGCTAATACCACAATTTTTTGGCAATACCACATTGACTATTTTGGTATTTTTAGGAGGGTTTTCCGCAGCAATATCGATGATTATTGTTTCTTCAATTGCCCTAGCTACTATGGTCAGCAATAACTTATTGATTCCTTACGGCTTCATAGGTTCACTAGAAAATAATTTCCAACAAAAAAACAACAGACGTATCATCAATAGCAGACGGTTTGGTATTCTTTTATTGATTGTTCTTGCATACATAATTTATAAAGTATTCATTTTAGATTACACACTTTACTCAATAGGATTAGTATCATTCGTTATAATCGCACAGCTTGCACCAGCTTTTTTTGGCGCTTTATTCTGGAGACGCGGTTCAAGTAAAGGCGCCATCACAGGCTTACTTCTTGGCTTCATTATATGTGCCTATACCCTAATTATTCCATTTGCCCTGGGCATCAACCAAATTAGTAGTTCATTTATTAATAATGGACCATATGGCATTGCACTCCTTAAACCATTTGAATTGTTTGGTTTAGACTATTTAGATCCCATTCCACAAGCCATCTTTTGGAGTCTACTATTCAATACTTTTGGTTATTTGGCTGTCTCGGTAAGCTTCAAAGGAAACTATCGTGAACGTAACTATGCAGAAATGTTTGTCGACAGTGACAAATACAGTAACAATTTAGAAAATGCATTTGTTTGGAAAGGCGTTGCCTATGTAGCCGATATTCAAAAAGTATTAGAGCGCTTTCTCGGCGTAGTCCGAACTAAAAGAGCGCTTTCTCTATTCCATGCCAAATACAATATAGACGAAAAAATTGCAACTGCAGATCCTCGGTTTATAAAGTTTGCAGAGAATCTATTAACAGGGCATATAGGAACTGCATCGTCTAAAATACTTATTGCAAGCGTGGTTAAAGAAGAAAAAATCGCTTTACCAGAGGTATTACGAATTCTAGAAGAATCGCAAGAAAACATCATTGTAAATAAAAAATTAAACGAAACAACAACCGCACTTCAAAAAACCTCTGAACAACTTCGTCAAGCCAATCAAGAGCTCCTTAATAAGGATGCCCAAAAAGACGAATTTCTGGATACTGTAACACATGAATTGCGCACGCCTATAACCGCTATTAGAGCAGCAAGCGAAATATTACATGATGATGAGGACATCCCGCCTCCCATTCGTCAGCAATTTTTGCAAAATATTATTTCAGAATCAGATCGATTGAATCGTTTGATTGATAAGATTTTGGATTTAGAAAAATTTGAAACTGGCAAACAGAAAATTTATTTATCAAAAAACAACTTAATCAAAACTATTGACGACAGCCTTCGGTCACTTACACAATTAATACAAAATAAAGGCATTAAAATACACTTCAAACATGAGTCTAAAATCATACGTGCCTTCTATGACGAGGAACGTATCACGCAAGTGATTCATAATTTACTATCAAACGCTTTAAAATTTTGCGCTACTCCAAATGGTATCATTACCATAACCATTTTAGAGCAGCACTCATTTGTGCAAGTTAATATTCACAATAATGGCAAGAAAATTAACGAAGAAGATTATGAAGCTATATTCGACAAATTTTACCAATCACGCAACCAAAACCTAAGAAAGCCAGTAGGCAGTGGTCTCGGGCTGGCCATTTGCAAACAAATTATTGAACATCATAAAGGGCAAATCGAAGTAGTCAATGCTCCTGATGAAGGAGTTACTTTTAGCTTTACCCTACCCAATTACATCACATCAGATAATAGCACGTCATGAAAAAAATACTCCTTGTGGACGACGAACCAAATATTCTAATGACACTAGAATATACATTTAAGAAAAATAACTTTCAAGTATTTATAGCTAGAGACGGTCAAGAAGCCTTGGACATACTTCAAACCCAACTTCCAGAAATAATTATACTAGACATTATGATGCCTAATATAGATGGATACGAAACCCTAAAACAAATCAAAAAGGACAAAAGACTAACACACTGCAAAGTCATATTTCTATCTGCTAAAAACAAAGAAAAGGATATTGAAAAAGGGCTGATGCTTGGTGCGGATCTCTATGTATCAAAACCTTTTTCAATAAAAAAATTAGTAGAGCAAGTATACGAATTGATTTAACAAAACAAAAAAAACAATTATGAGCTATTTCAAAATCAACACACTCGAAGAATACTTTAAGCATTATAAAAAATCAATTCGTGAGCCAAAAAAATTCTGGGATAAAGTAGCCTCAGAAAACTTTGTATGGTATCAAGAATGGGATAAAGTAATTGACTTTAATATGGCCGAAGCCAAAATAAAATGGTTTGTAAATGCTAAAGTAAATATTACCAAAAATTGTATTGACCGACATTTAGCTAAAAATGGAGGGCGTACTGCCATTATTTTTGAAACAAACGACCCCAATGAGAAGGCAGACCACATTACCTACAATGACCTTTCCGAAAGGGTCAACAAAATGGCAAATGTGTTGCAAAATAACGGTATTCAAAAAGGAGATCGGGTTTGTATCTACCTACCTATGATTCCAGAATTAGCCGTTTCAATATTAGCCTGCGCAAGAATTGGAGCCATTCATTCGGTCGTATTCGCCGGTTTCTCAGACTCCGCTGTTGCTGCAAGAATTAATGATAGTGAATGCAAAATGGTGATTACTTCAGATGGAGGGTACCGTGGTAATAAAACAATCGACCTCAAAGGCATCATAGATGAGGCTTTAAAGAAATGCCCTTCAGTACAACAAGTATTAGTGGCCAAACGAACCAATACTATCGTTTCTATGCAAGAAGGACGTGACTTTTGGTTACAACCTCTACTAGACCTAGCTTCAAACAACCATGTTGCAGAAATAATGGATGCAGAGGATCCTTTATTTATATTATATACATCGGGTTCAACTGGAAAACCAAAAGGAATGGTGCATACTACAGCAGGCTATATGGTCTATACTGCTTACACCTTTAAAAATGTATTCAATTACCAAGAAAATGATGTGTTTTGGTGTACTGCTGATATTGGTTGGATTACCGGACATTCTTATATTCTTTATGGCCCTTTATTGAACGGTGCAACAACAGTACTATTTGAAGGTATACCATCCTATCCCAACTTTAGCCGATTCTGGGAAACGATTGAAAAACATAGTGTGACCCATTTTTATACTGCACCAACTGCTATTCGTGCTTTGGCAAAAGAGAGTTTGGAATACGTTCAAAAATACCCGTTAGCCTCTTTAAAAGTAATTGGTTCAGTAGGAGAGCCTATCAACGAAGAAGCTTGGCATTGGTATAATGATCATGTTGGCGGGAAACGTTGCCCTGTAGTCGATACTTGGTGGCAAACAGAAACAGGAGGTATTCTTATTTCGCCTCTAGCATTTATAACCCCAACAAAACCAACTTACGCATCGCTTCCGCTTCCTGGAATACAACCTGTACTGATGAATGAAAAAAGAAACGAAATCGAAGACAACCAAATTGTTGGTAGTTTGTGCATTAAATATCCATGGCCAAGTATAGCTCGAACTATTTGGGGCGATCATCAACGGTATAAAGAAACCTATTTCTCCGCTTTTCCAGGAAAATACTTTACCGGAGACGGGGCGTTGCGAGATGAAGTAGGTTATTATCGAATCACAGGACGAGTAGATGATGTGGTGATTGTATCAGGTCATAACCTGGGTACTGCCCCTATCGAAGATGCCATCAATGAGCATCCTGCCGTAGCTGAATCTGCAATCGTAGGATTTCCACACGATATAAAAGGGAATGCTTTGTATGGTTTTGTAATCTTAAAAGAAACAGGAGAATATCGCGTTCGTGAAAACGTGAGCAAAGAGATCAACCAATACATTTCGGACCACATTGGACCCATTGCCAAACTGGATAAAATACAGTTTGTAACAGGGCTACCAAAAACACGTTCCGGAAAGATAATGCGTCGAATTCTTCGAAAGATTGCCGAAGGGGATTTCTCTAATTTTGGAGACACTTCTACACTGCTAAACCCTGAAATTGTCAACGAAATAAAAGAAGGCAAAATTTAAAAAAAAGGCTGTTTCTAAATGAAAGAAACAGCCTTTTTTATATCTAGTAAAACCGTTCAAAAGGAAACGATTCAATAAGCAAAGTGCATTAATGCACAATACTAGATTTACTCCTTAATCATTTTCAATACTTGCGTCTGGTTTTTATCATTGTAAGCTTTTACTAAATACAAACCTTTACTTAAATCACTAATATTAAATTGTTGATCAACAGATTTAATGGCGTCAAATTGCTTAACTTTTTGACCTGTTATAGAATATATTTCAACTTTTGTTGTCTCTACACTTAGAGTAAAATAATTTGAAGATGGATTAGGATACAATTTAATAGTAGCTTCTTTTTCAAAATCAGCAATAGCTAAAGTAGCTGTTTTGTTACCTAAAATTCTATACTCTCCAGGTTGCAAATTAATAGTTTGATTCACATCCGTAACATTTAAAGTAGTATTATCCATTAAATTATACCAAGTCCCTGCATAAGGAAATCCTGTTGCTACATTTCGTGCTACCACATCAAAATTTGAAATAATCAACACGTCTTTTAACACTGTACTAGCTAGCGCAGAATTAGCAATCTTAATATTTGGTGTAACGCTATTTGTACTAGAAATCGTTACATTGCCTAAAAATACAGGCTCATTGATTTTTAAAGTAATCATTTTAGCCCAGTCGTTATAAATCTTGCTACGATTAGTATTTCCTAACCAATTCCCTGTCCATTGAGGTTGAGGCTTGGTATCTAACTTACAATCTCCAACAATAGTAGCTGACTGATCATTTACAGTCCCATTATTACAAGTAAAGATTGACTGCTCCCATCCTAGTTCTCCAAAATGCCAAATCATCTTTGGTCCAGGAACCAATAAAGATACTGCGCCTAAAGCAGACATTCTAGACAACGAAGTGGCAAGTGTTTTTACATTATGGGCACTATTGGTACTATTTCCAAACTGCAAATTTTTGTACATCAAGCGCTCTTCGTCGTGACTTTCGGCGTACCCAATCAATCGTTGCGCTGTAAAACCTCTACTAGCACTAGACATTCTCGATATATTACTATTAGGCCAACCCATAGTCAATTCGTTATAATTGTCTGTCATTTTACCCCACATCATGATTCCTTTGCTTATTGGATCATTAACACGATAATTGGCCCATTCTCTCTCTTCAGCATCTGTACCTAAATGTTCAAAAATTACATAATGAGTAGGATCCAAAGACCAAGAATAATCCGCATACTCTTTCAAGACATCAACACGATCTTGCTGATAAGCATCCGTTTGTACATCTGATCCTTGTGCATTTTGGGTAAATCCTTTGGTTAAATCCCAACGGAAACCATCAATTTTAAACTCCTCAACCCACTGCTTAATTACACGTTTAACATAGTTTTTAGTGCGCACTTGCTGATGATTAAAATCTTCACCTACACTGTAACTGTGTCTAGCCACCGTATTAAAATATGGATTTTCGGTAGTTGGCGAACCAAATCCATCGCCATCAGAATCATTCATCCACATACGAACCATTGGATTTCTTCCAAAAGCATGATTTAAGGCCACATCTAAAATTACGGCAATTCCGTTCTGATGATACAAATCAATAAGCTCTTTTAACTTCTCAGGTGTTCCATAGAATTTATCTAAAGCCATATGGAATGAAGTATTATACCCCCAACTTTCGTTGCCTTCAAATTCCATTACAGGCATTAATTGAATGGCATTTACCTTTAAGTTCTTGAAATAATCAATTTTATCGATTAAATCTTGGTAATTTCTTCTGGCGTCAAAGTCACGAACCAACACTTCATAAACCACTAATTTTTCTTTAGCTGGTTTCACAAAATTTAAGGTTGCTTGACTCCAAGCATAGGGTGTTTGTCCGGTTTTAAACCAAGTAACCTCTCTTTCTTGTCCAGAAGGATAAGCTGGTAAATTAGGAAAAGAAGCCGCTGGAATCCCACCATCATCATAAGGTGACAAGACCAAAGTTGAATAAGGGTCTGCAGCTTTTACCAAACTTGGTGAACCAGCCAAAGGGGTTTGATCAACCACCCAATATTGGTAGGTATAATTGGTTCCTGCAGTAAGTCCAGTTAATTCTAACCAGAATTTTGTTGATCCGGCCGTAGCATCTTTTTTCATTGCATAAGCTGCAGTAGGTTGCCAATTATTAAAACTTCCTGCTACATATACAAAATCTTTTAATGGAGCATCCAATACCAAAGTAGCTTTAGTAGCATCGTTTGGATTATAGTTAATCCCATCTACTAAACCTGCTGGAATCGTTTCAGAAACCACTGTTGGACTCACTACAGCGGTGAACTTCTTTACAATAGTAGTTGTTCCTTGCGTTACTTCTAATTCATAATTTTGATTACCAGTAATATTGGTATGATTAAATGCATAACTAGCTGTAGCTGTTGCAGTATTGATAGAAGTTCCATTGGATTTTAAATTGTAATTCGCAACACCATTGGTATTTGATGCTGTTATATTCAAACTACCTCCAGAGGCTAAAATAGTAGTACTGTTTTGAGCGGGAGTATTCAATGTAACTTGAAAAGAACCAACTTCAGTCAAAATATTTTGTGATTTTTTGTCGCCAGTTCCGTTCTTAGCTTTAATCAAAAAACCAAACCTTCCTAACCCAACTCGATTAAAAAATGTGCTAGGAACAAAAGTTATAGTATAGGTATCCGATGATGAATTGTAAGTAAAACGATTTGCTTCGTTAGAACTCGCCCAAGTTCCATTGGTCGGACAATCCCTTTCATTCGTATCATTAATATCATAGGACCATGCCCAAATATACAGAGCATTCCCTGTTACTCCCCAAGTGGCCTCATTAATGCTAGACCCATTAACAGTAACTGTAATCGATGTTGTTTCTTCAAAAGTAGCGGGAGCAATGGTATGAGTAACTGTTTGTTGTTGACCAAAAACAATACATCCCCATAAAAGAATCCCTAAAAGTAAAATTTTTCTCATCCTATTTAAATTTATAAAAAATTAATGAAAAAAAGGGTTGCCATAGAGACAACCCTTTTATGAATGATATGATAAATTAATCTAATGTTATGGTTTTTGCAATAGTATTAATTTTTAAAAGTCTCAATCCTGTTTCTCCAGTGTATTTGAAATTTTTATCGCCATCTTCAGCATTTACAAGCTCAGGTGTAATAGTATAACCGTCATTTGCAAAAGCAGGATAGTTTTTACTTGCATCCCAATTACCATCATTGGTTCCATTGTTCCCTAGGAATACTCTAAAAGCCTTGTCTTTATTCAAAACAACAGGTATTTCATATATTCCATCAGAAATCAAAGGTAATTCAGTTTCACTATTGTTTTCCCAAGTCCATCCACCTGGAGTAGCTTCACCAACTAACCAATATGAACTAGCAGATGTTTCACCTTGTGCCACAGTAATCGTTTTATTAACACCGTCAACTTTAATTCTATAAACACCAGGAGTCCCAGTAAATCTAAAATTACTATCACCATCCAATGCATTTGTTAATGATGAACTAATTTTATAACCTTCACTTACGTACCAAGGATAGTTTCTTCCAGATCCCCAATCGGCATTAACCGTAAAGAATCTAAAAGTGTCATTGATTAAACTAGTTGTTGCCACAAGAACATTATCATTACAAAGCATTGTCAAAGGAGAACTCCATCCCCAACCTGCTGAAGGAATACCTGCACCAACAGCAAACTGATTTGGACAGTTATTAGCAACCGCTGGCGAATAAGGAGTTACTTTTAAAGTAACAATATTAGAATATTGTATCAAAGCATTTGTGGAGGTACCCAACTTCGCTACTACTCTAACATCAATTGAAGACTGAACATCTGGGGCAAAACCATTATCAACCAACAATTCACTCAAGGCTTTTACTGTCCAAGATATATATCGTTCAGTAGTGGTGCCTGCTGGGATTGGTGTTTGAAAATTAGTACCAGCTTGTGCAATTTCTACAGTATATGTAGCAGCAGCATCAACTCCAAAGTCAGTATAATCCCACACTAAAGTAGTAGCTACATTATCTTGGTTGACCTCTAGAAGTTCAAGCTCTACTCCAGAAACAGGAGTTAAAAGCTGTGGCCCTGCTTGGTTGGTCGCTACCGCTTCAATATCATTTTCACAAGAGCCTAATACAACAAGCATTAAGGCAAATATTGCAGATTTTAAGATATTTTTCATGTCGTTTAGATTAAAAATTAATACCCTGGATTTTGGGTCAAGTTAGGGTTAGATTGTAAAGCGCTCAAAGGAATTGGGAACAATTTATAAGTGTCAGGAATGGCATTACCATCTACTGAACCACCTTTCCATGGCCACAAATAACTTCCACCTGTAAAACGTCCAAAACGAATCAAATCTGATCTTCTATGACCTTCAAGATTAAGCTCTCTTGCTCTTTCATCAATGATAAAATTCAAAGTTAAACCAGAGGCAGTTATTGGAGTTGCATTTGCACGAGTTCTAACTTTATTAACATACTCTAAAGCTTGTGCAGCTGTACCACCTGTAGCACCTCGTAACACGCACTCCGCATACATTAAATATACATCAGCCAATCTAAATAAAGGGAAATCAACATTTGAAAAACTAGTTGGTGTAGTTGACCCTTGGAAATTTGAATTTCTAAATTTCACACTTGGATACCCATCCACCCATTTTTTGTAATCATCCATTTCAAAATTATGCCCTGAAGTCCAGAACAATTTTGCTCTATCATCTTGAGATGAAGCTATAGCTGAGGCAGAATTACCAAACAAACCATACCAAGCTTTTGTTGCTCTGTGCCCTTGCCATCCATCTCTTGCTCCAAAATCTGTAAGAGTCATCGTTTCATTACTTAAACTACCATTTACAATGTAAGTGGCGTTACCATAACTTTGGCTCACAATAGGGTCAGCAATTAATGCGTAAATAATCTCATTTTTAGCAGCTGTTTTGTCATTATCACCTGAAAACAAGCTAACGAAATTAGGAGCTAAAGTAAAACCTCCTTCAGTAATTATCTTATTTGTATAAGCCAATGCCTCATTATACTTTGGAGTACCTGTATATACTTCAGCATTCAAATACAATTTTGCTAAAAGCATTCTTACAGCCGACTTAGATGCTCTACCATAATCGTTTTGAAGCGGTATTTTTGATTCGATATCCAAAAGCTCCTTCTCAACGTACTCAAACATTTCTTTTCTAGTAGATTCCTTAATAGGAACCGCACTACCTAAATCTTTTTCTGTTGCAATAACTCCTTTACCAAAACAATCAATCATATAATAATAAGCCAAAGAACGTAAAAAACGTAGCTCACTAATATACTGCTCTTTATTAGGAACGTCTACAGAATTCATTACATTGATCAAATTGTTGGCCTGAGGAATCACGAAATAAACACGATTGTATAAGTATTTAAAAAACTTATTGTTCTCGTCCCAATTAGAAGTTGTAGTCAATTGATCCAAACCATTGTCTCCCCAACGGTTCTTCATACCATCGGCTGTAAACTCCTGTAAATTAATAATTCCTCTTAGGAAAGGTGATTCACCTGGGTCATCTCCCGCACCTAAATCAGTACTTCCAGGACCACTAGGGCCTGATAAAGCAAAAGCTCCATACATTTTTGACATTAACCCATTAATAGCGTTAGGATCTTTTTGTAACAATTGCTCAAGATCCAATTGTACTTTTGGCTTTGTATCAAGATCATCAGAACAGCTATTTAAGGATAGTAGCATTATACCTAATCCTACTAAACATAATTTTAAATTTTTCATATTTCTTAAAATGAATTAAAAATCAAGACTCAAACCAAACGTATACGTTCTTGGTCTTGGGTAAAAGTTATTATCAATTGCATTAAAATTCTCTGGATCTTGTCCAGAATATTTAGTCAATACAAACACGTTATTAACAGATCCATACACTCTTAATGATGAACTACGTACAAATTTATTGAACTTGTAACCTAAAGTTACGTTATCCAAACGCAAGAATGTTGCATCTTCTAATAAATGATCTGAGAACTCATCATTACCATTAAAGTTTTGGTATAAAGGATTAGCTGTTCCATCATAAAAATTAAGCACATTATTCAATCCACTAGTTGTTCCTTGTATAGCTCTATCTGTAAAACCAGTGGTGATTTGTCTAGAATTGTACACCTGACCTCCAAGTTGACCTCTAAAGTTAGCTACTAAATCCCAATTTTTGTAGTTGAAATTTGTAGTAAAACCATAAGTCCAATTTGGTCGTAATGCTTTAAAATATCTATCCTCATTACTAATTTTGTTATCACCATTCAAATCCACAAAAGCACCCGGAATTGGCTGCCCTTGAGCATCATAAATTTGTTTGAAAACCCAAGCAGAATAAGGTTGTTCTCCCACTTTGTGAAGGGCTAAAAACTTACCCGTTCCAGTAGGTAATCCACTCTCAGAAGCTTGAACTGAAGAAATTCCTTTTAAATCACTTACTTCAGAATAGTTATACGCAATATTAGCTCCTAGAGAGAATTTGAAATCTTCTGTTTGAACGGCTTTGATATCAACATTCGCTTCAAAACCTTTGCTTTCAATAGACCCTACGTTATCAATAAAAGTACTTGACAAACCTTGCCCAGAAGGAACAGGCACTACAGCTAATAAATCGTTTGTATTACGTTGGTAAACGTCAACTGCACCTGAAAGAATACCATCTTTGAACAATTCAAAATCCAAACCTATATTGTAATTATCTGTTTTTTCCCAAGTAATGTTAGGATTAAATGCTAAAGCTGCATAAGTGTTTAACCCAGGTAAATACTGGCTATTTGGATCACCAATTTGGAAAAACGGTCTTGATGGAAAATAGCCAACAGAACCAGTAATGTTTTGTTGTCCTGTTTTACCCCAACCTAAACGTAATTTAAGATTTTGAACAAAATTGGATTCTTTCAAGAAAGACTCTTCTTTCATTTTCCATGCCACACCCACAGCTGGGAAATACCCCCATCTTTGATCTTTTTGAAACAATGAAGAACCATCTGCTCTGAATGTCGCTGTCACTAAATACTTATCAAGAATATCAAAATTTGCTCTTCCAAAATAAGCTTGTAAATTAAGTGGGCTGTAATATCTATTGTTTGGATTATTAGGGTTAAAAAGAATTTCTCTTAATCCAGTATTAATATTATATTGGTATCTATCACTATTACCATCCACTTTAAAATTTTGATAAGTATATCCACCTTGAACGTCAACTCTTGTAATAAAACCAGTTAGTGCTTTGTTGTATACTAAATAAGCATCCATAGTTTGGTTAGTAGAGGTTTGATTCTCTAAATAGTTTTCACCTGGGTTAAAAACATAGTTAGTAGCTGGATCTGTTCCTTGGTTAAATTGATAAGTAGCAATAGCATTGTCAGTAAACACCTCTCTAATTCTTGCCTGAGAAGCATCTAAACCTAAGTTAACAATGGCTCTTAAATCCTTTAAAAAAGGCATTTTATAATCCAACTCAATGTTACCTAGAAAACGAATCGCTCTTTCTGGTCTTGTTCTTTGTTCCAATAATGCTAATGGATTTGTAGCACCTTCCAATAGATTTCTATTACCATTCAAATCTGTATTTTGATAAAACCCACCAAAAATACTATTGCTATCATATACTGGTTTTGTTGGATCCATTGCTACAGCTCCACCAATAGCTCCACCTTCATCAACAGAGTTTTTAGTTGTAATTGTTCCTTTAGCATTGAAGTCAATTTTTAAATCATCGTTTAAAAATTTTGGAGTCATTTTTAGAGAATAACTGTATCTTTCAAAATCATTGTTTTTAACAAGACCTTGAGTATTGTTGTATCCAACAGAGGCTCTGAAAGGAATTTTGTTGTACAAATTAGCTCTTGCGCTAAAGTTATGATCAGTTGAAATTGCTGTTCTATATACTTGGTCTTGCCAATCTGTATTAGCCAAAATACGTCCTTCAACTTCTGGAGTAGCAGGATCATCAACCAAAGTATTTGATGGATCATCAATACCTAAATCTTTAGTTCTTGTAGGATGGTATTGTTGAATGAATCGAACGAAATCAGAAGAATTCATTACGTTGATTTTCTTTCCAACCTGACCAACAGATACGTTTGCAGAGTAGTTAAATTGAGGAGCTCCAGAAGTACCTTTTTTAGTAGTAATGATGATAACCCCATTAGAAGCACGTACCCCATAAATAGCAGTAGCCGATGCATCTTTCAAGATAGAGAAACTTTCCACATCATTTGGATTCACCAATGACAATGGGTTACTAACTCCTGCTGGGTTTTCGTTACTAATTGGCACACCATCAATAATGATTAATGGATCATTCGAAGCATTTAATGAAGCACCACCACGAATCCTGATGTTTGGTGCAGAATCAGGTTGCCCACCATTGTTAGTGATACGAACACCCGCTGCTTTACCAGATAATAATTGGTCAACGGAAACGATTGCGCCCTTGTTGAAATCTTTAGCTCCTAATATCGCTACAGATCCTGTCGCATCTTTCTTTTTAACAGAACCGTATCCTACTTGAACTACCACTTCTTTCAACTCATTTGAATCCTCGTCTAAGGAAGCATTTAATGTTGCTTGCCCATCATACGTTAAAGTAACCGTTCTTAATCCTATGAAAGAAAATACAATTTTATCCCCTTTTTTAACATTGGATAATTTATATTTACCATCAAAATCGGTAGATACACCATTTGCTGCTCCTTGTATATTTACATTGGCTCCTGGTATTGGTTGTCCTGTTGCTTTTTCAACAACAGACCCCGTAACAGTATTCTGAGCCAGAATGCTGAATGGTAGGAGTAGCAATAAAAATAACAACTTTTTATAAATTGTTTTCATACTTTTTGTTTAAATTAATGTTTAATTTTGGTTTTTAGTTAAGCTTTTGTTTTACTTCGAATTTCAAAATTAACATAATATTAATATCGCTGACATGACAAAAATCAGTTTGGTTTACGAAAACGTGATAGTGTTGAAAACTTTGAGGTTTATTTATTATTTTTAACTAAAAATTGCCAGAATCAAAAAAAAATATCGCAAGAAATACGATACTCTTTTTTTACAAAGAACTAAAATGAAGAAAAAAGTAACATTAAAGCAAATTGCCAAGGAACTAGATGTCTCCATTTCAACTGTTTCAAAATCACTACGTAACAGCTTAGAGATTGGCGAAGAAACACGCCTCAAAGTGCAAGCTTTTGCCAAGTTCTATAATTACAAACCCAACAACATAGCACTTAGCTTAAAAAACAGAAGAACCAAAACAATTGGCATCATTATTCCAGAAATTGTACATTATTTCTTTTCTACTGTTATTAATGGAATCGAACAAGTTGCCAACGAAAAAGGATATAGTGTAATTATTTGTTTATCGGATGACTCGTTTGATAAAGAAGTAATGAATATGGAACTTTTGGCACATGGAAGTACAGATGGCTTTATTATGTCTTTATCTAAAGAAACGCAATACAAAAAAGATTTCCACCACATTACCGAAGTAATCGACCAAGGAATGCCAGTTGTAATGTTTGACAGAATAACCGATGAAGTAAACTGCGACAAAGTAATTATTGACGATAAAAAAGCAGCCTACGAAGCAGTACAGTACCTAATTAATCAAGGAAGAAAAAAAATCGCATTAGTAACTACTGTAGATTATGTAAGTGTAGGCAAACTAAGAACCGACGGTTACATCAAAGCTTTACAAGACAACAACATTACTTTTGACGAAAACCTTATCATTAAAATCGAAGATGTAGACACTTGCGAAATTACTATTAGCAAATTATTAGCAGATAAAGTTATAGATGCGGTATTTGCGGTTAATGAACTTTTTGCCGTTACAATTCTAAAAACAGCTCACAAAATGAATTTGAATGTACCCAAAGATCTTGCAATAATTGCATTCACTGATGGTATCATATCAAAATATTCCACTCCAACCATTACTACTGTTAGTCAAAGTGGTATTAAAATGGGCAAAAAAGCAGCAGAAATTCTTATAGCAAGATTAGAATCTGAAGAAGATGATAACGATGAAGAAATCTACAAAACTGAAATCATTGAAACCCATTTAATCGAAAGAGAATCTACTGATTAATTTGATGATTTATCAACAAAAAACGTTGGAGTACTAATTATTTACTTGAGAAGTAAATCCTCAAGTAAATAATTCTCTATATTTACACAAGTCAAAACTTTTTTTTTACTTCGAAAATCAAGCAAAGTTTTGTTATTTTCTACTTACGCTAACTTTTTGTTTTTTTCATAACAAAATGTTCGCTGTACTTTCCATAATCAACCAAACCTTGCTTACACAAGCAAAACAAATTTATTTTTTTTGTAACTTTCACGATTCTAACGAATTAAGAAAGAACATCTATTTAAATGAGTTAGAGAATATTCATTTGATATGTGTATTAATTCTAATGGCAACTCTTAATTTTTAACAACGCTATAATCTGTAAAAAATAGATTTTTAGCTTTTATTGAAATTAAGCAATCCATTAAAAATGAAATGCAATAGCAAAAATTCTTTCTCTTAATCTAGATTTATAACTGGAATATTTTTGTACAACACAGCATTAGACATCAACAAACATAAGTGTTTGTAATATTTAAACTTTATAATATGGATCATATAGAAAAACCAAAATTAAGTTTTTGGCAAATTTGGAATCTAAGTTTTGGATTTTTAGGAGTACAAATTGGTTATTCACTACAAAACGGAAATACCAGCAGAATTCTAGAAGCTTTAGGAGCAGATGTCCACAGTATTGGATACTTTTGGTTAGCAGCACCTCTTGCGGGATTAATTGTACAACCTATTATTGGCCTTTCAAGTGATAAAACTTGGACAAGACTTGGACGAAGAATCCCATTTATATTTTTTGGAGCAATAGTATCGGCACTTGCTATGTTTTTTATGCCTAATGCTGAGTATTTTGCCTATTTATTACCACCGTTATTTTTTGGCGGATTAATGTTGTTGTTAATGGACACTTCCTTTAATGTGACCATGCAACCCTTTAGAGCTTTAGTTGGAGATATGGTCAATGACGACCAACGCAACTTAGGCTACTCACTACAAAGTGCTTTAATTAATTTTGGAGCCGTTTTTGGATCATTACTACCATGGATTTTGACTAAATCTGGTATTGCAAATGTTCCTGCACCTGGAGAAAAGGTAGCAGATTCAGTAATTTGGTCTTTTTATATTGGAGGCGGAATCTTATTATTAAGCGTACTATGGACCGTGTTCAAAACAAAGGAATACGCACCAAAAGAGCATGCACTTTATAACAAAATTGATTTAGACGCTGAAGTTAAAAAAGAAAAAACAAACATCATTACATTAATAACTACTGCTCCAAAAATCTTTTGGCAACTTGGATTCGTTCAATTCTTTTCATGGTTTGCCTTGTTCTTAATGTGGGTATATACCACAAGAGCCATTGCTAATCAAGTTTGGGGACCAGATGCACTCGATGCTAAATCGATAGGATTTAATGAAGCTGGAGATTGGACAGGAGTTTTATTTGCTTTTTACAGCGCAGTTGCCGCTATTTATTCGCTACTTATTCCATCTATTGCAAAATCTATTGGTCGTAAAAAAACCTACTCTTTCTCATTATTGATGGGAGGTTTAGGATTAATATCCATGTTTTTAATAGAAGATAAAAATCTCTTACTCTTATCTATGATTGGTGTAGGATTTGCTTGGGCAGCTATTTTAGCTATGCCTTATGCAATGTTGTCCGGTTCGTTACCTGCTGACAAAATGGGAGTTTACATGGGCTTATTCAATGCCACTATTACTTTGCCACAGATTGCTGCTGGATTATTAGGAAGTACTTTAATCGCTCTTTTTGGCGGTTTCCCAATGGCTATAATCGTTATTGCTGGTGCTTCAATGTTGATTGCTGGTTTGGGTGTTATTTTCATTAAAGAAAAAACAACCAACCAATAAAATTATTTTAAAATGAAAAAGAAAAAAGGATTTATTTTCGATTTAGATGGTGTTATAGTAGACACTGCAAAATACCATTATTTGGCTTGGAAGAAAATTGCAGACAGCCTAGATATCGAATTTACGCATGAACACAATGAACTATTAAAAGGAGTTAGCCGTGTACGTTCATTAGACATTATTCTAGAACTTGGAAGTGTTGAAGCTTCTCAAGAACAAAAAGACCAATGGTTAGTTCAAAAAAATGAGGAATACTTGTCCTATCTTGTAGATATGGATCAAAGTGAAATTCTTCCGGGAGTTTTACCTGTCTTAGACTATTTAAAAGCAAACGAACAACTTATCGCGCTAGGTTCTGCAAGTAAAAACGCTAGACCTATCTTAGAAAAAACAGGCATTCTATCTTATTTTGATGCCATAGTTGATGGCAATGATGTTTCGAACGCAAAACCAGATCCAGAAGTCTTTTTGATTGCAGCGCAACAATTAAATACTTCTCCAAATGACGCTATCGTTTTTGAAGATTCTGTAGCTGGAATTCAGGCTGCAAATATTGCAAATATGACTAGTATCGGAATCGGTGATGCTACTGTTCTTCATGAAGCACAACATAATTTCAAAGATTTCACCTTCATTGGTACTTCATTTTTGAATGAATTAATCGAAAAATAAAAAATCCTTTTGACTTTTGAAAAGTCTAGTAATTATAGAAATTAAAATAAATTAAAAAAAATGAACCAAGATTATATAAAACCAGACAATTGGTCCATCATTGAAGAAGAATTTGATGTAGAAAGAGTTAAGTCGTCGGAAAGTCTTTTCAGTATAGGAAATGGCGCAATGGGACAAAGAGCCAATTTTGAGGAAAGCTATTCTGGCCCAACTTTTCAAGGAAGCTACATAGCAGGTATATACTATCCAGACAAAACAAAAGTAGGATGGTGGAAAAATGGGTATCCAAAATATTTTGCAAAAGTATTGAATGCACCCAATTGGATTGGAATTGACATTGAAGTTAATGGTGAAAATTTTGATTTGTTTACTTGCACTCAAGTAAAAAATTTCAAAAGAGAATTGAATATGAAAGAAGGTTGGTACAACCGTTCTTTTGAAGCAACTTTAGCTAATGGTACTGAAATTGCAGTAAATGTTCGCCGCTTTTTGAGTATTACTCTAGACGAAGTTGGATTTATTAATTATGAAATTACACCGTTAAACAAAGACGCAAAAATTGTTTACAAACCCTACATAGACGCAGGAATTACCAACGAAGACACCAACTGGGAAGAAAAATTCTGGGAGCCTTTAGAAGTAAAAAAAGCAGCAAATGAAGCTTTTATTACTGCGCAAACCTTCAAGACACATTTTAAAGTAACGACTTTTATGCATAACACTGTTTTAATTAATGGTGTAGCATCTCACATATCTCCAACATCAATAGAATCTGGTACTGATAAAGTACAATATACTTATGAGACTATTGTAGCTAAAGGTACTGTATCATCTATTCAAAAAATTGGAGGATATGCTGTTTCCTTAAATCATAAAAACACACAATCTGCTGCTGAAAAAATCATTCACGAAGCATTAGCAAAAGGATATGAGACTTTATTAGAAGAACAAAAAGATGCTTGGGCAAAAATCTGGGAAATGTCAGATATTACCATTGCAGGAGATGTAAAAGCACAACAAGGGATTCGTTTCAATATTTTCCAACTGAATCAAACCTACTTAGGTAAAGATTCTCGACTAAATATTGGTCCAAAAGGATTTACCGGAGAAAAATATGGTGGATCAACGTATTGGGATACTGAAGCGTATTGTATTCCGTTTTACATGGCAACCAAAGACCAAGAAGTTGCGCGTAACTTATTAACGTATCGTTACAACCAATTGGACAAAGCCATTGAAAATGCTAAAGACAATTTAGGATTCAAAAACGGTGCTGCCTTGTATCCAATGGTTACTATGAATGGTGAAGAATGCCATAACGAATGGGAAATTACACACGAAGAAATTCACCGTAATGGAGCCATCGCTTTTGCTATATTTAACTATTACAGATATACTGGAGATTATTCTTATATCCCAGAAAAAGGATTAGAAGTATTAATTGGTATCGCACGTTTTTGGCACCAAAGAGCCTCGTTCTCTAAAGACAAAAACCAATTCGTTATTCTAGGAGTAACTGGACCTAACGAATACGAGAACAACATCAATAATAACTTCTACACCAATTATATTGCTAAATGGTGTATTGATTACACCTACGAACAAATTCAAAAAGTAGCCACTGAGTACCCATCAGACCACAAACGTGTGATTGAGAAGGTAGCCCTTTCAGATGCGGAATTGCAAGATTGGAAAAAAGTTGCTGGTAACATGTATTTCCCAAAATCAGAAGAATTGGGAATCTACTTGCAACAAGATGGCTTCTTAGACAAGGATTTGGTTCCTGTAAAAGACCTAGACAAATCGCAACGACCAATTAATCAAAAATGGTCTTGGGATAGAGTATTACGTTCGCCATACATCAAACAAGCGGACGTACTTCAAGGATTCTATTTCTTCGAAGATCATTTTACTACAGAAGAGTTAAGAAAGAATTTTGAATTCTACGAATCATTTACGGTTCACGAAAGTTCGCTTTCGCCATGCGTTCACTCTATCCAAGCGGCTAAATTAGACAAAATGGATATGGCTTATACTTTCTACCTAAGAACTTCTCGTCTTGATTTAGATGACTACAACAAAGAAGTAGAAGAAGGTTGTCACATTACCTCTATGGCAGGAACATGGATGAGTATTGTTGAAGGTTTTGGTGGAATGCGTGTAAAAGAAGACACTTTACACTTTGCTCCTAAGATTCCAAAAGAATGGGAAGGGTATTCGTTTAAAATCAACTTTAGACACCAAATACTTAAAATGGAAGTCACTCATAATGAAACCAAGTTTTCATTAGAAGGAGACAAAGCGTTGACCGTATTTGTCAACGGAAAAGAAGTAGTGGTTCAACCCAACTAATTCAATTCACCTAATAATAATAACCCTTTCAAAGTCCGCTTTGAAAGGGTTTAAAATTTAAAAAAATGAGAAAAATAATCATATTTCTGTTATTCAGCTCACTAGCATTGGCACAAAATGCTAATCGAAAGTTTGAAAGTTTCAAAAAAACCAATCAATCTCTTGAAGTTACTACCTCAGATGGTGTGTACACTTTTCAACCGTATTCAGACAAGATCATTTCCACTTCATTTGTTCCAAATGGAGAAAAAGCCAATTCCAAATCACACGCCGTAGTGGCATCGCCCCAAAAGGTCAACCTCAAAATTACCACAACTCCAACTTCCATTCAAATGGCAACTACTGGTATTGTGGTCGTTATTGAAAAAACGCCTTTTAAGATAAGCTACTTGTACAAAAACAAAGAACTGATTTCGGAAAAAACAGGCTATTTCAAAAAAGAAAACAATGAAATTCTAGATTTCAACTTAGACGCTACCGAAGTATTATACGGAGGTGGCGCAAGAGTTCTGGGAATGAACCGTCGTGGCAATCGCCTTCAGTTGTACAACAGAGCGCATTATGGATATGAAACGCGTTCTGAATTGATGAATTTCACTATGCCTTTAGTTCTATCATCCAAAATCTATGCGGTTCATTTTGACAATGCCCCAATCGGCTATTTGGATTTGGACAGCCAAAAAAACAACACTCTAGCTTACGAAACCATTTCTGGAAGAAAAACCTATCAAGTAATTGCAGGGGACAATTGGATAGATTTGATTGACAACTACACCAACTTGACAGGAAAACAACCATTACCTGCTCGTTGGACTTTGGGTAATTTTTCTAGCCGTTTTGGTTACCATACCGAAGCTGAAGTTAATAAAACCATCGACAAATACATCAAAGACGAAATTCCTGTAGACGCCATAATATTAGACTTATATTGGTTTGGAAAAACCGTGCAAGGAACGATGGGAAATTTAGATTGGGACAAAGACAATTTTCCTAATCCGGCTAAAATGATGGACGATTTAAATAAAAAAGGCGTTAAAACAGTAGTGATAACCGAACCATTTATTTTAACGACTTCGTCAAAGTGGAAAGAAGCAACAGACAAAAAAGTCTTAGCCGTTGACAAAGATGGAAAGCCGTTTACTTATGATTTCTATTTTGGCAATACCGGAATAGTCGATATTTTTAAAACAGATGGCAAACAATGGTTTTGGAATATATACAAAACGTTAATCAACCAAGGTGTTGGTGGTTTGTGGGGCGATTTGGGCGAACCCGAAGTTTTCCCTTCTGCCGCAATTACAAGTGGCGGAACTGCAGATGAAGTTCATAATATTTACGGACACAATTGGGCGCAACTCATTGCAGAAGGGTATCAAAAAGAGTTCTCTAACACTAGACCTTTTATCTTAATGCGTGCCGGATATTCAGGTTCACAACGTTTTGGTATGATGCCTTGGTCTGGCGATGTAAGCCGAACTTGGGGTGGATTAAAACCGCAAACCGAAATTTCTTTACAAATGGGAATGCAAGGAATGGGTTATATGCACTCGGATTTAGGCGGTTTTGCAGGCGATTATTTTGACAATGAATTGTATACTAGATGGCTACAGTACGGCGTTTTTCAACCTATTTTCAGACCTCACGCGCAAGAAGATGTGGCTTCTGAACCTGTTTTTAAAGATATTGTAACCAAAGCTAATGCCAAAAAACAAGTAGAATTGAGATACCAATTGCTACCTTACAATTACTCTTTGGCTTTCGAGAATAACCAAAAAGGTACCCCTTTGATGCGTCCTTTATTCTTTGAAGAACCCGAAAATCAACAATTACAAACTACAGCTAACACGTATTTGTGGGGGAATGATTTCTTAGTTCAACCCATAACGGATGCTGGAAAAACATCGGCTACGGTGTACTTTCCAAAAAACAACAATTGGTTCGATTTTTACAACGACAGCAAATACATAGGAGGTTCTTTTGCCGAAGTAGCTACTGCAACAGATCATATCCCTGTTTTTGTTCGTGGAGGCGCTTTTATTCCAAGGATTAAAACCATTCAAAATACCACAAAATATAGTTTAGACGCTTTTGACTTGCATTATTTTGTGGATGAGAAAACACCAAACAGCGAAGGCAAGCTCTACAACGACGACGGATTAACGGCGAATGCTTATGAAAAAGGGAATTATGAAATACTCCATTTCAAAGCCAATTCTAAAGACAAAGTGACTACCATTACAATTGCAACACAAGTTGGAAAAGCCTATAGTTCAAAAGACAAAAAAGCGAATCTGGTGTTGCACAACGCTACTACTACCACTCAAATAAAAGTAAACGGAGTCGTAACACCATTTACAAAAGAATCGAACACCATCACTGTTTCGATTCCTGTAACCAAAGACAAATCAACCATCATTCAAATTCAATAAAAAATGAAAAAACAAGCTTTAGCCATAACACTCGCCCTATCCTCATTATTCTGCGGATATACTAATGCTCAAAAAAAGGGTTCTCCAAAAAAAGAAACTACTCCCTTTGTTTGGGAAGGTGCCAATTTGTATTTCCTACTAACTGACCGTTTTAATGACGATAACAATAAGAAAGAAATTTATTTTGACCGAACCAAAACTACTGGAAAACTACGCGGTTTTGAGGGAGGAAATATTAAAGGAATCACCAAAAAAATAGAAGAAGGCTACTTTACTAAACTAGGAATTAATGCCATTTGGTTGACACCAATTGTAGAACAAATTCACGATGGTGTAGACGAAGGAACCGGTTTAAGTTATGGTTTCCACGGGTATTGGGCCAAAGATTGGACGGCTTTAGATCCAAATTTTGGTACTAAAAAAGACTTAGCAGAATTGGTTAAAAAAGCGCACGCTAAAGGAATCCGAATTGTATTAGACGGTGTAATCAATCACACCGGTCCCGTAACAGCCAATGATCCTGTATGGCCAAGCGAATGGGTAAGAACATCTCCTCAATGCGATTACAAAACTTTCGAAGGAACTACCGCTTGTACGCTAGTAGCCAACCTGCCAGACGTAAAAACCGAAAGCGAGAAAGAAGTAGCCCTTCCTCCTTTCTTGATTGAAAAATGGAAAAAAGAAGGCCGTTACGAAAAAGAAATGGCTTCGTTAGATGCTTTTTTTAAAAGAACAGGCTATCCAAGAGCGCCAAAATACTACATCATCAAATGGTTAACAGATTATATCGTTGAATTTGGAATTGATGGTTACCGTGCCGATACTGTAAAACATACAGACGAAAAAGTATGGGCAGCCTTCCAAAAAGAATGCAATTACGCTTTCGGAGTTTGGAAGAAAAACAACCCCTCAAAAGTATTAGACAACAACTCCTTTTACACCATAGCCGAGGTGTATAACTACGGAATAAGCGCTGGCCAAGAATTTGATTTTGGAGACAAAAAAATCAATTACTACCAAAACGGTTTCAACAATATGATTAATTTTGAGTTCAAATGGGATGCTCAAAAAGATTATGAATTCATCTTTTCTAAATACTCTTCAAAGCTAAACGATGAGTTACAAGGGTATAGCGTGCTGAATTATTTATCCTCTCATGACGATGGTGGTCCATTCGATGCTAAAAGAGAAAAAACCATCGAAAGTGGGACAAAATTATTGCTTTCTCCAGGAATTTCTCAAGTGTATTATGGTGATGAATCTGGACGTTCCTTGGTAATCGAAGGTACACAAGGCGATGCCACTTTGCGCTCGTTTATGAACTGGAAAGCCATCAAAACCAATCCCGAAACCCAAAAAACATTGGCGCATTGGCAAAAACTAGGACAGTTCAGAAAAAACCATCCTGCAATCGGAGCTGGAGTTCACAAACAAATCTCGGCTACTCCTTATACCTTCAGTCGTTATTTTTCAAATGGAAACTTCACCGACCAAGTGGTCATTGCGTTAGATGTGAATCTTGGAGCCAAAGAAATACCTGTAGGCACAATTTTCGCAGATGGAACCCTTCTTCGCGATGCTTATTCTAATCAAGAAGCAAAAGTGACCAATGGAAAAGTAAGTATCAATTCTAATTTTACTTTTGTGCTTTTAGAAGCTAAAAAATAGAGATTTCATAAGAATTCAAACACCGCAAATTCGCAAATTTTAATCCTTACTTAGGAAAATGAATTTGTGAATTTGCGGTTTTTTTTCCACGAAGAAACAAGAAGCAATGCTTTTGTACTTTGCGTTCCTTGCGTAAATCTTTGCGAACCTTGCGGTTAATTTCACAAAAAACATAAAACAATGATAACGTCGTATTTAACCAAGAAGTAATTGCTTTTTCCTATTTTAGACCAAAAGAAAAAAAATGAAACTTCAACCGTATCTTTGGCTTATTTTTATTGGATTAACCAGTTGTACTACTATGCACAAACCACTCAACATAGGCCATAGAGGCGCTATGGGACACGAAACCCAAAACACCGTTGCCGCGATTAAAAAAGCATTAGCGATGGGCGTCGACCGCATCGAAATTGATGTGTTTGTCATCAAAACAGGAGAAGTTATGGTATTTCACGACGATATTTTGGATAGTCTTACCAATGCAAAAGGTCCGATAGAAGACTACTCTTTCGAAGCCTTGCAAAAAGTAATCGTAAAAGGCGGACATCACATTCCCACGCTAGAAGAAATCATCACCACCATCGACCGAAAAGTACCTTTGAATATCGAATTAAAAGGCAAAAATACCGCCGAAGCTACACATAAAATTGTTGCTGCTTTTGGCAAAAAAGGCTGGAAAACTTCTGATTTTATCATCTCCAGTTTCCTTTGGAACGAATTAGAAACCTATCGAAAACTCGATTCCAAAATAGCCATTGACGTCTTAACAGAAGAAAATCCGCTAGACGCACTCCCAATGGCGCATCAATTAAAGGCACAATCCATCAATCCTTGGTTCAAAACCCTCACGCCCGAAAATGTAAAACGCATTCACCAAGAAGGATTTAAAATCAATACGTACACCGTAAACGAGCCTGAAGACATTAAAAAAGTAATCGCATTGGGTGTCGATGGAATTTTTTGTAATTTTCCCGAAAGATTACGATGATGTACGACTGTTTAATTGTGGGAGGTGGCGCTGCAGGTTTTTTTACTGCCATCAACATTGTAGAAAGAAATCCAAAAGCCAAAGTTGCCATTTTAGAACGTGGCGCCGAAGTGCTAGGCAAAGTACGCATTTCGGGTGGCGGGCGCTGCAATGTGACCCACGCTTGTTTTGAACCCAACGAACTCGTAAAATTTTATCCAAGAGGCGAAAAAGAATTGCGAGGTCCTTTCCATCAATTTTGCTCTGGAGACACCATCGAGTGGTTTGAACGCCACGGCGTAGCCCTCAAAATTGAAGACGATGGCCGAATGTTTCCTGTTTCGAATTCTTCTCAAACCATCATTGACTGTTTTCTAAAAGCCACCCAAAAATTGGGCATCAAAGTCCTAACGGGTCAGAGTGTGCAATCTATATTCAAAAAAGACAACTACTGGAAAATTGATACCCAAAATCAAAATTATCTAGCCGAGAAATTGATTTTAGCTACGGGAAGTAACCCAAAAATTTGGGAGATGCTACAGGAATTTGGCCACGCCATCATTCCACCCGTGCCCTCTTTATTTACCTTTAACACCAAAGACCCTCGAATCAAAGAATTGCCAGGCGTTTCGGCAAAAGTAACCGTGCGAGTAAAAGACACCAAACTCGAAGCCACTGGTCCACTTTTAATTACCCATTGGGGGATGAGTGGTCCCGCTATTTTGAAACTATCTGCTTGGGGTGCTCGCATTTTGCACGACAAAAACTATCAATTTACACTTTTGGTGAATTGGCTTAATACTATCGATACCGAGGAAGCCATCGCACAATTGAAAACCCTTAAACAAGAACAAGCCAAAAAAACAGTCTCCAAAAAATCACCGTTTGAACTCACTAATCGTTTGTGGGAAAGTTTGGTGCTGGCTGCTGGCATTAATGCTGAAACCAAATGGGCTGATTTATCCAAAACCCAATTGCAAAACTTAGCACAACAACTCACCAATGGTGTTTTCCAAATCAATGGTAAAAGCACTTTTAAGGAAGAATTCGTTACAGCTGGCGGTATTGATTTAAAGGAAATCAACTTTAAAACCATGGAAAGTAAAATTCATCCCAACCTTTATTTTGCGGGCGAAATTGTCAACATCGACGCCATTACAGGTGGTTTTAATTTCCAAAATGCTTGGACTAGCGGGTTTATTGTGGCGAATGCGGTGGCATAATTGTTTTGCAATTTATTGACCCGCCAAAACCATCACTAGATTTTAATAGATTCCAAGAAAAGTTGTACACCAATTACTTCCCTGTTTCTATAAACTGAATTGCACGTTCCAATACTTCATCCTTACCTTCACGAAGACCCAAGATGGTCGGTTTTGCCTCGATATCGGGAACTATCCCAATGCGTTGTGTTTCGCGTCCATCTGGATAAAACACACCCAAACCACTAAACTGTGTATTGAAACCCTCGAGTATTTCAAACCTAATTACCCCACCGTCTGCACCTGCTGTTTGACTTCCTATAACAGTTGCATTTGGAGCCGATTGAAAACACATAGCAGAATATTCACCGTGGCTCTCCGTATTTTCATTGACTAACACAATGACTTTTCCCTTATAATAATCAGGATTTGTCTTACCACACATTTCAGTTTCTCTCCATATAAATCGTCCTGGATACGTTACATCAGGATCGATAAATTTTGCAAATTCTTTGGGTTCAGGATTTAAATATTCAGCTAAAATATAATTAGTATTGTGAGCCCCAAGCCTAAGGTCAAAAACTATAGCTTTAGTGCTTTTTAGCTTTGACATAATATTATGAATGTCTTCTGGATATACTTCTCCTAAATTGACATAACCAATAGTATTATCTAAAAGTTTCCATTTCCCGAGTAATTTATTGGTTTTCCTAAAGAATTTTATAAGATATCTATACAAATATTTATCTGCTACTCCCCCTTCTCTGCTGTATTCTACTTTAACTGAATCGGTATGCCCATTAAAAATATGATAATCAGAAAAATTAATTCGGGCGGCATCATTTCCACCATCCAAATATTTTCGTGATTCCTTTAAAATTTCAGGTATTGTTTTTCCACCCACTTTTGTAATGATATCTCCTACTCTAATGTCATTAATTTTACCTAAAGAATCACTATACACTTGAGTAATTAGGACTTTATCTTCAACAACTCTAACTCTCGCAGGTATTTGCTTTCTACCAAATTTTTCTGCCATTACTCTTGTACCAAGGAAAGCATGGGAATCATTCAACTTAATTACTAGCTCTCTCATTAATAAGTGATACTCAAGTTGTGTACTAGCAGTATTGAATTTCGGGAGCATTTCATAAAGAACATCATCCCAATTTTGGTCCATTAGGTATTTATATGGAAAAAAATATTCTACATAATTCCAATAACGGAACAAAGCCAACAAACGAAACTTTCGGTCCTTCCAATCGTACTCAGGATATTTTATTTCATTACTAAACTCATAAGAAATAGCATCTGGTTTAGGCTCTCCTTTTCGATAATAAAAATGATTAGACTGTAATCGATTCTCTAGTATGAAGGTTAATTTTTTTGAAAGAGATTTTGAAAAAAAATGAGGATTGTTTAGCCAAGTTGCATTTAAGTTTTTATCAAAATACTTAATTTCATTTGACACAGCAATAGGTTCAATTTTCTTTACTTCGCCAAGTGAAGTAATCCAGTTTTCAATAACTTCAGAAAACTCTTTTTTGTCTTTAGCTTTTTCTACTTGAGGTAGAATAGTAAATAATTCTTTGTCCCAATCGTACTTTCCGCTAGCCACGTTAGGATGATAGTATTTCAAGAAACCCCACACTTTAGCAGTAGTGGCTAATTTTTCGGTTTCTGACAAAGAATGTTGAGCGTGACTTATTTGGAAAAATAAAAAAAGAGTAAAGAAAAAGATTTTTTGCATTAGGGTAGTTGTCTATAATTCACTTATTGCTTGTTAAAAACAAATATACCGAATTATTTATTTAACCACCAAATACTTATATTTAATACTGTTGCAAAACTTACCCAAGCCAAATAAGGCAACAATAAATAGCCAGCAATTTTATTGATTTTAGCAAACTGAAGATAAGTTTCATAAATCATCAACCACAATAAGACAATCTCGATTCCCGCTAAAAAAGGGTTATGCAAACCAAAAAACAAATACGACCACAAGGCATTCAACGCTAATTGTATCGCAAACAACGTCAAGGCTTTTTTGACAATCGGTCGATTCCATTCGATTTTATCCCAAACCAAACCAGCCGCAACACCCATCATCACATACAACAAACTCCAAACAGGCGCAAAAACCCAATTCGGTGGATTAAAAGAAGGTTTTACTAATGTAGGATACCAATCTAAAATAGCGGCTTTGGTAACTGTACTTGAAAAATAACCTATTGCCAAACAAGTGACTACTACGGTAAGAATTCGGGTAATTTTATTCATTAGAATGATTTTTAAAGATTCCAAAAATAGGAAAAAGGATTCAAAAGAATAGCCAATAAACTAATAAAGAAATAGCCAAAAAAAGTATCTTTGCGCAAATTTTATCTTCTATGACTGCTACCAATGATTTTATTCCAACAACGCCTTACACACACAACATAGAAAAAGGCATTTTTCAATGGAGTGCTCCAAGTAACATTGCTTTAGTTAAATATTGGGGAAAAAGAGACGATTTGGGCCATCAAATACCAGCCAATCCATCTATAAGTTTTACGCTAAATAACTGTAAAACCATTACCAGTGTGGCTTTTGAAAAAAGAGACCTTTCGACTTCCATCAACGGAACCAATCCAAGCGATTACTCTTTTGACTTGCTTTTTGAAGGACAGCCTAAAGAAGAATTTAAACCAAAGATTCAAAAATTCTTAGAGCGCATCACTCCATTTATGCCCTTTTTGAAAGACTATCATTTTACCATAAACACCGAAAATACGTTCCCGCACAGTTCAGGAATTGCATCTTCGGCTTCGGGAATGGCCGCTTTAGCTATGAATTTTATGAGTATTGAAAAAGCATTAATCCCTGAAATGACTGAGGAGTATTTCTATCAAAAAGCGTCTTTTCTAGCTCGTTTAGGTTCAGGAAGTGCGTGTAGAAGTGTAAAAGGAAATTTGGTAGTTTGGGGCAATCAAGCGAATATTGAAGGAAGTTCGAAACTTTTTGGAGTGCCTTTTTCAGGAAAAACACATTCGGTTTTCGAAAACTATCAAGACACTATTTTATTAGTCGATAAAGGCGAAAAGCAAGTATCAAGTACTGTAGGACATGATTTGATGCATAATCATCCTTTTGCGGAACGTCGTTTTGAACAAGCACATGAGAATATTGACCAATTGATTCCAATTTTCGAGAATGGTGATTTGGAAGCTTTCATCAAAATTGTAGAAAGTGAGGCCTTGACCTTGCACGCGATGATGATGACTTCTATGCCGTATTTCATTCTAATGAAACCAAACACACTACAGATTATCAACGCCATTTGGAAGTACAGAAACGAAACTAAAACACCCGTTTGTTTCACCTTAGATGCGGGCGCAAATGTGCATGTTTTGTACCCTGAAAACGCAAAAGAATCTGTTTTACAATTTATTCAAAGTGAATTAGTTGGCTATTGCCAAAATGGTCAGTACCTTTGTGACCAAATTGGGTTTGGCGCTGCAACATTGTAAACTGTTTTTTGCTATCTTTGACACCTATCTCTAATGCAACGATTATGGATATTGAATTAGAAAAACTGGAATTAATCAAATTATTGGAAGCAACCAATGATGCGACTATTATAGCTTCTATAAAAAAGATTTTCAACGCTTCGAAAAAAGATTTTTGGGAAGAACTCACTGAGGCACAAAAATTGGATATCGAAGAAGGGGAAAAACAAATTGAACGTGGAGAATTTGTTGATTTTGATGAATTTATTCAGAAGTATCTAGAGTAATTATGCGAAAGTTAAAAATTTCGATAACTGCTCAACAAAGAACTCAAGAGCTTTTTGAATACCTTGAAGCTAGATGGTCCTCAAGAGTTCGAATTAAGTTTGCGAAGAAATTATACGATTCACTTAACAAAATAAGAAATAATCCAGAGTTATTTCCTAAATCAGAAGTCAATAAAAAATTGCACAAATGTGTGGTATCATAACAAACAATTTTGTTTTATAGATTTACAGAGAAACAAGTATTTATTGTTTCTTTTTTCGACACCAGACAAGACCCAACAAAAATTAAAAAAATAAAATAATAGCATTATATGAAAGGACCTTTATTTTACTCAAAAATATTACTTTTCGGAGAGTACGGAATCATTCAAGACTCTAAAGGTTTGTCTATTCCTTATAACTTTTACAATGGTGCCCTCAAAAAAGAAGACCATCCTTCGCCAGAAGCGATAGCATCTAACGGTCACTTGAAACGATTTGTAACCTATTTGGAGTCCTTACAAACAGAGCAACCTGATTTGGTTCAATTTGACATTGCTACTTTACAAAAAGACGTGAACGAAGGGATGTATTTTGATTCTAGCATTCCACAAGGCTATGGTGTAGGCAGTAGTGGTGCTTTGGTAGCTGCTATTTATGACAAATACGCACAACATAAAATCACAGTTTTAGAAAACTTAACCCGCGAGAAATTATTGGAATTAAAAACCATTTTTTCTCAAATGGAAAGTTTTTTCCACGGAAAAAGTTCAGGTTTAGACCCATTAAATAGCTATTTGAGCATTCCGATTTTAATCAATTCTAAAGACAATATTGAAGCCACAGGCATTCCGACTCAAAGTTTTGACGGCAAAGGCGCTGTGTTTTTGCTAGATTCTGGCATTGTAGGAGAAACCGCTCCTATGGTAAATATCTTTATGGAAAACTTGAAAGACCAAGGATTCCGCACTATGTTGAAATCACAATTTGTAAAACATACAGATGCTTGTGTTGAAAATTTTCTTGTTGGAGACATCAAAGCGTTGTTTAGCAACACAAAGAAATTGTCTAAGGTCGTTTTGAATCATTTCAAGCCAATGATTCCTGAGCAATTTCACGGGGTTTGGCAACAAGGAATTGACACGAATGACTACTACTTAAAACTTTGCGGTTCTGGGGGCGGCGGTTACATTCTTGGTTTTACACAAGACTTAGAACGTGCTAAAGCTGCTTTAAAAGACTACAAACTTGAAGTAGTGTACCAATTCTAAAAACTTTCAGACGCCATTCAAGATGCAACGAGAGCAAAAGCTATTGTTATTAAAAATCGTTAGTTTGTTCTCTGTTATTCGAGGGTACAACATTCCCATAATTATCATTGCGCAATATTTGTCGGCTATTTTTATTATGGCTCCAGAGCAGCGCGCCTTGAATATTTTATTGGACTTTAATATTTTTATTTTAGTATTTGCTTCGGCCATTGCGATAGCCTCAGGGTACATCATCAATAATTTTTACGACAGCCAAAAAGATTTAATCAACCGCCCGAACAAATCGATGTTGGACCGACTGGTGAGTCAAAAAACGAAACTTCAGGTGTATTTTACTTTGAATTTCATTGTGGCGTTGATGGCTTGGTTTATTTCTTGGCGAGCCTTACTGTTTTTTTCATTCTACATTTTTCTGATTTGGTTCTATTCCCATAAATTGAAAAAAATCGTTTTTATTGGAAATTTATCAGCGGCATTGCTGGCCGTTTGGCCTTTTTTCGCTATTCTTTTGTATTACTATCAACCCACTTCGATTGAAGAATTGGAACGCCACAAAGACCATTTTGCTGTAATCATCGCCCACGCTTCTTTTTTGTTTTTATTGATTTTGATTCGGGAACTGATAAAAGACTTGGAAAATTTGAAAGGCGATTTGGCCAATAATTATCACACCATTCCTGTTTTTTATGGAGAGAATTGGTCCAAAAGAATTAGTACTGTTTTAACCATTTTAACCTTGGTTCCTGTTTACATTTTGATTGAACTCTATGATGTGGGCTATATGGACATTTACTTTTATAGCTCATTAATTGTACTGTTATTTTTTCTGCTTTTATTGTGGCAATCCAACAACAAACCACACTACATTAGATTGCACAACATCTTGAAATTTTTGATTGTTGCGGGAGTTTTTTGCATTGTTTTGATTAACCCAAGTGTGCTTTGGCACGGCAAAAATTGGTTATTGAAGCAGTAATTTCTTTGGAACAAAACGTTCTTTAGTGCAAGATTCCCTAGCCCTGATGGGAACGGCATCCTTTACTGCCGGGGTTCGGCAGTAAAGATATAGTGGACAGCAGGAAACAGCTTCTAAAGCAAATCGACTTACTAAAAAACCTACTTAACTACTAATAAATTAGTTAGTTATCTTTTTCTAATTATCGAAAATCGTTTCACAAGGATATAAATAGTATCTTTGCACCAAATTAGAGATTATTATGAATAATAAGGAAGGCAACAACAAACGAGGCGGAGCAAGGCCAGCAGGTTCAAGACCCAATTCGAATAAGCCAAAACCTGCGATGCAAAAAAGGGCACAAGGACCTAAAAAAGCAAAACCTACTGCCAAAATAGAAGAGGCAAACAAAGTGGTTAAAAAACCCAATCAAGTAGCTAAAAGACTTAAAGAAAAAGACGAAATTCGTTTGAATAAATACATTTCGAACTCGGGTGTTTGTTCGAGACGTGATGCAGATATTTACATTCAATCAGGTAATGTAAAGGTAAATGGTGTTCCAGTAACTGAAATGGGATACCTAGTAAAACCAACAGATGTAGTAAACTTTGACGGAAAAGTTTTGACTCCAGAGAAGAAAGTGTACATCCTATTGAACAAACCTAAAAACTTTACCACGGCACTTGATGAAGGTCAAGAATACCGTAATGTATTGGAATTGGTAAAAGGTTCTACTACCTCCAAAATCGCACCGATTGGTAGAATGGACAAAAACACTACGGGTTTGTTATTGTTTACCAATGATACCGATATGATTCGAAAATTCACTTTACCGAATCAGAAATCATCGAAAATCTATCAAGTTTCTTTGGACAAAAACTTAAAGTTTGAAGATTTAGAAAAAATCAGCAAAGGTGTCATAATTGATGGACATCGCGTTTTTGTTGAAGAGGTGAGTTATATTGAAAATGAACCCAAAAGCGAAGTGGGCTTAAAATTACGCTCGGCTAATGTAAAAGTGGTGCGTTCTATTTTTGAACAATTCAGTTATGATGTGTTACGCATCGATCGAGTTTCGTTTGCTGGTTTGACCAAGAAGAATTTACCAAGAGGCAATTGGCGATTACTGACGGATCAAGAAATTATCAATTTGAAAAACGTTTAAAACAGACAATCCCATTACAATCTAATTGAAATGGGATTTTTTAATTATAAAATTTATGACTCCAGAAAAACTAAACTCTATAGCCTACAAATGGTTCGACTGTTTTAACAATAAAGAGCTAGAAAAATTACTTTCCCTTTATGATGATGAAGCCGTCCACTTTAGTCCAAAACTCAAAGTACGTCAACCTGAAACCCAAGGTCTAATTACAGGAAAAGAAGCTTTAAGAACTTGGTGGCAGGACGCCTTTGAACGATTGCCAAGTTTGCAGTACAAAGTAACTTCGCTGACCGCTAATGGCGACCGTGTTTTTATGGAGTATATCCGAATGGTAACTGATGAAAGCGACTTATTAGTAGCCGAAGTGTTAGAAGTTAAGAATGAAAAAATTATCGCTTCGAGAGTGTATCATGGATAGCATTTTAAAAAAAAAATAAAGTAGCTTTAAAATTCTCACCTATTTTACACATTGTCAATAAAAAAGGGATGTTGAACTATCCAACATCCCTTTAATGGTTACTATAATTAACTACAAATCAGAAACCTATATTGTCAAAAAATTAATTTCTTTTATTTTTAAAAAATGAAAAACTGAATAAAGAAGATTCATTTTCATTTGCAATACTTGTTGCATAATCCACATTTGGCAAACCTAAAATTAGCTTAACTCCTCTAGGCAAGAGTCTGCACAAAATTTCAGACTGTGATTCTAAAATTGAAATTAAATTTTTTGGAGTATCTTTTTTTAAATCATTAATTATCAAAATCGACACTACATTCAATACAATTCTAGCTGTTTCACTTCTTACTCCTACTTCATTTGAAATCATCTCAGATATTCTATCTTTTTTAACGGCAAAAAGCCAATCTAAATACAAATATCCACAAGAAAACAAACTTTCTTTCGGGCAATAATTATTCAGTTGCGCTTCAAAATCAAAACTCAAGTTTTGAGAAGACTTTAAAAAAACTTCTAAATCATTACTTTTTTTTATTCCAACTAAGACTGCACATATACTTGCCTCGATTGTTTTTTTAAGGAGAGCATCCTTTTCATCTAAATAACCTAACAACTTCAAAAACAATTCGTTCGAAATTAAATTTTTAAAATTATTCACCAAATTCGTCATTGAAACTTTAGTTAAATGCAGGGTTATCTATATAAATTTGTTTTAAATAATCGACAAAGTGTGATATTTTATCGTTGAAAAGCTAAATGTAGTACTTTTTTGTTAGTAGAGAAATAAAAAGTGATTTTTTTTTAAATAAATGATAATTCAAACAAAAACACAAAATTTTATATAAAAATTAGCACAAAAAACAGAAAATCAATAAGTATTGAAGTAAACACTATTTCATAATAGTGCTGAAATAAAAAAAGCTTCTCAAATGAGAAGCTTTTTTTTGTGCGGATAATAGGACTCGAACCTACACGCCTTGCGGCACCAGATCCTAAGTCTGGCACGTCTACCAATTTCGCCATATCCGCGATTGTGGGTGCAAATATAAGCATAAGTTCCAATTTTCAAAGTAAATTTTGTAAAAAAATAATAATCTATTTTTTGTACTTTTGAATTGATAAAATTAATCATCCAAATGGAAAATAGAACAAGTTACGTTCAAGAAAATAAAGAACGCTTTATCAATGAGTTAATCGAATTATTGAAAATTCCTTCCGTTAGTGCCGACACCGCTTTTTCACAAGATGTACTCGACACAGCAGAAGCAGTAAAAGTAAGTTTAGAAAAAGCAGGTTGCGATTTCGTTGAAATTTGCGAAACAGCAGGTTATCCAATTGTATATGGCGAAAAAATAATAGACAAAAACCTACCAACGGTTTTAGTTTACGGACACTACGATGTACAACCCGCCGACCCAATTGAATTGTGGACCTCTCCTCCTTTCGAACCTGTTATTAAACCCACAGCTATTCACCCAGAAGGCGCCATTTTTGCCCGTGGTGCCTGCGATGACAAAGGCCAAATGTACATGCATGTAAAAGCTTTTGAATACATGATTCAAAGCAATACTTTACCTTGTAATGTAAAATTCATGATTGAAGGAGAAGAAGAAGTAGGCAGTGTCAACTTAAAAACGTTTGTTGAAAACAACACAGAGAAATTAAAAAACGATGTGATTTTAATTTCGGACACGGGAATGATTTCTAATCAACAACCATCCATCACTACAGGATTACGTGGACTGAGTTATGTAGAAGTAGAAGTGACTGGTCCTAACCGCGATTTACATTCTGGTTTGTACGGTGGCGCAGTTGCCAACCCAATCAATGTTTTATCTAAAATGATTGCTTCGCTTCACGACGAAAACAATCACATCACCATTCCAGGTTTCTATGATAATGTAGAAGAGTTATCTCTGGAAGAAAGAGCCGAAATGGGCAAAGCACCTTTTAGTTTAGAAAACTACAAAAAAGCACTTGACATTAACGATGTATATGGCGAAAAAGGCTACACAACAAATGAGCGTAATTCTATCCGTCCCACTCTAGATGTAAATGGAATCTGGGGAGGTTATACAGGAGAAGGCGCCAAAACGGTCATTGCTAGTAAAGCTTATGCGAAAATATCGATGCGTTTAGTACCTAATCAAGATTGGGAAGTTATTACCGATTTGTTCACCAAACACTTTATAAGTATAGCTCCAGCTGGCGTGAGTGTTGTAGTAAAACCGCATCACGGTGGACAAGGTTATGTGACTCCTATCGACAGCATTGGTTACCAAGCCGCCAACAAAGCCTATACAGAAACCTTTGGAGTGCCTGCTATTCCAGTTCGTTCCGGTGGAAGTATTCCTATCGTTGCATTATTCGAAAAAGAATTGAAAAGTAAAACCATCTTGATGGGATTCGGTCTAGACTCCGATGCGATTCATTCCCCTAACGAACATTTCGGAATTTTCAATTACCTCAAAGGAATCGAAACCATTCCACTTTTCTATAAATATTTTGTAGAGTTGAGTAAATAAATACTCTTTTCATACCAACATCCGCTCCTTCTTTATTGATTGAGCGGATTTTTTTTTGGGCGTAACCCGCAGAAAAAGCGGGTCGGGTCATCCGCTATATCTTTTTGGGGCCACGCAGAAAAAGCGCGTCCCCAAAAAGGATGCCGCTTCTACCCCTTACGCAAAACCGTTTCTAAACCACTCATTGCAAAAAAGTTAAACATTTTGTTGCACATATTATTTTTTATTCTACATTTGTAGAGCAATGTATTATTCTGTAGAGCAATGACAAAACCAATCTTACTATTTGTACTGTTTCTTTTATGTAGTTGTCAAGTACAACACATCAATCAAAAGAAAGACAAAAAAATGCACGGCAAATGGATTGAAGAATATACTTTGGACACTATTCGATACAAATCTATTGGAAGGTACAAAGAAGGAGAGCCAGTCAAAAAATGGAAATATTATGCCAATGGTAAAATCATCAAAAAGGAAACCTATAAAAAGGAGTATTGCAAAGTGCGCTTTTACCACCCGAATGGAGCACTTCAAGCCAAAGGAATTACAAAGTTAATTGAAAAAGGAAAAGACATTCATTGGTTTTACTCCGGCCAATGGGAGTATTTCGACACAAAAAAAGATTTAATCATCACCCGATTGTACGACAAGGGAGAACTTATCTCAGAAAAAGAAATAAAAAACACAAAACAATAAACTATGCAACAACTCACCAACGCCGAAGAACAAGTGATGCAGCATTTGTGGCAACTCGAAAAAGCTTTTATGAAAGACCTACTCGAAGCCTACCCAGAACCAAAACCTGCTACAACAACCATTGCTACTTTATTAAAACGAATGATTGACAAGCAGTTTGTAGCTTACAAAGAATATGGCAACTCGAGAGAGTATTACCCATTGATTGACAAAAACGATTATTTCTCGAAACATGTCAATGGCTTAATTAGTAATTTCTTTAATAATTCTGCTTCTCAATTTGCTTCGTTTTTTACAAAAGAAACGAACCTTACCGCCAGAGAACTAGAGGAACTAAAAAAAATCATCGATAACGAAATCCAAAAAAAGAAATCATGATACAGTACTTGCTAACTTCAACTATCGCTGCCACTATCCTATTGGTAGTATATCAGCTTTTTCTAGAAAAGGAAAAAATGCACCGTTTCAATCGCTTTTACTTGTTGCTTAGTTTGCTTTTTTCACTTCTAATTCCTTTTATTTCGATTGAAATTATTGAAGAAATTACTACTCCTGCGACTGCTCCAATTCCGATGACCTTTTCTGGAGGAACTATGGTAATTGCAGAAGAAACTAATTACTTCGAACAAACACTATGGGGTATGTATGTCCTTGTAACTGCGATTCTAGTATTTAGATTTATTCGAAACATTGTGGCTTTTTATCAATTAAAAAAGAATAACACAACACTTTCGTTTCAAAACGCGACTTTAGTTTTACTAAAAGAAGCTGTGTTGCCGCATACTTTTATGAATACCATTTTCATCAATGAAGCGGAATACCAAGAACGCAAAATTGAAAAGGAATTGTTTGCACACGAAATGACACATGTCAATCAAAAGCATACCCTAGATGTTTTATTTGTAGAATTGATAAAAACTATCTTTTGGTTCAATCCTTTGTTTGTTTTGTACAAAAAAGCAATACAACTCAATCATGAATTCCTAGCCGATGAAAGAGTGGTGCAATCTTACAAAAACATTCCATTTTATCAATCACTATTGTTATCCAAAGCGAGTTGCAACCCGCCTTTGTATCTAGCCAGTAATTTAAATTTTCAAGTCACTAAAAAACGCTTTCTTATGATGAGTCGAAATTCTTCAAAAAAGATAATACTTGGCAAACAGCTGGGGCTATTACCCATTTTTACGGCGCTTTTCTGTTATTTCTGCATCGATAGTGTTGCACAAGTACAAGCAACAAAAGCAACAAATACAAAATACACTACTGCTACAAGTAACGACAGAGATGCTTACTACGCAGGTGTATTAGTTAATGTTACTGACAAAAAAAGAAATATCACCTTCTCCAAAAAATACGAAGATTTGACTTTGGAAGAAAAAAATAGGTACTTATCCTATACTCCTAAAAAATACTCAAAAAAAATCCCTACAAAGGCAGAATTTGAAGACTTCAAAAACAGTAAAAAATATGCCATCTGGATTGACGATATCCACGCCAACAATAGCCATTTAGAGGTCTACTCACCAGACAAAATCGTATATTTTTCAGGAAGTTTTGTTCATAAAAATGCTAGAAGCAAAAAATTCCCTCAACCTTTTCAGTACAATTTCTATACAGAAGCCTATTATGATAAACATTTAAAAAATGCGCATAAAAAGTTTTCTGGTAAAAGCATCGATATTGTTCTAAGTGACTCCAAAAAATTACCTAAAAATTTAAAACCGAATACAAAAGAAGAGTCATTAGTTAGCCCTAATAAAAACCTAGCAAGTTTAAATCCTGATTCAAAAACAGAGGCTTTACTACAAAATACAACAAAAGAAAGTGCTCCAACTTCATCAAACGGTGATGTTCTAAATGTTGTAAACGTAACTGAAAAGCCTGATTTTCCAGGAGGAATGAAGAAGTTTTACCAATTTGTTGCAAATAATTTTCAAATCCCAACTGATTTGAAAGGGAACGGTAAAATATACATCAAATTCATAGTCGAAATGGACGGTAGCATTACAAACGAAGAAATTATAAGAGATATGGGATTTGGCACTGGAGAAGAGGCAATTCGCGTAATCAAACTTTCTCCAAAATGGATTCCCGCTAAAAAAGACGGTGTTCCCGTTCGAGTACAATATAGTTTGCCGATAACATTACAATAAGGTTGATTTTAAATTCTAAACCTAAAAAAAACAATGCTTCCTTTTAGCCCCGGGAGAAGCGGCATCCTTTTCCTTTTTTCTTTAAAAAGGAAAAGATATAGCGTATCACGGGACGATGCTTCCAAAAAAGTCTAATGCTGCTGCTACTAAATAAAAAAACCGCTTCTCTTCAAGTACAAGTTTAGAGAAGCGGTTAACAAATAAACTCAAAAAAAATTAAAATTAAAAAGAAAACTAATTGAAGACTTTATCTGGATTGTAGCCCATATATGGCATGGCTTGTTCATTAAAAACAACGCCGTATGATTCTAATTCTTTCAGGATGGGTTCGTAAACTTCTTTTTGAATAGGAAGTTGAACACCGCTAGTTTGTATTTTACCATTTAAAATTAACAATGCAGCCATCGCAACGGGAAGCCCAACTGTTTTTGCCATAGCCGTGTACATTTGGTCGTCGCCAATACATACCATTTTGGAATCGATTTGAGAAGTTATTCCTTTCCATTCGTAACCAAATTTGTGGTACATAACTATCATATCTTTATCCTCGGGTTGTAAGGTCCAACTATCGGAAAGGATTTTTTCTAAAATTTGAGCGGGTGTGGCATTTTTCAAACCAACCTTCTTACTACGGCTGAATAAATCCAACTCCACTAGTTTATCCCACATAATATCGTCTTGGTCTATTTTGAGAATATGTCGCATCTTTAGTTCAACCGAATCAGTAGGGTGATATGGCAAAAAGGAATTCACAAACTGTCGATAGGTCATTTCTTCAGAACCTTCCATGATATAGCTATCATCGGTCATTCCTAATTGCACAAACATATTCCAAGCTTTAGAGAATCCTACTCTGCGAATAGTACCTCTATATAAAGTAAGCACATCATCTAATCCGTACACCGAACGATATTTTAAAGAATCTCGATTAGAATAAGCTTCGAATCTGCCGTAACCTTCGACTTCTAAAAACTCGGTTCTGCGAAATAAATTGCAATACGGTATGTATTTGTAAGCGCCTTCTTGAATGAATTTGGCTGCACCACCTTGACCTGCTAACACCACATTTCTTGGTGCCCATGTAAATTTATAATTCCAAATATTGGTATCCGATTCTGGAGCGACCAATCCACCACAAAAGGACTCGAATAAAAGCATTTTGCCTCCTTTTTCTTTGATCTCATCGATAACTTTCATCGCACTCATATGATCGATACCAGGATCCAAACCAATTTCGTTCATAAAAATAAGTCCTTTGGCTTTGGCTTCTGCATCCAAAGCTTGCATGGCTTCACTGATATAAGAAGCCGTAACCATGTGTTTATTGAACAAAATACAATCTTTGGCCACCTCAATATGTAAATGTGCGGGCAACATAGAGATAACGATTGTTGCTTTTTGAATCGCTTCTTGTCTTTGTTGCGCATTAAATATATCTAAAGCTATAGGAGTCGCATTAGGGTGGTTGTTGGTTTTTTTCTGAGCCAATTCAAGCGATAAATCTCCAATAATGAGATGTAATTGCTCTTTTTCTGACTTTGCCAGTAAATATTGAATCAACGACGAGGCTGATCTACCTGCTCCAATAATGAGTATAGTTCTCATAAAAATATGATTATTTAACACAAACATACTATTTTGTTGTATTCATAACAAATAGATTGTGTTAAAACACAAAAAAAATAAAAATAAAACAGAAATAACCCTTTTTGTTTGAAATGTAATAAATACTTTTGCAAAGGATTCTAATTAGGAACTATGAGCAAAAAAGTAATTTCAACTGCTGCCCTTTTAGGAATGATAGCTATCATTTTAGGAGCTTTTGGGGCACATGCCTTAAAAAAAGTACTTTCAACAGAGCAACTTGTTACCTTCGAAACGGGTGTTCGCTATCAAATGTACCATGCTTTATTCCTGCTATTCATTGGTTTGAATACATCGTTATCTGAAAAATCTAAAAAAATCATTTATTATTTTACCGTAACTGGAGTTCTTTTATTCTCAGGCTCCATCTATTTTTTAGCCACCAACAACTTAACTTCTTTCGATTTTACTAAAATCGGTTTTATAACTCCTATTGGAGGAGTCTTCCTCATTCTAGCCTGGACTGTTTTGCTATTTGACTTTTTAAAAAACAATAAAAAGAAAATATAAAACAAAAAAGGGTATTTAAAAATTAATTTATACTTTTACAGCGAAACAAATAAAAACTAACTACAATTTTATGGACACTAACACCCTTTTTACGAAATCGATTTCGTTAGAAAAATTAGGAATTGAGAATGCCAAAATTCAGTATCAATTAACTCCAGATGAATTACACGATTTAACTATCGCTTCAGGTGAAGGAATGGAAAACTCCACAGGAGCCTTAGCCATTAATACAGGGACATTTACAGGTCGCTCACCTCAAGATCGTTTTATTGTAAAAGATAGCATTACCGAAGACAAAGTATGGTGGGGAAAAGTAAATATCCCTTTCGAGCCAGCTGCTTTTGATGCTTTATACAAAAAGGTAACGGCTCACTTATCTAACAAAGAAGTTTTTGTTAGAGATGCTTATGTATGTGCCGATGCTAATTATAAATTGAATGTTCGTGTAGTAACCGAAACACCTTGGGCAAACTTATTTTGCTACAATATGTTTTTACGACCAACTGAACAAGAATTAGAAAGCTTTACTCCAGAATGGACTGTGGTTTGTGCTCCAAGTTTTGAGGCCAATCCAGCAGTTGACGGAACACGTCAGAGCAATTTTGCTATTTTAGATTTTACTAAAAAAATTGCACTTATCGGTGGTACAGGTTATACAGGAGAAATGAAAAAAGGAATTTTCTCTGCATTGAACTTTATCTTGCCTGTTTACAAAAATACGTTACCAATGCACTGTAGTGCCAATGTGGGTAAAAATGGAGATACAGCTATCTTCTTTGGTCTTTCAGGAACAGGAAAAACAACCCTATCTGCCGATCCAGAAAGAAAACTAATTGGTGATGATGAACACGGTTGGACAAACGAAAATACTGTTTTCAACTTTGAAGGAGGTTGTTATGCCAAAGTAATCAATTTATCAGAAGAAAATGAACCAGATATCTTTAGAGCCATCACTAGAGGAGCTATTTTAGAGAATGTTGTCTTTAAAGCAGGAAGCAACGAAGTAGATTTTGATGATGTTTCTATTACACAAAACACTCGAGTAAGCTACCCAATTACACATATTGACAATATTCAACCAGGGTCTATTGGTAAAAATCCAAAGAATATTTTCTTTTTAACGGCTGATTCTTTTGGAATTATTCCTCCAATATCAAAACTTACTCCAGGTCAAGCGGCTTACCACTTTATATCTGGTTATACTGCAAAAGTAGCAGGAACAGAAGCTGGAGTAACAGAACCACAACCTAATTTTTCAGCATGTTTTGGTGCACCATTTATGCCATTGCATCCTACAAAATATGCCGAAATGTTAAGCAAAAAAATGAAAGACGCCAATGTTACCGTATGGTTGATTAACACAGGATGGACAGGTGGTGCTTATGGAACAGGAAGCCGAATGAAGTTAAAATACACTCGTGCTATGATTACAGCAGCCTTAAATGGTGAATTGGATGCGGTTTCTTTTGTAAATCATGACGTATTTGGAATTGCCATTCCACAAGAATGTCCAAATGTTCCAGCCGAAATCTTAAATCCAAGAAATACTTGGGAAGACAAAGCACTATATGACGTAAAAGCAGTTGAACTAGCTCAAAAATTCAAAGCAAACTTTGAAAAATTTGAAGAATTTGCCAATGAAGAAATTCTAGCTGGTGCTCCAAAAGCATAAAAATTACCAAAACAAAACCAAAATAAACCAACCAAAACGAAAAGAGCTGTTCCGCAAAGAACAGCTCTTTTTTTATTACAAACAAAGACCGTTATTTTTTATGCTTATCGATAGCTTCTTGAATGATTTTCCAATCATAAAAATGAAAGGTTTTTCCATTGCTCATAGCAACAAATAATCCTGTATCGAAAGGTTTCCCGAGATTAATAGCTGTAACATCTGCACCATCACATTCTATGGTAGAAGTTGGTATTTCTGCTAATAGTTTATAATCGTTCGGATTACCATTACTTCCTTCTCTAGGATACACCATAAAAGAATTGGCCTGTTGATTAGAAACCAAAATGTATCCCGTAGTAGCAGAAGATTTATATATGGCCATTCCTTCATGATCCGATTTGAAATCTTTTTGTCCAAACAATGCTAGCTCTTGATTGTCATTTAATGAAGGGTCGGCTTTGTATTTTCGAATTCCAAATTGCTCGTCGCAATAATAAACTGCTCCCAATTCGTTATCAACTGCAATGGCTTCGATTTCCTTTTTCCCGCTGTAAGCACCAAATTTACGCACCAATGTAGCTTCTACTTTAGCATTCGAAGTTCCTTTCAATTCATATTGCCATAAATAAGAACCTGAAGGTCCCGATTTTCTACCTACAATGGCAAATACAACTTTATCTGATGGACGTGTATAAATTGCAATTCCCATTGGGTCTCTTTCCAATTCCCCTTCAAAAACAGGAATACCACCGTTATCCAAAGGCTTCAAGTCGGGCAGGCTAAAAATGCGAATTTTATTCGTTTCACGCTCTGTAGTTACCGCTATGTCAGTCAGTACGCCATCGATTTGTAAACCGTAAGCAATATCCACATTATTGGGTCTCTTGATGGTTTCTGATTTTTTTATGATTTTTCCTTGCAAATTAAAAACATACAAACCACCATCAGTGTCTTTGTCTGTACCAATAACAAGACTTTCTTGTGGGTTTGTTGGATGAATCCAAATGGCTGGATCATCGGTATCATGCAAAACAGTTTCGGTTACTACTGTTGGTTTTAGTCCATCTTTTCGCAAGGGAGCTAATGAACTAGAACAAGATGTTACAAAAGCTGCAACAACTATCAAACTATTATATTTATTCATTTCTTACTTTTTTTTATCAATATTCGTTTTAAAAATCACATTACCCTCAGCATCGACCACTTGTGCCAATAATTGGTCTTTGGTCACAGAAAAAGTCATAAATCCAGCTTTTTCAGCCCAAAACAAGGTTCCTTCTCGAGTTCCAGAAGGCCTTACTTCGCATGCAGCACCCGACAAAAACTGAGTGGTGTATCGATTTTTGGGTTTAATAATTTGCAAATCATGCTCATGACCACAGAAATAAGCATCTACTTTATTAGTATCAAAAATAGTAGCAAATTTGTTCTCAAAACTTTTTGTCTCTGGACTGTCTTTTCTTTTGCCTCCACTATATAAGGGATGATGTCCCACGACTATTTTCCATTTAACCGCATCATCTTTCGTTTCCAACTCCTTAATTAGCCATTTCTTTTGTGCTGTGGTATCTTGTGCTATGAGATTATCATACATATCCGTACCTTTTTTATAATAGCTATCTATAAATGGCGAAGTATCCATAACCAAAAGCAAGAGTTTATTACCATCTTCTAGTTCAATCATCTTTTTGTAATAAGTTGAAGGCAGATGCCAACGCCTACTTACATTGGAATAGTCAATCTGGGCTTTTAAACTGCCTCTGTAATCATGATTCCCCAAAGTAACATACCAATCGTTTTGCAAACTGTAATCCGTATAAACCGATTCAAAAGAAGCCATCCAAGAATAATCTTGTGTACTGCGAACACCATTGGGATAAAAATTATCTCCTACTGTAATCACAAATTTAGAATCGAGAGTAGCAGCCGCTTTTCCCATTTGGGTAGCTACTTCCTTTTGGTAAAACTGCCCATAGCGTCCAAAATCTCCCATCAATAAAAAATTCAAGCTCTTAGCGGATGGTTGCAATTGAGACAAATAACCTCCGGTATAACCTGATAATTCTCTTTGGGCTGGCGTTTGCGCACAAAGCAATTGTGCCACAAAAAAACAAAATAGTATTTTCTTCATTCCTCTAAATTAAAAAAAACAAACAGGAAAGACTTCCTGTTTGTTTAACAAAACACCTACTGACAACAAACTACAAGTCAAGCTTCAACCCGAAGTTATATCGAGCTTGATAGTACTCGACTTGTTTGGTATTCGCAACCACGCCTTGATAATAACGCAATGGTTGGTTGGTTAAATTATTCGCCTCTGCAAAAATTCGCAATTTTGAAGTTATCTTAAATGAGGCATTAGCATCTAAGAAGAACTGTTTGTCATAATAACTATCATTGTATGCCTCTGAACCTAATTCGTCTAAATAATCTGAGGTAAAATTAGTAGAAATTCTAGCCGAAAAACGTTTGTTTTCCCAAGATAAAGAACCGTTAAACATATGAGGTGCAGTTCCTGGTAAGCTAATATTTTTACGTTCATTTCCATCTTCGTCAGCAATTCCTTTTGCTTCTGAATTGGTGTAAGTATAATTCAAGTAGATACCAAATCCTTTCAAGAAATCACCTGGCAAAAAGTCTAACTGACGCTGAAAAGCTACTTCAAAACCAAATACGTTTACTTTGTCTCCATTTTTTGGCTGAATGAATGACCAATTTTCACCTGTTGGAATTGGATTTGCCTGACCTGGAAAATCTTTTGCAAACTTCTCGGTGGTATATTGATTATCACTAAAATTATAAATGAAATCATCTAACTTTTTATAAAAAACACCTCCTGAAATGATTCCGACAGATTTGAAGTAATTTTCTACCATCAAATCATAATTATTAGAAAAGGTCACATCCAAGTTTGGATTTCCAGCGGCAATTTCTCTATCAGCAGCAATATTATTTACATAAGGCGCTAAAGCATAATAATCAGGTCTTGCCAAAGCTGTAGTCGCAGCCGCTCTAATAACTAAATCTTTGTTGGCTTTGTATTGTAGGGTTAAACTAGGCAAAAGATTAGTATACGAATTGGTATTATTGATTTGACCTTCTAAAGTTTCTTCATCTAATACTCTGTTTCCTGTATAATCGATTTTAGTATTTTCTACACGAAATCCTAGAACCATAGAAAGTTTATCATTAAAATCCTGATCCCATCTTAAGTAAGTAGCGTATATTTTCTCTTTGGCATTGTAATTTACCGTCAAAAACTCGGCAGGATCTTCTTCTTTATCAAATAATGAAGCATTGTTCAAATCTAATTTTCCTAAGTAAGCAGCCGAAGCAAATGTTCCAGGGATGTATTTGGCACCCGGATTGAATCCTTTTCCATCAAAAGTAACCGTACTTACATCAGTCAAAAGTCCCATACCGCTGTTCACTGGCTCATAGGCAAAAAACTTATTGTCTCTTGATTTCTCTTTTATTCTTAATCTTAAACCTGCTCTAAGTCTTCCTTTTTGAGATGGAACTACGGTAAATGGCACACGTATATTAACTTTTGCTCCAAACTCACTTTCGCTAGTATCGTCTGTATTTTCAGTAACCGAATCAAATTTGAATTTAGCGATAGATTCACCTGAAGTCGTCAATAATGGAAATTTACTTTCAGAAAAATCTTGAGTCATATCTACTCCTTTTTGACGATACTCAATATATCGCTCACCTGGACGGTATTCTCTTGCTTTAGAATAGTTAGCAGACCAATCTAAATCTAGAGTGGAATGAATCAAATGCTCTCCTCTCAACGAATAGTTTTGTACTCGTTGATCTTCTAATCTCCGGTTTTCATTTCTACTATTGTCAACTCCACCTTTAGTTTGGCGTCTTACTCTTCCTTCATAACCAATAATTTTTTGGGTATCCACTGCATCATAAACCGCTTCGATATCGTCATAGGTAGTTCTGAATCGGTTTTCTTTATCATCTCTCCAATTGTAGATTGCGTTCGCAAAAATGGAATTATTATCGTCAAATTTATAATCTAAAGCCAAAGAAGAACTTCTTCTAATTCTTTGCACATCATATTTTCTAATTTCTGCAGCTTGTAGAAATTCATTACCGAATTCATCTTTTACCCATTCGTTTTCGATATTATCCGATCCATAATCTACATTATTGTACGAAGCACTTAAAACTGCTCCAAGTTTAGCATCAAAAAAACGATTACCATATACCAAACCAGCAGTGTAACTTCCTTTTTCACGAATTGGCAAATACCCACCCGCCAATGTTGCAGAAATACGCTCTTTATTTGGCGTTGCTCTCGTAATTAAATTCACAGAACCACCAATCGCATCAGCATCCATATCAGAAGTAAGCGTTTTGTTTACCTCTATAGTAGAAATCATATCCGATGGAATCAAATCCATTTGTACATTACGATTGTCCCCTTCGGCAGAAGGAATCCTGTCACCATTCAAACTCACTGAGTTCAAAGAAGGCGCCAAACCTCTAATGATGATATTTCTTGCCTCACCCTGATCGTATTGCATCGTCACACCCGAAACTCTTTTTAAAGCGTCTCCAATATTCGCATCTGGAAAACGACCTACTTGGTCAGAGGAAATGATGTTACCAATGTTTTTATTGTTTTTTTGTTGGTTCAAAGCTTTAGCTTGTCCTTTTAAGATATCCCCAACCACAACTTCATTCAATTCTGTTCCTGCAGCTTTTAAACTAAAATCAATAACAGCATTTTTTCCTTCGCTAACTTGTACTTCGTTGGTTGCAGAAGCATATCCCATATATTTAATTTGAAGGCTATAATTTCCTGGGGATACATTTAAAAATTCATAGCGTCCAGTATAATCAGTAACCGCATATTTATTCATACCAACTATTTGTACCAAAGCTCCGGGCAAAGGCAACTTATCATCTACATCAACAACTTTTCCAGAAATCACCCCTTTTTGGGCCTGAGAAAATAGAAAAGTAAAGAAAAACAGCAACAGTAATTTTGTTTTCATACAAGTATTTAATGGTTAAAACGCAAAACTAAGCCGAATTATTTAACACAATTTTACGCAGGTTTTAACAATTTGTTATGGTTCAACCAAACTAACTAACTTTCGTAACACAACCCTAACCTAGCTATAACCTAGTTGCAACATAACCATAACATCAGCTCAAAATGAACAAAAAAGTCTTGTCGTAAGTAAAATACAATCAGTAATTTATCGTTTGAATCATTTTTGGCGTTAAATTTGTACTCATCAATCAAAAAATCAATCAATCATGTTACAATCCTTTTTTATTTTATGTTCAGGAGCTGATAAAAACCTGCTTGAAGGTTGCTCCCAAGGCGAAAAAACCAAATTTGTGGGTATTGGAGCCACCGTATTTTTTACTGCCGTAATGGCTTTTTTGGCGAGTGCCTATGCCCTATTTACTGTTTTCGATAGCGTATATCCAGCAATAGCCTTTGGACTAGTATGGAGTTTGCTTATTTTCAATTTAGATCGTTTTATAGTATCGACCATTAGAAAAAGAGACAAGCTAAGTGCAGAATTTTTGCAAGCTACTCCCCGTATTTTATTGGCAATCATCATTGCGATTGTGATTTCAAAACCGTTGGAAATTAAAATCTTCGAAAAAGAAATCAACACGGTGCTTTTGAAAGAGAAAAATGCGATGGCTTTGAAGAACAAAAAAGAAGTCGCCGATTATTTCAAAACCGATTTGGATAAAAACAAAGCCGAAATCACCAATTTGAAAACCGAAATCAGTACAAAAGAGAAAGAAGTCAATACCCTTTATGAAACCTACATTGCTGAAGCCGAAGGAACAGCTGGTACCAAAAAACTAGGTAAAGGTCCTGTCTTTAAAGAAAAAATTGCCAAACACGATTTGTCTAAGAAAGAATTGGATACCTTACAAAAAACCAATTTGGCCAAAATTGCGGTGTTAGAAAAAGAAAACAAAAAATTGGAAGCCGATTTGGACAAAAAAGTAACACAAACCCAACCTATTATTGATGGTTTTGATGGACTGATGGCAAGAATCAATGCTTTAAATAGTTTGCCTTGGTTACCTTCTTTTTTCATAATGTTACTGTTTTTAGCCATAGAAACTTCGCCTATTATTGCCAAATTATTATCACCCAAAGGGGAATATGATTACAAACTAGAAGACCTCGAAACAGCATTAAAAGCTACAATAGAACAGGACAAATACCAACGCACTCTTTTGGTACAAACCAGCGCGAGTATGCACGACAAAGTGTATGCGGATATTGCCGAAGACAAAAGATTGTATGAGTTACAACGAAAAAACGCAACAGATTTATTGGAATTACAATCGAATACTTTTGTAGAAAAACAAAAAAGCACTTTGTAATCTTCTATAATCCCACAAAAAAACGTCCATACGGACGTTTTTTTTATAAAACTAACAACGATTTAGGGTAAAAAGGCATAACCATTCTTGCTTTTCCAAAGAAAATATTTCTCTAAAATCACTTTATTAAAATCGAAAATAATGTTCGGAATCATAATGGCAAAAGTTCTTGGTTTGAACAAGGAAGTTGAAAAAATAATCACTTCTTTTTTTCCAGCATCCATAATACAAAGTCCAGGTATTCTTCCCCATTCTTTTTTGATTAATTGGGTTTGACCTTTGGCAACTCGAATAATATTTTCGGCTACAATTTTTCCAGTTTCATCAGAAGGATAACCTGTTTTGGGAGAACCAAAAGGAACGGATTTGGGTGTAAAAGGTAATTTCACATCAACAGCGATTCCTGCTGCCCAAATATTGTTGTAATCACGATGGCGATAATCATCTCCTACGGGAATATAACCCGCTGGAGTAGCGTGCAAGTCAGGAGAGTTAGTCACCAAATCTACACCAACAAAAGGCGGCATTAACATCGTAAAATCACTAGGCAGTTCTTCATCGTTCGTTAAGATTACTTTGTTTTTTTGAACTTCTTTTACTCCTACCTCTGTTCTATAATGAATATTGAACATTTTCATAAATCCTTTCAACATAGATTCGCCCATTGGCATACCATCTATCCCAAAATGTCCCAAATAATCTTCTGGGGTAATCCAATACAAATCAACTTTTTTACGAATGTTTTCTTCTCGTAACCATTTTTCAATATTGAATAAAAACTCATACGCTGCTCCCATACATCCCGCATTTTGAGTAGCCCCAATAACGATTGGCCCGGGATTCTTTTTGAATTCTTGTAGCGCTGTTCTAATTTTCATCGCCCCATTGGGTGTACCCACATAATGCGAAAACTCTTCAACTCCGGGAGCTATGTCATATTTAACTTTTGGTCCTGTTGCTATAACAAGATTATCGTAGTGGTAAGTTCCTTTGTCTGTATATACGACTTGCGCTGTGGCATCAATTTTTGTAGCTTCTTCATTTACAAAATCGACACCTTTTTTGGTCAATATGCCTTCTTTCTTAAAAGAAATATCTTTGATATCTCTTCTTCCAAAAGGAACCCAAATCAAAGAAGGGATGAATAAAAATAAGGGGGATTTATCTATTAAAATTACTTTATGTTCGTCTTTTCCTTTTCGTTTTATTTCAAGTGCAGCAGTCATTCCAGCAAAACTTCCACCAATAATTACCGTTGTAGTCATAATGAATTGATTTAATATTACCCTACAAAATTAGTCTTCATGACGTTAGCGAACAGTAACTTATGTTACACAACAAAAAAGTCATAAAAAAACCCTGCTTTGAATAAACAAAACAGGGTGCCTCATTTTAATTCGATAAGATTACATCTGACTTAAGATTTCTTTCTTGAAGGCATCGTACTCGCCTTGCAGAATCAAACCATTGTCTAATAGCTTTTTATAATTTTGTAATTTGGCAAACAATTCTTCTTGGTTTAGTCCAACATTGCTAGCTACTGGTTCTGCCTCAATACTAAAACTTGCTTCTTGAGTAGTAGTTGCAGGCATAATTTCAGCAAAATTTGTTACTTCTTCTGTTTCTACTTCTTCAATAATTTCAGCTTCGGGAGTAATTACTGCATCGGCGATTGGAGTGGTTGCTCCATTTTTCAAACTATCCAATTGTTCTTTTGCATAAGTGTAAATTTTGCGCGCTTGAATTTTTGGAATGTAGTCAATCGTTACTTGCAATTCTGTTTTGGTAGAGAAAGTAAACTCTGAACCTAAAATATTTTCTTTTACAAAAGCGCCATCTACCTCATCCCAAGTGTAATCAATAAAATGCATCGAAAGTCCTAAGTTTTTCGGTTGGCAAATGATAATTCTTTTATTGGTCAAAACGATACTATCTGGTAAAACAGTCAAAGCGGGTTTTTTTTGTACGCCAATATAACCTACCTCTTCGTTTTTCATTAAAATATCGTTGAGCTTGGCTGTAATTTTCTCTATTGCCTTTGGGTCTTGCTCTTCGTTTAAAAACTTTTTGATTTGTTCTTTCATTATAATACTATGTTACTAGAATAATTATTTTTTTGTTTATCAAAACCTTATTTTGGTTAGTACTAAAATACCTTAACAAAAGTAATGCCTAAATTGGTTAGTCCGTTTTTGCAAACCATTACTTAATTAAAATATAATAATTATTAAAAGTAATCGAAAGATTTTTTTAAAACAACGATTACTCTCAAAAAAAAATCTTACAAAAGAATGTCGTAATATCTTAATTTTTACTAACTTAGATAGAAATTATCCTCGAATCTTATGGAAGAATTAAAAATTTTCATAGTTGAAGACGACCCTTTCTTTGGAGAAACTTTAAAATACCATCTAAAGTTAAATCCAGATTTTACGGTTTTTCTATACGGGTCTGCAAAAGAATGTCTTAATAATTTACATCAAAAACCCGATATCATTTGTCTTGATTTTGGACTTCCTGATATGACGGGTGATATATTGCTAAAGCGAATTAAGGAAATCAACAACAGCATTCCAATAATAATTATTAGTGGACAAGAAGATATTGGCGTAGCTGTAGATTTTCTAAAATCTGGTGCAACCGACTATATTGTTAAAAGCCCACATTCAAAAGATTTACTTTGGAATTCCATTCTAAAAATAAAAGAAAACCGAAATCTTGTTCAAGAAGTTGAAATTCTAAAAGAAAAATTAGAACAAAAATTCAGTTTTGAAAAAACAATCATTGGACAGAGTACCGCCATTAAAAATGTTTTTAATAAAATAAACAAAGCCTTATCCAACAATATCAATGTTTCTATAACTGGAGAAACAGGAACAGGAAAAGAAGTTGTTGCCAACGCGATTCATTATAATTCTGACCGCAAAAACAAACCTTTTGTTGCAGTAAATATGGCTGCTATTCCAAAGGAATTAGTAGAAAGCGAATTTTTCGGCCATGAAAAAGGAGCTTTTACTGGAGCCAATGAACGGAAAACTGGAAAATTTGAACAGGCTGACGGCGGTACCATCTTTTTGGATGAAATAGCGGAATTGGATTTGAATCTTCAAAGTAAATTATTGCGTGTTCTTCAAGAAAGAGAAGTGGTACGACTTGGCGGCACTACCAAAATAAAATTCAATGCCCGTCTGATTATTGCGACTCATAGAGATTTGGCTCAAGAAGTCAAAAAAGGAAACTTCAGAGAAGACTTGTACTACAGAATCATAGGCTTACCGATTGAGCTCCCACCATTAAGAGAGCGAGAAAATGACATTTTACTATTGGCAAAACATTTTATAGAGTTGTTTGCAAAAGAAAACAAAATGGCAACTCTTGGCTTGTCTAAAGACGCAAAGGATAAACTACTTAAATATGCCTTTCCTGGAAATATAAGAGAATTAAAATCAGTAATTGATTTGGCTTGTGTGATGTGCGACAGCAACGAAATAACAGCGGATGACTTAAGCTTTAATAGCATCAATTCGAATGATTTGTTCCTATCTCAAGAAAAAACATTAAAGCAGTATACAGAAGACATCATTCTTTATTTTTTGAAAAAAAATAACAATGATGTGCTCAAAACTGCAAAGAAACTTGATATTGGTAAATCGACCATATACAATCTTTTACAAACGGTTGAATTAAAAAAATGATTTTATGAAAGTAGCTTCCTTTTTATACGAAAATGAAATTTTTGTCAAAGAAATCAACGAAGAACAATTACAAGTAAAAGATGCTAATTTAGTGATTGGTTTTGGTGCAAGCGCATTAGTTGCTGATGAAAATAATTTTGCAAAAATTCGGGAAAAATTCCCAAATGCTACTTTAGCAATGGCCTCATCAGCTGGGGAAATATTTGATAAAGAAGTATTTGACAATACTATTTCTCTTGTTGCGATTGAATTTGCAGATACAAAAATTACTACTTCTGAGGTAAACATAGAAGACTATGACAATAGCTTTGATGCTGGGCTTGCCTTAGTGACTAAACTACCTAAAGAGGCGCTCAAATTGATTTTTGTTCTTTCAGACGGTGGAAAAGTTAACGGAAGCGAACTCGTAAAAGGAATTAACGATGCTACAGAAAGTAAAGTCTTGGTTACCGGTGGACTGGCTGGTGATGGTGCCAAATTTGAAAAAACATTTGTGGGTCTAAATCAAGTACCTACTTCGGGGAAAGTTATAGCTATAGGTTTTTATGGAGAAAAACTTCAAGTATCCCACGGTTCGATTGGCGGCTGGGAAAGTTTTGGATTAGAACGTACAGTTACCAAATCTGATAGAAATGTTCTTTATGAAATTGATCATAAAAATGTGTTGGATTTATACAAAACCTACCTCGGAAAATATGCAGAAGAATTACCTGGATCCGCATTGCTATTTCCGCTCTCAATAAAACTTAATGACAAAGATGACCTAATTGTTAGAACGATTTTATCTATAGACGAACAAAACCAATCCATGACTTTTGCTGGCGACCTGCCGCTTGGTAGCAAAGTCCGATTCATGAAAGCCAACTTTGACAAACTCATAGATGCTGCAAGTGATGCCGCAAATAACTGCATAAATATGAATAAACATTCTATCAAACTGGCTTTACTGATCAGCTGTGTAGGAAGAAAGGTAATTTTAAGCAACCGCATAGACGAAGAGGTAGAGGCTGTTTCTGATATATTAAGCAATACCACTTTGCTAACGGGATTTTACTCCTATGGTGAGATTTCTCCGCTGCGTCCTTTTTCTGGATGTGAATTGCACAATCAAACCATGACTATCACGTGTCTTAATGAACTCTAATCTATGGCAGACCTTCACAAACTTTTACAAAAGCAAATCAACAAACATCTCTCTGCCGATTTGATGCAAAATCCGGCAGTATTGGCTTTTTTGAATGCAGTTAATGACTCTTACTCGTCTTACGAAAGAGACAAAGACTTGATGAATCATTCGTTTAAAGAAAGTGAAAAAGAATACAATGAAATTCATCAAGATTTAAAAAAAGAATACGAACTCAAACAACAATCTATTGCTAATCTGTATGACAGTTTAGAGGCTTTAGAGGACGATTATAAAACCATAAAACCAGATGATGCTGTAGATGACATCTTGTTCATTTCAAAATACTTAAACCAACAAATTGAGAAGAGAAAGAATACCGAAAAAAATCTCTTACGAACTGTTGAACTCTTAAAAACACTTTTAGCAAATCTTCGTTCTGGCATCTTAGTCGAAGACGAAAACAGAATAATTCTTTTTACCAATCAATTGTTCTGTAATATGTTTTCGATTCCAGTATCACCAGACCAAATGGTAGGTATAGATTGCACCAACTCTGCAGAACAATCGAAACATCTTTTTAAAGACCCAGACTCTTTTAGCGCTGGAATAGCAAAAATTCTTTCGAAAAGAGAAGTTGTAACCAATGAACTCTTGGAAACCGAAGAAGGAAAATTTTTTGAACGCGATTATATTCCTATTTATATTGCCGATGAATACAAAGGTCATCTCTGGAAATACACCGATGTTACCCAACGTATTGAAAATCAAACCCTACTAGAACAAAGTGAAGAACGCAGCAGAATTGTAATGAATTCCTCGTTGAATGCTATTGTTACTGTAGACGACAAAGGTAAAATTACTTTTTGGAACAATCAAGCGGAAGAAACATTTGGCTATAAACCCAATGAAGTATTAGGAAAAGTATTTACAGAGTTCATGATTCCTGCTCGAAATAAAGCACTTTGGGAACAATCCATTTATCAGTACCTAACAGAAGGGCATAACGAATTTCTAAACAAACATGTAGAACTTATAGGAGTTCATAAATCAGGAAACGAATTCTTGGCAGAAATTTCAATTATTCCTATTACCCAAAATGGAGAAACCTTTTTCTGTGCCTTCCTTCAGGATATTTCCAAAAGAAAAGAAGCAGAGCACCAACTTTCAGAGAATTTAGTTTTATTAAAAACACTTTTGGCGAACCTTCAATCAGGAATTATGGTTGAAGATATGGATCGGAAAATTGTATTTACCAACCAACTATTTTGTGATATGCGCCACATTACCCTTTCACCAAATGAGATGATTGGAAGAGACTGTAGAGAGTTAATCAACAATACCAAACTTCTTTTTAAAGATGAGAAACAATTTGTTAATCGAATAAATGAAATCATTGAAGAAAAGAAAATAGTGATTCGAGAATTGATTGAAACCAAAGACAATCTTTTTTACGAAAGAGATTACATTCCCATCATAATCGAAGATCAGTATAAAGGCCATCTATGGAAATACACTGACGTTACGGAACGCATACACAACCAAATTCTTTTGGAACAAAGTGAGGAACGCAACAGAAGTATTATGAATTCATCTCTAAATGCTATTATTACTATAGATAAGAAGGGAAACATTACTTTTTGGAATACCCAAGCCGAAGTTATTTTTGGTTGGAAAAAAGAAGAAGTTTTAGGAAAAACATTAACTGAAACCATAATACCTAAACAGCATCATCAGGGTCACAATGCAGGTATGAAACATTATTTAGCAACTGGTGAAGGACCAGTACTGAATAAAAATATCGAATTACCTGCTGTAAAAAGATCTGGCGAAGAGTTTCCAATTGAAATTGCAATTATTCCTTTAGAATTGAATGGTGAATCCTTCTTTTGTTCGTTCATACAAGACATTTCCGAAAGAAAAAATGCAGAAAACAAACTCAAATTTCAAGAAGAAAAATACCGTAACATTATTTCTAATATGAACCTAGGACTGATTGAGGTAAATAATGATGAAATAATTCAGTTTGCGAATCAAAGTTTTGCAACAATGTCAGGTTATGAAATACAAGATTTATTAGGTAAAAATCCATCAGAAATTTTTGTGTTTGGTGAAAATTTAGAAAAGATGCAACAAAAAAAAGAACTTCGTTCAAAAGGTGTTTCAGATGTATACCAAATCCCTATAAAAGATAAAAGAGGAGAACTCAAATGGTGGGCTATAAGTGGTGCTCCCAATTTTGATGACCAAGGAAACTTAGTGGGTTCCGTAGGAATTCATCTTGATGTTACCGAACAAAAACAACTCGAGATAGAGCTCATTAAACAAAAACAAAAGGCAGAAGAAGCCTCTAAAGCCAAAGAGGTATTCTTAGCAAATATGAGTCATGAAATCCGAACTCCTCTAAACGCTATTATTGGTTTTCTAAGAGAATTAGCAAAACAAGAACTAACCGAATTACAAAAAAAATATATTGACAATAGCACCATTGCTTCGCGTCATTTATTAGCCATATTAAATAACATACTCGATATTTCTAAAATAGAAGCGGGTGAAATGGAACTTGAAAAAGAAGATTTCTTTTTTCAAGAATCCATAGATAAAGTAATTAAAGTTTTGCATCCATTGGCGAAACAAAAAGGGTTACGACTAACCGCTAACTTAGAAAAAATGACCTTTCCTGTTTTCAATGCCGATTCACTTCGCATAGAACAAATCTTATTCAACTTAGTTGGAAATTCAATAAAATTTACCAACAAGGGAAGAATTGATTTACAATGTGAAGTCCTTATCGACCGACCTACCATTCAAAAAATCCTTATCAAAATTACCGATACAGGAATTGGAATGGATAAAAGTTATATCGAAACCATTTTCAAAAAATTCTCCCAAGAAGATAAAGCAGTTACCCGAAAATTTGGAGGAACCGGCTTGGGAATGGCTATCACAAAAGAATTAATAGCATTAATGCATGGTGAAATAACTATTGAAAGTGAAAAAGGAAAAGGAACAACTTTTAACATCATTCTGCCTTTAGAAAAAGGAAATCCAGATAAAATAAAAGAATACAAAACAGAACTTGATGTCAATATCTCTGGACTATCAATATTGTTAGTTGAAGACAATAAAATGAATAGAATGGTGCTACAAAATTCTATGCAATACTTTAATTGTAAAGTAACCGAAGCCGAAAATGGACTTGAAGCGCTCGAACTATTAAAAAAGAACATCTATGATATTATATTAATGGACATTCAAATGCCAGAAATGGATGGAATTGAAGCTACAAAAATCATAAGAAACGAATTTAAAATCAACACACCTATTATCGCTCTTACCGCAAATGCTTTCAAAACAGAAATAGATAACTGTAAAAAAGCAGGTATGGATGACTATGTAACAAAGCCTTTCGATGAATATTTATTAATTGAAACCATAGCAAAATTAACCGTAAATCGCACGAAAAAAGATACGCATTTTATATCAGAAGCAACTGAAGACATCGTTTACAATTTATCCATACTAAGGAATTTAAGCCGAGGAAATATAGATTTTGTTCAAAAAATGATTCGCATTTTTATTGAACAAACTTCTAAAATCATGCAAGAGATAGAAATTGCCATTCATGAAGAAGATTATGATGTAGTAAGTAGATTAATCCACAAAATAAAACCAAGTGTAGAAAGTCTTGGTATCTCACGCATACTACCTGAAATGATAAGTTTTGAAAGCACAGTAAAAGTAGAAACGGACAAAGAGAAAATCATAGATGCGTTTCACACTATAAAATCTACTTTAACATTGGCAATTGCTCAACTTACAACCTATGAATTGAACGAATAAATCCATTTATCACTGGAATATTTTCCAAATATTGGAAGAAAAAAAGATACCAAATTTATAAGTTCCCTTAATTCATAGGGGCTAGCGGTTTTTGGCTTAAAATTAGTACTGGGGTTACAAAATTTTAAACTATGGAAAGCAAACCGCAATTCAAATTCTTTATTGTTGATGATGATATCTTTTGTGCCAACGTCTATGAGCAGTATCTTTTAAACCAAAATTTCACTGATATTACGCATTTCAGCAATGGTAATGATTGTTTAGACAATCTGCACCAAAATCCTGATATTGTATTTTTGGACTACGATATGGGAGACCTCTCTGGATTTGAGGTATTAAAAAAAATCAAATATCATAATCCCAACATTTATGTAGTAATGGTCTCTGGGCAAGAAAGTATTGCAATTGCTGTAGATGCTTTGAAACATGGTGCTTTTGACTACGTGGTAAAAGACAACGCTGTGTGCGAAAAATTGACAAACATCATTGATAAAATCCATCATGTCAAAATAGAGTTAAACAAATCCAATCCAAAAATGGTCAGACGACTACTTAATATCTTTTTATAAAAACCCAAATTACCATAAAGATGAAAACAACTATCCTCTCTATTGTATTACTCCTATTATTGAGCAGTTACAAAACCTATAATGTCTTAGAATACAAAAACCAAAATCAACTAATTGCACTTGAAAGTAAAAAGCTTCTTTTTGAAAAGGAAACATATCATAAAATAATCGTTCGTTCTACTGCATTTTCAGAAAGTTTTACAGTAGAAATCGATGGCACCTCTGTTAGCACAAAAAATCTTTATAAACGTCAAGGTTTACAATTACTTTCTAAAAAAGAATCTTTAGTTGCATACAAAGAAATTATCGGAAAAACTTTTTCTATAAACGAAAGAAAATTATTGGCACAACTCGATTAGGAATTATTGACAATAAAAAAATTATAAACTCCACTCATGCTCATTGGAACTCTGCTTCTAATGAGCATTTGTTCATTTAAGTAGTTGGCAATGAAACAACTTCCATCTTAACTTGTTTTAAAAACTATTTCTCAAAAAACACCCACATTTCATTATTCAACATTACCAAAAAAAGACTTTTTTCCAAAATATGGAACAAAAATCAATCAGATAAAGTGCAAAACCCCAGTAAAATCAAGGGTTTCTTGTTTTGGCACAGTTTTCCAATTGATTGTAGTACAAAACACTATAATCATGAAAGCAATTTTAAAATTAACCGGCTACGATTTCTCTCCAAAGAAAATAAATGGAAACGAAGAAAGCATCAAGTTATCTTATATCGCCAACAGCGATGGTTCCCCAAAATGGATTTGGAATTCTCAAAATAAAGTTCCTTCGTTTCTGAAATTTTATAATGCAGGAAACAAAAGTTCTTGGTTGTTCACAAAAATGATTCAAGTGATTTTTGCTTTACAATTGCAACGCCTTTTTTTCAAACAAAAAAAATGGTTTTATACTGTTGATGAAAATCCTCTTTTTGATTGCAAAGGTGATTGGGCATTATTTACGAGTTCGGAGGTGTCTAACAACAAAGCTGTTTTGTATGCCAACAAAACCTTCTATAAAATTGCTTGTACTGAAAATGCTATTGAGTTAATAGAAAACGAATACAAAGTGTTGAAAGAATTGCAACTAGCTCCAAAAAGCTTTACAACTCCATTGGTTCGTATGGTCAACAAACAAATCATACAACTCTCTGATGTATCAATAAATGGTAAAAGAAAGACCAAAATTTCAGATAGCCATTTGAAAGTATTGAACGAAATGGCCTTGATAAAAAAACAAACCATTGCGGTAGAAAATTGGGCTTGGTTCCGTCAATTAGAATCAAACTTCCTAGAGATTCAAGACTCAAGAATCCCTCAAAACTTGGTACGCAAAATAGAATTTTTATTAAATACTGTAACCAATAAACAAAGAGTTACCATTGGATTCTCTCAAGGGGACTTCACTCCTTGGAATCAATTCGAACAAGGCGACACTATCGCTATATATGATTGGGAATTAGCACGAGTAGACCGTCCGTATGCCTTTGATTATTTTCATTTTGTTATTCAACAAGGAGCATTAGTTGATAGAAAAAATTGGTCAAGCATTTACAAAGACTTAAAAGAACAATGTGTTGATAGCAAAGGAAACTGTCTTTTTAATAATGATTTAGACACCTTTAAAACGCAGCTAAAATGGTATTTCTTAACCAACTGCATGCATTACCTAAAAGAATATGCTGAACAAGAAAAATGGCAAAATAAAATCGAAAGGTTATTGAATCTTTGGAATGAAGGATTGGATTTATTCTTTGAAGAAGATAAAGCGCCAAGAGAATTAGTAATTATGGAAGTTTTTGATAGCATCCAAAACAGCGAATATGGCGCTTTAAAATTCCCAAATTTTGCTCCAGAAAAACTAAACGAAGCCTCCGATATTGACCTTGTAATCGAAAAAAAAGGAGCCAAAAAATTATTGCATCTTCTGATGAATCATCATTTGGTGAGTCGTGTTTCGGTTCAAAAAAAATCGTTCAAGTATGCAATTCAAGCTGTTCTTGTAGATGGAAGCATTTTGGCTTTGGATTTAATTTGGCAAATAAAAGTTCGTGGTTTAGAAGTAATGGATGCGCATGAAGTTTATAAAAATAATCCTTTATCCCCTTTTGGAATTAAACAAGCGCGCACTATAGACTCTGCTAGATTTACAGCCTTATCGAGTTTGTTAACAAATACTAACGTTCCAAGTCGATATAGTCATTACCTACCACTACTAGAAAAATCTCAAAATGTATTGGATTTGCAAATTAACTATTGCATTCAAAACAACAAAAGCGACATATCTAGATTGCTACAATTCATCAAGAAAAACCCTAAAAACCAATCCCTTTTATACTTAAAAAATAGCATTATGGCTGTTCTTGATATGTTGCAAAACTATACCAACAAAAGCGGATACGTCATTACTTTTAGCGGCATAAATGATACTGAAAAATCAACAGTGATTGAAAAAATAGCGCAACGTATACAAAAACAGCTTCGTAAGCCAGTAGTAGTTTTACGTCAACGTCCCTCCATATTACCATTATTAAGTAATTGGAACCAATCAAAAGAAGCAACTGAATTAGTTACTATAAATACTCAGTCAAGCCAAGAAAAAAACAAAACTACTGTTGCCTCGTTGTTTCGATTTTCATACTACTATTTGGATTATATGATTGGCCAATTCGTGATTTATTTCAAATACATTATTCGCGGATATGTAGTGGTCTATGATAAATACTACTTTGATTTCATCAATGACAGTAAACAAAGTGACAATCTCTTGCCTAAAAAACTAACAGCCTTTGGGTATCATTTTTTAATGCAACCAGATTTTAACTTCTTGCTTTTTGCAGATGATTCTACCCTTATGAAAAGAGAACAAGAACCTACTAAAAATGCTATTGAGGAACTTACTTCAGATTACAGAGAGTTGTTCGAAAGTCAACAAAAAAGAAGGAGTTCAAGCATCTACCAATCTATCAATAATGTAGACTTTGATGTCACAATGAATCAAGTATTGAAAACGCTAACCATAATGAACTAAAGTATCTTAATAAAATACTATTCAATTTAGGAAATACGCATTTTAATTTAATCCTTATAAATACCGCTGCCTTCCATCAGTCCCTTTGGAATACGTTGGGTTACTCTATTCCTTACTACAAAATGTAGTTTCGATATAAAAATCCAAAGGGAACGTTGTTAGGCGAAATGACCTCAACCTCGAATTTGTTTACAATCAACACAATAACAACAGTTGATTCAAATTGGTTTACAAAATACTATAGAAATCCTTTTAAAAGAATACTATCACTTGGTGATGAATGCACCACATTAATAAAAAATAGAAGTCATGTCAATCAAAACAATTTTAGCAACTTGCTACACCGTAAATCCTTATAGAGGTTCTAAAGAAAAAATGGGTTGGAACTTCATTGTCCAAATTGCTCGCTATCAAAAAGTGATTGCAATCACTCGTAAAAAGAACCAGGCTCCAATTGAAAAATATCTCAAGGAAAATAAAAATCCAGTATTCAACAATATCACCTTCTTGTATTTTGATTTGCCTTATTGGATGCGATTTTGGAAAAAAGAAGGTCGTGGAGGATTGCTATATTATTATATGTGGCAACGGGGAATAGTTCCTTTTGTAAAAAGTCAAACACTCTGTTTTGATATTGTTCACAACGTCAACTTTAATACAGATTGGATGCCTAGTTTTTTATGGAAACTGAACAAGCCTATGGTTTGGGGACCCGTTGGTTCTAATTCTCGTATTCCAAAACAATACCTAAAGTTGTATTCTAAAAAACACCATTTGATTAACGAGTTGAACTGGATAGTAAAAAATTTAATTTGGAAACACTCAAAATCATTTCAAAAAACAATTGATAACAGTACGCATATTTGGTGTATGAATCGCAATGTCCCTAATAATTTGGGATTAAAAGAAGAGAATTACTCTATACATCCACCTGTCGCTTCAGAAGATTTTTTTTCTGCAAAAAAAGAAAAAAGCGACCAATTCAATGTTTTGAGTGTTGGTCGGTTTGTTGCCTTAAAGGGTTTCGATTTGACTATCAACGCATTTATCGGTTTTGTACGTTCCTTGCCAAGGGTAGAGCAAAAATATTGCAAACTAACTCTAATTGGAACAGGACCTGAGAAAGAATTGTATCAAAAAATAATAGACCAAAACGATGCTAACGATTGTATAGAAATTTTAGAATGGATGGACCAACAATCATTGATGCAGAAATACCAAGACGCAACTGTCTTCTTATTTCCTTCACACGAAGGCGCAGGAATGGTGATTGCTGAAGCACTATCGTTTGGCTTGCCCATTATATGTTTAGATAATGATGGCCCTGGACAATACATTACAGAAGCTATGGGTATTGCAGTACCTGAGCAGAGCTACACCGATACTGTAATCGGTTTAAAACAAGCGCTTTTAAAACTTTACAAAATCCCACATCTTACCAAGATAATGAGTGATAGAGCACGTGAGCACTATGAAGAAAAATTTAGTTGGGAAAGTCGAGGCACTCATTTAAAAAATATCTACAACAAAATTGCACAATAAATAGAAATCCAAACCATGTATTCTCCATTCTAATATGTGAGCAAGTTTGTCCAAAATGTTGCTCTAAAGAACTTTTGTGAAGACAATACTTTAACCGTATAAAAATACAGCCCTCTTTTGTTTCTTAAACTCTTGTAATAAAGGCATTCTATTACTATGGGAATGCAACTTCTTTGGCAGAACTTTTCTGAACGAGAACTACTCGAATTTTTCCATTTCACCACTCAATAATCCAAAATTTGGAAACTTTTCAGTGCCAAAAAATAGACAATCCCAGTGTTTACGAGACTTCTGTAACATTAGCATAATTCTTGGCATAAGTTAAAAAGAACAATGGCATAAAAGCCAATCTAAAATAACAGAGAGAAAAAAACTATTTACACAACATTTATAACAAATAACATTATGAAAATTATAGCCGTACATTTAGCAAACGATTTTAGTGAAAGCTCCAAAGTTTTGAAACAACTAATAAAAGGTTGGACCAAAAATAACATCGATACCGAACTTTATATGGGTAGAGGTAAAAAAGGTTTTTTGTCTACTATGACACAAACTACTACTAATTATTTTTGGTATCCCGTTTTTAAAAATCCAATATTAAAATTGCTATTTATTATAACTAGCCAATTTATTCTGTTTACTAAACTTCTTTTTACTTTAAAAAAATCGGATACGCTTTATATCAATACGGTATTGCCATTTGGTGCTGCTTTAGCAGGAAAAATAAGAGGGTGCAAAATTATGTATCATATTCACGACACCAGCTTGACTCCAAAAATTTTCAAACTGTTCCTTTTTAACGTTGTAAAATGGACAGCGAATGAAGTTGTTTATGTTTCTGATTTCTTAGCTAAGCAAGAACCTCTAAAAATTAAAAGTAATGTAATTTACAACGTACTAGAAAAAGATTTTGTAAACCAATGCAAAGGCATTAAAGCAACTCAAAAAGAAAGCAAAATTGTTTTAATGATTTGTTCTTTAAAAGCGAATAAAGGGGTAAGTGAATTTTTGCAACTTTCACATTTGAATAGAAATTATACATTCAAATTGGTATTGGATGCTTCTCAGAAAGAAATTGACAACTATTTTAAATTAGAATTTCTTCCAGATAATTTAGTTATTTATCCAAAACAAGAAGATACACATCCTTTTTACAAGGAAGCTAGTATCGTACTGAATTTATCCGATACTCGTTCATCAGTAGAGACTTTTGGTCTTACAATTCTAGAAGCAATGGCCTATGGATTGCCAACAATTGTTCCTCCTGTGGGTGGTGTAGTTGAATTAGTAAAAGAAGGTGAAAATGGCTTTTTGATTGACAGCAAAAATATCCCATTACTTACTAGAAGGTTGAACGAATTATTCCAAAACACAGCGCTTTATCAAAAAATGAGTGCTACCGCAAAAGAATACAGCCGCTTTTTCTGCGAAGAGTATTTTGAGAGTGAATCTACCAGAATCCTACTTAACTAAAAACCAAGTAAGAAACTAAAAAAGTATCCTTTTTGCTCTATCAATAATCTAGTAATTGCTCCTTTTGAAGCTACTAAATCATATTTGCATCATTAGTTTATAGGAAGAAGTTTGACCTACAAAAAAATAACACGCTACATCACAAGTATTGTATAGTCTGTATTAGTTTGGGTTTCGGTTTGGTAAATTATTACTTAAAATGATTTCTCTTTTTCTCCTTCATTTATGTTTTGATTGGTTATTGAAACCCAATTATAAATTATCGAATAGAAGAGTTGAAAAATCGTTCGAAAAAAATTGAAAAAGACCCTACCAAATTTTAACATAAAATACAGATTTCGTGCTGCATTTTTTTTAGGATGACATTAATATTTAATTATATTTGTTTCAAATCAATCTAAGCCACATATGATTCGATTATATCCAAACGAACAAGTTAAAGAATTCGACGTACACGAATCCTTGCAATTGCGATATGCAATTACCAGCCGAGGAAGGCTGATTAGTTTCAAAGACAAAATTGAAGAAGGTCGTGAATTAAAAGGAAGCACCATAGACGGCTACCGTATTTTTCGCTACAAAATCAATTCTGGAGAAAAACCAGTCAACCGACATCTCTTTTTTTACAAACTCATTGCGGAGCATTTTATCCCAAAACAGTCCGAAGACCAAGTTCACGTTCTACATTTAGATTATGTGCGTGACAACGACTCCCTTCGAAACTTGAAATGGGCGACACGCGAAGAATTTTTGGAACACAACCGAAAAAGTCCACACGTGATTCAAGCAAGAAAAAATTTGCTAGAACACAACATCAAATCTGATGGTAGAAAATTGACGGTGACCAAAGTGATGCGCATCAAAAAAATGCTACAAAATCCCAACAGAAAAACTAGGATTAAAATGATTGCCAAGCAATTTGGTGTCAGCGAAATGCAAATTTTCCGCATTAAATCTGGTGAGAACTGGGGACATATCGTCGTCTAATCGATAGGTAAATCAGCAATTTCGGACTGTATTTTTTTCGTAAGACTTTTAAAAACCAAGTCATACGAATGGTCGATTAATGCTTTGAGCATAGCATCTGGAACATCTTGATTAATCGCAACGGTGTTCCAGTGTATTTTGCTCATATGATACCCTTCGTTAATGGCGTCATAATTGGCACGCAATTCTAAAGCGCGCTCGGGGTCACACTTGAGATTCACCGAGGGTTCTTGCTTTTCCCATTGCTTTAATGAGGACAATGCAAACATTTTACCTCCTACTTTAAAAACCAAAGTATCTTCATCAAACGGAAAATGCTCTGTTACTGCTTTTTTAGACAAACAGTATTCATAAAATGTTTCTAAATTCATAGTATTATTTTTTCCATCATCTTTTCGGGATGAGCTAAAGTTGTAAATCCAAATTTTTGATATAAAAAATGTGCGTCTGTTGTGGCCAATCGCCAGATTTTTACTTGTTGCAATTGCGGTTCTTCCAGCATCGCTTGTATCAAAATCGAAGCATATCCGTTACCTCGATACTCCTCAGCGATAAAAACATCCATAACGTAGGCAAAAACCACATAGTCCGTAATCACTCTGGCAAACCCAATTTGGGCATCATCCTTATAAATCCCAAAACATACCGAACTATCAATGCATACTTGAACTTCTTCAATCGTTCGGCCTGCCGCCCAATAAATATCCTTCAAAAAATTTTGAATGAAAAGAACATCTAACTTTGCTTTATCGGTAGAAACGTGAATCATATTTGGTATAAAATAGGTTTACTCGGACTGGCATCATTTTCAAAAGATGCGATTTGCAAATTCAATACATAAGGACCATCTAGCACTTCATCAGGCACATAAATCATTTCGGTGATGGTGCAATTCATTCTAGCATCTGCATTCAGATTTTGCACATCTTTCACATTCCAAAACGCTTTGTGCGCCAGTAATTTTCCCTCATCTTTCTCCTTGTCTACACTAGGCAAATCGATTAATAAATGTTGAATGCCATTCTCACGAATAAAATGTGCCGCTTCTTCCGAAAGATACGGTGGATTGGTATTCGAATAGTTTTGGTGTTTTTTTAATTTAAAATTAGGCAAAGTTCTAATTACTAAAGCTTCAAAAGAAATACCCGATTGTAATGTCACCTCAAGCGCAGTCGAGAGGCTTTTTAATGTAATAACTAAATCTTCCCCCTGCATTTCTGGCACCACAGAAATCAATTCAGCTCGAAAGAAAAACTGTTTCAAACATTGATTCACACTGTAAAATTCACTTGTAATGTGCCCCAAACATTCGGTATGCGTACCGTGACCGTGTGGATTGAAGAAGATATTATTAAAATTGGTCGATGAGCTTCCTTCCGATACTTTCCCAACCCAATCCCCAAAAACTACTGGTTCAATAACCGGTTTTTCGATATACCAAGCAATAGGATTTTCGTCGGTATTGGTCAAAGGAATCGAAATATCAATTGGTTTTGATAGGTCGATTGTAACAGTTTGGTCAATTAGTTCTATTGTGGCTTTCATTGTTTAAACACTAAGTTCATTAAGAAGTCACAAAGAACACAAAGCTTAGTGAACTTAGTGATTTCCTTGTGCCTTTGTGGTTAATTTACTCTTCCAAATTTAAATAAAACAAATCACTCGCAATTCCATCCGTCAAGAATTTTCCTTTAGAAGTTGGTTTCAGAATATTATTCTCAATAGAGAGCAACTCATCCTTTACGAATTTCTCAGATTGTTTAATTAGATAATCTAAATAGCGTTCTCCAAATTCTCTTTCTATTCTTTCTAAAGCAACGCCCCAAATCGTTCGCAATCCTGTCATAATGTATTCGTTATAACGGTCAGCTGTAGATAAGATTTCTTTTTCGCTGGGCAATTGATTTTGTTGAATGGCTTTCAAATACAAAGCATTATTCGCTACATTCCAACTTCTCGAAAATCCATCATAACTGTGCGCCGATGGACCAATTCCGATGTATTTTTTTCCCAACCAATACGCCGAATTGTTCTTCGAAAAATAATTTTCTTTCCCAAAATTGGACAACTCATAATGAATAAAACCATTTTTCTCGAGGGTTTCGACTAGTATTTGGAAATGCGCTTCGGCTACTTCGTCTTTAGGAGCGGCTATTTTACCCTTTTGAATGAGTGTATTCAAAGCCGTTTTAGGTTCTACCGTCAAAGCGTAACTCGAAATATGAGGCACTCCAAAACGCAAAGCGGTTTCGATATTTTGTTGCCATTGTTCATTACTCATCCCCGGAATACCATAAATCAAATCGATTGAAATGTTATCAAAATATTGAGTCGCGAGTTCCAAACATTTTTGAGCTTCTACCGAATTGTGCGCGCGATTCATCATCGCTAAATCGGCTTCAAAAAACGATTGAATTCCAATACTAAGTCTATTGATTGAACTTTTGGACAATTCTACAATTCGCTCACTGGTCAAATCATCAGGATTTGCTTCAAGGGTAATTTCTGGATTTTCAACAACACTGTAATGATGGTACACTTCTGCAATCAAGAATTCAATTTCTTCCGTAGTCAGTACCGAAGGCGTTCCTCCTCCAAAATAAATCGTTTCCACTTCCCAGAATTCAGCATCATTTTTGTCACTTCGAGCGCAATCGAGAAACTCATTTTTGCGTATTTGCAATTCTTTGGCAATAGCCAAAACCATTTCCTCCTTTTTCTTCATCGAAGTAGAAAAATGAAAATCGCAATAATGACACGCTTGTTTGCAGAATGGGATATGGATGTAAATAGCCCCACCCGACCTCCCCGAAAGGGAGGAGACAAAACTGGATATATAATTAGAAGTTGACATAATTATTTGTTCTTTTTAGGAACGTTATTTCCCGCCACGGCGGGTCAGGGGGCCTCCTATCCTATCTTCATTATTCTTCACAAAAGCATCCCAACCCGAGTAACTTTTTTCGCCGATTGTTTTTCCAGAATTGAAAAAATGACAAACCGCAGCCGCCAATCCATCAGTAGAGTCGAGGTTTTTGGGAAGTTCTTTTAGTCCTAAAAGTTGTTGCAGCATTTTGGCCACTTGTTCTTTGCTGGCGTTTCCGTTGCCGGTGATGGCCATTTTTATCTTTTTGGGTTCGTATTCGGTAATGGGAATATCTCTTGAAAGTCCCGCAGCCATTGCCACGCCTTGCGCACGCCCTAACTTCAACATCGATTGTACGTTTTTGCCAAAGAAAGGTGCTTCAATCGCGATTTCGTCGGGATGATGTGTTTCTATTAACTCAATGGTGCGCTCGAAAATGACTTTTAATTTTTGGTAATGGTTATCGTATTTGGACAAAATCAACTCATTGAGCTGTATAAATTCCATTTTCTTATTTATGACCCGAATCAATCCAAACCCCATAATGGTAGTCCCTGGGTCGATGCCTAATATGATGCGTTCGTTTGACAATTTTTTTAGTTTCAAGTTTACCGTTTCAAGTACAAAGTTTGTTGTTTCTTTGCAAAATAATTTTACTCACAATAATTCCACGCCACGGCGGATTAAGGGCAGATGATTTCAATTCCACACAAAACTAAACAATTCCTTGTACTTCTAGTCAAACTTTCGATAGTTGGGGGAGCGTTTTATTTTATCTACAACCAACTCGCCAATAATGACCAACTCGATTGGGAGAAGTTTATCGTGCTGTTTCGCAAGAATCAATCCGTGGGAGGCATTCTTTTCATTCTCTCGTTTAGTGTCTTGAATCGCTATTTCGAAATTCTGAAATGGCAAAACTTAGTCCGTTTTCTGCATCCTATTTCGGTAGGCGAATCCACCAAACAAGTATTAGCCGCTTTAACTGCGGGTTTGTTTACTCCAAACGGCGTGGGCGAATACGCTGGAAAAGCCTTGTATTTCGACAAAAAATCAACCAAAAAAATCATCTTTTTAAACCTGATTTGCAACGGAATTCAAATGATTTTGAGTATCGTTTTTGGTATTTTCGGCTTGTTGTATTTCAATGCTATTTTCGCCATTATCAAACCGAAAACAGTGCTGCTGCTATTTGGAGGGCTTTTGTTAGTCGTACTGATTGTATTTTTTTCAAAGAAAATCAACATCAAAGGCTATTCTATCGAAAAACTACTTCACAAAATCAATGAGATTCCAAAAGCGATTCATCAAAAAAACATACTGCTTGGAACCTGTCGCTATTTGGTTTTTTCGCATCAATATTATTTTTTGTTTTTGGCTTTTGATGTGGATTTACACTATTTAACAATGATGGCTGCGATTGCTTCGGTCTATTTTCTGGCTTCGTCTTTGCCAACTTTTCAATTTTTGGATTTTGCGGTAAAAGGAAGTGTGGCGGTTTTTTTCTTTGGAATTTTGGGCGTTAACGAGTGGATTGTGGTTTTCATTTCGACTTTAATGTGGTTCTTGAATGTAGTGCTGCCCGTAGCCATAGGAAGTTATTTTGTTTTGAAATTTAAAAGCCCCCACCCGAGCGACAGCGAACTGGCGAAGCAACCCCCCGAAGGGGGAATTAACGACCAAAATTAATCGTTATGATGATTATTTTTTTTAACATCGTTTTCCTTTATCTTTTGGCTATTATCTGGCTCATTTATGGTTGTACCAAAGTGCCGTTGTATAACAAAAAAGAGGTAGCTCCAAAAACCACCTTCTCTATTTTGGTACCTTTTCGCAATGAAGCCGAAAATTTGCCGATTTTATTAGAAAGTATTGCAAAACTGAAGTATCCGACAGATTTATTTGAAGTGCTATTGATTGATGATGCATCAGAAGAAAAATTTCAAATTCCAAATTCCAAATTCCAAATTACCCTAACAAACACTATTCGACAATCGAATTCGCCGAAAAAAGATGCCATCACGACGGGTGTTCCTTTGGCCAACAACGAGTGGCTAGTCACCACCGATGCCGATTGTGTAGTTCCCGAAAATTGGTTGCTAACACTAGATGATTATATTCAAAATCATAAGATTGAAATGATTGCTGGGGCGGTTACTTATGACTGCAAGCCTTCGTTTTTGCATCATTTTCAGCAATTGGACTTGACGAGTTTACAAGGCGCTACTATTGGAAGTTTTGGCATTAACAAAGGTTTTATGTGCAATGGTGCTAATTTTGCTTATACTAAATCTCTTTTTCAAAAGTTGAATGGTTTTAAAGGCAATGACATAATAGCCAGCGGCGATGATGTTTTTTTATTACAAAAAGCCATAGCCCAATTTCCAGAAAAAGTACACTATTTAAAATCGAAGGGCACCATTGTCCGAACGCAACCTACAGACAGCTGGAAAGCCTTGTTCCATCAGCGTGTCCGATGGGCTTCTAAAACTCGTTCCTATCAGAGTCGGTTTGGGATAGGATTAGGGCTAGTCGTTTTTGGAGGTAATCTTAGTTTGATTTTGGTATTGGTACTGGGATTTTTGGGCTGGATTCCGTTCCTCTATGTCGCAATACTTTGGCTAGCGAAATTTATGGTCGATTGGGTATTACTTTACACCACTCATCGCTTTTTGAGTCATTCCAAAATGCGCTATTGGATAGCCAGTAGCTTGCTCTATCCTTTTTTTAGTACTAGTGTGGCGTTGTATGCTGTTTTTGGTTCTTATGAATGGAAAGGGAGGCGATTCTAGAGACCTATAGCTGTTTTTTTATCCAAAAACTACTTATTGCAATCCCAACTATTGAAGAAGAAATCAAACTCACAACAACATTTCCATATTGTACAACTGACAATCCAAAACAAAATCGAATTACCATAATCAGGAAAGTCCAAAATAGAACAAAAACCCAATATCTTTTTTTGACTATGTGGTGGATTATATTCGATGATGGCATTTTATATAAATAGAAAAATAAAATAGCCATTCCAACGCAAGAGCTTAAATGCTGAAGAATTTTATAGAATGGAATAGCATATATTTCACTTAACAGAAAAGGAAACTCAGAAACAAAATAACCTGTTTGATGTGTAAACCCATCCCATAAAATATGTGAAATAGCTCCAATAACAATAGAAAGTACTACGATAATGAAATTATTCCGCAAATAATCCATCCAATCTGTTTTCTTTAAAACATCAAGGCGAGAACTAAAAAAAGAAGGCAAATTTTCTATTAATCCTTTTTTTATGATTTGATGAAACAACAAAGCTACTAGTAAAGAAATTGGAATATTAAAAATGAACAAGCCCAAAAAAGTATGACTAATATTGCTTTGAACTTTCATTCTAATGAAATACTCAAAATCAGGACACATAGACCCAACTATTAAACCCGTTGCTGATAATCTCCTAGATTTTATAAATGGAAGTACAATTGCTGGATGCGAAAAAGTAAAAGGCATTATTTATTCTACTTTTAATATTACCGGCAAGATAAATTGTGTCTTCACTGGAATTCCTCGTTTTATCGCGGGATTGACTTTAGGAAAACCGACCAAACGCGCGCGAAGAATACTATCGATTTTGATGGTATCATAAGCCACCGAATCTTTGGGGAATTGTGGTTCAAATTGAAGCGTTGCATTTGGGAATACGGTGACTTTGACTTCAATGGTATCAAGCTCTGGATACAGCGCCGCCAAGGTGTCTACGCTTAATTTTTCTTGAATAAGCTGCGTCAATCGCTCAAAAAAGCACTGTTGTTGTTGCTTCTTGTCGGTCACGCTTTCACAATCTACCAAAGAAGGATATTCGTCTACTTCTTTCCAATTAATGGATTTCAATTCCTTTTGGAGCAATTCCTTTTCAGAGGGAACTTGCTTTTCAAAGTATTGGCAAGAGGCGAACACCAGTAACAAAATGTAGCAATAACTTTTACTCAAAGCAGAGTTTTTTGGGTTGGACTTATTTTGGGATAAAAATACACTTATTATTTTTTATTTGGTTTGGATTGGAGATAATCTTCGTATCGCTCCGACATCCATTTCTTCTTATTTTCTTCAGCAATTGCTTTTTTATCGGGATACAATGCTTTCAATCGGTCTGAAAACAAGGCAATTTGAACCGTATAGGTATAAAACTCCTCTTTAGACAGCAGTATATTTGGGTCTTCTTTCTTAGTGAAAAATTCAAAAAACAAAGCATCAAATTCTTTCAAGTTAAAGTTTAATACTTTAGTTTTATACTGAATTGACAACCTTTCTTTTAAAAGGTCATCTTGAGTTTTCTCGTTTTGCGATTGTCCATGACAAAGCAAAGAGAAAAAGAAGCATAAACCAAACCCTATAAAAGTTGAAAAAAGGTCTTTCTTCATAGTTATATCGTAATAAAACACTACAAATGTACTTTCAAAAGTACTAAAAATAAATTTATGGACATACTGCTTTTGGGAGTCGGATTGTTATTTGTTATTCTAGGAATTTTTGGCAGCTTTTTACCTGTATTACCTGGACCTAGTTTGAGTTTTATAGGTTTAGTTTTATTGTACTGCACCGATGCTATTCCGGTGAATTATTGGATTTTGGGCATCAGTTTAGTGATTACGCTTCTTTTAACGGTTTTAGATTATATCATTCCTGCCAAGGGAACCAAAAAATTTGGAGGCAGTTCGTATGGAATTTGGGGAACGAATATTGGTTTAATTGTTGGATTACTGGCGCCTATTCCTTTTGGATTCATTATTGGTCCTTTTGTGGGTGCTTTTATTGGCGAGATAATCTATGACAACAAAGACCACCAACGTGCGCTTAAAGCCGCCACAGGTTCTTTTATTGGCTTTCTAGCTTCTAGTTTCCTGAAATTTATTGTATGCGTGATGCATTTTGGGATTTTCGTGTGGGTAGTTTGGCAGTATAAAGCTAATTTACTATAAACTTTGAAAAATTGAGGGTCTCTGGAAGTAAAGATTTAGGAAGGTTTCTAAGAACACAAAACACCCTAAAATCAAAAAAGCCGTTCGCCGAGACGAAAAGCTTTTCATTGGTCTAACTACTAAACCGCGCTACGAGTTACAAAGTCGTAGCAAACAACACAACTAATTTTAGATACCGTATTTGGGCAAAAAAGCACTTCATCTCTGAAGTGCTTTCCCCAATATTGCGGTCTGGACGGGACTCGAACCCGCGACCCCATGCGTGACAGGCATGTATTCTAACCAACTGAACTACCAAACCTCTGCGTTATTGCGGTGGCAAAGATACAACAGATTTCTAGTTTTCCAAGCGTTTTTGAAAAAAAATTTCAATAAAAATAACGATTATTATCCAAAGTTTTGTTTTTCAATTAAATAGGCGGTTAAAATTTTTTCAAAATTTTCACCTACGCTCACCGGAATGTACTTAATCTTGTTCTGTGCACACGTCATTGCTACTTTTTCAAAGTAATCTTGCATCTTTTTCTCGTAGGATTCTTTAATAGTATCGGCAAAAACAGCAATTTCTTCTCCAGATTCCAAATCCACAAACCGTCTTGGTGCCGAATCGAAGTCAAAATTCAACTCCGTTTTATAATCCATCACATGAAACAATACCACTTTATGCTTATTATGTTTCAAATGTTGTAAGGCTGCAAATAACTTATCTTCCGAAGAACTCACCTCATCTGACTGAAACATGTCCGTAAAAAGCAATATCATCGACCTACGATGCATTTTCTCGGCAATTTGATGCAAGTAAGTAACTGTATCGGTAGTTTTCTTTGGCGTTTGATTTTCGAGCAAATTTTCAAGCGTATTCAGCAACATTCTATGATGACGTTCACTGCCTTTTTCAGGAGCATAATATTCATACGAATCCGAAAAAACACTCAAACCTACCGCATCGCGTTGCTTTTTCAAAATATTCATCAATACCGCCGAAGCCAAAACCGCGAAACCAATCTTATCTTCATAAAACAACTGCCCGCTAGTTAGTTTTGGATAATGCATCGACGACGAATTATCGATAATAATATGACAGCGCAAATTTGTCTCTTCCTCGTAGCGCTTAGTATACAACCGGTCCGTTTTGGCATACAGCTTCCAATCCATATGCTTGGTGCTTTCACCAGAATTATACACTTTATGTTCCGAAAACTCTGCCGAAAAGCCATGAAACGGACTTTTATGCATCCCCGAAATAAAGCCCTCTACGACTTGATTCGCCAGCAACTCCAAATGCTGAAACTTACTTATCTTATCTATTTGTGATTCCATCTTCATCTTCCAAATATATCAAAAATCAACGTTCAATTCTTTTTTTCGGAGCAGAAACAAAGGCTTTTTTATCACCATTGCTCCTGCTGTCCGTTATATCTGTCGCGCTGAACCCCAGCGCCACAGGATGCCACTCCCATCAGGGCTAGAGAGACACATTGTACCTTTTTGGAAGCAATACACACTTCTTTTTGGACACAAAAAAAGGCTTGACTTTCGCCAAACCTTCATTTATATCTTAATCGTTAGATTACAACAAAGCATCTAAACTATCAGCATAGGTCTGTTTTGGAGCAACACCTACTTGTTTTCCTACTACTTCTCCGTTATGAAAAACCAAAACAGTAGGAATGTTACGAACTCCGTATTTGGCAGCAAATTCTTGATTAGCATCAACATCTACTTTACCTACTACCACTTTTCCTTCGTATTCATTGCTTAATTCATCAATGATTGGTCCAACCATTCTACAAGGTCCACACCATGCTGCCCAAAAATCAACCATTACCGGTTTGTCTGATTTCAAAACTACTTCTTCAAAAGTAGCATCTGTTATTGCTAAAGCCATTTTCTATTTGTTTAAATGAACCCTCCTCGATGATTTGGGTATCGGTTGCTATTTTTTTTTAATAAGGTTCAAATTTAGGAATTAAAAATCAATCCCAAAGCATCTACAAATTAGTTTTGGCTATCATTCCATTGTTTGTGCTTATTTCCAAAAAAAAGAGCTGCTCTATCCGAGCAACTCTTTTCCTTTTAATCGTTTCCTAAGTAGGATTACAAACTGTATTTCAAGCCTAAAGTCAATCCTAAACCACTAATTCCAACATACGAACTTAATTCATTCAAAGCTTTAGCTGTATCCACTCCATTTGGATTAGTTGCAGCGTTATTTGAAGTAGTAGTTAATTTATCCACATAATTAGTATGGATTTGTGATTTTGTTCTAGTAGACAAAGCATCTGCTCCATTCACTGTAAATTCAGTAGTTTCTTTTGTTTTCCCGTGAACAGTAAAGTTACGGTATTCTAATTCAGCAAAAGCAGAGATGTTTTTACTTAATTTATAAGATGTACCAACAACTGCTGAAAAACCTAATGTAGGATTTGGTTTTACTTTATCTACACTGTGCACAGCACCAAAAATAGGAGCTCCAGTAGATGGATTAGCTCCAATTGGAGCAACTGCATCCGTAGTAATTTCTAAATCACCATGAACCGGAACAAGAACACCTACCTTAGTATAAGGCTCAAATCCTTTGTGCTCTCCCAAAAACAACACTAAAGATGGCGCTAAATCAAATGCCGTAATTTGACCTACAGATTTAAAATTGTAAACACTACCAGTTGGAATAAATGGCACATCAGAGATGGTCTGAGCCATAGTTTTATCTTTACTAGAATAATAATTTATTCCCATTTCAAAACCTAAACGTGCATTAAATCTGTACCCAGCAGTAATACCTGTTCTAAAACCTTCACCAAAAGACCCAGTTACACTTTCTTCTGAAACTAATTTCCCTCCTTGGTACACTTTGCGTAAAGCATCTTTACCTCCAACTGTTGGGAATTCAGTAGCAGCAGTTTGCATAAAATAAGACCCGCCTACTTTAAAATACCAGCTCTCGCTTTTTTCGGTTTGCGCCATCATAGCAGTAGCCATCAATACGAAACCAAATAAAAATAAATTCTTTTTCATAATAGTAATTTTGTTTAACGCTACAAACTTATAATAATTTAAGTCATTTCAAAGGACGCCATAGTCGCCTAATTCTCGAAAACGTTTTCTCATTACAGTAATTAAGAATATATTTTTGAATTCGTTTTTTTTATGTTAAATTAAGAAGAATACACATTTTTTTTAACTCATAAAATTAATTCAGTTTGAAGTTGATTTGCATCTTTTCTAACTCAAACAACAGCTCATTCGAAATTTTTATTTTTACTTTTCGGCTTGGCATGGACAGCTTGGTCACGACTTTGATTTCTTCTATTTCCTCTACTTTGGTCGCAGTACTTGCTACAGGATTCTCACTATTTTCCACCTCCTCGGTCTCACTATTATCTACAAAATCTGCATCGTCAATTTCGTCAATAGCAGTTGTTCTTTCTACCATTCGTCGCACTCGTTCCAACTCCATTACTTCAAAAGTTACGGTATGCTCTCCTTTATTCTGTAAAAACAACTGATTGAGCTTATAAATGAATTCCGGCTCAATGTCTGTAACGTTCAACAACAAAACCAACTTTTTAGCATACGCCTCCAGTACATCTTGCAATTGTTTCACCTCAACAAACTGAATTCTAGGCTCGGCTCGTTTACCCGTTTCTTGATTGACCCAGCCTTCTTTAACCAATATTTTGATGTAGGTGAAATTGTTCTGAATGAAGAAATGACGAAACTTCAGATATTCTTCTCCAAAAATTCGAAATTCAAAATTTTCATCATAGCCTTCGAGCGTAAACATCCCCCATCCTTTTCCGTTTTTCGCTACTCTATGTTGTACGTTATTGATAATTCCACCAAACGTCAAGTTTTTTCCAACATGTTGCTCTAAATTCTTGAGCGCTTCTAACCTAACATTACAGAAGTATTTCATCTCAAATTTATAATCATCCAATGGATGACCAGAAATATAGATACCAACTACCTCTTTCTCTTTTGCTAATTTCTCCATCGTGCTCCAATCTTCGCATGGCGGCACAACTGGTTCAGCAATTTGCACTTCGCTGGTTTCCCCAAACAAACTCACTTGGGAGGAATTTTCGTTTTCTTGGTATTTGGCCCCATAACGCATGGCTTTTTCATAAAAAGTAATACCATCGCCATCATCATGAAAATATTGCGCTCGCGTAGTACCTTCAAACGAATCGAATCCTCCTGCCAAAGCCAAGTTTTCGATTGCCTTTTTATTGGCCGCTCGCAAATCGATGCGTTTGGCCAAATCAAAAATAGATTTGTATTTGCCGTCTTTTCTGTTTTCTACAATCGTAGCTACAGCACCAGAACCTACTCCTTTGATGGCTCCCATTCCAAAACGAACGGCATAATCTTCATTTACAGTAAATTTATAGAAAGACTCATTAACATCAGGACCCAAAACTTGCAATCCCATACGCTTACATTCTTCCATAAAAAACGACACTTGTTTGATATCATTCATGTTATTTGAAAGTACCGCAGCCATATATTCTGCAGGGTAATGCGCTTTCAAATAAGCCGTTTGGTAGGCAATCCAAGCATAACAAGTGGAGTGCGATTTATTAAATGCATAACTCGCAAAAGCTTCCCAGTCTTTCCAAATCTTCTCCAAAACCGTTGCATCATGACCTTTGGCCGCCGCTTGCTCCACAAACTTCGGCTTCATTTTGTCCAATACGTCTTTTTGCTTTTTACCCATTGCTTTACGCAAAACGTCGGCCTCACCTTTGGTAAAACCAGCCAACGATTGAGACAAAAGCATTACCTGCTCTTGGTATACGGTAATTCCATAGGTTTCAGACAAATATTCCGCACAAGCCTCTAAATCGTATTTGATTTCTTCTTCGCCATTTTTTCTTCGAACGAAAGACGGAATATACTCTAACGGCCCCGGACGATACAAGGCATTCATCGCAATCAAATCTCCAAAAACAGTCGGCTTCAAGTCCTTCATATACTTTTGCATACCAGGTGACTCGTATTGGAATATCCCTACTGTTTCACCTCTTTGAAAGAGCTCATAAGTTTTAACATCATCAATAGGAAAAGTATCGGGGTCGAGCTGAATTCCTGTTCGGTATTTGACCAACTTAACCGTGTCTTTTATCAACGTAAGGGTCTTTAACCCCAAGAAGTCCATTTTCAACAATCCTGCACTTTCAGCCACCGAGTTGTCGAACTGGGTAACATACAAATCTGAATCTTTGGCGGTAGTTACCGGAACATAATTGGTAATATCTGAAGGCGTAATAATCACCCCACAAGCGTGAATCCCGGTATTCCGCATCGAGCCTTCCAATATCTTGGCTTGCTGAATGGTTTCCCCAGCTAAATCTCCGCCATTGGCAATCGCAATCAATTCTTTTACAGCATCGAACTCGTCTGAACGCAATGCTTTTTTTACATCTTCTTCTTTTTCAGAAATAAAACGCGCCAAATTCCATTTTGACGGCATCATCCCCGGAATTAACTTCGCAATTCTATCGGCCTCAAACAAAGGCAAATCCAGCACACGAGCCGTATCACGAATAGCCGACTTCGTAGCCATCTTACCATAAGTAATGATTTGCGCTACTTGATTGGCACCATATTTATTGATTACATAATCCATTACACGACCACGACCCTCGTCATCAAAATCGATATCAATATCGGGCATCGACACACGGTCCGGATTCAGGAAACGCTCAAAAAGCAAATCGTATTTAATAGGGTCAATATTGGTAATTCCCAAACAATACGCTACCGCCGAACCCGCTGCCGAACCACGCCCAGGTCCCACAGAAACATCCATTTTCCTGGCTTCGGCAATAAAATCTTGTACAATCAAGAAATAACCAGGATAACCCGAATTGGAAATGGTTAGTAATTCAAAATCCAATCGTTCTTGAATCGACTCCGTGATTTCACCATAACGTCGCTTTGCTCCTTCCATCGTAAGGTGTCGCAAATAGGCATTTTCACCACGAACTCCGCCATCAACTTCATCTTCTGGCACAACAAATTCTTGTGGAATGTCGTATTTAGGCAACAATACGTCACGGTACAAGGAGTAAATTTCAACTTTATCTACAATTTCTTGAATGTTGATAATCGCATCAGGCAAATCGGCAAAGAGTTTTTTCATCTCCTCTCCCGACTTATAATAATATTCCTGATTTGGCAAGCCATAACGATAGCCTCGTCCTCTACCAATAGGCGTGGCTTGTTTTTCGCCATCTTTTACACACAACAAAATATCGTGCGCATTAGCATCTTCTTTATTTAAATAATAGGTATTGTTCGTGGCAATGAGTTTAACCTTGTGTTTCTGAGAAAATTCAATGAGTGTTTTATTTACCCTATTTTCATCTTCTTGATTGTGGCGCATGATTTCGAGATACAAGTCGTCTCCAAATTGTGCTTTCCACCAAAGTAAAGCTTCCTCTGCCTGGTTCTCTCCTACGTTCAGAATTTTACTTGGAATTTCACCGTATAAATTCCCAGACAAAACCATTATATCTTCTTTGTACTGTTCGACTATAGCTCTATCAATTCTAGGCACATAATAAAAACCAGCCGTGTAAGCTATAGAAGCCATTTTGGCCAGATTGTGATAGCCTTTTTTATTCTTTGCCAATAAAACTACTTGATAACCATTGTCTTTCTTGGTCTTATCCAAATGATTATCACAGATATTAAACTCACAACCAACAATAGGTTTTATCTCGGTTTCAGTGGGTTCTTCTCCACTTTCTACCAATGCTTTGTTTTTTGCCGATGCAGATTTGTTGTGATTCATAACGGCGCTCACAAAATGGAAAGCACCCATCATATTACCCGTATCCGTCATCGCAACCGCTGGGAAATTATTTTTGGCTGTAGCCGACACCAAACCACCAATCGCAATGGTGGATTGCAAGACCGAAAACTGTGTATGATTATGCAAATGAGCAAAAGCTGCTGCCGAAAAATCTTTCTTTTCTGTTTCGGTTAAAATTGGTGCATCAGTAACAACACCCGAGGCTTTAAGTTGCTCCCGAATCGCATCAGAAGCCTTCTTAAGATTAATGTGTTTTAATCCAATTAGCGGAAAAGGGTCTGGATTTTTACTTTGGAATTCCTTGAAGTAAATAGGCTCTACTTCCAACTCCTCTTTGGTAAAAACTTCTTTTCTAATTAATTCCAGAAAACATCTTGTGGTTGCCTCAACGTCGGCGGTAGCGTTGTGTGCTTCCGCGAAAGGTTGGTCAAACAAATACTGATGCAACTCGGTAAGCGTTGGCAATTTGAATTTTCCTCCTCTACCTCCAGGTAATTTCAGCAAGGAAGCAGTTACTTCTGTACAAGTATCTAGAATCGGCATTTCACCCATAGGCGAAGCAACACCCAAACGATAGAACTCACAGCCCATAATATTGACATCAAAACCTACATTTTGACCTACAATAAATTTGGCTTTGCCCAAAGCAATATTGAACTTCTCCAATACTTCCGCCAACGGAATTCCCTCTGCTTGCGCCAATTCGGTAGAAATACCGTGAATTCGCTCCGCATCATAAGGAATATTGAACCCCTCTGGCTGCACCAAATAATCTTGATGCTCCACCAAATTCCCCATATCATCGTGCAACTGCCAAGCGATTTGTATACATCTTGGCCAGTTATCTGTATCAGATAAAGGTGCGCCCCAACGCTTGGGTAATCCAGTAGTTTCGGTATCGAATATTAAGTACATAAGTTAAAATAACAAAGATTAAAATTCCAAAATCCAATTTTGAAACTCCTTAAAACATTGGTTTTATGGAGTATAAAAAACAGTACAATACAAATTGGCGGAAGTTCAAATTTAGGTTTTTTTTAAAGAAACTAGAGGCAATTTGCTTTTTTATTCCAACTATAACTGACAGTAAAGATTATAACGCCATAGCCAAAGAAATTCATCCCCTTTTCATTAAAAAAACGCTAAATCTCATTTTTGGATGTCGTAGTTTTCAACTAAAAAAAAAGTGTTTTAAAGAACTTATTCCATCGATTTTAAACCTTGATATTGCATTAATTAGGAGAGATAAAAACAGCACATTGTTGACTATTTTTAATCAAAAAACGAGATTTAGATAGAAAAAACGCAGTGAAATCATTGAAAAAACGATTTGTTTTAAAAATAACACAACAAAAGTCCTATATCTAAAAAGGATTTTTATTTTAAAAAAAGGAACTCAATTTTTTCTGAACACTAGCAAAACCATCCAAACTTTTCCCTTAAAAAAGAAAGTTTTAAATTCTAATCTTCCTTAGAAAAAGAATTTGGGTATCGTATATAATGAAATTTCAAAATTGACACTTTTTATTCGTTTGCTACATTTGCCTTCCAAGTTATACTTTTTGGGTAGCAACCCAACAAAAAAGACCAATACACTTAAAAAAAATAGTTAACAATGAGTACTACATTATTCGACAAAGTATGGGATTCGCACGTGGTGCGTAAAATTGAGGATGGACCAGATGTGTTTTTTATTGACCGTCATTTCATTCACGAAGTGACTAGTCCTGTTGCTTTTTTAGGTTTAAAAGCTAGAGGCGTTAAGGTGTTATATCCAGAACGCACTTTTGCCACTGCCGATCACAACACCCCAACAATAAACCAACATTTACCAGTAGAAGACCCTCTATCTGCTAATCAATTGAAAGCATTAGAAGATAACGCTACAGAATATGGTATTTCCCACTGGGGCTTAGGGCACCAAAAAAATGGAATTGTTCACGTGGTAGGACCTGAAAACGGAATTACTTTACCAGGTGCTACTATTGTTTGTGGTGACTCACATACATCAACTCACGGTGCATTTGGAGCCATTGCTTTTGGTATCGGAACTTCGGAGGTAGAAATGGTACTTTCTACACAATGCATTATGCAACCGAAACCTAAAAAAATGCGTATCAACGTAAATGGAAAATTGAGCAAAGGTGTAGGACCAAAAGACGTGGCTTTGTACATCATTTCAAAACTAACAACTTCTGGAGGAACAGGCTACTTTGTTGAATATGCTGGAAATGTTTTTGAAGAAATGTCAATGGAAGGCCGAATGACCGTTTGTAATTTAAGTATCGAAATGGGTGCTCGTGGAGGTATGATTGCTCCAGACCAAACTACTTTTGATTTTCTTGAAGGCAGACTGTATGCTCCAAAAGGAGAAGCTTGGACGAAAGCAGTTGAATACTGGAAAACATTGAAAACGGATGCTGATGCAGTTTTCGATGCGGAATTAACTATTGATGCCGCTGATATCGAACCAATGATTACCTACGGAACCAATCCTGGAATGGGAATTGGAATTTCTGCATATATTCCAAGCGCAGACCAAGTAGAAGGTGGTGAGGAAACCTACAAAAAATCTTTGGCATATATGGGCTTCAATGAAGCTGATACTATGATTGGCAAAACAATCGATTATGTTTTCTTAGGAAGCTGTACCAACGGTCGTATTGAAGATTTTAGAGCTTTTACAGAAATCGTTAAAGGCCGCAAAAAAGCAGATAATGTTACGGCTTGGTTAGTACCTGGTTCACATGTTGTTGAAGCACAAATCAAAGAAGAAGGACTTTTAGATATTTTAACCGAAGCAGGTTTTGTATTGCGTCAGCCAGGCTGTTCGGCTTGTTTGGCTATGAACGACGATAAAGTTCCAGCTGGAAAATATGCCGTAAGTACTTCTAACAGAAACTTTGAAGGCCGTCAGGGTCCTGGATCAAGAACAATGTTAGCCTCTCCAATAATGGCCGCTGCTGCTGCTGTGACAGGAAAACTGACTGATCCAAGGGAATTGATGTAGTATTTTTTCACTGCAAAGACACTAAGGCGCAAAGAAAATATGGATATAAATAAATATGAAGAATTAGCTAAACAAATATTTATAGCTAGTCTTGAGGTTCACAAAATTATGGGGCCAGGTTTATTGGAATCGGTTTATGAAATGTGTCTTTTAAAAGAATTGCAGTTGAGAAAAATTTCAGCAGAAAGTCAAGTCGGTATTCCTTTACAATTTAAAGGTTTTGATTTATCAAAAGAATTTAGAATTGATATTTTAGTTGAAAACGAAATCATAATAGAATTAAAATCTGTAGATACACTATTACCAGTACATCAAGCACAAATAATATCATATCTAAAGTTAGCCGATAAAAGGATGGGATTTCTAATTAATTTTAACGTCCCGATCATCAAAAACGGCTTCAAAAGATTTGTAAATAACTATTAAAAAAAAATACCGCAATGAAGGAAAGTCGCAAAAAATAGAATCCACAAACTATCCTTGCACCTTTGCTTCCTTGCTTTAACAAATAAATATTATAGCATTGCGCCTTTGGGTCCTTGCGGTAAAAAAACAAATAAATAATTAATATAGCATCGTGCCTTTGCGCCTTTGCGGTTAAATTTAATACTATGGCATACGATAAATTTACCATCCTTACCAGTAGTGCAGTGCCACTACCGATAGAAAACGTAGACACAGATCAAATCATACCAGCTCGTTTCTTGAAAGCTACAAAACGTGAAGGATTTGGCGACAATCTTTTCCGTGACTGGAGATATAATGGAGACGATACCCCAAAAGCCGATTTCGTTTTAAACGATGCTACTTATTCTGGAAAAATCTTAATTGGAGGGAAAAACTTCGGTTCTGGGTCTTCAAGAGAGCACGCTGCTTGGGCAGTTTATGATTACGGATTTAGAGCCGTAGTTTCAAGTTTCTTCGCAGACATTTTCAAAGGAAACTGTTTAAATATCGGGGTTTTACCAGTGCAAGTAAGTTCAGAATTTGCTGATACTATTTTTAAAGCAATAGAAGCAAATCCAAAAACTGAACTAGAAATCAATTTACCTGAACAAACCATTACTTTATTGGCTACTGGTCAAAAAGAATCTTTTGACATCAACGGATACAAAAAGAACAACATGATTAATGGTTTTGATGACATCGATTATCTAATCAATATCAAAGAAGAAATAGTTGATTTTGCGAGTAAACAATTGATATAGAAACTTAAGTTACTTACAACCCAATAGTGCTGTCCTATATCGTTTCTAAAATGATATAGGATTCGCTTTAAATAAAAAAAAGGATACTTTAATCCGAAAATAATTCCCCAATGGAACAGAAAAAGATTGAAATAATGGACACTACTTTACGCGACGGAGAACAAACTTCAGGCGTATCGTTTTCGGCTGCAGAAAAACTAACCATTGCTCAATTATTATTAGAAGAATTACACATTGACCGCATCGAAATTGCTTCGGCACGTGTAAGTGAAGGAGAATTTCAAGGGGTAAAAGGCATTATGGACTGGGCGATTACCAAGGGATATACTGACAGAATAGAAGTTTTATCATTTGTTGATGGAGGAATTTCTATTGAATGGATGAAAAAAGCCGGAGCCAAAGTTCAAAATCTTTTAACGAAAGGTTCTTTGAACCACTTAACCCACCAATTAAAAAAAACACCTGAACAACATTTTGCAGAAATTGCACAAGCAATCGAACTCGCAAATCAAAACGGAATTGCCACCAATGTCTATCTCGAAGATTGGAGCAACGGCATGCGCAATTCTCCTGATTATGTATTTCAATATTTGGATTTCATAACACAACAACCCGTTAAAAGAATTTTATTACCAGATACATTAGGTGTTTTAATTCCTTCGGATACTTTTGAATTCATTTCTAAAATAACACAAAAATACCCTAACGTTCACTTTGATTTTCATGCACACAATGATTACGACCTTAGTGTAGCCAATGTTATGGAAGCCATAAAAGCAGGAATCAGCGGTTTACACGTAACTGTAAATGGAATGGGAGAACGCGCCGGAAACGCTCCTTTGGAGAGTACCGTTGCCGTTATCAATGATTTTTTACCTCAAGTAAAAATCAATATCAAAGAAACTTCTCTATACTCAGTTAGCAAACTTGTAGAAACTTTTACTGGATATAGAATTCCGGCGAACAAACCCATAGTTGGAGATAATGTTTTTACTCAAACCGCTGGTATTCATGCTGATGGAGACAACAAAAACAACCTGTATTTCAACGACTTATTACCCGAGCGTTTTGGAAGAAAACGAAAATATGCGCTTGGAAAAACATCAGGCAAAGCCAATATTGAAAAAAACCTTCAAGAGCTAGGGCTACAACTTAATGCAGAGGATTTAAAACTCGTTACGCAACGCATCATCGAATTGGGTGACAAAAAAGAAACAGTAACCAAAGAAGATTTGCCTTATATCATTTCTGATGTTTTGGACAGTCAGTCGTATCAAGAACGTGTGGTGGTCCAATCCTATGTTTTGGTTCACGCCAAAGGAATGCGCCCTTCAACTACACTTTGTCTTAAAATTGATGGAGAAATAATCGAAGAAAACGCACAAGGCGATGGGCAATTTGATGCTTTTATGAATGCCCTGAACAAAATTTACAAAAGCAAAAAAATGACTTTACCTAAGCTCGTTGATTACGCCGTAAGAATCCCTCCAGGAAGTAGCTCCGATGCTTTGTGTGAAACGGTTATCACCTGGACAGCAAACGGAAAAGAATTCAAAACACGAGGATTAGACTCTGACCAAACTGTGGCAGCAATTGTCGCTACACAAAAAATGCTTAATGTTGTAACCGTATAAATTTCAAAAATATAACCCCAAATCTCACCATTTGGATTCATTACATAACTATCACAATTTCCAAAACATGAAATTAAATATTGCCCTTTTAGCCGGAGACGGCATCGGACCAGAAGTCATCAACGAAGCCGTAAAAGTATCTGATGCTATTGCGAAAAAATTCAATCACGACATCACTTGGACACCAGCCTTAACAGGTGCTTGTGCCATTGATGCTGTTGGTGTACCTTACCCAGACGAAACACACGAAATATGCATGAAAGCCGATGCGGTTTTGTTTGGTGCCATCGGACATCCAAAATACGATAACGACCCAAGCGCACCCGTTCGCCCTGAACAAGGTTTGCTTTTAATGCGCAAAAAACTAGGTTTATTCGCCAATGTACGTCCAACTTTCACCTTCCCATCTTTAATTGACAATTCACCTTTAAAAAAAGAACGTATCGAAGGAACAGATTTGGTTTTCTTGAGAGAACTAACTGGTGGAATTTATTTTGGTGAAAAAGGAAGAAGAGATGATGGCGAAACTGCTTTTGACAATTGTGTGTACACCAGAGCCGAAGTACAACGTTTGGCCAAAAAAGGTTTTGAATTAGCGATGACGCGTTCTAAGAAATTATGTTGTGTAGACAAAGCCAATGTACTAGAAACTTCTCGTCTTTGGAGAGAAACGGTTCAAGCTATGGCCAAAGACTATCCAGAAGTAGAAGTGAGTTATGAATTTGTAGATGCTGTTGCTATGCGTTTGGTGCAATGGCCTAACTCTTATGATGTATTGATTACCGAAAATTTATTTGGAGACATTTTAACCGATGAAGCTTCTGTAATTTCAGGTTCAATGGGATTAATGCCTTCAGCTTCTGTTGGAGAACACACCTCATTATACGAACCCATTCACGGGTCGTATCCACAAGCAACTGGACTAAACATTGCAAATCCATTGGCTACTATTTTATCTGCCGCAATGATGTTTGAAGATGCCTTTGGATTAAAAGAAGAAGCGCAAGCCATAAGAACCGTAGTCAACAAATCACTAGAAGAAGGCGTTGTCACCGAAGACTTAGCTGCAAAAGGAAGTAAAGCCTATAAAACTAGCGAAGTGGGTGATTGGTTAGTGGCCAATTTATAAATCGCTTTTAATAAAAAGTAAATAACAAAAAAGGGAACAATTTTTCAATTGTTCCCTTTTTTTATACTAGAAAAAAATATTAATATCTTCCTCCTCTGTCACCACCACCGCGGTTGTTTCCGTAACCTCCGCGTGAATCACCACCACGGTTGTTGTTGAAACTTCTTCTTTCGCCTTCTGGTTTTGGCTCAGATTTGTTTACAACAATTGCACGTCCTTGAACGGTAGCCCCGTTTAATTCGTCAATTGCTTTTTGAGCTTCCGCGTCGTTTGGCATCTCTACGAAACCAAAACCTTTACTTCTACCAGTAAATTTATCCGTTATAATTTTAACTGAATCTACTGCTCCGTAAGCTTCGAAAGACTCTCTTAAATCTGCTTCCTCAATACTGAATGGAAGACTTCCAACAAAAATGTTCATATGTACTTATTTATAATAAAGCAACAAATGTAGTCTTATTTTATTCTAATCTACTACATATTAGAATATTTATACAATAATTGTGAAAAAACAACAATGGCTACAATAAAGTAACACGCTCAAAATTAAGCTATTTAATCAAAGTTGTGGATTCTTTGCTCACTGGCACTTTGTAAAAAACACCTTGCGAAAAATAAAATTCTTTAACTTCTTGCGTTCCTGTTACAGGAGTAGTGATTGCAAAAGTAAAAGTTCCAGTAATTGTTTTATTTACTTCATCGTATTCTGAAACAATGACCTTCCCTTTTCCCATTCCATTTTTTGAGGTGAGTGAAATCTCGGGCGATGACTCTCTAGAAGTATACGTAACATAATCTACAGCACTATTGTCCAATAAATACGTTTTTTCTTGAACAGAAGAAAGATGTAAAGTTAAATTTTCCTTCAATGTTACAGCTTCAATTGCAATTGTACCATCATTAGATACAACCGCTTTGCTTTGTAAAGCACGCCAAAAAACATTGTCCTTCAAACCTTGAACAGAAGGATTATTGAAAACCACATCGTCTGAGCAAGAACTCATAACTAAAGCTAAAGCAACAAAAAAAAGTATTTTTTTCATTCTATTAATTAATGAATTTGATTCGGTACAAATCTATAGTTTTTTTATTTCAAACAATAAAAAAAGACATATGTAGTCGTTATTAAAAATCTAAATATGAATATTATAGCCCACTATAGTTTTTTTAAATAAAAAATGTATCTTTGCACCCTTAATTAATCGAGGTCGAGTACCTCAAAATTTAATCACAAGATTATGTCAGTAAAAATTAGATTACAAAGACACGGTAAAAAACAAAAACCTTTTTACTGGGTTGTAGCAGCAGATGCTCGCTCAAAAAGAGATGGTAAATACTTAGAGAAAATCGGTACTTACAATCCAAACACTAACCCAGCAACTATCGAATTAAATTTGGATAGTGCAGTGAAATGGTTGCACAATGGTGCTCAACCAACTGATACTGCTAAAGCAATTCTTTCTTACAAAGGTGCTTTATTGAAACACCACCTTGATGGAGGTGTTCGCAAAGGAGCTTTGACTCAAGAGCAAGCAGATGCTAAATTGGCAGCTTGGTTAGAGGAAAAAGCAAACAAAGTTGTTGCTAAAAAAGAAGGTTTGACTAAAGCTCAAGCTGCTGATAAAGCAAAAGCTTTGAAAGCAGAACAAGAAGTTAACGCAAAACGTTTAGCTGCACAAGCTGAAGCTGAAGCTGCTGCTATTGCTGCTGCAACTCCTGCTGAAGAAGTTGCTGAAGTTGAAGCTGAAGAAGCTCCAGCTGCAGAAGAGAATAACGAAACAACTGAAGCATAATTTTACAAGGCGACAATGCGTAAAGAAGATTGTTTCTATTTAGGCAAAATAGCCAAAAAATTTAGTTTCAAAGGGGAAGTCCTAGCTTATTTAGACACGGATGAACCTGAGTTATACGAAAACTTGGAATCAGTGTTTGTTGACCACAACAAACACTTGGTTCCTTTTTTTATTGAAAGTAGTTCACTGCACAAAAACGACTTTCTACGCATCCGTTTTGAGGACATTACTACCGAAGAACAAGCTGATGCACTCATTGGAAGTGACCTTTATCTTCCTTTAAAAATGCTTCCAAAACTAAGCGGAAACAAATTCTATTTTCACGAAGTAATTGGTTTTGAAGTAGAAGACAAACGTTTAGGATACGTTGGAGAAATTCAATCTATCAACGACACTACAGCACAACCTTTATTCGAAGTACTTAAGGGCGAGGCCGAAATCTTAATCCCAATGATTGACCATTTCTTGGTAAAAGTAGACCGCGAAAACAAAAAAATCATCATGGATTTACCTGAGGGATTGATTGAGATGTACCTTTAGTTAAAATTCCAAATAAAGAAATACCAAATTCCAAATAAAGGGGAATCACAAAAGAATATTCCAAAAAAGAAATTCCAAATTATAACCTAAAAGGAAATTCCAATACTGAAATTCTAAATTCCAATTTTGGAATGGAAATTCAAATATTTTAATCTAAATTTAAAATTCAAAATCAACAAGAAGAATCGATCTCCTTGTTAGAGTATTAAAATTTGGAATTTATTTATTTTTGGAATTTGATGTAATTATGAATAAACCTTATGATTTAGAAGAAAGAACTTTTTTATTCGCTAAAGAGTGTAGATTTTATGTTCAAAAACTACATAAAACTACTTCAAATATTGAAGATAGCAAGCAATTAGTAAGATCCTCTGAGTCAATTGGAGCTAATTACATAGAAGCAAATGAGAAGCTTGGTGACAAAGACTTAGTTTTTCGTTTAAAAATCGCAAGAAAAGAAGCTAAAGAATCAATATATTGGATTCGCTTATTACACGAGCTAAATCCAGAACATAAAGAAACATCAGAATCACTTCTATATGAAATTGAGGAATTAAGAAAAATATTATCTGCTATTATAACAAAAATAAATTCCAATATTTAAATACCAAATTCCAACAAAAAGAATTGTGCCCTCAAGTTTGGAATTTGGAATTTATCTCAAAAAGTATTGGAATTTGGAATTTGGAATTTGGAATTTGGAATTTGGAATTTGGAATTTAAAAAATTGGAATTTTAATTTATGTTTACATTTAAACAATTCGTTGTTGAACAAGACCGTTGCGCCATGAAAATTGGCACTGATGGTGTTTTATTGGGCGCTTGGGCTCCAATATACAATCATCCTTTCAGCATTTTAGATATTGGTACTGGAACTGGCATCATCGCTTTGATGTTAGCACAAAGAAGCGCAGCACAGCAAATTGACGCTTTAGAAATTGACGAAGCTGCTTACGAGCAAGCAACCGATAATTTCGAAAATTCACCTTGGAACGATAGATTGTTCTGTTTTCATGCCGGTTTGGACGAATTTATTGAAGAGCCCGAAGACGAATATGATTTGATTGTTTCCAACCCACCTTTCTATTCTGAAGATTACAAAACTGAAAATCAATCACGCGACTTGGCCCGATTTCAAGACGCTATGCCCTTTGAACAATTACTCGAAGCTGCAGATTTACTGCTTTCTGAACACGGGATTTTTGCAGTCATTATTCCCTTCAAAGAAGAAGAAAATTTTATTGCTTTGGCCAACGAATTCGAATTATATCCTTTAAGAATTACTCGAGCAAAAGGAACACCTACTACAGAAATCAAACGTAGCTTACTGGCTTTTAGCCGAAATGAAACTACTGATTTACCAATTGACGAATTGGTTATCGAAACCGCAAGACACGTCTATACTCAAGAATATATTGAATTAACTAAGGATTTTTATTTGAAGATGTAAAAAGCAATTTCTATTTTTTTACAAATAAAAATTGCTTTCCATAAACAGTTTATCAAAGTTTCGAAACTACTTAGCTATGCAAAATGTACCTCCATCAACATCTCCTTCGGGAAAGTTTTTACAATAAAGAGTCCTTTTGAGAGTAAAGCAATCGCCATCAATACTCACAATGTCATTTACTATTCTATCACCTACTTCTATTTGACTTTCAGCAATTTTCTTCGTGCAAATTACTTCATATTGGCAATCTGTTATCCATTTTACACTCCATTCCATCTTTAATACTCCATTATCAAAACTCTCTTGCTTTGTGCCGTTAATTACAAAAATCTTTTTAGGATAATCAGGATCTACTGCCTTAACATTTTTTAACTTACTACAATCAAGAGATTGAGAATACCCAATTACGCCTAGCAAAAAGAATATGGCCAATGTTAGTTGTTTTTTCATATTTTGTAATTTTGATTTATGTGAGAGAATTGTTTATTTGATTCATAGTTACTTCACAATATTAAAAAATTGTATTGTACTATACAACTCTTTAATCTTTACTTTTAAATTAAAAACTTTAGCACAGAACAAAAAAAATATACTACTAAAAAAAGCGCCATTGCAATATCGAGAGTCAGTCATAAAAAAAATTCAAAATTCTAAAATTCAGACACCTACAAAAGGACTGTTTTAATAAAAATCTACAAAAAATATTTCGTCAAGCAAACTATCGATTGTCTCTTGAGCAATAGAGCATTTGTCGCATTTTGAGTTGAACAAAGCGTTTCGTCATTTTATAAACCTTGAACTCTAACATTGTCGCTATTTTAATTCAAAATTAAACCGTAACTTTATTTTGCTTACTAAAAGCGATACTAATAAAAATGAATGTAAAAATTATAACATTTTTAAGTAGTTTTGTTATATTTCTTTATGTAGATTTGTTGCCATAAAATTTTCGAACCATGAAACCAGACTTATTTCAATCTCCTGATTACTATAATCTTGACGATTTATTAACCGAAGAACACAAGTTAGTGCGTGACGCCGCAAGAGCTTGGGTAAAAAGAGAAGTATCTCCAATTATAGAAGACTATGCCCAAAAGGCTGAATTTCCAAAACAAATCATCAAAGGTTTGGGAGAAATTGGCGGTTTTGGCCCCTACATTCCTGTTGAATATGGTGGTGCCGGATTGGATCAAATATCTTACGGATTGATCATGCAAGAAATTGAACGTGGTGATTCTGGCGTGCGTTCTACTTCATCTGTACAATCTTCTTTGGTAATGTATCCTATTTGGAAATACGGTAACGAAGAACAACGTATGAAGTACCTACCCAAACTAGCTACCGGAGAATTCATGGGCTGTTTTGGATTGACGGAACCTGACCACGGCTCTAACCCAGGTGGAATGACCACCAACTTTAAAGACAAAGGCGATCACTATTTATTAAATGGTGCGAAAATGTGGATTTCTAACGCTCCTTTTGCTGATATTGCTGTAGTTTGGGCAAAGAATGAAGAAGGACGAATTCACGGTTTAATCGTAGAACGCGGTATGGAAGGATTTACCACTCCTGAAACTCACAACAAATGGTCTTTGAGAGCTTCGGCTACGGGAGAATTGATTTTTGATAATGTAAAAGTTCCAAAAGAAAACCTTTTACCAAACAAATCAGGATTAGGCGCACCGCTGGGTTGTCTAGATTCTGCTCGTTATGGAATTGCTTGGGGCGCTATTGGAGCCGCTATGGATTGTTACGATACTGCTTTGCGTTATGCCAAAGAGCGTATTCAATTTGACAAACCTATCGCAGGAACCCAATTACAACAAAAAAAATTGGCCGAAATGATTACTGAAATCACAAAAGCGCAATTGCTTACATGGAGATTAGGCGTCTTGAGAAATGAAGGCAGAGCGACTTCTGCTCAAATCTCAATGGCCAAAAGAAATAATGTCGACATGGCAATTCATATTGCTCGTGAAGCAAGACAAATGCTAGGCGGAATGGGAATCACAGGCGAATATTCTATCATGCGCCATATGATGAACTTAGAATCGGTAATTACGTATGAAGGCACCCACGATATTCATTTATTAATTACGGGAATGGATATCACAGGAATTGCAGCTTTTAAATAAGATAAACAAGTATTAAAGTATTGATAAAATCAATTATAGAAGCTTCTTGGTAACAGGAAGCTTTTTTAATTTTACAAAAAAATCCCAATGAACATTACCTACATCAATTCAAAGATAGCTTCTCAAAAAGAACAACTTTTAAATCATAGTCTATATCAGAAAGTACAAAATCTAGAAGATCTACATAGTTTTCTAGAAACGCATGTGTATGCCGTATGGGACTTTATGTCACTTCTGAAAGCCTTACAATCCAAATTAACGTGTACAACAACGCCATGGTTTACAACCCCTAATCCAGAAACTCGCTATTTAATCAACCAAATTGTTTTAGCTGAAGAAACCGACCTTAGTATGGACGGAAGACACTTAAGCCACTTCGAAATGTACCTAGAAGCTATGGAAGCTTGCGGTGCAGACACATCAGGAATTACTAATTTCCTTGACGAAGTACAATCCATTCAGAATATTTTTGTGGCTATTAAAAAAAGCCAATTACACCCGAATATTAAATCATTTTTGGACTTCACTTTTCAAGTGATTGAACATGGAAAAGCGCATGAAATAGCCGCTGCGTTCACCTTCGGAAGAGAAGATTTGATTCCAAGTATGTTCACAGAAATCCTGCAAAACTTCCAAAAAAACTTCCCTGAAACGGATTTAAAACAATTGATTTACTATTTCGAAAGACATATCGAATTGGATGCTGACGAACACGGACCAATGGCCATGCAAATGATAACCGAACTTTGCGGAAATGACGCTAAAAAATGGGAAGAGGTAGAAAATATTTCCATTTTAGCCTTAGAAAAAAGAATAGGCCTTTGGAATGCGATTGAAGAACAACTGAGTTTAACAATGGAACCTGCTTAAAAACAGAAATGGAACACTTTTCAAAACATATAAAAACAGCATTACGACTTTTCATTTTGATAGTTGTAGTGCTTTTTTTAAACCAATGTTCTAGCGAAAATACAACTCTTGTTCCCCAACCCGAAAGCAGCCCAGCACCTCAACCTCAGCCACAACCTGTTAACAAAAAAGTATCTTATATCGCACTAGGGGACAGTTATACTATTGGTCAAAGCGTTTGTCTCACTTGTCGTTTTCCAGAACAACTAAAGAAAAAGCTTGAAACCACTATTCCTGGTTTAACGGTAGACTTAAAAATCATTGCACAAACAGGTTGGACGACTTCTAATTTAATCAATGCGATTAAAGAACAGCAACCAACTAAGGATTTTAACTTAGTAACCCTACTTATTGGAGTAAACAATCAATACCAAAGTAGGGAATTTAGCCTTTATGAAAGAGAGTTTCCACAATTAACACAAACAGCCATCGCTTTAGCCAAAGGGAATAAAGACAATGTTATCGTGGTTTCGATTCCTGATTATGCTTACACTCCATTTGGTCAACAATTTGGAACACCTACCAAAATCTCAACAGAAATCGATAGGTATAATGCATTCGCTAAAAGTTACTGCGATACGAATGGCATTACTTTTATCAATATCACCGACATCACAAGACAAGGACTAAAAGAGACTTATTTAGTAGCTACAGATGGGCTTCATCCCTCAGAAAAAGCGTATTCGTTATTTGTTGACAGAATAGCTCCAAAGGCGAGTGTAATAGTTCAAAAATAAAAGCCCTATCTTATCGACAGGGCTTAACTTTTAATTTTCTGGAGCCAATTCTAACTCAAGGCCTTCAAGGCTTTCCGTTATTGGAATTTGACAACCTAAACGGCTATTGGATTTTACATAAAAAGCTTCAGATAGCATGGCTTCTTCATCATCACCCATAGGTGGTAATTCAACATCATTGAGCACATAACACTGGCAAGAAGCACACATGGCCATACCACCACAAGTTCCTTCAACTGGTAACTCATAGGCTTTGCACAATTCCATAATGTTCATTGCCATATCTGTTGGCGCTTGTAATTCGTGAACAACCCCTTCTCTATCTTTAATCTTTATTAAAACATCCATTATTTAAAATTCCTTAATTATTTATTTGATCTCGAGATCTAAAATATATTCTTTACTATTTTTATTATTACTTATTTTCAAACGAAGTATGTCGGCTTGATTTATAGTATATACTACAGAAACGTCTGGTGTGTAGACTCCATCAATAGTTTTATAAACTAATTTTCCTTTATAGGTATTACTTACCAAACCATTTTTCTCATTTTTGATGCTTACTAACGCTTGAGAAGTTAATTCAGCCGAATTGTAGGCGGTATTTTCTTCTAACTTTGCTCTATCTCCACTGAGTTTGGTCAAAAATTCAGCTCCTGTGATTTTCAAATAACCTTGCCTGTTAGAAAACACATTAACTGGAGTCTCGAACGAGGTGTCTTGCCATTCTCCATCACTACCAACGTAAGCTCTTTTTACATAAGCTTCCTGAATTAGTTCTTGACCGTAGCTTTTACAAATTGACAATAACAAGAATAAAATTAGGTACTGTTTTTTCATAATTGATTAGTTTTTAGGTTAGTACTTTCAAATTTAATTTTTTCTTTAAATAAAGAAAGAAAATAAAATTGAATTATTATCACTTTTTTTTATAAAAAAATAAAAATATCAGTGTAAAAACCAAAAATCAATAACAATACAACACTACATCGTTATCTTGTATACTACTAAAATTTCACGTACTTCAATAAAATCAATACAAAAAAGAACAAAATAAAAGCAGCTAACTACATTACATTGACAACCGTTTCTATTTGTGGTGCAAATTTTTTGATTGTAGTTTCCACCCCAGCTCGCAAAGTCATCTGATTGACACTGCAACTGGTACAAGCACCTTCTAGTCTTACTTTGACGTGTTTTTCATCCTCAATAGAAATTAAGGTAATATCGCCTCCATCTGATTTTAGAAAAGGTCTAATCTCATCTAAGGCTTTCATAACATTTTCTGTTAATTCTTCTGTTGTCATAGTGTAGTATTTAATCATTCAACCTTCAAAGTAAACCCTGAAGGTTGAATTTTTAATTATTATTTTTTAACTGCTGAACAACCCGCCATTGTCGTAATCTTTATGGCTTCTGTAGCAGGCAAACTCTCATTTCTATTTACTGTTTCTTGCACCACATTACGTGTAATATTTTCGAAAACAGTTCCAATAATTGAATCTGTTTGTAAAGCAGCAGGACGACCGTAATCTCCAGCTTCGCGGATAGATTGAACGATTGGCACTTCTCCTAAGAAAGGCACATTTAAATCTGTAGCTAAGTTACGAGCCCCTTCTTTACCAAAGATATAGTATTTATTCTCAGGAAGCTCTTCAGGTGTAAAATAAGCCATGTTTTCTATAATCCCCAAAACTGGAACATTGATTGCGTCAGATAAGAACATCGCTACTCCTTTTCTTGCATCAGCCAAAGCAACCGCTTGTGGAGTACTCACTACAACAGCACCAGTTACTGGCAAAGACTGCATAATAGACAAATGAATATCTCCTGTTCCTGGAGGCAAATCAATCAACATAAAATCCAATTCTCCCCAGTTCGCATCAAAAATCATTTGGTTCAAGGCTTTAGATGCCATCGGACCTCTCCAGATTACTGCTTGACTTGGAGAAGTAAAAAATCCTATCGAAAGCATTTTTACCTCATAACTTTCAATCGGTTTCATTTTTGATTTTCCGTCAACTTCAATAGAAATTGGTTTTTCGTTTTCTACATCAAACATAATTGGCATAGAAGGACCGTAGATATCGGCGTCTAACACCCCAACACTAAATCCCATTTTAGCTAGAGAAACAGCTAAATTAGCAGTTACAGTAGATTTTCCTACTCCACCTTTACCAGAGGCAACAGCAATAATATTTTTGATTCCTGGTATCGCCTTTCCTTTAACTTCTGGCTTGTCCGGAACCTCAACTTTACTATTAATTTTGATTTTAGCTTCGGCAGAAACTTTTTCCAGAATCGTTTTTTTAATATCGTCTTCTGCACGTTTTTTAATATGCATTGCAGGAGTATGCAATACTAAATCTACCACTACTTCGTCACCAAAAGTAACAACGTTTGCAATAGCTCCGCTTTCCACCATATTTTTCCCTTCTCCAGCAATAGTAATCGTTTCTAATGCTTTTAGTATTTCTTTTCTATCTAGTTTCATCATTAAATTATTTATTCAATCGCTAATCTTTTAATAAGACTGATTTTGGATTGCAAAGATAATAGGAAAATTATGGAATCAATTAGGATTGAATTGAAAATATTGATAGAAAAATAGGCAAATGCAGTAATTCAAAAAAGGCATAGAAGCTATGAAAATCAGCAATTAATCTCAGGCTCCCAAAAATGAGCTTCAAAGTCTACAATTTGATTGTTTTTTACAACAATTCCCTCACTTTCTAACAACTGTTGCATTACATTCGTTCCATCAAAATGAAATTTACCCGTAAGTAGTCCTTTACGGTTCACGACTCTATGTGCAGGAACATCTTCTAGATGGTGTGAGGCATTCATAGCCCAACCCACCATTCTGGCAGAACGCGCAGTCCCAAGAGCTTTGGCAATGGCGCCATAAGAAGTGACTTTGCCATAAGGAATTTGCCTTACCACAGCATAAACACGCTCAAAAAAATTGGTTTCTTCCATTTTTTATTCAAAGAGATAACAAACCATAATGCTTCAAGATATTCAAAAAGGTAACAACAGCTATTAACCCAGTAATTGTACCAATAATTTTATTCATATTTTGAATAAAAAAATCGGCTTTAGATTCAATTTTAGTAAAGAAAACAACATAACCATAAAAAACAACAAAAGCCCCTGATACTACACCTAAAACAAAAATTAAAATCGATAAAAAGTCAAAGGTAAATAACTGATAAGAGGCGAATGTAATTCCTAAAAAAACATAATAGGGAATCGGAAAGAAATTCAATGCTGAAAGTAACATTCCAAGAAAAAAACGGGAACTATTACTGTACTTTTTGATATTACCACCTTTAAGTTTTGGCTTTTTGGCAACAAAAAGAAAATAAACCGTAAGCAGGGCAAAAATTACACAGCCAATTTCCCTTAGTAATAGAATAAGTGAAGGACTTTTGTCAATGACTCTTGCAAATAAAAGCGCTAAGAATGTTTGAAAAAATATGATAATTACGGCACCAAAAACAAACCATAAAGCGGTGCGCTTTCCTTCCTTAAGATTCACTTTTACTGCAGTCATATTAATCAGTCCTGGTGGTGAAATACCAACAAAAGCGCTAATAAAACCGAGAAAAAAGAGACCTAGTACCTGCATATCAAGAAGAGAAAACTAGATTTAATTAAAAATCTAGTTTATGATTTTATTTTAAAACGAATAAAAGTAATCGCTTTATTAATGGCTAAATATTGTTTTTCATAAAATGTTTGAAAGGCCGTAACCTCCTCAGGACTTCCTTCGTTTTTATACACGTTATGATTCGCATACAACACTTCATGTCCTTCGCCATGCAAAAGTCCTAAAGTATAACCATGCATGAATTCTGAATCGGTTTTTAGATTAACGATACCTTCTTTTTTCAGGATTTTTTTATACAATTGTAAGAACTCTGAGTTCGTCATACGATGTTTCGTTCTCTTGTATTTGATTTGTGGGTCAGGAAAAGTAATCCAAATTTCGTCTACTTCATTTTCGGCAAAAATATGATTGATTAATTCAATTTGCGTTCTTACGAAAGCCACATTGTGTAAACCTGTTTCTACAGCCGTTTTGGCGCCTCTCCAAAATCGAGCCCCTTTAATATCGATACCAATAAAATTCTTATTGGGATAGCGCTCAGCCAAGCCAACAGAATATTCTCCTTTTCCGCAACCTAATTCTAGTACTAATGGATTGTCATTTTTGAAAAATTCTGTATTCCATTTTCCTTTCAGAGGAAACAACTCACCTACTACTTCTTCTCTTGTTGGTTGAAACACATTATCGAATGTTTCGTTTTCTTTGAACCTTTTTAATTTATTTTTACTTCCCACGGTATTTTTGCTATTTCGGGCAAAAATAAGCAATTAAATTCGAAGGCTCGCTTTGCTTAACAAAAAACAAGGACATTCGCTTATAAAATTTCCGCCACGAATTCACTATAAATCAAGAATTACAATGTGTTTAAATGATACGAATTATTATAGTTGATGGTATTCGTGTCATTCAATATCAATTTCGATGGCAATTAGTGACAAATTGTGCTATTGCTTCGCCTATTCGCTATCGCTCGGGTAGTGGCTAACTTTTTTTTAAATACTAATGCGCTGACAAAAACGTTTTATTCTTTGGTCGTCAATTTTTTCATAACTCCATCTTCTATAGGCGTTTTGATTTTTACCACTTCATCTACGTTTTCGTTTGGAATCGTCATAGAAAGCACATAATGTTTGATTTTCCACTCCTTTCCTACTTTCACCAACACACCCGAACCTCTACAGATTTTCATTTGCGTGCTCAATAACTCGTCAAACCAAGCTAATTTACCCGTGGTATCCAAAAAAATATGGCGCTCAATAGCTGTAAAATTCCAGGCTTTTCCTTTATCGAAATAAGGTTTTGCAAAAGCTTGAAAAGCGGTTTTGTTCCAATTCTCCTTGGCATCAGTGCCAATAAAAATGGCATCATTGGTCATTAATCCAAAATAAGTATCAAATTTAGCTTGTGCTGCTGCTTTGTGCCAAGCATCGAGTGTCAGGGCGATTTTTTGATTTTCAGCGTTCTGAGATTGAGCCATAGTTGAAAAGAGTCCCAATACCAAAAAAAGTCCAATAGTAAGTGTGGTTTTCATAAATCGTGTTTGGTTAAATGAATAACAAAAATAGCTACTTTCTCTGAGCTTTGTTTACTTCGCTACTTTGAATGCCAAAAAACAAGACGAATTGACGCTTGGTCGGCTTTTTTGATTTATTTTTGAAATGTAAAACAATCAAAATCAATCTAATTATGAAAACAATCCCAACTCTTTTACTTGCTTTTCTATTCTTTTCCTTGTCACAAAGTTCATTTGCGCAAGGTTTTGGTGTTCGAGCAGGAGCTAATTTCTCTACAGCAAGCGACGGAAATTTTGGCAAAATAAAAAGCAACAATGGCTATTATCTTGGCGTTTACAAAGAAATGACAGTTGTTCCCAAATTGCTTTTTATACAACCCGAAGTTCAATTCTCTAAACAAGGTTTTAACACAAATACTACTGATTTTGACTTGAACTACATACAAGTGCCTATTTTGGCTAAATTGTATTTATTAAAAGTTGTTAGCTTTGAAACAGGTCCTCAATTTGGATTCAAAGTAAGTGACAAAATTGACGGTCCTCAAAATCCAGATTTCAAAACTTTTGATAGTGCTTGGGCGTTTGGAATGTCGTTCAATTTACCATTTGGACTCGCTATTAACGGAAGATATATTGGTAGTTTCAAAGAAGTCATCAAAGACAGCGATGCTAAAAACCAAGTCTTTCAATTGGGCGCTTCACTTACCTTCTAAAAAACGTATTTTTTTCAAATAAAAAAGGGCAATGTTTTTCGACATTGCCCTTTTATTTAGAACTAGCGCTACGCTAAAGATTTATTAATACGCTTTTTGCTTTTCAAAAGTAGAAGTCAAGGTGCGTTTGATTTTATCTAATGCCCCATGAAATGCTTTTTCGATACTGCCTGCATGTTCTGTAACTGCTATAGGCTGGCTATTGGCTGCACGCACTTCTATCAAGCAACGTTTATCATCTACCCCCGATTTGTTACTATTTTCATCACCAAAATGCACTTCGATTCGGGTAATTTTTTCTTCGAAACGAGCCAATGATTTTTCTAATTCACCAGAAAAATAAGCTTCTAATCTCTCGTGTCCTTCGATGTTTTTGTCGGTGTTGATTTGTACTTTCATCGTTACAATATTTTTTAGTTATGTAGTAAATTTAAGCAATTCAGTAGAAAAAAGCTACTGTTTTAGCAAAAGTTTAGTAACTCCACCGTCCTTTTTATTACCAAAAAACACTTCCCAATTACTCTTCGGTTTGAATTCTTTTTACAGTATTTTTTCTTGTAATCAATAACGGAATCGCTACACCTGTCGCTAATACCACCAATACAAAAAAGGTCGTCAACCCATTGTTAACCGATTCAAAGAAAATTTTTGAATACGCTACTGGGTCTTTCTCCGAGGTTAATTCTATAATCCCAATCATCGCTTTATAGGCAAACAGTCCTGGTATCATAGGAATTACAGCGGGTATGGCAAAAGTAATGGGAGGACAATTTCGTCTGTGTGCCGCAAATACGCTCAAAAAACCAATTAAAGAAGCGCCACAAAGCACCGCCAGAACAATTCCAATTTTATATTCTAACATCAAAAATTTAGTCAAGCCACCAAGCGCTCCAATAATAAATATTGAAAGCAACGCCCGTCTAGGCACGTTGAACAAAATAGCAAATCCTATGGCTGCAATTCCCAACCAAACTCCTTTTTCTAAAAATAATACAACATCCATGATTTAGAAATTATAAATTAACAATCCCATTAAAAGCCCAAGTGCGATAGCAAATGCAATGATTAAAACATTCACACCGCGAGTAATTCCGTTTAGGATGTTACCATCTATCAAGTCTGAAAAAGAATTCATCATTGGTACACCAGGAATTAAAAACAAGACCGAGGTAGAAAAAGCGTGAATGTAAGTAAGTGTAGGATTAAAGAAAAAATAAAATCCCGAAACTAAAGCCGCTGTAGCCGATGCAAAAAAGACACACAAATAAAAATTAAATTTTAATTTCATAGCTTCTTGTCTCACAAAAAGACCAGCGAACGAAGCTACAAAACAAGCTAACATTTCTACAAAATCGCCACCCAATAGTCTACAAAATGAAGCTCCTGCAAGGGCTACCATTGTAAGTACTAAAATCCTTGGATACAAAGGCTTTCTGTTTAAAACTGCTAACTCTTGATTGATGCGTTCTACACTCCATTGCTCTAAAACGATTCTCCAGCTCATAATACTGATTTCAGAAATCAAATTAAAATTCAAGTGCATGTTGGGCACCCATTTGACGCTGGTAAAGGTTTTATTTTTGTTTTGATACACCAAAGTAATCATCAAGGCGTGATTGGTAATCATTAATTGTGAATCACAACCAAACGCCCCAGCTATTCTATCGATAGTTACTTTGATTCTTTCTGTATTGGCTCCAGAAACCATCAGTATCGAACCGATTTCTAGGAGCATTTCGCCCAATTCATATTTATTGGGCTTATTTATAACTTCCATAACAAATATATTTTTTCATAGTCCCCCAAATTTACGGCTTTTTCAAACTCAAAAACCGCTGAAAACACAGTAATTACGGAAACTTACTAACGCAAACGATGGATTTTGAATCACTTCCCTTTTGTATACACTACAAAAAAAAAGCGCTGCAAGAAGCAGCGCTTTAAAATAATATAAAGGAACAGAAATCTAGTTCACTACCTTAACTGGAAAAGTAACTGAAGCATCTGTAGCGCCACCAGCATTAGTGATGTCTCCTGCAGCCACACCTGTTGCACTCTTAGCTGGTAGGTGTCTTAAAACTACGGTAATATTTCCCGTTGTAGCTGTTGCTCCAGTTTTCAAAGTAAAAGTCAAACCAATTGGTTTTCCGTTTTTATCGGTATCTCCGTAGGTGAACGTTCCAACAGCTGCTGGTGCTTGATAAAACAATTGGTGGTCTTCACCTTCTTCTTTTACTTCAGCCGTAATATCGTCAGCAGGCTTAACAGTTTCGTTCAAGAAAGTGGTCGCCCCGTTATAGGTTGTATTGATTTTTAAATCTCCTGAAGCGGTCACTACTGGTGCATTTGGGCCATCGCCATCTAAATCTCTTGAGGTTAAAGTAATCACAGAGTTTCCTGCAGTAAGTGTTGTGGTAACCGTAGTGATTACTTCTTCTTCATTTACTGCTTCTGGGTCATCGTTGTTACAAGAAGAGAAAGTAAATACGGTAAGTAAGGCTAAAGCTAAAATCTTTGAATTTTTCATTGGGTTTAAATTAAGTTGTAATTAGTAATTAAATTTTATTTGTATTTGAAAATTACGCCCTACTTCATCTGCGAAGAAGCGTTGGCGGTTGAGATAATCCCTATAATTTGTATTGAATATATTTTGAACAGCAAACCCAAGTGTAGTCGTGGTTTTGTAAAACGTATTGAATTTCATTTCACTATAAAAATGAAGCAAATGATATCCCGCTGGCGGCGTGCTAATGTCCAACTCTCGAGGCACTAAATTCCCATTTTCAATAATGGTGATTTCAAAATTATTATTAGGGTAGGATTGTTGCTGAGTCACAACCTCGCTCTTTAACTCCAACAATAACTCGTGCCATTCTTTTTTCTTGAACTCAATTGCATTAGTAAAATGAAAAGGAGGCATATCTATCAACGCTTCATCATTGTCTAAATCATTTCCTTTGATGTAAGCCATAGCAAAACGATGCTGCCATTGCGAATTGATTGTCCAATTCGTTTGCACATCAACTCCACCCAAAAGCGCTTTAGTTTGTTGGTACTCCCAAACTAAGAATGTACCACGATTTGTTACTTCAGGGCGAATTGGACGTAGAAACATAAAGTTTTGTACTGCATTGATGTACGGATTTATCTCTAGTGAAAAATTATTCCAAGTTTTCTGTACAGTCGAAGATAATTTTATGGATTGCTCTTTTTTTAACGCCAAATCTCCCAATTCAATCATACCAGTAGAATGATGCAATCCATCACTGAAAAATTCCGATGGATTGGGATTTCGGGTCGCCAAACTAATATTGGTATACCAATCCCATTGCTTGTCAAACGTTTTTCTAAAACCAAGACTGGCTGAAAGATTATGGAAGGTAAAATTAGGGTGTGCCAAAATTTGGTCTCCCACCTCTCTTACTTCAAATTGTGGAAAAAGAACATCATAACCTCTTTCGGTCCATCTGCTTTTAAAATAAAACTTTTTGGCATCTACTTTTGAAAAATCATATCGCAAACCACCATCTAGAACCAAACCGTCAGACAAGGAAACACTAGCAATTCCATAAATTCCAGCGTCTAGCTTTTCGTAATTGGGAATCAACGGACGAATACCTGTGGCTGGACTGGCGAAATTATTTTGGAAACCTGCATTTATTCCTGATTTCAAATGCCAATCGTGGTAGGTTTTCTTGAAATCTACATTCAAATTATGCGTAGACAATTCTAAATCCAAAGCCGCTTTGTTATTGAAAACACCTCTTCTTATATCAAATTCCAATCGTTTATTGAATTGAAAAGAATATTGCGAAGAAAGAGAAGCCGTTTCATCAAAATAGTACTGATAATTCAACTTCGCCAAATGGTGTTGTACCTCTTGTTTTGGATTGTCGATAGTATAGGTGAAATCCTTAATCACTGAAGGACGTTTATTCTTTATCGCATAATACAAGTCATTAGTACTCCCAACGTGTGCTGCACTCAAAATTCCAATAGTCGCGTTGTAGTAACTATAAAATCCTGACAGGAAATAATGTTTTCCAGTATACTTTATATCGCCCGTAAAATTCGATTCACGGTTACCCGTATTCGACAAAACATAATCAGGTGCTTCTCTATCACCCATATATTTAAAGGTACCGAGTGCGTTCCAGCTCCAACCTAGGTCATTGCCTTTGTGTACACTTGTAGTGACCGACCCGCCTCTCCCGTTGGAGGCCAAATTGAACATCGTTCTTCCAAACAAAGTGTCTTTTCGGACTTGAATCGGTTCTAAAATTACCAAACCTCCCACAGCGTCGCCACCGTATTGCAATCCTGAAGCGCCTTTAATCACCGTTATTTTTCCCGCTGCATTGATGTCAAAATTGGGAGCGTGCTCTGTTCCCCATTCTTGGTCTTGCATTCGGACATTGTTATTAATAATTGGCACTCGGCTTCCGAACATACCATTTACAATAGGTTTCACCACGGTGCTTCCTGTCTTTAAACCAGAAACTCCAGCTACTTCTTGCAAAACATCGCCCAAGGACTGATTACTAAACTTCTCAATCGTGGTTGCTTTTACTTTTTGTTCCAGCACTGACTGATTGGGTGTCGTGTTTTTTTGCTTCACCAAAACTTCATACAAAGCCTCTGTATTTTGCTTCATAACAAAATTCAATACAGTATCAGATGTCAATGTAATAACAGTGTCAATAGTTTGATAACCCACATAGGACAACGAAACCTTCAACGTACCAGAAGGCAAGTCTTTGATTTCGTAAAACCCATTTTTGTTGGTGTTTACCGTTTTATTTCCAATGTGTACGTGACACCCTTCAAGGTTCTTTTTCGTTTCAGTAGTAATGGTACCGCTTAGTTTGTTTTGTGAAAAAACCAAAGCCGTAAACCAAAAGAACACGAAAACACTATAGCTTTTTGCTCGCATTTTGATATTCAAAAAAAATTAAAATAGGATTATTGCCATCTCCGAGAACCGAAAATGACGTATTAAAGTGAAAAAACACTTTTAAATTGACTACAAAATGTGCTTTAATCACAAATTATAGATTATCAAAAAGTTACCTTCACTTCCTTAAAAAAAGCTAAGCAATAGGTGGTGCGCGTAAGGCAAATAAACTTCCTGAGTAGCAAGTAAAAGTTGAAGATAGATAAAACTTAGTCGTTTTACTATAAGTTACAGTCTCGCTGTTTTCCCAAAAAAATGAAGAAGGCGGCAAGAAACTGTTAACAGAATAAGCACAAACCGAACAAGGTTGCGCATAATGGTGCGCGTGTGTGATTTGTTTTTTTGAAGTCGTGTTTTCGTGATGACAAATCGGGGCTTCTAGCTGCTCTATCAAATGAGCATAACTGTGCTTGGTTTGAAAAACCATAGTCGCCAACAAAATCAGCAAAAAGATTCTCGATATGAAAGCTTTGTTTGTCATCTGTTGCAAATGTAAAGAAAGAAACACAAATTTCAAGAATTGACACAAATTAAAATAAAATTAAAACTTTTGCGACCTTGAGAGAAAAAACACGAATTTCACGAATGGTCACGAATTAAATCTTTGCGTCCCTTACGGTAAAAAGACACAGATTAAAACCTTGCGTCTTTGCGCCTTCGCGGTAAAATGACACAGATTACAACTTTGCGTTCCTTGCGTAAACCCTTGCGCCCTTTGCGGTTAAAAAAACTATTTCAATCGAAACACCACCCTCACCAACGCCTTAATAAAAGGCATTTTTGGGCATTTCCAAATTACTTGTAAGTCTTCGAGAAAAGAAGTGTCTTCATCCAAAAATTTAAAAATCAAATCGGGTTTTCCTTTTTGGAATAACTTTGAAAAAATGACACTTCCCAATTCGTTGGTGCGGTCCAGAATATCCAACAACAACAAATCGTACCACCAAAATTTAGTTCTTTTTCCCCAAGCGGTAAAAGGCAAATCGCGTTGCAAAAAGTGCACTAGTTCATCCGATTTTTTATCCGAATTCCTAAAGGTATAGCCCGTACTCGCTTTCGTCCAACCTCCAGCGGTGCCGATGTTGAGGACATTTTTGGTATTCGCTTTCCAAAACGGATAACAGGTCATCGGGATGCTCCCCTGCTCTTTTTCTTGAATGGTATAACTCGTCACTCCGAGTTGCTGTAAGTAATCTTTAATCGCGGTTTCGTATTCGGCTTTAGACAAGAGGTTGTCCGAAAAAAGCGTGTATTCAACCAAAGCCTCGGTAGCCGAAGTCGGCAACACATACATAAAACGCGTGTTCCCCTTTTGCGCCACTGAGAAATCCATAAACGTAGGTTTTTCAGCCGTAAAAACGGGCTCATTCGTTTGCACAAACCACCCTACAAAATGCTGTTGCAGCACAGGATATTCGTTTTGATGCGCCACCAAAGTAGGATTGTAAATACTGTTCAAAACGCGCTTTCCGAAATAGACCGCTTGCGAGGTTTTTACAAAAATTTGCTGTTCGGTTTCTTCTATATCGGTTACTTTTTCCTGCACAAAAGTCACCCTCGGATGTTGCTTCAACAAAGCCAACACTTGCCGGTAAAAATCAATCCCGCGAATCATTTGATAGCGATACAGCTGCAAAGGCAAATCTCGACTGTACGCTTCTGAAGCAAACCAAGCCACGTCCCAATGTTTGGAAACCGCAGCATCCCAAATACTCGGAGCAGTACTCCAAAAACACCACGTTCTATCATTCGTTTTTTTGGCATCTTCGTCGAGCAACAAAAGGGTTTTGTCTTCAAAAGCAGGGGACGACACCATTTTGTAGGCCGTCATCAAAGCCGCCAAGCCTGCCCCAGTAAAAATATAATCGTATTGCACCGTACTCTCTGCTGTCATGCACCAAAAATAAGGAAAATAACCGCAATTCACAGCAAGCACCCAAAGGCTATTTTATCGACCTAACAAACTCTAATGATTGTATCGATTTTTAGGAGCAACCACACCGACTTCACCCACACGAGTCGTCCCGCTGTACGCTATATCTTGCTTGCCGAACCCCGGCAAGCAAGGATGCCGCTCCCATCGGGGCTAGGCGAGAACGATTGGTTTTCAGAACACGAAAAAAAGAAAAAATACCCCTCTAAAATACCGATTCCCTTTTCAAATTCAGGCAGTCAAAAGCGACAAAATCAAATGATTGCCTTAAGGTCCAAAAATGAAGAAGCGCTTTTTTATACCTCTCTTTTATAAGCCTTTGGAAAAAGGACTATTATCCACTTCATAGATAAACATACAACTTTTCTTTCTTACGTTTTACAATTTTGATTATTTTTGAAACAAAACAAACCCAATTATAACAAATCTATGGCAACTTTATTTAGAGCATAGTTTAGTAATAACTAAAAAAATCACAAATAAGAAAAGAAACAAAGTACAATTTATGAAGACATTAGAGGAACTACAAAAAATTATTTCATTCGGTTATCTGTACTTAATACTAATGGGTTTACTTCAAGAAAGTATATTTTTTAACCAAATCGGAATAAACATTTTAAATTATTCATCCATTGCAGATATCCTTATTAGTCCAATAGCTATTTTAACGTCACATCCTATTTTGCTACTCGCATTAGTTGTTATTTCAGCCATTTTGTTTACTATCCGTTCCTACTTATCCAAAAGAAGCCATAAAAATTGGATTCAAAAAAAAATTTTAAAACACAAACCAGATTTAAACGAAATTGAAAAGAGAACTTTTTTTTCGAGTTTGCTTACGGTCCTTTTTTTAGCAGCTTTACTGTGCTTTTTCCTTGGAATTGGAATGGGAATGGGAGAAAAAGTAGCAAAAAAAATAGCAAACAACAAACTCGAATACACTACCAAAATGACTTTCAGCGATGGTGGTTCAGAAAATGTTTATTTAATTGAAACAAACAGTATGTACTATTTTTACCTTACGAAAGGAAGTCAAAATGTAAAAATTGCCCCCATTGGTAACATAAAAAATCTTGAACTAACTAAAAACTAAATAGCAAAATGAAAAGTAAAAATCTAAGTGAATTAAGTGTTGAAGAACTAATCAAACAGCAAAAAACTATTAAAACGGTAACAAGTGTACTTGCTGGAATGTTATTCGTTCTTTTACTTTTGGGTATATGGCTTACCTTTCAAAAACCAAGTTTTCTTGTATTTATAGTAATTCCTTTTACACTTATGCCTTTGCTAATTTTCAATCTAACCACATTGAAGAAAGTTAAAGCAGAGCTTAGCTTACGTGAAAACAAAAACTAAATAGTTGTATTTCCTTAAGCAGCTCACTGCCCTCATACCTCACTTGGTCTCTTAAATAAAAGAGACCAAGCAAGGCTAAGCGAGAACGATTGGTTTTCAGAACATAAAAAACTCGACTTATAATTTGTCAATTCGCGGTTTAGAGAATTATTCTAGTTGCTAATTAAAGTAAGTAAGGTTTGTGAATCTGAGTTATCGGATTTTACCAAAGTTGCAATTGCAAATTGTCTTTGCTTTTACCAATTGTCTTGTTTAAATACTCGTCTATATTATTTTTATCAGAATGAATAATGTCTATTATTTTGAGACATTCTTTTGCCACATTGCTACACACTTCATTCTTATCATCTTTGAAGTAGTTGTAACATTTCTCAAATTGTTGGATAGCTTTTTTATGGTTATTACTTTTTAGATAAATATGTCCAAAATCAAAATTTTCCCAACCTGCAGTTCCCCAAGCTATCTTGTTTCCAAATTTATTTCTTCCGAAAATATTTTTCTCATAAGCTTTTACTATTGCATCACTAGATTTTGTAGCATCAAAAAAGGGCAAAGCATGTTCTGATAGCAACTGGTATAGCTGTCTAAAACTTTCCTGCCCAGTAGCTAAAGTAGAATAGTTCCACCAGTCATTTTTGTAAGCTGCAACAGCCGATAATCTATTCCCTGGAAGTAGGGTTAAATACTCGTTGTTCGGACAAAAAAGTGGTCTTATCCCAATGTTAACAGTGAATTCTTCTCCTCCATAAGCTGATTTTTGGAAGTCGATAAATTGGAATACGTTATCAGTCGTTAATCGAGCTACAAAAGCACTTTTGTATTTTTTAAAACCGAGTTCTTTGAGAGGCGTTTCAATAAATTCTTTTCTAGCTTGCAGAAAGTATTTTTTGGAATCAAACATTTTTAATTCATTTTTTCAGAGTTTCACTTAAGATAACGACTCGCTTTTAGTATGCAATAATAAAGAATCAATTGTATGAATGCAATTCCAACGCTCTAGCCAACCAATTGTCTTCATCTATTTTAGTTGATAAAAGTTCATTTTTACCTACACATTGTATTGAGGTAAAAACTCATACTTTGTCCACTTCTAATCCAACTATCCATTGCTTTTTCTCTGTAAAAACTGGTTTCAGTTATTGACTTTGCTGTTGAAATGCCAAAATATTTACTTTTTGAATTTGCCTTTTTACTTTCCACCCATTGAATGGTTACTGCTACATCCTCTGTTTCTTTATCCAAATATATTTCATACGGTTTCAAGTCTACCTTAAACCAACCTTTAAACTCATCTTTGATTTCAAAAACGATATCTTTTTCTACAATACGATTTGATGGCAATCCATTTTCAATTTTATAAAAATGCAACCTAAATTTTAGGGAACTAAATTCATTTGAAGTGATGTTAAAATTCAAATCATTTATTTTGCAATCTTTCTTTAGTGTAAACTTCATTCCAACTTCTTTACTCAATCGGTCGTCAACCTCTTTTTCGTAATAGGTATAAAAATTAGTATGCATTAGTCCAAGACCTTTCGAGTTTCTTCCCAATACTTTAGGCTTTGGTTTTACAAATTTGACCACCACTTCATCTAATTGATTCTTCAAAGGCGTTAATTCAATAATGTTATTCGGAAGAGTAAGTTGTGATACTGCTACTGTTTTTGATTGATAACCAACATAAGAAAAAGTGACTACATCATTTTCATTGACACTTTCATCCATTTTTAAAGAAAATTTCCCCTCAGAATTTGATACCGTTCCCGTTTTTTTATTGGCAATTCCAATATTCGCGTAGTGTAAGGCAGCTTTATTTTCTATATCCTTTATTTCACCGTTAATCACTTTTACTTGAGCGAAAGAATGTAAAGTAATAGCTAAAAAAAGATAAAAAGGCACTTTCATATTTTGTTTGTTTTCTGTTTTGTTTAAATGATGTAATCGTAGTAATGTCTCAAAAGGTTTTTAACTAAAGTACTCTTTTTTCAAATTCACTCAAAGTTATGGCAAACAAACGAAGCTAAAACGCAACAATCTGCTTTCTTATTTTTCCCCAAATAACTTAATGGCTCTTTCAATAGTTCTTTCGGTTTGAAGGATATCCAACAAAATCATTTTTAAGGTCTGTTTTGTGTTTTTATCCGTTGCATTCATATTCGAATATAAATAACTCATTAAAAATTGCGTTTTGTTGTTCAGCGTTGTTTTTAATTCCTCGATATTCGATAGCGTGGTTACTTTCTCGTATTGAATCAAATCAATTTTAGAACTGGAAACCGATTTCCAAGCATTGATTCTAATATTGGGAACATAGATTCCTTTAGATTTCATCACAATATCTACAATAGCCACCTTTTGATTCGTTGAATAAAATTCCAAAGAGTCAATCAAAGATTTTTGTAGCGGAATGTTGGAGGAAATAGCCTCATTCGTTTCTTTTAACTCACTATGTATAGTTGAAAATACTTGTTCAATGTAGGCTTTGTCTTTTCGTTCTGCATTCCAATTGTCTATAAAAAGGGCAATTAAAATTCCCGCAACGACTGGGATTATTTCCTTGAAAAATTGAATACCGTAGTTTTTGATGGCTTTCTTCATTATGGATTGTGGGTTATAATTGCTGCAAACTTGTTTATCTGTGGGACAAAAACGGAACAAGCTACAATTTTTTAGGTTTTTGGTTTTAGTTAATGATTGTGAGGATGAGCGTGATGTTTTTGCTAGCGTGGGTCGTATTATTTTTTCGGTTGCTTAAATTTTGGATAAATATCGTCTTTTGTATTTAGCTTTAAATCTTGTCCACACGATTTCAAAATATAATCATTCTCTAATTTTTTATAATAAAATTTTGAAGCTTTCCCACTGCCAAGTACTTCTACTGAACCAAATATTTCACTATCATTAAAGAATTTATTTTGCTTTCTTAAAACTCCTAAGCTATCTGGATAAAATCCATTCTTACTTTTATAATATTCTAAATCTTTAACAGCTTCATTTAAATAATGTTCGGTAAACTCAATATTTGCGCTTTTAAATGTGTCACTTTTATTAACAAACTGGATAAACAAAAACCAAAATATTGGTGTGAAAAGAATACCTACTAAACCAATTAATTTTAGTTTTTTATCATTTCTTTTGAACCCTAAAAACATTAAAACTGCTCCAACTATAAACCCTATGTTTGGAAATATACCAACTAAACCTAGCCAATAAATGTTTTTTGAATTTTGCTTTGGCGTTACCGAAATTTTTTTTGAAAAATTTCCAATAAAATTATTTATTTCGGCATTATTTAAACCTTTCTTATTTATTAAAATTGAAGTATTATTATGTAAAACTAGATATGTATAATTTGGTAAATCATCAATTCTTTTTATTGATTCCCAATTGTATTTATTATTTTCGATTCCGTAAATGAAACCATTCTCTTCAATATATATAGTTTTTTTTCCGATAAGTAACGGGTTATTCTCAACCGTTTTTTTGTTTTTTTGGATATAATAATAACTTCTTAAAAAGTAAGCAAAATTCAAAAGCAATAAAGTTATTATAAAAATCGAGCTAAATTTTATCCAATCTGTTTGTTCATTAGGCAAATTACTTATCGTGAATGCAGCTGTTATAAAAGAAATCAGCAACATATATAGAAAAATTCTCCAATAAAGTTTTTTGAATGATTCAACTAAACTATTTGAATAATCATCTTTATAAATTTCAAAATTTAATATCATTTTATTTCGATTTCGCTTCTTAAATATGGCACACAACTTTCCTACGCTACAGCGGGCTTGGGACTAAATTAAGCCCATTATTCGGATTTGCCAAATCTTCCAAATACAAAACCAATTTCAAATTAAGCCTAATGCCCAAATTGCTTGTAGCGTGTGTTACCTGCCGTTATTTAGTATTTTGTTATTCTGCATTTACCTTGTTCAACATCAGATTGTACTTTTTTGTACTTAATATTGTCCATTCTTTTTCCGTTTTGATAGACTACATTTATTCGGTCATTTCGACCAAGCTTTCTGCTCGGACTGACTTCTGTTTCTTTTTTATGATTTTGAGGTGTACAATTAAACAAAAGGTTTTTTGGTAAACCTTCTTCTTCGTTCCGAACCTGTTTTCCACCTCCTACTTGTAACGTTCTAAATATTTCAAAAGCTTTATTGGCTTTTTCCTCGTCATAAAGAATTTTTCCATTTTCAAAATCAAAAGCTTCTGTTCCAAATGAACCAATTACTTGGTCGGTTGTCACTTCCTCTGAAGTATGGTCAAGGTTATCATATTCATCAAGAATAAATCTTGTCTCAACACCAATCAAATTATATCTCTCTAATATGAGTTCATTCCTAATTGCTACATTCCATCCGTGTTTTTTTCTTTGTACACTTGGATACAATATTGCATCAAAGTTTAATTCAGAAACGACTGGATAAAACAGTTGGTCGGATGATATTTGACCAGTAAACAAATAATCTCTTGGTCTATCTCTTGAAATTCGAAGACTATAAATTTCTTCAAAAAACTCTTCAAGTAAATAATAAACTTCGTGAAGTTTACTCTTAATTTCTGGTTTTTTAGTTAATTCTTTCTTAACAATGAAAGAATTAACTTTTGTATTTGGTTTTAATTCAAAATGTGAAATAGTTATTACATCTCCATTTTGCGGTTTAATTTCCCAATATGCACCAGCTTCTGAAGTAGCACAGTACAATACTTGCTGTTTAGGTATGTTGCATCTTCCAAAATTACAATAATCAATTGGTGGTGCTAATAATTGAGATATATGTGTTAAGTAACTCAACTCTTTACCTTGTGCTTCCAGAATTCTATTGTTGTTTGAAATTCTGACAAGCCTCTTCGGAGGTTTGTCAGTATTAGAACCAACTTTTAGTGTAAAGAATTTTGAAATATCATTCTTCAAATTTTCAAATTCTTCATCAGTTAAGTCTTGAATCTTGCCAAATAAAGACCGATAATAATTCAACTTTTCAACTATTTTTTCGATAGGTTCTAAATCAGGTTCTCCTAAATTATCTTTGTTCTTTGTGATTCTCTCTATCATTAATTATTTATTGAATTCGTCGTTTTTTGGTATAATGGCAGGTAACTAGTAGATAGGCCTGACAAGAGTTAGACTTTACTTCCTCAAATATATACAATTTCCATTACAAAAGTTTCGCAAGTTTATGGTTTGTTGTCGTTATCTTGTTGTTTTGGATGGTCTACTCACTTTTGGGATGGGATTCGACAAAAACACACCCCCAGCCCCTCTCAAGAGGGGAGTTCATCCAGCAACAATTAGCATTTGTGATTTCAAAAATTGAGATTTTCTCGTTCTAACGTTCCTAGCCCTGATGGGAGTGGAAATCCTCTGGCTCGGGTGGCTATTTTTGGGCAGGACGGAAAGAGCGACCAGAGGAAGCTCCTTTGCGGCCTAGCCCAAAAAGCCACGCGAGGCGGAGATTATAACGGACAGCAGGATTAGCTCCTAAAAAAACAATTTCATCACTTTATGAGACGCTATCCCAAAACACAAAAGGCCGCCGAAGCAACCTTTTGACTAACAACAACAAAATAAAAAAACGTAACTACAATTTTAGACACTTATAGCTTGTGTTTACTGTAATTTGGCATACTCAAACGTAGGATTTCCTCTTAGTCCCGCTTCGTTGCTCATCGCGAGGAAGCGCACTTTGTAGTAGTTGGAAGCGGCATCTTTGACCACATAGAAACGGTCAGTTCTCACACTAGGTAAGGTAGTTGGTCCGCCTCCGCTTCTCCAGTTAGCACCTATCATTCTTTGGTCGGTTTTGGAAGGGGTAAATTTATCTTCGACTACTTTTGCTAAAGTAAAATCTGCATAGCTACCACCATCGGCAACCAAAACTTGGTAGGCTTGTGTGCCACCCAATCTGTTTGTCACGATAAAATCGGAATAGCCATAGGTTACCTCTGCTGCTCCTGTAGGCAAATAATTCGTGAAAGGCGTAAAATTCAAATCCCACTTGGTTTTTTGTGGCTCGACCGTTACTGTTTTGCCTTCGGCCAAACTGAAAAACGTAAAATTGAAGTTGCTGTCTTTTGCAATGGTTTTTTCTGTAAAAGTAGTGGCACTCAAGTCCGCATATTGGATTTTGTAGCCGTTTCCGTTGCGTAGAATTCTGATTTTTTTCCAGCCTCTAGCTTCGCCATCTAGACTCACCGAGCCAACGCCTGGCGTAGTGGTCGAAACAGCAAAACCTAGATTGACCAAATAGACTTTGTTCTCGGCATCGTTGGCAGCAACTGCAGCGATGGCCGTTCCAACTCCTGCTCCCGCTCCTTCCAAAACACCCGTTGGATTATCGACAAAACCATTGCTGGCCAAAGTTGTTCCTCCGCCAACTGCCACAGCAGCATCTGCCGTTTGAGGCAAGGTAATATCAGTGGTTTCTAGTTTTTTAACGGCCATTTTTAAAGCTCCGTTGAGGATTACTCGGTATTCTGCACCCGTTGAAAATCCGAAATCCCAAGATGCTCTCTGAATCGCATCGCTTTTGCTGGTGCTCAAATCTACATAGACTTGATTCGGTTGATTCGGTCCACCGACTGCGGGTTGCAAAATCGCTCCTAAAGAAGAAATTTCTGGTTTGTTCCCTTCGTCATCGTTGGAACAAGAGCTTAAGGTAGCTAAGGCTAAGGCTAAAATTAAAAAGGTTTTTTTCATAACAATTTGATTTATATTAAAGATTAAGGTTATAGGTCAGTTTTACAAAAAAAGAACGTCCGTAAGCCAGCATCACTTGGTTGGATGTGGCGTGTCCTGCGCCTTCAGCCGTTCTAGTTTGATTGATGTTTTTGATGTCGAACAAGTTTCTCGCGCCTATAGTCGTTTCGAGTGTATTGCTGAAAAAATTCTTCTGAATGGTCGCGTCCAACCAATGGCTGTCGTCTATTTCGGAAATCACATAGGCACTACTACTTTCAATAAATTGCTGGGTTTTTCCGCTGTATTTGTAGTAGGCCGAAACAATCGTTTTCCATTTGGGTAGAGTATACGATACGCTAGTATTGGCATTGATGGTGTACAAAAATCGGTCATCTGACACAAAAACTTGATTGTCGATTTTTTGGGAAACGCCTACCAAAGAAGCACCCAAATTGAACAGCCAATTCTTACCCTTGAACTGATTCGTGGTCGCAACATTCCACATTTGATAGCGGCTGATGTTGATGTATTCGTATTCGGGATTGCCGGTTTCGGCATTGAATCGCGCCAATGCCATATCGATACGGTCGTCGACTTTGAGATAATTGGCGGTAAACGTATGCGCCACTTGCAGCCCCGAATCCAAAAATGCCGTTTTCTTTGCGCTCATCTCGTAAGACCAACTGGTTTCTGGAATCAGATTTTCATTGCCCGTAAAATGATGCCCATCAAAAATTTGTTTGGTGTACAATTCTTCGAATGTTGGGGTTCTGAAAGATTGCCCTAAAGAAGTGCGCAGTTCTATTCCTTTTGGCAACAAATAACGCAGGCCCAAGGAAGTCGCATATTGATTATCAAATTGCGATTGAATAGAATATCGAACTCCGGGACGAATAGAAAAAGAGGGCGTCGCTTTGATTTCTGAACTCATAAACCAATCGTAATTGTTCAAGCGTTTTGCTATCTGAACAAATAGATTGTTGCCTTCTTGCACCAAAGAATAACCCAAATTGCTCACCACTTCATAGCCCAATTGCACATCTATTTTCTTGCTTTTGAAAAAATTACTGAGCGTTCCGGTGCTATACAACACTTCCATCGCTTGGTCTTTTTGTCTCACGGCTTCCTTTTCCTGCTGTGTAAATAGATAGTACCTAAAATTTTCGGTGTCGCGTTGTTGTTTTTGATGCGAAAGCGAAACGGTATAACTCATCCCGTTTTCAAGTTTTCCGGAAGCATTCCAATTGTGGAAAAATCGTTGCGTCCAGTACCTTTTGTCCATAGCATAGCGGTAAGAACCAAGCGTTGGTGAATAGCCCGACTGTACCGTGCTGTTGTAAAAATCAACACGCTCGTTGAGCCATTGGAACTTATAAAACATTCGAAAAGCATTCTTTTGGTAGCCCAACATCGTGGTAGCATTCCATTGTTCTTTGGGCAACCAGCGATAGCCGCGCGTGGCATCATTTTCGAAATAATCCTTCCCTTTTTTGCCATCCAAAAAACCTTGAAAATCGTTTCGATTCACCGATGCATTAAAAAACCATCTTTCATTGGGTGCATAAGAAAGTGCCAAAGCCTGAATATGACGCCCTTTGTCAAAAAGAGAGAATTCGTTGTGTACCGATTCTTCTTGGGTTGTGGCGCGCAAACTCCATTTGTAGCGCGACCCTTTTTTGGTAATAATGTTGAGTACACCGCTTACGGCATTGGCAACGTGCGTCACGCCCATCGAGCCTTCAATGATTTCGATTTGTTCGATGTCGTCCAAATTAATCTGAGACAAATCGGCGTTATTCCCGAAACCTGCTTCTCCGATTAATGGAATGTTGTCGACCAATATCTTGAAATACTGTCCGTCTAAACCAAATAAAGAAACAGTAGAACGACCATCGGAACTGCTGGGTCTCACGGTAATGTTCAAATATTGATTCAAAACGTCAGCCAAGTTATTCGCAGCTAAATTTTTGATATCCTGACTAGAAATCACCCGAACATTGAAAACCGATTTTCTCAAAGACTGGGGTTCTATTTGTCCCGTCACCACAATTTCTTGCAACGGATTAGCCTGAAGCGAATCTTGTGCCTTTTGCTGGGAATAGCCTGTAAATACTGGCAATAACAAGATAATAACCGCTATACTCTTTTTCATTATTTAGAATTAATCTTAATTATTTTCGGCAAATATATATTTTATTTTTATTTATTCTAAATTAATATAGTATTTTTGTCCGCATAATTTTAACCCTTACTAATTAAAAAATGAAAACAAAATCAATGCTTATCTTAGGTGCACTTGCACTAAGTACGACCCTTAGTTTTGGACAAAATGCCAAGAAAAAAGAAGACATCAAGGCCATACAAGCGATGTGTGGTTGTTATGAAGTACAATTCAATTTTACCGAAACCTTTGACTATCCAAAAGATAGCGCTAGTTACAAACCCTCTAAAACCAAACACGAAACGGCTTTGGAATGGGTAGAATTGGTAGAAAACACGCCTAACAAATTGGTTTTACAACACCTACTCATTACAGGCAACAAAGAAGAAGACATTGTAAAACACTGGCGACAAGACTGGCTCTACGAAAACACCGATTTGTTGCAGTTTCACAAAGACCTTACTTGGAAGTATAAAAAACTTGACCCCAAAACCGTAAAAGGCCAATGGACACAGAAAGTATACCAAGTAGACGACAGTCCAAGATACGAAGGCTCTGCTTCTTGGGCTACGGTAGATGGCGTGACGTCTTGGAAAAACACTACCGATGCGCCTTTGCCTAGAAGAGAGCATACACAACGCAACGATTACAATGTTTTGAAAAGAAGAAACATACACGAAATCACTCCAAAAGGATGGATTCACGAACAAGACAACGACAAATTGATTCGTACAGAAGGAGGTTCGGATGTACTTTTGGCACAAGAAAAAGGAATGGATATTTACACCAAAGTACCAGACGAAAAATGCCAATTGGCGCAAAAATGGTGGTCAAAAAACAAAGACCTTTGGGCAAAAGTACGCAACGAATGGGCAAAAGTTTACGCACAAAACAAAGACCTAAACTTGGAGAAAAAAGTTGATAAGAAATCATTATTCAGCATCCTATTCGATTTAAAACCCGATGCTTCACAAGAAGAAGTAGCCAAAATCATTAACGCATTTGTAATTCGCTAAAACCTAAAACGATGTGCACCCTAAATATTTTAAATAGAACCAATAACGGACTGTTATTTTATTGTACGCATAGTTCGCTGTACAATCTTTCGTTTAACAATTTGACCTTCAACTTTGATGCGGTGGAATTTGATAGATTTAGGGTGTACCTCAACTCCATAGACAGTGCGTACTGGGAAAAGGAATACGAAAATTCTATCTATGAAAAGAAAATTCCCATTCCAACCTTGCAAAACAACTTTATCATTTTGCTGAATCGCCACGAATTGGAGGAACTCAAAATACTAGTCGATTTTAGCCATCGGGCTCGCCTGTTAGCCCCCGAGGAAATCAACTATAAAATGATATACAATTAAAAAATAACCACATAGAATCATAGATAAAGTAATAAGTAAAAAAAAAAAATAGAAATAGCGCTATTTCTCACATAGAATAACTATGTGAATAGTAAAACGTCTATTCTCTTCTTTTAATCACTAAAATTTCTATGTCTCTATGTGGTAAAAAAATCACCACTTATTAAAACCAAAAGTCCAGCAAACACATACGATTGCTGGACTTTTATTTATCTAGTTTTACCCTATTTCAACAACTTCTCAAAGGCCTTTCGCGGCGCACCGCGAACCACAATTTCGCCACAATAGATATAACCCAATTTTTCGAGAATTTTCAACATCGGAAAATTATCAAAGTTGGTATCCACTTTAATACTAAACACGTTTTTCGAAATACTCAACGCCTCAATTTTCTCAAACAAAAGTGTGGCAATTCCCTTTCCTTTGTACTCAGGTGCCGTAGCCACACGATGCACGACCACATAATCCGAGTAACTCAACCACTCGCCTTGCAGGTCGTTGTAGGTTGGTTCCTCACCAAAAATGATGGCTGCATAGGCTACAACCATCTCATTTTCGACCAATACGTGGGCGTATCCTTTCACAAAATCATTGGTCACCGTTTCCAAATTCGGATAACCATCTTGCCATTGTGTGCTGCCGTCTTCTTTGCGTTGTGCAATCGCCGCTTGCAAAATATCCCAAATCACAGGAATATCTGCTAAACTTGCTGTTTTCAAAATCATATCGTGCGCATTTGAGCCGTAAAAATAACTTTTATCCCCAAAAAACGAATGCTTTTTTGCATTAGTTTGAGGAGCACCTCCAACCTGCTCACCACACGAGTCGTCCTGCTGTACGCTCTATCTTGCTTGCCGAACCCCGTCAAGCAAGGATGCCGCTCCCATCAGGGCTAGACGAAAATATTTGGTTTTCAGAAGATAAAGAATTCCAGTAACAAACAAAAATCCAGCAAACAAAAATGATTGCTGGACTTTCTTCCAGGCTATATTTTTTCTGCTTCAATCAAATGATGGTCCCACTGCTCTTTTGGCAAATCCGAATACAACTCGATTAAATTATGTTCAGGATCTCTAAAATGAACCACCCGAATTCCCCAAGCCGTCATATCTTTGGGTTCGGTCAAGAAAGATAGGCCTTTCTTCTGTAGCTGTTGGTACGTATCATTAACGTTGTCTACTTGCAAAACAAGGGCTACTTTATCTCTGCCACTTTCCGTAACCAAGGTATGAGAATCGTTGATGGCGGCATTCATTAAATCCGCTTTGAATAACGAAAGCACCGATGGTGTTCCAAGAGTAAAACTGGCAAAGTTATCGCCCAATTTTCCCCAAGTACAGCTCAATCCGAGTAGGTCGTGGTAAAAAGTAAAACAAGTGTCAAAATCGTTTACTAATAATCTGAGGTTACTAAATTTCATTTGGTTAGTTTTTTATGAATTACTAACACAAAACTACTTTTTAGGTAGCGCAGTCAATTGTAAAAATCGGTCGTTTTTGTTTTCAAACAAATCCGTTGGATTGTTGCCAGTATGTTTTTTTAGATCTTTGATAAAATGGGATTGATCAAAATAATTCCCATCAGGATACAGTCGTCCCTCTTTGATGGATTGATAGGAGGCAAACAATTTTAAAATCTTCGCATACGATTTTAACGGGAGCCCAAAACGGTCTTTGAAATAGCGATTGATTTGCCGCTGGGACCAAAAAACTTGCGATGCGTAATACTCAACCGTTTCGGCTCCGTGAGTTTGTTGCAACAAACGAAAAAGCTGCTGTTTTCTCGTGTCCATTGCTTTGGATTTCTCCAAAATCGACACCATATAGTCGTTCATTTTTGCAACAACTGCCTCAAATACTGGAAAAGGCAATTCGTTTACTTGCCAAAAATCATATGGCTTAACCTTCTCACTGTTATAACAATCGGATATTTTTTGTTGCAACAAATAATCCGCAGCTAATAAAGTAAAACGAATCCCAAAAAGTTGTTGATTGGGCTGGATCGACACCTCTACTTGTTGACTCCAAATCCCTGTTAAGGATACTTCTCCTTGCCGGTAATTGTCAAACGAAACAATGAGATCAAAACAGCCATCTGGCAAAATGGTAAAATCAAGCTGCTGATCGGACACATTGTCCAACCACCAATAACTTCTGACCATTTCTGCCAATTGAGCCGAAGGCTTGCATTCTTTATAGACCATTAACTCCAACTTGCTTCATTATTTTACGCGCTTCTTTGAAATCCTCTGGTGTTTTCACTTCAACCAAGTCGCGTTTTTTTCCATTATTTAGTACAATCGCCAAGCGTTTTTTTCCAAAAAAAGAATATTCCTTTAGCCCTTTGATTGAGCTAACAGGAATTTTTTCTGAAGTCGTATTCTTCACTGTCAAATTATACAACACCACTACCGACACCAACCCCAGAAAAAGCCAAACCAATTGCATAAAACCGATACTGCTTATACTAAAAGTCGAAACATTCAAAACGGCGTTGAGTAAATTCAAAATCATCAAAAGCTTTAATAAAAAATGGTGATTTTTCAATCCGTCTTGAATGACTAGAGTTTGCTCTAGGGTGTTGTAGTGTAATTTCATTGTTGATGTTTATTTTTTTTTAATCCTGAAGAAGTTTGTTATGACAGTTTGTGGAGGTAACTTTTGATTAAGCGATGAGTTTTGAATACAAAACTAACTTTAAATTAAGCTCAAGACAAACATTCATACAAACTGCTATTCGTTATTTTTTTGGTTTGAAATTAATTTTCCGAAACATATTGCTTTTTCGTTACCAATGTATTTTCCATAATTGGGTATTTCTTTGTATCCATTTTTTAAATAAAAAGCACAGGCTTCTTGATTTAATCTTCTCGTTTCTAACCAAACTTCTTTGTACTCTAATGCTTTTGCTTTATCCTCAAGGTAATTTAATACTTTTCCTCCAATACCTTTTCTACTATACTTTGAAAACATTCTTTTCACTTCTGCTATATCACTCGAAATTGGCCTAATAGCACCACAACCAACAACTTCGTTTCTCAAACTTGCTTTTACAAAAACCGATTTAGTACTTTGCCCATCCCATCCTTGAAATGAATTTTTACCTGTATCACCAAACCGTTTTCCAAGTTCTGCTGATAATTCTTCAATTAGAGGAATCACCTCAATATCTGTTGGTTCTGTTTCTATAATTTGGATTGTCATATATATTTTAATCGTTAAAGTTCACTATCTAAAATGCTTCAATAAATGTGTCGTCATACATTAGCAACTAACATCAGTCTGCAAAATAATCTCCGGTCATTGTCATCCCAAAAATAGTCAAACCAACTTTACTAAAAACTACCATCTATAACTTAAGAAAGATATTTTTTTAGGACTACACCCAAAAAAAGAAACCTCGCTTAAATATCCTTAAACGAGGTTGTTTTTTATGCTGATTTTGAAAATTTAGTTTTTATAGAGAGTTGTGCGACAGTTACTACTGTTAACAGCTGGAATTATTTTCTAATCCTATTGTCATTTTTCTCAAGTTCGCTTTTAATCAGCTGAATCAATTCTCCAATTTCTTTCTTTAAATTAGGATAAAATTCGTCTGCTTTTTTTCTGAATTTTTCTTGTTCAGTTGATATTATGCTCAAATCAGTATCACCAATTTTGGTTGGTAAACTTTTTCGATAATAAGAAGACCAAATATAAAGTTCTTCACTTACATTCGCTAATTTTTCATTAATGTGTTTTGGTGAAATTAGATTCGCTTTTGAAGAAAGTATTGAACCTTCATCTATTAGTTCTGAATAATCTTTTCCTCTTTTAGTATATCGTTGAACTTTTTCTAATGATGCGATTAAATCAATGTAAAAAGATTTAATTTCATCGTTTTCTTTAATTTTCAAGTCCAGAATAAACTTACTTTTTTCACGCTGATTAGTAAAATACATTGTCAATGCAACTCCAAGTAGAGCTGATAATGCTGATACAATTGCTATTTCAAATTCCATTTTGTCGTCATTTTTGGGATTATTCCTGCTAACGTTTGGCTAGTGCACAGGTTGGGATTAAAAATGCTAGTTTTGTCTATTAATCAAAAAATTTGCAAATACAAAATCAATTTTCAATAAGCACCAAAACCGAACTTACGATTACTAGTGATTAGCAGCAGTAATATTTTATAATTCTACTGCATTTAGTTTTTCTTCTAATTCCTCTATTGAAGACCATTCTGTACAATTAATCGGTGTTTCAGATTCAAAATTTATTAATGCCTTTAATAGTGTTTCTACTATGTTAAAAAAATCAGGGTTTTCTTCTAATTTTTTTAAAGCATTATATGGCTTTTCTTCATCTGCAATTTCACCAAAATATGCTTCTTCAAAGTTTGGTAATGACGCTAGAAGACGAGTTGAACGCCCAGCTGGTTTAGAATTTATTGCATCTAAAATATTAGGATTATTACCCCAAGCAGGATTTGCCATTTCTTTTCCTTTTTTTGTGGTTATTCTTGGTAAATCACAATCGTGAAGTACAGAATAATCAGACCCGAAATGGTTGAGGATTTTAATTAAAGAAACGATTGTTGCTTTTCCTCTTGCACGGATTATATTTATGTTGTTATATAATTCTGGTTTTTGCCTCTTTATGTAGTTAAAAGCGGTATATTCTGTATCTCCTTCTACAACAATTACTTTTCCTCCAAAGAAAAATTCTGCAACATAAGGATCACACAAATTTAGAAGTTTTAAATTTTTTTTATCTTCATCATCTAATTTCACCTTATCTGGCCTAAATACAGTTGTACCTATAATATTGCCATTGCCTTCTTTTTCAACCTTTATTATTGTTGTATTGTCTTTTGAAAAATCTATAAAAATAGGAGAATGAGTTGTTACCATTACTTGCCAGTTACCAGTTTCTGGTAAATCATATAATAGATTACAAGCTTCTCTAATTGCGTTTGGATATAAACATAACTCAGGCTCATCAATTAAAAGTAAATGTGGTCTACTTATCGCTCCTTCAGGCTTAGCCTTTTGATTATTCTCTGAAATAAATTTTAGCGCAGTCCATAGTAAAGTTCTACGAGCTCCACTACCTTGCCTGTCAATTGTACTTAAATAACCATCTTCAGGTCCCATAAGTAATTGTGCATCTGCTTTAAATAAGTTTATTGCATTATCAAGATTATCTTCAGCTTTAGCATCAAAATCAATTTTATAATTTGGAAAAACCTTGCTAATTAAGGCGCTTAATTCTACATTAACTTCATCTATTTGCTCTTTAGTTTCTTCAAGTATTTTCTTTTGAAGTTCTTTAACTTGTCGTAAAAGTTTTTGATAATCATTTTCTTCTTCACCTTCCTCATTCGGAATTTTATAGTTTTTGACTCTTTCTGTCAAAGCTTGCATAATTAGTTTTTTAATTTCGTCAGCTTGCTTTTCTGGTGAATCAAATGCATCAACTTTATGTGGTTCAGGTCTCCTTGAATTTGCAACATTTGGAGCTCCCCAAGGCACATTATCACTCCAAACATTTTGTTCGACGTCCCATCCTTGTCTTTTGGGTTTTCCTTCAGATTCCCAAGAAAATTTTTCTTTAACAATAAAATCTCCGTTAGGCAAAGTTTCTATCCATTTATCACCTGGAGCATTATCATAAACTCTTGTATGAATTTCTATTTCAGGTAAATTGTTGGGGTCTATTTTGTTGTTTGGAAAATCCTCTATATTTAAATTTGCTTTGCTCGAACCTTGAGACATTGCTAATTCATATGCTTTAAGGATTGAACTTTTTCCCACATTGTTTGCTCCGACTAAAACGACGATATCATTAAGGTCAATTTCTACAGGAGTATTTCCTATGCATCTGTAATTTTTGATTATTAATTTAGTTAATTTAGGTTTTGGAATATCAGGATTTTCTGAGACTAAAGAAATTTCTTCAGCCTTTTTTACTTTAGCCATTATGTGATAGAATTTTTAGTTATTATTGCTTATGAATAGTAAATATGTCTGACAAAACCACTTAAATCCATCTTGTTTTGAGTAGATAGGTGTGTTAAGCATCACAAAGTATTTATTTCTCAAATATATACAATTTTAACTACAACTCTTTTTATTTGTTTCTGGTTTTGGTTTTGGGTTGGTTTCAAAGTCACGTAATTGGATTCGACAAAAACACACCCCCAACCCCTCTCCAGAGGGGAGCGGTCCCTGCAATGATTGGAATTTGGCATTTAAAAATTGAAATTTCCTCTTGCTAACGTTCCTAGCCCTGATGGGAGCGGCATCCTCTTGTGGCGGGGTTCGCCACAAGAGATATAGTGGACAGCAGGATTAGCTCCTAAACATTAATCCAAATGCCATCGCAAGCCTACAAAAGCGCGAATGCCTTGATTGGGTCCGTAGGCATAAGTCGGGTCGAAGGTCAGCGCATAGGGATTGTCGGGAGTGGGTTGTGCGACGCCGTTGCTATCGAAGGTGACTTGCTTGTCGAAAGGGTCATTGGCTCGTGCAATTAAGAAAGGATTTCCGCGATTGGGTGTCCAATTCAGGAGGTTTTTGACTCCGCCAAACAACTCCACGTTGTGGAATTTCTTATAGGTGATTTGGATGTTTTGAATACTGTACGGCAAGGAATACTCGCGACGCGGATCGAGTGGGGACAACAAGGGTAAACGCATACTGCCAGTATAACTCCCTGTATAATCCAAACTCAGGAACCAATTGGGGATTTCGTAGCTCAAGGCCCAAGAGAGGCTGACTTTTTCGGTAAACAAAGGCACAAAACGACGGCCTTCTTGCTCGGTCAACGGATTGAAATAACTACCACCCAAAGTGCCTTTCACCCCAAACGGACTTACCCAATCCAAGGAAATACTACTGCCGAAAATTCTAGAAAAACCATCGAGATTGGCATAAATGATTTGGTTGGGATTCGTATCATAGTCAGCAATAATACGGTTTTTGAAATGGGTGTACCAAGTCGAAGCTTCGAGAGTGATAACTCCAGCTGTGTTGGTATCGAATTTCTTGAGGTAATTCAGGTTGGCGGTATACGAAGTTTCGGGGTCTAAATCGCCTTTGAGTACGACTTCTCGAGCCCCCGAAAGCGCTTGATGGTCTTCGGTAAACAAATTCACCACTCGGAATCCTGTTCCTAAATTCAGTCGCAAAATATCGGTGGCGGTGGGTTTCCATTTCAAGGCGAGACGAGGCGTGACAATCGAACCGTGCGCTTGGTGGTAATCGTAACGCACGCCTAGCAGCAAACCCGTTTGCTTAGAAAGTCGGATGTCGTCTTGGAGAAATCCACTGTAAATAGCGGTTTGGGAGGAAGTGGCCGTAGCGGGCGTGTTGTCGTTATACCAAGTAAAGCGCGCACCCGCACCGAACAAAAGCGAATGATTTTTGAGCTCTTTATCCCAAAGGTATTGCCCAAACGCAATTTTTTGGTTCGCCAAAAAAACGGAAGTACCATAGACCGAGTTTTGGTCGTGGCCCACCATCGAGAATTGCAAGCTCATTTTTTCATCCAAAGGCAATTGGTACTTGCCTAAGATTTCGTAGCGTGACGTATAAATACTTTCTCCATAGACTTGATCGCCTCCGCGGAAGTTGGAATTCCACTGCATTTCGCCACCCCAACGGTCTTCATACAAATAACGGGCGACGAGGCTCATTTCTTTTTTGGAACGGCGTTCAAAATTCCAGCGGCTAAAAAAGGAAACTCTTTTCTGCAAAGCAATATCTGTAAAATTATCGCCGTTGTTATCGACTAGATGGTCATTATAAAACGTGCTGAGTCCAAAAAGGGCATTGGCATTTTTACCAATATTGGTACGATAACCCAAATCGAGACTGTTTTCTAACCAAGAAGTGGTCATCAAATCGGCAGTAAATTGAGGAGCGTTTTGTGGTTTTTTGGTAATGATATTGATGAGTCCGCCTACCGCCTCGCTCCCATACAAACTAGAAGCAGCGCCTTTGATGATTTCGATTTTGTCAATCATCGCATTCGGAATTCCAGACAAACCATACACCGTTCCCAAAGCACTCACTATGGGCATTCCATCGATAGTCACCATTGTGTAAGGGCCATCCAACCCATTGATGCGAATATCGCCCGTGTTGCAAACATTGCAATTGTTTTGTGGACGCAAACCGTTGACGTTTTGCAAGCCTTCAAAAACTGAAGCGGTAGGATTTTGTTTCAAAAAAGTAGTCGAAATGATTTCTACTGGCACGGGATTTTCTAAACGGCGAACGGCTTTCATCGTACCCGAAACCACTACTTCGTCGAGCAGTTGTTCATTGGTCACAACATTTATTTTTAGTAGCTGCTTAAAATCCGCACTGTTGATGGATTGCGTATGTGTTTTGATTCCGATAGCAGCAACGCGAAGCGTATAGCGTTGTAGCAGCAATTGAGGAATTTCAAAAAAGCCCAAACTATCCGTTTGAGTTCCAAAAGCAGTGCCTACGATTTCAACTTGCGCTTGTGGTACGGGTTGATTTTCGGAGGTGACTTGTCCGCGAAGGGTAGCTTTTTCTTGTGCCAAAGCAACAGTTAACGAAAAGAAAAACAAGTAGCTATATAATAATTTCATTAGAGTAAATAATATTTTAGACAAATCTAAAAAATAAATACATACAAACATAAAAAATACAGTATCGAACTTCAATACTGGATTTTAGCATACATTTATGGTAATGAGGTTATAAATCCTCAAAAATTTGAACCGTTAATCCGCTTTCTTGATCGTAATCAATTTCCAAAGCTCCTGCTTCGAAAGTGATACTAACATAGGCGCCAGACATAGGCGTATCTTCACGCTCCACTTTTATACCAAGCAATGGTGTTTTGATGTTTTCAATCCATAACGGAGCAGCTGAAACATCAATTCTTTTTAAAGACAAAGTCCCGTTAAATTGTTCTTCTAGTTGTTGTTGCTCTTTTTCGAAATCATAATCGGTCACGATAGAAAATCCAGTATCTTCTTCATTGATTTTGAAAAACATTTTTTTTTCGTTCTCAAAATGCAATTCAACCGTATCAATAAATATGAACTTATTGTCCTGTTGCACCAAATTGACCCACAAATGGTAAAATACTGCGGTTACTTTGCTACCTTTTTGAACTTGTGATAAAAGGGATACTTCTTGTGAACTAAAGGAATAACTACTACTCATAAAAATGAAATGGATTAAAAATAAACAGTTCACAAATCGACTGTCGTTATTAAACTCGCAAAATTACGACAACCAAGATGAAAAAAGTAGGAATAGGGTATAATTCTTTTCAATTGGCCTTTGACAAATTGAGTTTAAGTACAGGTGTATTTAGACAAGTCTAAAAAAATATTTAAAGTGAACTTTTTTTGTATATATTTGGGTTTTAAAACACTATACAATTGAGTCATTCCTTAGAAGAAGTCAACCAATCGGTGACTACACAAAATAAAAAATCAACGTTTAGAAAAATCTTGGCTTTTCTAGGCCCAGCTTATCTCGTAAGTGTAGGCTACATGGATCCGGGAAACTGGGCCACTGATATTGCGGGTGGAAGTCAATTTGGCTATTCACTATTGTGGGTATTGCTGATGAGTAATCTTATGGCATTGCTATTGCAAAGTTTGAGTGCTCGTTTAGGGATTGTCACCCAACGTGATTTGGCACAAGCCTCACGCGAAACCTATTCGCCTTTTGTGAATTACATTTTATATTTTTTGGCCGAAATTGCCATTGCTGCTTGTGATTTGGCCGAAGTACTCGGAATGGCGATTGGAATTAATTTACTGTTTGACATTCCGTTAATAGAAGGCGTTTTGATTACTGTTTTAGATACTTTTTTACTGCTCTTCTTAATCAACAAAGGCATCCGAAAGATGGAGGCTTTTATCATAGTTTTGGTAGCCATCATAGGATTTTCTTTCGTCTTTGAAATGTTTTTTGCCCAACCAGAACTAGACAAAGTAGTTTTAGGATTGATTCCCTCCATTCCAAATGAAGCTGCGCTTTACATTGCCATTGGAATTATTGGAGCCACGGTAATGCCTCACAATTTGTACTTGCATTCGTCTTTGGTGCAAACCCGAAAATTTGATCGCAGTCCGAAAGGCATTCGACAAGCCTTAAAATACAACCTAATTGATTCAACGATTGCACTGAATTTGGCTTTTTTTGTGAATGCCGCTATTTTGATTTTGGCAGCCGCGACCTTCTACAAAAACGGGCTATTTGAGGTAGCCGAAATTCAAGATGCTCATAAATTTTTGGCACCAATTTTAGGTACTAAATGGGCTTCTATCCTATTTGCCGTGGCATTGATTGCTGCTGGACAGAGTTCAACAATCACGGGAACTTTAGCGGGTCAAATCGTGATGGAAGGCTATTTGAATTTACGCATTCAGCCTTGGGTACGACGCATTATTACCAGAATAATAGCCATAGTTCCAGCAGTGATTGTAATCTTGATTTATGGCGAAAGTGTCACGGGGAAACTACTCATTTTCAGTCAAGTGATTTTGAGTTTACAATTGGGATTTGCCATTATTCCATTGATCCATTTTGTAAGCGATAAAAACAAAATGAATGGTTTTCATATCAACACGCTGACTAAAATAGCCGCTTGGACTATTGCTTTGATTATTGTTTCGCTAAACGCTAAATTGGTTTTTGACGAGATTCAAGGTTGGTTGTCGGAGTCTCAAAACCCAATGGTGTTATGGTTAACTGTAGTTCCTCTTGCAATCGGTTTCTTAATTTTACTACTTTATATTGTTATAAAACCGTTCTTAACCAAGACAAAATATACCATTCAAAATCATTCGCCACATAATATGGCCTTGCAATTCAATTCTACCGAGGCGCATCTCCCTCAAAAAATTGCTATTGCCGTCGATTTTTCTTTTGCCGATGAAACTGCCATTAACTACGCCTTTAATATGGGTGGAAAAGAGGCTAAATATACGCTGATTCATGTGGTTGAAACGGTAGGTGCTATGATGTACGGCAAACAAACCGACGATCACGAAACCACCATTGACGAAAAATTGTTATTAGAATACAAGGAAATGTTTCAAGAAAAAGGTTTCCACGTCAAAACCCTACTTGGTTTTGGGAAGCCCAACAAAGTACTTCCAAAATTGGTCAATAAAGGCAAATTCGATTTACTTATTATGGGTACGCATGGCCATACTGGATTTAAAGATTTACTATTGGGAACCACAATCGATCATTTGCGCCATAAGATTTCCATTCCATTAGTATTGATTAATAATGCTAAAAAATAAAACAACCCCGTTCTGGCTTTAAAAGCTGAAAGAGGTTAAAAATTCCATTTCATATGATGACCCACTCCGAAGAAAATTACCTAAAAGCGATTTATCATTTGACGGTGCAGCTTGAAGCCGAAGTACCTACGAACGCCATTGCCGAAATGATGGAAACCAAAGCTTCTTCGGTAACCGATATGTTGAAGAAATTGGCTGATAAAGCACTAATCAATTACATCAAATACCAAGGGGTTTCTTTAACTGAAAAAGGAATGCATGCTGCTAAAATGATTGTACGCAAACACCGTCTCTGGGAAGTATTTTTAGTTGAAAAATTAAGTTTTACTTGGGACGAAGTACACGACATCGCCGAGCAATTAGAACACATCAAATCCGAACAACTCATCAATAAACTCGATGATTTTTTGGGTAACCCAACCGAAGACCCTCATGGAGATCCCATTCCAGACGCACAAGGAAAAATTACTAAAACAGAAAAACTATTACTCTCAGAATTGGCTGAAAGCGAAACTGCTATTTGTGTGGGAGTAAAAGATTCCTCTGCCGATTTTCTGCAATACTTGAACAAACAAAAAATTGCTTTAGGAGCGGTTATCAAAGTATTGGGAAGAGAAAATTTTGATGCGTCTTTACATTTAATCATCAACGATACACCACTTACCGTATCGTCAAAAATTGCAGGAAACTTGTATGTGAAGCGGGTTTAACCACACCCACAATTCCCGTCTCCACAGTTTTTTTTGGACTTCTTTTTCCAGAAAAACTTTCGAACAAGGAAACCAATGGCAATAGCCAATAAGGAAAAAGCGATGATTTCTTGTACCAACATAGTAGGTTCATTTTAAAGAATTAAACCCAGATTCCGCATTAGAAATCTGGGTTAAAGGTAGGCTTTATTTAAAATTTGGCACCAATACTAATGTAAAAAGTACGTCCATCATTTGGCAATACGCCAGGTCCAGGATAACCTCCAGCACGACGAGTAGCATAACTAACATTCGTAAGATTATTAATTCCCGACTTAATATTATAATTCCCAAAAAAGTCATATTTCATAGAGAAATCATAGACGCTAAATCCTGCTAATGCCCCAGTTACACCGTTTGCTGATGGAGTTTCGGTGTTGTTGGCATCGGTATAAATCTTACTGGTTCTACGATTTTGAAACGTGGTAGAAATATTTTTGAAATCCCAACTAATACCAAAATTGTGGATGTAGCGTGGCGCATTCTCTACTTGTTTTCCAGCCAAATTGCTTTCAATAATATCTATATTTCCTGTTGTTGGATTAGGTTTTACTTGAGTGAATTTAAAATCAGTGTAAGTAGCATCAATGAAAGACATCGTAGCAAAGAAGTTAATATCTCCTATTGTCTCATTTACATGAAATGCTTTGGCTACATTCACATTTACAAATCCTTCAAATCCTTTGTGTGTAGTCTCCCCTAAGTTGGTTCGAAATAAAAAAGTTTTTTGTGTTGTTGGATCATCATTTTCGAATTTAGAAATTCCTCCCACTCTGTTTTGATATGAAATATAAAAATACGACACATCAAAGTTTACAAAACCAAGAACAGAACCTCTGTATCCAAAATCAAAATTATAACCTTTTGCATCTTTCAAGTTCGGGTCAATCACATCAGTAGTTGCAGAAGGTGTCAAGTCTGAGAATAATACTGGACGAAAGGCTTGTGAGAAATTAGCATAAAAGTTTGTTCTTTCCCATTTGTATTCTACTCCTAAACCAAACAATGCTACATTTCGAGTAATGTCTTGCGGAGTCGCTATAACATCATTTCCATTAATGATATTAATTCTTCCTGCACTGGTAGAGCGAATCGATTCGAAACGCACACCAGGTGTCACACTTAATCTTGGGGTAATTTTGAACTGATTTTCTGCAAAAGCTGCAAAATTGTCTGTGGTGAAATCTAAATCACGATTGTAACGACCTTCAATCGTCAAATCAAAATCAGAACCCGTCGTTCCTGTTCCTTGTTGCACACGGTTCATATTGGCTTGGTACAAACGAATTCCAAAGGCTAATTTTTGTTCTTCCTGACCTAATCTGTATTTGAAAATACTTCTGGTTTCTAAACCAATATTTTTATAAAAATCACGATCTACCTGACGATTGTCATAAGCATTTGTAGCTGGATTAATTGCATCGACCAAATTTGGAGCTTTTATAAAACCTACCGAATTTCGTTCTCCAATTAATCCAAAAAGTTTCGCATTAAAAGTCAAGCGATCACTGAATTGGGTATCCAAAATCAAAGCTCCTACATTCCAAGGGGTACCAAACCAGTTACGACTGCGAAGAGATTGTTGCGGATTAGCTTCAAACTGTGCGTCCGTCAAACCTCCAGCTTGTTGCATATCATAATCCATATTGGTATATTCAGCCGAAAGTTTGGTTTTCTCGTTGAACTTGTAGGCGAAGTAAGCGTGGGTATTGCGCACCGAATAACGTCCATTTTCTCTCCAACCATCCCCATGTCTGGAATGATTATAAACGTAATAGTCTATTTTTTTTGTGGTACCACCAATGGCGTTATAGGAACTAAACAAGCCATAACTCCCCACCGTATTTTGAGTTTCGAAAGAGAAAACCTTTTCGGTTTCGCGTTTCAATTCGTAGTTGAGCATTCCGCCAAACTGTGATCCAAATTGTAGTGAAGCACCACCGCGAACCAATTGAATATTGGCTACTGCTTCCAATGGCGGATTGTAATACGCTTCTGGATAGCCAAACACATCCGAGGATATATCATACCCATTCTGACGCGTATTCAATTCCCAACTTCTGTTAGGACTCAACCCACGAACACCCACATTGATTTGTATTCCAGAGCCCTCATTTTCCCAAATTGAAACACCTGGCACTTTAGCAAAAATCTCTCTTGCGTTGTTGGTCACCACATTTCCATTAGTGTTTAGCAATGAAATCACTTCGTTTTTCTTTCCAGAAAACAAACTATTGCCCTGTACTTCTTTCAAGCGCTCTACAGGTTGTTTTTTGTAATAAACAGTTACAGGATATAATTTTTTTACAGTGTCGTTTAAAGCAACATCATTAGTGTCTTGTTGTCCGAAAGCCAAACTACTTGTCACTAGTACAAGCGCAGAAAAGAATAATTTCATTTTTATTTAGATTAATTCTAGACTGCAAATGTAAGTTCGGATTCTTATTTAGACAAATTAAAAATTACTTTTAACATTTGTTCTGCTACTTTAACTCAATAATTGATAAGCTACTAAAGCCACCGTATAAGCAAAAGCACTCATAAAAATAAGCTGCCCCAACGGCCATCTCCAACTGTTCGTTTCTTTACGTGTAACAGCGAGCGTGCTGACGCATTGCATAGCAAAAGCATAAAAAAGGAGTAAGGAAATCCCAGAAGCAAAATTGAAGACTTTTTCGCCTGTCAAAGGATTGATTTCGGATTGCATTTTATTCTTGATGGTGTCTTCATTATCGGTGTCGCCAACGCTGTAAATCGTCGCCAAAGTACCTACAAAAACTTCTCGGGCCGCAAATGAACTGATAATGGCTATCCCTATTTTCCAATCATAACCCAAAGGTGTCAAAACAGGTTCGATAGATTTACCCATCAGCCCGATATAAGAATTCTCTAATTTTTGTGAAGCCACTTCGTTCTCCAACTCTGTTTCAGAAAGGGGTTTATCAGCGTGTTTGCTTACTACAATTTGCTCCGCATTACTGAAGTTTTCACCTGGGCCATAGGAAGCCAAAAACCACAAAATAATCGAAATTGCCAAAATGATTTTTCCAGCGCCAAACACAAAAGCTTTGGTTTTTTCGATCACGTTGATACCCACGTTTTTAAACAAAGGCAATTTGTAGTTGGGCATTTCCACAATGAAATAAGACTTACCTTTAATCTTCAATATTTTATTTAAAACATAAGCCGAAAAAATTGCCATTCCAAATCCCAACAAATACAATAACATTAGGGTTAATCCTTGCAAGTTGAAAATCCCCAAAATCCTTTGATCTGGAATCACCAATCCAATAATGATGGCGTACACTGGTAAACGCGCCGAACAAGTCGTAAACGGAGTCACTAAAATGGTTATTAAGCGTTCTTTCCAATTTTCGATATTACGAGTCGCCATAATCGCAGGAATAGCACAAGCCGTTCCCGAAACCAAAGGCACGACACTCTTGCCCGACAACCCAAATTTACTCATAATTTTATCCATCAAAAACACCACACGACTCATGTATCCGCTTTCCTCAAGTATAGAAATGAACAAAAACAAAAAGGCAATCTGAGGAATAAAAATTAAGATACCGCCAATTCCTGGAATAATTCCTTGCGAAATCAAATTGGTCAACATTCCTGCAGGTAAGACTTCGGCAGACAAAGCGCTCAAACTAGCAAAGGAACTGTCGATAAAATCCATTGGCACTTCTGACCACACAAAAATGGATTGAAAAATACCAAACAATATACAGAAGAAAATTACATAGCCCCAGAATTTATGCGTCAACACACGATCCAATTGGGCTCTAAAATCTTTAGCAATAGATTGATCGATGGTCATTCCCACTTTCAACACATCATTGATGAATTGGTAGCGCTTAATCGTTTCTTTTTGCTGCAAGCGTTTCAAATCCGAATGCGATTTGGTGAACGTGCTCTGAATTTCTTTACGCTCTAAATTCAAAAAGTTCACATCTTGAGTAATCACCAACCATAACTTATACAGCAATTGATTTGGAAACGCCTTGCGAAGATTTTCAAAATAGTCTGTATCAATCACAGAGGCATTCAAGCAAGGTTCATTAGAAATGGATTTATACGAAACGATTAAATTTTTCAATTCCTCAATTCCAAATCCTTTTCGGGAACTCACCAAAGCAATTTTGGTTTTTAGCTTTTCTTCTAAAAAAGGAATATCCAAACTGATGCCTTTGTATTCCATTCTATCGGCCATATTTATCACCAAAATAGTCGGTATTTCAAGGTCTTTGATTTGGGTAAAAAGCAACAAATTACGCTTTAAATTCTCTACATCTGTCACCACTATGGCTACATCGGGATAGAGTTTATCGTTTTTATTGAGCAGTAATTCAATTACCACATTTTCATCGATAGAACTGGCATTCAAACTATAGGTACCTGGTAAATCCAGAATATTGGCTTTGAAATTATAAGGCAACTTACAAAATCCCACCTTTTTTTCTACCGTAATTCCAGGATAATTGCCTACTTGTTGATTCAAACCCGTCAATTGATTAAAAACAGAGGTTTTCCCCACATTCGGGTTCCCTATCAAAGCGACATTGATGTTGTGATTGCTGATCATTAGCTTTATTGGATTCGTTCCACTTCTATTTCCTGAGCCGTTGCTATTCGAATGGCAACGTGCGATCCGTTAATGTTTAGATACAGCGGATCACCGAAGGGAGCGATTTGCAGCAACTCTACTTCATTACCAGGCAAACAGCCCATTTCGAGCAATTTTAATGGAATCGCATCAATATCAAAGTCTTTGATAATGGCTCTTTCCCCTTTTTTGAGTGAATGTATTGTTGTTGACAAACCTTATTTAGATTGAATTAAGATTGCAAAAATACATATTATAATAGAAATTCAAATGATAATTATCACAATTGTAAAAAAGAATCTGACTGTCGCTAAGTGCCCTAAGAAGTTAAATGGCACGCAGATGAAGCGGATGAAGCGGATTTTCGCTGGTTTAAACTAAACACTATGAATTAAAAGTCCAAAGATTTGATTTCACAAACTCAAAGTCTGAAAGGTTGGATAGTAAATTTTTACCGCAAATTCGCAAATTATTCCAATTAAAAATATTTCAAAATTTGCGAATTTGCGGTAATATTTTTTTTAGTAACTAAAACGAAAAGCCCCGAAAGTGCATAGCTTTAAAGTTTATTTGAGACCAATAAAAATCCGTGTGCATCCGTTTAAATCAGCGTCATCCGTGTTCCATTTCAGAACTGAAAATCACACTCATAACCACTGCTGAATTGGTGAAAATTAGTGGAATTCGTGTTCCATTTTCGCCAAACTAATTAGCACACAAAAAATTAATATCTTCTATCAATCGCGTCATATCTTCTTTTTTGGTTCCATCATAAAAACCACGAACGCGTCTTTTTTGGTCCACCAATACAAAATTTTCGGTATGCACCATATCGTACAATTCTTCAGGTTTTCCCAACTTAACGGCCAAATACGATTTTCGAGCCATTGTATAAATTTCCTTTTTATCGCCCGTAACCAAGTTCCATTTGCTATCTATCACTCCATGTTTTAGCGCGTATTCTTTTAAAACAGGCACACTGTCGGTCTCAGGAAAAACGGTGTGCGACAACAGCATTACTTTGGGATTATTTTTGATAGCCACTTGCACTTCGGCCAAATTCTTGGTCATTTTGGGGCAAATAGAACCACAAGTCGTAAAGAAAAAATCGGCCACATACACTTTCCCTTCATAATCTTTTTGGGTAATCGTTTTCCCGTTTTGATTCACAAACGAAAAATCAGCAATCGTGTGCGCCTTACTCACATATTGCACCGTACTGTCTACCAATTCAGGATTCACGTCGGCAGGATTGTAAATAGGCAAAGTCTTTTCTGGCTTCAACGCATTGTAAAATAAACCAATAGTAATCACCGAAAATACCAATAAAACACCAAAAAATATACGATACTTATAGAAGAAAGCTTTCATCTGTAGGTTTTTAAAATAAAATAGAAAGTCAACATTTAAATTTCGCGCAAAATTACAAAACAACGGTCTGCCTTGCACTACTCTTTTTAAAATAATACCAAACAAAAACACATTTTATCCCAAATGAGTTCAGGTATAATGCCGATATAGTATGAATATAGTTCAATTTTTATTGAACTATATTGAATACATAATCGGTATAATTTGGGCGTGCCCCTTCGCCTCGTAGAAAAAACGAGGCTTCGGGTCGGGTCTCCGTTCCCGCTTTTTTTTATCCCGCAAAAAAACGGGATAAAAAAAGAGCTCCACTCCACCCCTCACGCAAAAAAAATTCACAAGACGTTAAACCTTTACTACACTATGAAGTCCAATAGGGTATTCTTGCCTTTTTTATAAAAATTTCAAGAGTCAAAAACTTGAGAGATATCATTATTGTAATCCTAATTTTAGGCAAGCAAGAAAAAGAAATTCAATTGTGAGGATTTCTCTTAATAATGTATTTTTTGTCGTAAAAAAAGCAATTTCGGTGTAACTATTTTTTGCTTTTTGACACGAATGTATCGTAACTAATTCAAATTTTAATATGAACCCAAAAAAGTCCACCACCTTACTGTTTGCACTACCAGCAGTCTTTAGTTTTGGATGGAGCCAAGCACAAACTGCTTCGGCTACCAAAGAGCCAGGAATCAATATCCAATATATGGATAAAACCATCAAACCAAGCGATGATTTTTTCCGATATGTAAACGGAACCTGGTTGAACACTACCGAAATCCCAAGCGACAAAACCCGTTGGGGAAGCTTTGACGAATTGCGTCAACGCACCGATACTGACGCTTTGGCGATTTTAAAAGAAGCCGCCAACAACCCAGCGTACAAATCGAATACCGACCAAGGTAAAGCCATCAATTTGTACAAAACCATGTTGGATACCGTAAGCCGTAACAAATTAGGTATTGCTCCCCTAAAACCTTATTTGAAAAAAATCAACGCGGTTAAAAACGTAAAAGATTTACAAGCCTTATTAATCGAAATGGAACCTACGGGTGGCATTGGTTTCTTTGGCGCTGGTGTAGGTACCGATGCTAAAAACAGCAACGTCAATGTAATTAACTTAGGACCTGGAGGCGTAGGCTTACCTGACCGTGATTACTATGTAGGCGAAGACAAAGATTCAAAAGAAAAAAGAGAGAAATACGTACTTCACGTGGCTAAAATGTTGCAATATTTAGGCGACAAACCTGAAGTAGCGAAAGCCAATGCGGAGAAAATTTTGGCTTTAGAAATCGAAATGTCTAAACCACGTTTTGACCGTGTAGAAAGAAGAGACCGTCGTAAATCATACAACCCAATGACCGTTGCGGAAATACAAAAACTAACGCCATCTATCGATTGGACTACGTATTTCACTAAAATTGGTTTGCCTACGAATCAAACGATTATCGTGTCGCAACCAAAATATATGACGGCATTAGAAACGCTTTTTAAAGAAAACAAAGTAGACGACTGGAAAGCGTATATGCGTTGGTCTTTATTGAACCGAGCTTCTAGCCAATTATCTACAGAAATTGAAAAAGCCAACTGGGAATTTTATGGCAAAACCTTAACGGGTGCTGTAAAACAAAGACCTTTTGAAGAAAGAGCTTTACAAACCGTAACAGGTTCTGTAGGTGAAGCTTTAGGAAAATTATACGTAGAGAAAAAATTCCCTGCCGAAGCTAAAGAAAAGGCAGCAAAAATGATTAAAAACATTTTCCGTGCTTACGAAAACCGCATCAACAACTTACCTTGGATGTCGGCTGAAACGAAAGTTAGTGCCATTGCCAAATTAAACAAACTAAGAGTTAAAATTGGTTATCCAGACAAATGGAAAGACTACTCTGCTTTGACTATCAAAAGTCCAGCTGAAGGAGGAACATTTTTTGAGAACGTAAGAAACATTGCTATTTGGCGTAATAAAGAAAACTTTGCTGAATTGACAAAACCTGTAGACAAAGACCGTTGGGGTATGGCACCACAAACGGTGAATGCGTACTACAATCCATCGAACAACGAAATTGTATTCCCTGCTGCTATTTTGCAACCACCTTTTTACAACTACCAAGCTGACGAAGCCGTAAATTATGGTGGAATTGGAGGCGTTATTGGTCACGAAATCTCTCACGGTTTTGATGATTCTGGAGCACGCTACAATGCCGACGGCAATTTAGTGGATTGGTGGACACCAGAAGATTTGAAAAAATTTGGGGCTTTAACAGGAGCTTTAGCTGCACAATACAGCGCTTTGCAACCGCTTCCAGGAACGTTTGTAGATGGTAAATTTACTTTAGGTGAAAACATTGGAGATTTAGGTGGTGTGAATGCTGCTTACGATGGTTTGCAATTGTACTTAAAAGAAAACGGCAACCCAGGATTGATTGACGGATATACACCTGAACAACGTTTCTTCATTTCTTGGTCTACCATTTGGCGTTCTAAAATGAGAGACGAAGCCTTGAAATCACAAGTAAAAACCGACCCGCATTCGCCAGGTATGTACAGAGCCTATGTGCCTTTACAAAACGTAGATGCATTCTACGATGCCTTCAACATTCAACCGAATGACGGTATGTACATCGCTCCAGAGAAAAGAGTAAAAATCTGGTAAGACTTACTGTTCTAGAAAAACCAAAACCCATCAGCTAAAGCGGATGGGTTTTTTGTTGGAAATCATAATGAAAGAATTGTTATGTCCACTTTAAAAGCGCAAATTTATATTTTCATAAGAAATGAGCTTCTTTTTGACATTTTTTTTATAAATTGCTAAATAAAACACTTTCAATTACTAATGACATTATGAAAATTATCATATCAATTGTGTTAACAATAGTTTTAATTTCTTGTTCGTCTTCCAAAAAAAATAAAATCAATCGAGAGCTAACTGAAACCAAGTATAAAAAAATAAAAATTTACAACAACCCTTTAACAAACGAGAATTCTAATAATCATAAAGAAATACGATTTTATGAAATTAAATCAGCCTTTGATGCTTCAAAAATGATGTACATAAATTATGGAAAATGGCATGAAAAATCAATTGGAGTCCATCAATCCAATATTAGTCAAAAAATCTGGTATGATATTAAACTATTTGAGCAAGAGCCCTCTTTCACAATAATAACAGATGGCATCGAAACTTCGAAAGACTTCTATACATGTATTACGATTTTAGACTCAAAAGGACAAAATTGTATGGAAAACGATTATCCTTTGAGAGAAAAAATTATAGATTGCTTTCATTTAAAAATGATAGCTGTTCAAGATCATAAAATCGATTATACATTGCTTCGTGATTAACCTTTTTTTAATTGTAGTGTAAGTTCTCTGAGAGAATAAATAAAACAATAGCTGCTGACAACAATTATAATGGCTAAATAAAAACTAATAAAATCAAATGCTTCACAATAAAAAACATAGCTTCATAACTCTTTTTTTAATCCTATTTCAAATACAATTGGGGACTGCCCAAGCAAATGCGGTTACTGTTAAAACAGTTCAAAATCAAAACAACACTATTGATTTTCTCTATGAAAAATTAAAACCCGGCTCATACACCATTCGAATAAAGTTTAACAGATTAGAGAATTCATCGTCTAGTAATATTGAAAAAGTGATTCAAAACGATTTTGGCCTTCTATATACTCTCCGTCCTCGGGATCCTAACAAACCAATTGGTATTAGCTACTCTGTGGTTAATATTCCAGGAAATTTAAAGGCAAAAGCGGATACATTGTATACCTATTTGTTACCTTTTAAAAATGGAAAGAAATATAAGATTACACAAAATAACGATGTTAAAAGCACCTACTTTAATAAAGAAAAGGATAGTCTTTTCACGTCCTATGCTATCCGTACAGCAACTCCCGATAGTATATTTGCTATGCGAAAAGGCATTGTTATTCAAGTTAATCAAAAGGAATTGCAAACATTTAATCAAAAAGATTTAGTCTATTCATCAGAAAGACATAATATCATCATTGAACATGAAGATGGTACTTATGCTAGGTATATAGGTTTGTCTGCTAAATCAATAAAAGTAAAAGAGGGAGATATCGTCTACCCGACGAGTTATTTGGGGCTTTCAGATGTCTTTAACGATGAAAAACATCTATTTCAATTTGATCTATATTATCCAGATAAAGCTAGTAACATAATTGAAAAAAATCACACCATTACTTACCGCCACTTTAAGCCTTTTTTTCACACAGCTGAAGGTGATTTGCAATTGGAATATGACAAAGAACACACAGCTGAAGTCAAGAAAGAGTACATAATAACTGAAATGTCTAAAAAAGAAATAAAGTCTTTTTTAAAAATATGATAGCTTCAATGTCAATAGGTTTTAAGAGTTTGAGTTAATACACTATTTGAAAACAAACTTTATATAATATAAAATTAAAAATGCGAATATACTTGTTTATAATTTTATCATTAATAACCTCTTGTACTCCTGTTAAAATAAAAAAAATCTCTATGCCAGATGGAGATATTCAAGATCTCAGAGGTCATATTAAAGAAATAAAAATTAAAAACATAAAAGGAACTTCTGTTAAAGACTCAGAGACAATGCCTTTCGATGTAATTTCAAACTGGAACAGAAAAGGTCAAAAAATTGCACAAAAAGATCTTTATGGTAAAGATTATTTTGACGAGACTTTATTTTTTTATCAAAATGGATTATTAATCAAATCCATTACAAAATCAAATACTAATAGCCCAGAATTAATGATCGAGCACAAGTATGATAAAAAAGGTAATGAAATAGAATATTTAGCCTACTTTGACAAAAAGCTAGACAATAAGAAAATAACTCATTTTGACAAAAGAGGAAATAGAATAGTAGTAGAGCATTTTAATGGAAATGGTCAACTAAAATTGACAGAAAAAACAACTATTAACTACAAAAACAAATCTTTAATTACTCATTCCTACAATAAAGAAGGAGAACTTAATGACGGATATTTAAAATGTATTTTTGATAAAAACGGAAATAGAATCAAATCAGAATTAGAAACAAAAAAAGCTAAATACCATTCAGTTACAATTAATGAATATGACAAGCGAAGTAACTTATTAAAAACATATTCTGTGCCCAAAACAACAAAGAATATAGTCGTTGAATACAAATATTACTTTGATAAGACTGGAAACATAATTAAACAAGAAAAATTTAAAAATAATATTTTGGTTAATACAGTGTTAATAGATATCGTTTACTGGTAACAAGGAGCTGTAGTTACTTATAACAAATATAAATTTTACAATATTCTGTTCTTAAAATACCAAAACCCATCAGCTAAAGCGGATGGGTTTTTTGTTGGTGTAAATTAGATGGAGTATACAAAACTTCTTATTTTTTAAGATGTGTGCTCAAAGAACACATCAACTCAAAAAACCTCAATTAAAAAGTGATTCTTACTCCAATTTGGTTAGCGCTTGCTAGTAATGTTGTGGTCGGTTGTGATTCATAAATACTCGCCGTACCATTGTTGTGCAAACCCAATGCTTTTTTGATTCTTTTTGGATAGCCAATCTTTATTGGTATAGAAGCTACAATCATTGCGCCTCCAATAATAGCCGCGGTTAAATTAGAACGTTCCGATTTAATGTTTGGAGAATAATCCCCAGGATTATAAGTCGAAGTAGTGTTATCCGTAGTCATAGCGGTTGCAAGATTAACTGTTACCAAGCCTAAACCACCATAAAACAAAACATTTCCCCATGTTTTTTTATTACGCCCAGCGTTGTATTCTGATAAAGCTTCGCTGTTTTTGGCTAGTAATTGTCTAACCTCATCCGAAGTTAATTTTTTGTTTTCAGAAGTAAATACGGTGCCTCCACTACCATAGTTAAGTTGTTGTGCCATTCCAGCAATCGAAATCATCAAGAAGGCTAAAAGCATTGTTCTTTTCATAAATTGTTGAATTATAATGTAGTAAATAATTGTTGTTTTTAAGTAACATCCTTTTGGATTAGCGTTCGATATTGGCTTAAAAACACCTTTTAAAAGTAGGAATTATAAGTGAATTTGTTTGTGAATAAAAGAAGAAAAAACAGTATAATTTCATAGCAGTTCATCTGAATTCTAATACTCGAAAACCATCCTGCAAGGTCTTTTTTTGACCTTGTAGGTATTTGGATTCAAAGAACATACCTACAAGGTTTTGAAAACCTTGCAGGAAAACAACTGGAAAATCATTTAAAAAAGAAGTTTTTGTATTAGTACTCCTTGGCTGATGAAAACCAAACGCTCTAGCCTAGCCCCGATTGTAGTGGAAATCCTTATGGCCCGGGGTTCGGGCTATAAGATTATAACGTAAAGCGGGACGACTCGTGTGGTGAGCAGGTCACGGGTGCTCCTCAACACGAAACTGCTTATTACTGTTACCTTCTCTTAACAAAAAACCCACTCGCAGGGAATGGGTTTTGTGGGATTATTTTAAAAGATACTCTTGCATAAATCGGATGACGGCCAGTCGTTGGTAATCGACATTGGCTTTTTTCTTGAAGCCGTGGCCTTCGTCTTTGGCCTCGAGGTACCAAACCGTGTTGCCTTGTGCTTTGAGTTTGTCGCGCATTTGAAGGGCTTCGGTCACGGGAACGCGAGGGTCGTTGGTGCCCTGAATGATAAATAACGGCTTTTTGATTTTATCGGTATTGTTTAAAGGCGCCATTTTATCAAAAAAAGCGGCCATTTCTGGGATGCGTTCATCGCCATATTCTACTCTTCGCAGGTCGCGACGGTATTCCTCGGTGTTTTTGAGAAAGGTATTGAAGTTGGAAATCCCCACAATATCTACCGAGCATCGGATTTTGTCGGCATAGTGAAAGGCCGTGGCCAAGGTCATATAACCGCCATAACTTCCGCCCATAATCATAATGCGGTCTTTGTCGAGTTCGGGTTGTTGGGCAATCCAATCCAATAGCCCTCCGATGTCTTTTACAGAATCCTCGCGTAACATTCCGTTGTCTTTGGCCAAATAGGTTTTACCAAAACCAGCAGAACCTCGCACATTCGGGAAAATCATCGCTACGCCCATTTCGTTGGTGTAAAAATTGCTTGCGCCCAAGAAAGACGCTTGCGATTGTGCCTCTGGTCCACCGTGAATCTGAATCAGCACAGGTCTTTTTCCGGTGAATTTTGAAGCGGCAGGATAATAAAATCCTGAAATACCCAAGCCATCAAAACTTTTCCATTCGATAAACTTTGGCAACGCCATATCAGACGCTTGCATTTCACCCAATTCGCTTGCAGTCCATTGTTCGATTTTGCCATTTTTTAGTGAAAGACGGTATACATCCGAAGCCGTTTGAGCTGTCGATTGCGTAAAGAACAAGCTTTGATTGTCCTTAGTAAACTCCGCTCCGCCAATCAATCCTGTTGGAATATTTTTTACTTCGCTGTAGGATTGGTCTTTGGTAGTCATCAAATACATTTTGTTGCGACCCGCTTCGTTGGTGATAAACACCAGTTGTTTTTTGTCTTCCGAAAAAGAAAAATTTTCTACATTCCAATTGATTTTAGACGTTAGATAGTTTACTTTTTTGGTCTTCACATCCAAAATAGCCAAACGCTCAAATTCGTTGTCTTTATCGGTCAAAAACCAAATTTCGTTGGTCGAATTTCCAAATTTGGCACCACCTTGTATCACGCCTTTACTGGCTCTGTCGGTTACTTCGGATAATTTGCCAGAAGCGACATCCAAAGACCAAATATGAGATTCATTGGCCGAAATGTATTCGCCAATCAACAGTTGTGAATTGTCTTTAGAAATATCCAAAATACCCCAACCGCCGCCTTTTACTTGCAGCACCATTTTGGCTGCTGAAGGATTTTTGGGGTCCATATAATAAATATCACGGTCTCCACCGTTGCGCTTGGTCGAGGAGAAATAAAACCCTTTTCCATCGGCTCTCCAAGTAATGCCTCCGTTTTGTGAACGGCCACCATCAGTCAATAAAGTCGATTGCAGGGTTTTGAGGTCTAATTGGTACAATTGCCCAAACTCATTACCGCCCACGTCTTTGGAATAAATCAGATACTCGCCTTTGGTAGGTTCGTAGCTCACGCCACTAACAGGTTCGTCGAAAAAAGTGATTTGGGTTCTCGCGCCCAAAGGTTGCACCACGCGATGCAATTGAGCCGTAGAACCAAAACGAGTCGTAATGATAATATCGTTTTTTACGGGATGAATTTCTGCCAAAGAAGCACCACGAGCCTCGGAGTATTTTTTTACCTGAACGGCCAACTCTTTGGGAATGGCAACAATGTTCTCGGTAATCAAATTTTCGTTAGGCAAAATACCCGTGTTTTTTTGCTGTGCTTGCACTAAAGTCAAGCCTAGAAACGTCGGAATTAAAATAAATGCATTGAACTTCATATTATTTTAGTTTTGGATTAGTATTCGTTTTCGATGGCGTTGCATAGCAAAATTGATGATATACAAGCCAGTTAAAGTAACCGTTCCGCCAATAATGATGGCCGCGGTGAGAATTTCGTCAAACAAAAAAGCCCCTAAAAGCACCGCCACGATTGGATTGATATAGGCGTAAACACTACTCAATTCGGTGGGTAAATGTTGCAAGGCATAAATGAACGCAATGAAGGTCAACACCGAACCAATAACCACCAAATAGGCAATAGCCCACCAAGAAGCGGCAGGAATTTGCGTCAGCGGAATATTGGTGCCAGTAGCTCCAGTGAAAGCAAAAAGACACACGCTAGAAATCAACATTTGCAATCCTAAACTAAAATAGGGATTAAAACTAGCGGCTTTTTTCTTGGTGTACAAGGTACCAAAAGCCCAAGTAATAGTGGCTGCCACGGAAAGTACAATTCCAAATTGAAAATCGGGTCGGATGAAATCGGCCAAATGTTCATAGAAAATAACGCATACTCCCGCAAAGGCAATGACAATTCCAAAAACAGCCAATCGGGTGATGCGTTCTCCATTGAAAAAGCTAATCATCGCAATCCAAATAGGCACCATTGCGCCAATAATCGCACCCAAACCACTCGGAATGAATTTCACACCCCAAGTACTCAGTCCGTTGCTCAGCGCAAAATTAAGCATACTCAAAATCAAAATGGATTTCCATTGTTTGCCTTTGGGCCAAGGTGTTTTTTTAACTAAAAAGAAGCCTACATACAAAGCACCACCCAAAAACTGACGAATGGCTGCCAACTGAAGCGCCGGCATATGTTTTACGCCTTCTTTGGAGGCTAACCAAGTCGTACCCCAAGCGATACTCACCCAAGCTAAGGCCAACATAGGCAATCCCAAGGTTGTAAGTGGAGCTGTTACTGCATTTTTAATTTTTGTTCTCAAAAGATTACGGAGTTTCTACAAAAGTATACTTTAAAATCGATTGTAGTTTATCACTACTAATCCTTTTTCCGGTTCCCGAAGAAGTTGGGGCAAAGGTAGGTGCTACCAACTGCCATTCGCGAGCTTTTTGTTGATAATAGTTTTCGCGCGTGGGATGATAAGGCGACACGGCATTGAAGGCTTCGTTCCAACAATCCAATGCTATAATTTTTTTAATGCTTCCGATACAATCCGTTTGGTGAATGAAATTAATGGGTGCCTTGGCATTGGGTAAATTTTCTTTGCCTGCCAAAAACCGAACCGGATTGCGGTCGGGTCCTACGAGTCCGCCAAAACGAAGGATGGTGGTTTGAAAATGTGTATTCTTTTGCAACAAGTCTTCTACGATGACCAATTGACGTCCTCCTTCGCTATCGGGGTTCAAAGGTGTCTCTTCAGTGACCAAATCATTATCTTCACCGTAGACCGAAGTTGAGCTTACAAACAGTACTTTTTGGACATCGGACTGTTCGATAAAAGGAATCAAGGTTTGGATTTTCCCCACAAAATCCTCGCTATTGTTGCTTCTCAATTTGGGTGGAATATCTATAATCAAAATTTCACTCCCTTTTAGAAACGTAGTACAATCTCCATCAATGGCGTTAGGTTGCAATGCCATCAAAAACGGAAGTACGCCTAGCGTTTCTAAATCGCCTAGTTTTGAAGCAGAGGTTGTCGAACCTTTCACCGAAAAACCATTATTTAGTAAGGCTTTCGCCAAAGGCAAACCGAGCCAACCGCAGCCAAGAATACTAATTTGTGTCATTATAGCCATTTTAATTTCAGGAGCAACAAAAATAAGTAATAAACCTTCTATTGATGCAAAGGACACCTCAGATAAAAACAAAAAAAACGCTACTCCTTGCTGTAATACTTTTGCAAGAGTAGCGTTGGTAAAAGTGGTCTCTTATCTAAAAAAATAAGTATAACACATCATTTTATCACGTGCCCTACTACTTCTATTTTAGCTTTTTTAGTCACCAATAAGGCTCCAACAGAATCGTATTGCAATTCAATTTTTTTAAGGGTATTATTCTTTCCTGGCAAATTAAAAGGCAACGAAGACATTCCTTTTGAAAGCACTCCTACTCCTTTGGCATCGTATTCTTTCTTTTCGCCGTCAGACATTTCTACTCGTACTTTCTTGAGTTTTAAAGTCCCTTGAACGCACTTTATTTTTATTTTGTCTACCTTTCTTTCATTTCCAGTAGGTGTAATCACATCTTTGTCGGATTTGAACGCGACTAATTTTTCGGCAATTTTAATCCAGTTTCCATCATTATTCGATTGGGAAAAAGAACTTAAGGAAATTGTTACTGCAAACAGTAAAGCCAAGAGTTTGATTTTGTTTTTCATTTGAGTCTATTTTTTAATTAAACGCATTACAGCTATATCGCCCATAATCAGGTTCAATGTGGCTCCTTCATCGGTCAAAGAATAACTGTTTACTTTTTTTAAAGTTGCCAAAAAGGTTTGTTCCCCCACCATATCCGGACACATTTTTCGCGTCAATGCAAGCGCCTCGTCAATTTGCAACCTATTGCCATCAATCGAACATTTGCCGCGGAAGCTGTTGCATCCCGTAGCACCGCTAATCTGATTTTGACCGCTGTTAATGGTTATTGTTGGCTTTGTCTTCGGATACAACTCATCAAAAGCTTTGGGACTATTCATAACATAATTGGCTTCCCAAGTACCATCGATTGAATTTACTTTCATATTCTCTGATTTTTCGGCAGTAGTTGCCTTGCCTGTTTTGGATTTAGCCGTGTTGCAAGCTGTGGCAATCAGGACTAAAAATAAGATGGATACAAAATAGCGTTTTTTCATAGGTGTAAAATATACTTGTTATGCATCAGCAATGAAATCGCCATTTAATCATCGGGATGACTAGTACAAACCTTTGGTAAATGGCGATTACATAGCACTAAAATTTATTCCTTTTTAAATACTGTTTTTCCCTCTTTAATGGATTCCAATATTTGAATTTTATTTATATCCAATGATTTTATTTTTAATGGATTTTTATCCAATATCACAAAATCTGCCAATTTCCCTGCAGTTAAGGTTCCTTTTGTTTTTTCTTCAAAATATTGAATAGCAGCCCATTCTGTCAAGGTTTTTAACCCTTCATACGGAGTAACTCTTTGGTCTGGTCCTAAAATTTTACCGGTTCTAGTTACACGGTTTACCGTTGCATCTAACACTCGCATTGAATTCGGGAAGGTTACCGGTGCATCGTGATGCGAAGTAGTGATAAGTCCTGCATCAATAGCATCTCTCATTGGCGAAATATAATCGGCTCTTGGGTGTCCTAACACAGATTCAGCGTGCCAATCTCCCCAATAAAAAGTGTGCATTGGGAATAAGGATGGGATTACTTTTTGGCGAACCAATGCCGGAATTTGATCTTTACGCAAAGTTTGACCGTGAATTAGTACCGTTCTGTGGTCGTCATAATTGTATTTTTTTTCAGCCAAATCAATCGCTTTTAAATATTGATCAATCGCTGCATCACCATTGGTATGACATAACAGTTGCCATTTATTTTTAAAAGCAAGTGCTACATAATCATTGGCCTGTTGATTGGTCATTACGCCTTGTCCTTTATAGCTTGCTTTTTCACCTGCTGGCGGAACATGGTAAGGATGCGAAAGCCAAGCCGTTTTACCTTGAGGCGAACCGTCTAACGTTAATTTTACACCACCAATTCGGTACTTGTTTTGATATTGATGAGCGGTGCTGTAATACGGGCTTTTCATAATTTCTTCAACACCCAAAGCCACATCAGGATAAGATACTATATCCAGATAAAATTGCTTGCTTTTTGCACCAGCCTCCAACTGCGCCACTTGCTCAAGCGTAGCTCTACCTTCTTGCGCTGTCAAATAACCATTTTTAGCATACTCCAACAAGGCTTTATCAATAAACATAGTATTGGCTTCTGCATCTCCTTTCCCTAAAATTGGGAATAGGACAGAAAAGAAAGCACCTTCTTCTAGTACGCCATTGGGTGTACCATCGGCAGCTCTACGATATTTTCCACCAGCAGGATCTTTGGTGCTTTTGTTGATGCCCAGCATTTTCATCGCAAAGGAGTTCAGCACCCCTAAATGTCCTGATTGATGAATAATTAAAACTGGTTGGGTCGTACTGACTTTATCCAAATCAGTAGCTTTTGGATGATCTCCTTCTTTCAGCTGAGAATCATCGTAGCCGTTACCTAAAATCCAACCAAATTTTTTAATCATTGTTGTACCATCTGCGGTGTTTTTATATTCGTTCAAAGTATTAACAATAGAATTAAAATCAGCTGCTGGACCATCTGGCGGTGGCAAAATATTGGCAACTGCTGCGGTGAAACCCACATTGATAAAATGACTGTGCGCATCTAAGAAAGCCGGTAACATCGTTTTTCCTTTCAAGTCCACCATAGTGTGACCTTCTCCAGCTTGTTTCATGGCTTCGTCTTCCTTACCTACAAATAGTATTTTGCCGTCCTTCACTACTACCGCTTCAGCATAAGTAGGTTGTTTACCTTCCATAGTGATGATATCACCATTGTAATACACTACTGCAGCACCTGAATCAACTGGTGCGGCGTCACTTTTTCCTTCTTTTTTGCAGCCTAGCAAAAGCATCGCTATGGCAAAAAAACTTACGATTGATTTTTTCATATTTTAATTATTAAAAGTTTGTTTTTGTTCTTTATCATCAATTCAAAATATTATTCGATGCGTTTCAAACGTAACTCGCTATCCATTTTTTTATCGACTAACACGAGTAAAAAAGGACGGCTCGTATAGGATTGCTTATCGCCTACCGCTACTTTATATTCAAAAATTAGCGAATGATTTGCGTCTTTTTTAAGAGCAACGGGCTGGATGGTTGTGGCATTATCCGTTTTCGGAAGTACTATCGCAATGGCGAATTCTTTGGTAAAATCGACCGCTGTGGGTTTGCCGTTGTTGCCCATTGTAGTAGCGGCGCCAAAATAGGAATTGAAGGCTGCTTCGGTTTCAATTTTGGGATTTTCGATAGCTTCTACAGTGTTTTTTACAAAATAATTTTGAGCTATAGTGTATGGAATCGTATCCTGTATCATGGTCGTTTTTATTTCCACTAGTGGCGTTTTAGTATCATCGCTTTTTTTACTCTGACACCCTATGAAAAAGATAGAAACCCCTATTGCAATTGCAATCCGCTTTACATTCATGGCATTACCAATTTAATTTTGCTTATCTATTTGAAATTGAAAAAAAATAAACTGGACAAATTAGTATTTACCCAGTTTATTGTTGGCTCTTAATTAGCGTTATCAAATTGTTTACCACGATATACCGTACCTAAAACTTTAATGTCTTTTATTTTGTTGGCATCAATTTTTAATGGGTTTTCGGCAAGAATGGTGAAATCAGCCATTTTACCTACTTTAATAGAACCGATTTCATTCTCTAAATTCAAGGCTCTTGCTGAGGTAATCGTAATTCCTTTTAAAGCCGTATAAGCATCAATGCGTTGGTCTTGTGAAAACTTACTTTTTTGGGAAGTGACTCTGTTTACCGCGGTCCAAGCCAAGGTTAAAGGCTCAATAGGCGCCATAGCAAAATCGGAGTGGAAAGAAACAGGTACGCCTCGGCTAGTTAGTGATTTGATACGAACTAAATTTTCGCCTCTTTCTTTGCCCAATCCTTTTTCAGCATACTTATCCGCCAAAGCCCATAAATAGTAAGGGTTAACAGAAGCCTCGATGCCTAACTCACTTACTTGCGCTGCTTGCTTGTCTGAAAAATACCCCATGTGGTGTAAAGTCAAACGATGGTCTTTTCTAGGATTGGTTTTTACATTCTCAGCTACGTAATCCAAGACTTGTTGAATACCTTGGTCTCCATTGGCGTGAACATGAATTTTATAACCGGCGTCCCAGTAAAACTTGATTTGTGCTTTCAATAAATCCAAAGGTGTCATCCATTCTCCTTGATGTCCATCGGTATAACCGCCTTCCATTCGCATCAATTGAGAATAGATAGCCCCATCTGAGAACAATTTAACTTGTTTAGGCAAGAACATTATATTGGACGTATTGTATTTTTCAGGCAAGGCTTCCATATAGGCTTTCGCTTTTTCATTGCTATTGCCATTCATACCATAAAGTTGCGTTCCATTTCCAATCAAAAACACAGAATAGGGAGGATTTTTGTCCATTTCTTTTTTAAGCAAATTGTATTCTAAATTAAAATCAGAACTTGGAAAACCAGGTTCGGCTACTGTGGTAATTCCATTCTTTTGAATCAATTGCGTCATTAATTCCAAACCTTTAGAATAGCGCTCAGGAACGATGAACCATTGAGAAATTTTGGGTACCAATCCTAACCAACCTCCTTCAAAAAAGTGTCCTTTTTTCCAATCCACTTGAGGATTTCCTTTGAAATCGGCTTCTTTGATTTTCATCACTTCTATGGCTTTGTCGTTGAGAAACACTTCGTGAAAGGAACGATGCAATACGGCAATCGGTTTATCTTTTGAAATTTTGTTAAGCATCTCTCGACTTAAATCGCCGTGCCATAATTGGTGATAGCCCCAAACCCAATATACCTCATCGGCTTTGGCATTTTTTTGAACCGATTCCGTCAAGGCTTTGATATAGGCATCGTGACCAATGACTCCCTTTTTGGTTTCTGTAGGCAATACCCAATCATAAGGAGCAATAATTTCGTTAGGTAAAATAGAAGCCGCAATAGACGGGTGCACGTGTGGTTCTACAAATCCAGGCATCAGGGTTTTGCCTTCTAAGTCAACCATTTTGTGACCTTCACCTGCTTGTTTCATCGCTTCGTCTTCCTTACCTACAAATAGTATTTTACCATCCTTTACTACCACCGCTTCGGCGTAAGTTGCCTTATCTCCTTCCATCGTAAGAATATCACCATTGTAATATACAGTAGCACCATTTTCAGTTGTTGCTGTAGTGCTTGTCTCATTTTTTTTGCAAGAAACCATCATTAGGATGCTCACAAAGAATGCTAAAATTGAGTTTTTCATTTGTGTAATTTTTGAGATTATTTTAAATGTGAAGAAATTTATTTAGGGAACAACAATACCATAGAGGCTCTCAATCCAAATCGACTTTCAGCATAATCAGGAGCCGAGATATTGATTCTTGGCCCAACGGCAAAACTGATTTTTTGTTTACCAAAGGCGGTGATTGCAGAGAAAACAGGTTCAAAATACAGCGTGGTCGTTTTATTTGACCAACTCTCGGTCCATTCCAATTGCCCCGTAACACCAGCGCCAGATTTCCAGTTATATGAAACAAAGGGATTCACATACATTTGATTCACATCTGTTCGCTTTTCGTCCCCCGACACACTCCAAATCTGATTAATTAGCGCACCATACGTCCAACCGCCCATTTGTTTGAGTGCCACAACCGTTGGACCTACGCCAAATTTTTTGGCCGTCAAAAAATCGTTGCTACCTGTAGGCAACAAGACAACAGGACCAGCGCCCCACGTAAATCCATTTTTGGAGTTTTTTGGCGAAAAAAAAGCACTAGCCACCACATCGGACAATCCTGATTCGTGATTGCCCATTCCTGAAATATTGTATTGAGAAACAATGGGCACAATTACCCTTGTAATGAGGTTCAAGTCATTGGAAAGACTCATTGGAATTACAGGCTGAATGTTCAACTTATAGCGTGAACCTTTCAAATTTCCAATGCCATAATCAATGTTGTTTTGCAGCGGCAGTGAAATTAAAGAAGCTATCGGATTGGCTAATTTTTTGGCTAATTCTTCTGTTTCATTTTGCGCAGAAAGAGTATTCATCAGCAAAAAACCAAAGAGTAATACTATTGCTTTTTTCATATTTGTCTTGTTAAAAAAAATTATTACTAAAGTATTAAAAAATAATAGTATTAATTAGCTTTTTATAGCTTAATTCTTAATTTTTTTATTCGAAAAATTACAAAAATTCAATATTCAATTGCTTGAACTTAAAAGACAACCACTAGGTAAAGAAGTTTTACTTTTTGAAATAACTCTTTTGCTTTTACCTAATCGATTTTAAAGGTACTAAAAAACTAAAAATCAAAGGATTAAAAAGAAAATAAATTACTAGAATTAGCAAACAAAAACACCCTATTCCAAAAATGAAATAGGGTGTTTTTCAAAATTTTAATTTATAATTTTATCTTTTTGGCACTAGCAAACTATCTTTTGCAATAGCCAAAGAATCCGTAACAGGAACCACTAACTCTTTGGGAATACTTTGTTGGCCTTTTTTAATTTTTTTACGAATGACTACCGCATCATTCAAGACAAAAGGTGTAGGCATCATCCAATTATCTCTTGGTTTGATGTTGAACAATGGATTTTGTAGTAAATCAAAAGAAGATTCTAATAATTCCATATCAATTACCGCCGAAGCATTAATACTAAAATCCAACACCAAAGGCGCATTGTTGACTACGTAATAACTCACTAATTTCTTGCCTTTTCGTTCTAACATTGAACTGGTATCGCCAAGATTTCTCGCACCATTGGCTCTAAAATTATAAAAAGTCATCGCTTCATTGGCAAAAATATCATAGCGGTTGACTTTTCGATTGGGTATAATTTTAATTTGAATGTGTCGCAAATTGCCAGCGAGACTATCTTTTGTAAATACAACTAAAGGTTTCTTTACACCCACTACATCCGTTGTTGCGGCATAAGTAAATCCAGAATTGTATTTGCTAAACAAAGGCATATCGTTAAGTGGCTTAGCGCTCTTAGGGTTGGCGCCCAAGTAGGTTTTCGTCCAATCGTCTAGGTTCACATCATACGTCACCCAAAACGCTTGGTTAGTATCTGCATTGTACAAGTACACTAAACTATTAGATTTTGCTTTTCCTGCTTCATAATCCGAATTATAATGGCCTTTGGCAAAAAACAACAACGACAAAACAAATAATCCCAAAGCCCATTTCCCTTTATGTAAAAATGCGCCAAAAACTGGCAACAACAATCCAAAAGTAAGAACGGTCAAAATTGCACTTCCAAAAAGAATCTTTAAGCCCAACCCAACTGGGAACATTTGAATGAACGGCGCCAAAAGTAACACCGCAGGAATCCCACAAATTAAATTCAGTACCCAATTCGAACGTTGCGTTAGGACAAACGCTCCAAAAGCAATCAAACCAAAATAAACTGGAATTATCAAAAATCCAGCACCCGTTAGCGAGTTCGCAATAAATCCATTAATGACCATCCAAACTAACAATACCATCACATAATGGTTCATTGTCACTTTTTTGGCCGATAGCCAATGGTACATCAAGAAACAAATCGACAAACTCAACAGTACGAAAGCCGCTATATAATCGTGACCATTGTAGGTAAATCCGTTGAGCAAATCGTTGTATTGAGGATACGCCCAAAGCAATCCTTTCCAACCAAAATACGTCAATCCACCCGCAATCCCCAAGGCACCCAAAAACGGAATCAATCCTTTGAACAATTCTCTGAAAGTAAAAATGCGTTTGGCTTTGCCAATGAACAAGAAAAACACAAAAAACACTCCCGCTATAATTGTCATAGGCAGTACCCAAGAAAAAGGATAGCTGATAAACGTAAACGGAATCGTAAAATACACCTCATCCTCGGTGGCTTGCACGGCATCCAAATTAGCATTCGAAAAATACGTTAGCAAAGGCATTAAGTAACGACCTTGATGCGCCAAAGTGTTTTTAGCCAAATGCTGAGCGTCATCCTGCTGGGTGTGGTAATTATAATGGTCGTCGATAAACGCAAAATTCAATCCCTGAATGTTTCCTTTTTCTCTAAAAACGGTTAAGTCCGTGTCGTTAGGTAACATTTTGTAAATACTATACATCAACGAATTCGAAACAGGATAAGTCACGCCTGCTTTTGAAAATTCGTTCACCAAACCTGCATTCCCCTTGTTAGTTTCCATCAACATATAACTCGGTCCAGAAGAACCACGCGCTTCAAAATTGAGCGCCAGACCTACTTCTTTTGCCCAAGGATGTTGGGTAACAAACAAAGCGGCTCCGTTTAGTCCCAATTCTTCGGCATCCGAAAAAACAATAATGATATCGTTTTTATGCGTTTTCTTAGTATGCAAAAAAGCACGAACGCCTTCAATAATCGTAGCTACACCCGAAGCATCATCACTTGCTCCGTGCGAAAAAGAATGCGGCGCACTATCGTAATGCGACAGCAACAACAATGCTTTTTTGGAATTCGTTCCTTTGATGCGTCCAATAATATTTTTAGACTGCACCAGATTGCCCCAATCGCTCATCGTGTAGCCCTCTTGCACTTGAGTTGTAATCCCCATCAAATTTAGCTCACGAACTAGCTGCATCGCCACTACATCGTGGTTGGCAGAACCTACATAATGCGGTTCTTTCGTAAGATTCTCAACGGTTTTAAAAGCACGTTTGGTCGAAAAATTGGCTAGATTTTGGTCCTCATAGTCGATGGTTTGCGGCATTTGTAAAAAATAGCCTGCTGCCAACACGAGCAAAAGGACAAAAACTGAAAGTAAAGAAGCATATTTTTTCATAGCAATGGGGATGTGGTATTTTAAATATCTTTTTTGACTAGCATATAATAGTCATTTTCCAAAATCATATAACCTTGGTCATACAAGAAATAGTAGGTATTTCCTGTTTTAGTGTGCAATATAGAAGTAAAAAATTCAAAGTCAAAACCCTTACTCATCAACTTCGCTCGAGTCGTTTTCGTTTTACCTTCTACATTCAATTCTGACAAAATTCGGTAATTTTTGCGCAACTTATTGTTAATATTCCGCATATAATTCGTACTATCCTTATTTATTTTATTATTATAGGCATTTCGACAGCTGTCACTACAAAATTTCTTGTCCTCGCGACCTACAATTTTTTCACCACATTCTAGGCAGGTTTTCATTCGTATACGATTTAAGTTATAATTCTATCTATTTGGAGCCCAGCAAAAGGCTTTATTTGTTAGCATTGGTTCCTGCTGTCCTTCCTATCTTTTTTGCCCCGAGAAAAATCGGGTCAAAAAAGGATATTCCCTCCCATCAGGGCTAAAGAGGGAACAGGGGTTTTGTGTTTGTTTTGGTTTATCTATTTGTTTTCTCATTTTACACACCCCTAACCCCTCTAACTCCATATAATATTTATTTTGGAGTCGTTGAATCTTCGATTTCAAGAGGGGAATTCGAAGCTGCTAAATGATATATTTTCACTACTATTCACTTTGGCTCTCTCAATTGACACACCCCTAGCCCCTCTCGAGAGGGGAATTAAAATGTGCTAAATGAGGTGTTTTACTTATTATTCAAAATGTGTTTTTAAAAACTAAAGGTTTTGCGGTCCTAGCTCCCCTCTCGAGAGGGGCTGGGGGTGTGTTTTTCATATTCAATGATATAATACTCAATAGCTCGCAAAACATTCTCCATATCTTTCAAAACTTGTTCATCCGTAAACCGTAAAACCGTAATCCCTAACTGATTCATTCTTTTCTCTTTTACAGTGTCTTTATTATATACTTCTAAAAACTCGTGGGAATACCCATCGACTTCAATTCCTAACATCAACTCATAACAGAAAAAATCTAAAATGTAGCTATCTATAGGCTTTTGTCGATGAAAATCATAACCATACATCTGTTTTCCTTTCAGCTTTAACCAAAGAAAAATTTCTGTTTTAGTAGAATCATTTCTTAATTGTCTAGCCAATTCTTTTAGTTTTGGGTCGTATGGAATGATTTTTCTTTTAGCCATTTGGTTATTTTAATAAATGAGGCGTTTGGTTTTATTGTTCATTTTTATTTTCTCACTTGACACACCCCTAGCCCCTCTCAAGAGGGGAATTAAAATGTGCTAAATGATACGTTTTTCACAATTATTCTCTTTGGTTCTCTCGTTTTACAATCCCTTAACCCCTATCGAGAGTGGGATTAAAAAGTGCTAAATGAGGTGTTTTTCATTACTATTCACTTTTATTCTCTCGCTTGACACACCCCTAACCCCTCTCAAGAGGGAAATTCGACTGCGGAATAAGAGATGTTTTATTTATTATTCAAAAATGTGTTTTTTAAACACTAAAGTTTTGCGTTCCTAACTCCCCTCTTGAGAGGGGGCGGGGGTGTGTTTATGTTTTTTACAAATTCTCCTTTTAAAACAAAAAATCCCCTTGTTACTCTCTAACCCCGATAGGAGCGGCATCCTTTTTTTCTAGACCTGACAGGTTTTTGAAACCTGTCAGGTTTAGGAAAAAAGATATAGCGGATAGCGGGACGATGTTTCCTGAAAAGCCTTTTGTGCCTGTTCCTAAATAATCCCCTTCACTATTTCTCTGCGTTTTTTATCTTTTTTATTTCGTACAAATCGGTTCTTCTGTCTTTGAGGATGCGAACGCTGCCGTGTTCGTGCAGCTCTTTGAGCAAATCCAAATCGACGTCGACAATCAGTGTCATCTCGGTGTTGGGCGTGGCTTCGGCTTTGATACCGTTGCTCGGAAACGCAAAATCTGAGGGCGTAAACACGGCTGATTGCGCATACTGAATATCCATATTGTTGACCTTGGGCAAATTGCCTACACATCCCGCTATGGCGACAAAACACTCGTTTTCGATGGCTCGGGCTTGGGAACAATGTTTGACTCGGGTGTAGGCGTTTTGCGTATCGGTCAGGAAGGGCACAAACAAGATATTCATCCCTTCATCGGCCATTAATCGGGAGAGCTCTGGGAATTCGACATCGTAGCAAATCATCACGCCTATTTTTCCGCAATCGGTATCAAAAGTTTTGATTTCGGAGCCGCCTTTCATTCCCCAATGCTGCACCTCGTTGGGCGTAACGTGAATTTTGGCATACATTTCAGAAGTCCCGTCGCGCTTGCACAAGAAACCAACATTATACAAATTTCCGCCCTCTAAATACGGCATACTTCCGGTGATGATATTGATGTTGTACGAAATGGCAAACTCCTGAAACCGCTTGCGGATTGGGTCTGAATATTTGGCCAATTCGCGTATGGCTTCGGCCTCGGTGAGGTGATTGTAGTCGGCCATCAAAGGCGCGGTGAACAGTTCTGGAAACAAAGCAAAATCGCAGCCATAACCCGAGACCACATCGATAAAAAATTCGGATTGTTCAAACAAGGCGTCGAGATTGGCCAGCGAGCGCATTTGCCACTGAATAAGCCCTAGCCGAATCACCGATTTTTCGGTGTTGATGAGCTTGGGACTTTCGTCATAATAAATGTTATTCCACTCGAGCAAAACGGCGAATTCCTTCGAATCTTCGTCGCCTACTAAATAATTTTTGATGACGCGCAACACGTGAAAATCGTTGCTCAACTGAAACGACAATACGGGGTCGTGCAGTTGTTTGCTTTTGATTTTGTCGATGTATTTTTTGGGCGACATTTTATCGGCATACTGCCCGTAATTGGGAATCCGCCCCGCAAAAACAATGGATTTGAGGTTGAGTTGTTCGCACAATTCTTTGCGAGCGTCATACAAACGGCGTCCCAAACGCAAGCCGCGATAATTGGGATGAATAAACACATCGATGCCATACAAAATCTCCCCAAACGGATTGTGGGTCGAAAACGAATAATTGCCCACGACCTCCAAATAATTATGGCGTTTGTCGACCAATTTTTCGTCTACAATCAACGACAAGGCCGAACCCACCACTTTGCCATCGGCCAAAATCACCAACTGTCCTTCGGGAAAAATAGCCAATAATCGCTCAATATCCTCGGAACGCCAATAGGAATCGGCCATTTCGGGATAGGATTCTACCATCGAGTTCTTGAGTTGTTTATAATCCTCAAACGCCAAATTGCGCAATTCTACTTTTTTGATTTTGGTTTGCATTTGTAGTGGGGTTTTAGGGGGTTAGTGAATTGGTTTTTTATTAGAAGTGATTTAATTTTGATTCGCTTCCACGACGATTGTCTTAGCCCAAATATCTCCTAAACGTTGATTCCTATCTGTATTTTTTATTGCCATTATTGCAAGCAATCCAAAAGGAAACATATCTATTGGGTCTAATACGTGTCTTTTTATAGATTGACCCAATGAAAGTTCACCATTGTTTTTTGTCAACGATTTTGGTTGTAACCCTACAATTGAATTTCCTAAAGTAGCACCAAAAAAGGTTTCAAATACCACTAAAAAAACAAACCAAAATAGTATTGGAACTAGGGCCAGAAAACCTGTTACAGAATAACCACCTTCCTCGTTTGGTTCACCAAATGCTGAGATAAATGCATAGAAAAAAGCATAAATAATTGCGTAATCAATGAGCCCTGCCAAAAAACGCTTAGTAAGATTTGGTTTTAAATTTGTGTTTTCCATTTATTGTTTTGAATTTAAAATTAACTCTATGGATGCTTCGTCAACGAGTAAGTACGTTAGTATTTTTTTTGCTAAAACTTTATCGGACTGCATTGCTTTGTCAAATTCATCTAGTAAACCACAAGCATACAGCCTTTCGTTTACAGTCATTCCTCTTAGATTCTCAATTGAAATTGTTCTATGAAGTAGTTGTTTTTTTGTCATTCCTGTCAAATTATCAATTAATGCTCGCTTTGAATTCCTGTATATCATTATGACTTATTCCTAATACCTCAACTAAATTTTGAAAATCGAGTTTACTCAACTTATAATAATTAATTAATTCTTTCTTTATTTTTTGTAAATCATCTGAATAATATAATTCATAATTATAGCTCAAAGTTATACCAGTATTTAATTCAATTACGCAGAGGTTGTTAACCCCATTTGATAAATTTGAATTAAAACTTTTACCTGAGCCAATTGTTTTACCATAATAATCATCATTAGTAATTCTAATTTTTTTTATCTCATCAATTCTAAATATTTTATCTTTTGCTGAAATTTGATTCAATTCGAATGTTAAAAAACCATCTAATTCCCCTCTAAGCGGATCTGGTTTGAAAATTCGAAAAAATTTTAAAATTAGTCCTAAAAAGAATGCTCCTAATAGCAAAAACATAAGGTAATTATCAACTGTATTCACTTCCATCTTTAAGACAGTAGCTTTAATTAAATAAATTATAATACAGCCAAAAATTATAGGAAGGACTATCCTATCGTTGCTCCAATAAAATTTAGATGACTTTTTAAATATTGAATACCTATTCATAAAATTTAATCTGAATAAATTATAATTAGCTTTAAAATTATCAATTACCCAAATATACTCAAAAAATTCCATTTACAAACGGTTACAAACAATTACAACCGAAAGTAAATGGGATGCAACCGACTAATTATCAATCGGCACCGCATCTTTGCCCTGTCGAAATGAAACAACGACCTTGTTGCTCATCCGACACGAACATTTTAATTATATGCCTAACTTTTAAATTTACACGCCATGAATGCAATGAAAAACAGAGTACAATTAATCGGTCACGTAGGAAACGAACCAGAAATCAAAACCTTCGACGGAGGTAAAAAAGTAGCCAACCTTACTATCGCTACCAACGACACTTACCGCAACGACAAAGGCGACAAAGTAGAACAAACCGAATGGCACAAAGTAAGTGCTTGGGGAAAAACAGCCGACATCATCGAGAAATACGTGACCAAAGGCAAGGAAGTAGCCATCGAAGGCAAACTCACTCACCGCAGTTACGAAGACAAGAACGGGGAGAAACGCTACATCACTGAAGTGATAGTGAATGAAATCCTTTTGATGGGCAAATAAAATCTACAGCTATGAATGTACAGGTATTTTCCGTTCGGGTAGATGCTCCACATTTGGCGCAAGACCAGCAAAAGCTAAATGATTTTATCGCCTCGGTAGAATTGGTGCAATCCGATACCCATTTCATCGAATCCGATGCGAGTTATTGGTCGGTTTTGTTGCACTATAAAGAAAAAATCAATCTTGCGTCTCAGGAAAAAGCATCACTCACTGACCTAACCCAAGACCAAATCGAGAAGTATCAACAATTGAAAAAATGGCGCAACGAAAAAGCCAAAACGAATGGTGTGAAACCTTTTGTAGTCTGTCACAACAGCCATCTGATTCAAATAGCGGTGCAACATCCACAAGCCCTATCCGATTTTCAATGGATTAAAGGATTTGGAGAAAAACGAACGCAACAGTATGCAGATGAAATCATTCAGCTATTAGAAAACATACATCTAAATCAGGAAGAATTAATTTAAAATATATAAGCCATTTGAGTTTTCTATAAGCACGGGATTTTTCAAAACCATAGAAGGCATTTAAGAACATAAAAGGCTGAACAAAAGCTTGAGTGTTCTTGATGCCTTTTGGGTTTAATATTATGTGCTTTGTGAACTTTGTGGTTAATTATTGGCCACGGATGTCGCGGATAAAACGGATGCAACGGATGCAACGGATTTTTAATGGAACTTAAATGTCCTTATTTGTTTTATTACTTTGCGAGCCTTGCGCTTTCTTTGTGAACTTAGGGGTTAAATTTTGACCACGGATGTCGCGGATAAAACGGATGCAACGGATTTTTAATGGAACTTAAATGTCCTTATATGATTTATTACTTTGCGAACCTTGCGATAATCTTTGTTTGCTTTGCGGTTAAACTTCACCAAGGATTTCACCACAAAACGTAAATGACCTTACATCCCTTATATGGTTCAAAAAACCTTCAATCCAAAACTTCAATGACTTATATGTTTCAAATTTAAAGAAGATTAATACAACGCTCTCGCCACCCTATATGTATTAGCGTGAGCCTCGATTATGGTTTTTATCGCTGGGGAATAACCGCCCCCCATACTCACTTGTACAGGAATACCCAAAGATTTACAAAGGCCTAAAACATAGCTATCTCGAGCTTTACATCCTTCTAAAGTACACCCTAATTTCCCTAATTTGTCCGTACCCAAAATATCCACACCCGCTAAGTAAAAAACAAAATCGGGACGATGGAGGCTTAGTAATTCTGGAAGTGTTTCTTGTAGAATGGCCAAATAAGTTGAATCATCTGTCTTGTCTGGCAAAGGGATATCGTAATCCGAAATTTCTTTTCGAAAAGGATAATTACTTTGACCATGCATTGAAAAAGTAATGACATCCGTATTATTTCGAAAGATTTCGGCTGTACCATTGCCTTGATGTACATCGAGATCTACAATGAGGATTTTATGACACTTCTTCTGATTGATGAGATACTGAGCTCCAATCGCTTGATCGTTGAGTAAGCAAAAAGCCTCTCCACGATTCGAGAATGCATGATGGGTTCCACCAGCAATATTAAAAGCAATACCGTGTTCCAACGCGTGATTACAACCCGCAATTGTACCCTGTGCAATACGCAACTCTCGCTCGACCAACGCTGCAGAAAGTGGAAATCCGATACTACGAATGGCTTTGGCATCGAGAGTCAATTCGGTTAGAGCCTTAACATAAGTTGGTGTATGCACAGCATGAACTAAAGATAAATCAATAGGTTCAGGGGAATAAAAATCAGTCGGTTCGGCTGTACCTTCGTGGAGTAACTGCTTAGGAAGCAGTTCGTATTTGAGCATCGGAAAGCGATGTCCTTCGGGTAGTGGATGTTTATAAATGGGATGGTTGGCAATAAAAAACATAAAACACTCAGTTGAGTGTGCAATGTAGTAGCAATTTTAGAATTACGCTACTTTTTTAATCAAATCAAACATAGGACAACGACAGCAACGTTTGTTTTCGCCTTTCTCGTATTTTCCGCAACATTTTGACTTGCAGTTTTCGGCAACTTTGATTTTAGCCAAAAGCGCTTTCTTCTTTTGGTCTTTCTTTTCTTTTTTGCCTTTTTTCTTGTCCTTTTCTTTGTCTTTCTTACTCATGCTCTTGAGTCTTAATTTCTGAGGCAAATATATGTTATTTTTATCTATTCTAAATAAATTTTAACATAAAAAGGCATAAAAAAACCCGAATAATGCGTTCGGGTTAAAAGTTATATAGAAGTATTACTTAGTTGCAGCGGCTGCGGCAGCACTGGCAACAGCAGCTTGCTGAATATCGCGGTCAAATAAATACAAGCCTCCTTTATCATCACCAATCAAATTGATTTTATCCAAAATAGACTTAGCTGTAGCTTCTTCTTCAATTTGTTCAGCTACATACCATTGCAAGAAATTGTGCGTGGCATAATCTTTTTCTGAAAAAGTGATATGCACTAATTCGTTGATAGAATTTGAAACAAAAATCTCGTGTTTGTACAATTCCTCAAACATTCCTTGAAAAGTATCATAGGTAGTTTTTGGCGCTTTTAAATCGGTGATTTGAGCGTGACCTCCACGTTCGTTTACATACTTAATCAGTTTCAACATATGAGCACGTTCTTCATCGGACTGTGCATACATGAACTGCGCAATTCCTTCCAGTCCACTCACTTCAGCCCAACAAGCCATTGACAAATATATTTGAGAAGACTCTGCTTCGATACGAATTTGATTGTTCAGTGCGACTTCAATATTTTTAGACAACATAGTTTTCTTTTTTTAAGTTAATGACAATTTTAAAAAACGGATTTAGGGAGACACTAAGATAATAATTAGAACACAATTATAAAGGCAAAATATTAAAAACCATCATAAAATTTCTGCATCACAAATTGTTTCAACTTGGTATCGTAATATCCATTAATGTAATAATTCTTATGTCTGAAAGTACTTTGCAAAACGGCTTGAGGGTTTTCATAAGAAAACTGACCTATAAAATCGGTGGCCAAAGGCTCGGGTTTTGAATTGATATGATTCCCTTTCTTGTCCAAAACAGTTTCAAAATAAACATTCAATGGAATAAAATAAGAATTGGTTACGAAGTCACCCCCACTTGGTGCAAACCCTGTAGACAATTGCTCTATTTCTTGATTACCCCCTATGGTTAGAAACAAATTCTTGGGCGTTTTATAGACCGTAACCCCCAAATCAGTGCCCGATAATTGCTTCAAAAACTTGGCAGTGGTTTTCATTGCTTTTGGTCGCTGATTCATAACTTGAGCGAACAAAGGTGAGTTTTTGAAAGTGATGGTGTCATTTTTTGTCACACTAAATTCTTTGATTAGTGCATCGGTTTCAAAATCTTTATAGCCAAAATGTAGTTCTTCATCATTCGCTGTCACTTGATATATTTTGTTTTCGTGATAATAGGAATTAGACAATCCATTAAGGCGTTTCAACGAAAATTGCGGAATGCTTCTTTCAACGAGTTTTAAGGTCTTGAAATCCAATTGAAACAACTGTGTTTCATTTATATTATGGTCGAAGGTGAAGAGAATATCGTTCTCGCGTACATAAAATTTAGATTTACTTGTGGCTTTAAACAACGGATTATAAGCACGTGTTTCTATTTTTTCTAAAGGTAAAACAGACAAAATCATGGATAAACTGATGGCTTCTTTTTTACTATTTACAAACTCGAATCCACTAAAATCAAGAAGGTATTGCGTTTTTTCACCTCCGTTAAAAACATAAAGCACTAAAGCTTCGGTAGTATTCTTTTTGGTAAGAACATAAAATTTATTGTTCTCATTAAAGGCGTTAAGCACCGTTTCACGTTGTAAAGGCAACTGAAGATAGTTAGCCGTCGTCGTCTTTGTAACCATATCATAATGTACTGCGACTATGTTTCTAAAATTAGAATCGGCCCAATAAATAGTTGGATTTTCATCTGTTACAAAGGAATAACCAGCCATCAATTTATAACCAATATCAGGTCTTTTGGTCACCATACTATCTTTGAAAAACAAAAAGGGACTGTACTTTAGAATCGTTGTTTTTTCTTTGTCGGTAGCTAAAACAAAGACATTATTATTTTGTCTATCGGAGGTGTTGATGATTTGATGGTACTCTTTTGCTTTTTTTAATTCTAAAGGATGAGAAGCCAACCTAATTTGACCAAAAGTCAAAAAAGTACTTGCTATAAATAAAAGAACTACTACCTGCTTCATAATGATTTATATTAAAAATAGTACAATTCCTCCCGCAAAGAGCATACCAAAAAATCGCTACTTAATCGTTCATAATTTGCTGAAAATAATCTACAAATTGTCCCAAATGCAATCCATCCATCAAACCGTGATGTACGTGCACCGACATATTCATTCGCTTGCTTCCATCCTTTTCAACAACCATTTTTCCAAAAGAAATTTTAGGACAACTATCTGGAAAAGTAAAACTTCTAGCGTGCGATAAAGACGTAAAATCCAACCAAGGTACTGCCGAAAAATGAATTAAATTATCTGCATCAAAAGAACGAGTAAACAAGCCAGTGGTGTTTTGAATACGTTCGATTTCTTCTAGCGCATTTTTTTCGAAAACAGCAAAATCGGGATGAAATTCGATTAATGAAAATCCAAAGGTTCCATCAGGTCGACCAATAGTAGCCGAACCATCTATTCTATCGTAAACCACAATGGTTTCGTTATCGATTCGGTATCTAAAATTTTCAATCGCATTGACCGCTTGTAAGGTTTTGTGCAAATAATAAATAAAGAAAGAAGATGAAATGGATTTGGCTTTTTCGTAAGCCTTTGTGCAGTCTATTGCCACCGTAGCGCCAAAAAAAGGCTCACTCATTTGTCTAAAAAAATGAAAATGCTCTTTTCTGTTCCAATTTTCAAGGTCAAACGGCTGCTTCATTAGGTTAAAAGTGGAATTATATCCGTTAATTGTTGCAAGGTAGTAAAGTTGGGATGCTCTACTTTGTGGTCTATTTTCTCGTGTGCCCAAGTCGTGTGAAACGGAATATGTGCAGCATAACCACCTATTGAAAGTACAGGCAAAACATCCGACTTAAGCGAATTACCAATCATATAAAACTCATCGGGTTGAATCTCCAAACGTTTAATCAAATCCAAATAATCGATTTCTTGTTTGTCTGACATTACTTCAATATGATGAAAATAAGGCCCTAAACCCGAATTGTGCAATTTTCGTCTTTGGTCTAATAAATCGCCTTTGGTAGCAACTACTAATTTATATTTTCCACTCAAAGCTTCTAATGTTTCGGTCACACCTTCCAGCAAATCGACAGGCTTTTCTAGCAAATCTTTTCCATATTGCACGATTTTTTCAATCGCTTCAATAGAAATAGTATTGTTTGAAATCTTCATTGCTGCCTCAATCATCGATAGAATATATCCTTTGATTCCGTAGCCGTATAGTTTTAAATTCGCAATCTCTATTTGAAACAATTCGGATGAAATTCCTTGATGCGAAAGATAATCTTCCATCAAACCACAGAATTTCTTTTCGGTTTCGTCAAAATACATTTCATTGCCCCAAAGCGTATCATCTGCATCGAAGGCAACTACTTTTAGCTTTTTCATCTTCTCCAATTAAAATTTAAAGTTTAAAAGTACAACATTTCATTGGGGTTGCGCTGCTTTTGAAAGCAAAAAAAAGCATAAAAAAACCGCTTCCAATTAGAAGCGGTTCCGGTTGTGTTGTGGGTTATAGTGTTTTAAACTAAATTGGCTGCGATTAAATATTCTGCAATTTGAATCGTGTTCGTAGCGGCTCCTTTTCTCAAGTTATCAGCCACAATCCACATATTCAAAGTGTTGGCTTGGCTTTCATCACGACGAATTCTACCAACAAAAACTTCATTTTTTCCTTCAGCATAACGAGGCATTGGGTAAGTGAACGTATCCAAATTGTCTTGAACTACTACTCCATCTGTATGGTGTAAAATGTTACGCACCTCAGCCACATCAAAATCATTAGTGAACTCAACATTCACCGCTTCGCTATGACCTCCAACTACTGGTACACGGACAGCAGTTGCCGTAACTCTAATAGAATCATCGCTTAAGATTTTTTTGGTTTCGTTTACCAATTTCATTTCTTCTTTGGTGTAACCATTGTCTTCAAAACTATCACATTGTGGAATACAATTGCGATTGATTTTGTATTTGTACACCATTTCGCCTTCAATTCCAGCTACTTCATTTTCAAATTGTTGCACCGCTTTTACACCAGTACCTGTAATGGACTGATAAGTAGAAACAATTACACGTTTGATGTTGTATTTTTGATGCAAAGGTGCCAAAGCCAATACCATTTGGATAGTTGAACAGTTTGGATTTGCAATGATTTTGTCCTCTTTAGTCAATTGGCTAGCATTGATTTCTGGAACCACTAATTTTTTGGTTGGGTCCATTCTCCAAGCTGAAGAATTATCAATTACTGTAGTACCAGCGGCTGCAAATTTTGGAGCCCACTCCAAAGAAGTTCCTCCTCCAGCAGAAAACAAAGCAATATCAGCTTTTAAATCCACTGCCGTTTGCAATCCTACTACTTTATATTTTTTTCCGTTGAACTCTATTTCTTTTCCTACTGATTTTTCTGAAGCAACAGGGATTAACTCTGTAACTGGAAAATTACGTTCTGCTAATACTTTCAACATTATTTCGCCTACCATTCCGGTAGCACCTACAACTGCTATTCTCATTGTATATAAATTTATAGTGTCTTATTATTGAGCCACAAAAGTACGTAATCTGATAAAGAAAACAACACGATTCACAATTTTTAACAAATTGTTATATTTTAAACAATTTGATTGTTTTTTACTTTTGAGCCACAAAAAAACCGCCTCTTTTTGGGAAAAGAGACGGTTAAGTTAGACACTAGTGTAGCGGTATTATTTCTTTAATAAATCTCTAATTTGAGTCAATAATTCTTCTTGAGTTGGGCCGGCTGGGGCTGCAGGTTCTTCAATTACGGGTTTCTTAGTCTTTTCATATGCTTTTAATACCATAAAAATACAAAACCCAATAATTACAAAATCTAAAATTGTTTGTATAAAAGCCCCATAGTTTATTGCAACTTCAGCTACCGCGGGAACTTTTTCGGTTCCATTTTCTAGCACTGCAGGTACGCCATCTTGTAATACTAATTTTAAGTTTTTAAAATCTACTTTTCCTAAAAGTATTCCAATTGGTGGCATCAAAACATCGTTTGTAAAAGAAGTTACAATCTTGCCAAAAGCTCCACCTACTATAACCGCTGTGGCTAAATTTACAATTTCACCTTTCATTAAAAAGGCTTTAAAATCACTAACAAATCCCATAATCAGTTCTTTTTAAATTAATTAATTACTTTCAAATGTAATAAAAATTTATTAGCCTATTTCTTTACTAAAAGAAAATCAGCTTCATAATACATAAAGTTAATGAATTAAAGTTTTGAAACTAATTATCAAAACCACTAAAAAGAGAACTCTTTTCAGGGCAGATTTATTCTCTGTAAAACACCCTTTTAACGCGTTGGGAAATACTGGTCAAGATTTCATAAGGAATAGTATGTAGTTTCTCGGCCATTTCATTTACCGTTGGGCTTTCGCCAAAAACAATCACCGCATCACCTTCTTGACAATCAATTGAGGTAACGTCTACCATTAGCATATCCATACAAACGCTTCCAATAATGGTAGCTTTTTGCTGATGAATTGACACATATCCTACTTCATTTCCCCAAAGTCGTGCTATTCCATCGGCATAGCCAATAGGAATTGTAGCTACTTTAGTTGGCTTTTTAGCCATAAAACGACGCCCATAACCTACAGAATCTCCAGCTGGAATCGTTCGGATTTGTGAAATAACGGATTTGAGCGTACTCACATTTTCTAATTCTTTTTGTTCTTCGGCATCATTAGAAACACCATACAAACCAATTCCCAAACGAACCATATCGTATTGCGCTTTCGGAAAATTACTAATGCCCGAAGTATTCAAAATATGGCGAATGGGCTGAATATTCAACTCAGACATCAAACGGCTGGATAAATTTTCGAACAACTCAATTTGAGATGCAACAAAAGCTTGATGGTTTAGGTCATCACTTGTGGCCAAATGCGACAATATACTTTTTACTCGTACCAAAGTAGTGTCTTTGAGTATCGCGATTAATTCCTCGATGGTATCTTTTTCAAAGCCCAATCGGTGCATACCCGTATCGAGTTTGATATGAATCGGAAAGTGCTTTAGGTTCTTTTGTTCGGCAATTTTCAAAAAGGAACGCAAGCCTTTCAAACTATAGATTTCGGGTTCTAATTGATGTTGAATAATCGCTGAAAAACTCGTAGACTCGGGATTCAAAACCATAATCGGCAGATGAATTCCTGCTGTTTTCAAAGCAATTCCCTCATCGGCGAAAGCCACACCTAAATAATCAACTTGGTGATGTTCTAGTAATTTGGCAATTTCAAAACCGCCATTTCCGTATCCAAAAGCTTTGACCATCACCATCATTTTGGTAGAAGGTTGCAATTTCGAACGGAAAAAATTAAGATTATGACTAATGGCATTGAGGTTGATTTCCAAAACCGTTTCGTGCTTTTTTTCTTCTAATACAGCAACAATATCTTCAAAATGAAAACTTCGTGCGCCTTTGATTAAAATGGTTTCGTTGCTAAAAGTAGCGCTATCCAATTTTGCTAAAAAATCGGCAGTAGTAGCATACGTAGTGCAATTGACAAACTTATGTTTAAATGCGGTTATGGTCGTTCCAATGCCAATCACGCGGTTAATTTTGTTAGAAATAACAAGCTGCGATACTTTGGAATACAATTCTTCGTTCGATAATCCGCTCTGAAAAATATCGGACAAAATCACTGTTTTTTTCTTGTATTGTTTTTGACTTTCTAAAAAATCCAATGCAATTTTTAAAGACTGAAAATCGGAACTATAACTATCGTCAATAATTGTGGTGCTATTGATACCGTCTTTGACCTTTAGTCGCATTTCAACGGGATACAACAAATACATCCGATGTTCGATAGTCACTCTATCATAGCCCAAATGCAACAATACCATCAAACAATGAATCGCGTTTTCGATAGAAGCATCATCTTGAAAAGGAATAATGATATCAAAAGCATACGACTGTAGTTGAAGATGCAACTTGGTTTTATCTAAAATGCTTGTTTTTTGAATGAAAACATCCGCAGTGGTATCTTTAAAACTCCAAGAAAAAGTTTTTAATGACGGTTTCAAAAAAGCATCGATGGTTTTATTTTTATTATAAATCAACAAATCACAGTGCTTAAAAAGCTGCAATTTTTCTTTTATTTTTTCGCCAATAGAAGAAAATCCTTCGTCGTGAGCCGAACCAATATTTGTCAAAATACCAAGCGTGGGTCGAATGATTTTTTCCAAATGCACCATCTCATTTACGGTAGAAATTCCGGCTTCGAAAATTCCGAAATTATGTTGCTTGGCAATCGCCAAAACAGACAAAGGAACCCCTACTTGTGAGTTATAACTTTTGGGACTACGAATGATAGAATAATCAGGGCTTAGCAAGAAATTGAGCCACTCTTTTACGATGGTTTTTCCATTGCTACCCGTTACTCCAATTACTGGAAAATGAAATAAACTACGATGATAACTCGCCAATTCTTGTAAAGCTGTTAACGTATTTTGTACTACCAAGAACTGTGCTTTTCCTTCACAATGCTCAGGAATGTATTGCACTACGAAATGAGTAACGCCTTGTTGAATCAAATCATTGATATACGAATGCGCATCGTTGTTGGGACCAATTAGAGCAAAAAACAAAGTGTGCGGTCCGTTTTGTAACGAACGGCTATCGATAGAAATCGCATCAATAAGTAAGGAAGCATCTCCTTCAAACGTGGCATTTATTTGTTTTGAAATCGTAGCAATTGTAAGATTCATCAGGTATTGAGTTTGAAAGTAAAATTAGTAAAACACAACTAATCCGAACCTTGGTTTTAATTTTATTTAACGAAGTTGTTTCATATTTCTTGCAACGTTAAAAAAAACACGCAAAAGGCTATTTTAAATATATTTGTAGATGAAAACCCAAATGCTTTGAAAAAAATACTTCCTTTCTTTTCGTACTTATTCCATCCTGTGTTTATTCCGTTGATGGCGACGTTATTTTATTTTTATTATAACGAAACCCTTTTTGAACTAAAAGAAAAAGGATTTGTTTTGCTACAAATTACCATTTTAACGGTTGTGGTGCCCATTCTTATTTATTTTTTACTCAAAGCACTCAACAAAATAGATTCGGTGATGGCTTATGACTTGGACCAACGCAAGATTCCTTTGGTTTTACAAAGTTTTTTATTCATTCTATTGGTAAAAAGAAGCATCACGATTGACCGCTACTTTGAATTGCATTTCTTCTTTTTGGCAGCTTTGATGAGTACTTTAATTGCGCTTTTGTTGCTTTTTGCAAAAATAAAAGCGAGTATTCATATGCTTGCTTTTAGTTCACTGACGGTATTTGTTACAGGATTGCATTTACATCATCCCAATCATTTTCCGCTAATTGTTCCTTTTCTAATTTTTATGAATGGGGTTATCGCTTCCTCACGATTGGTGATGCAAGCACACACCCCAAAGGAATTGATTATTGGCTTTCTGTCTGGGAGTATTCCGCAGTTGTTGCTCTTGGTAGTTTGGTTATAAAATATAAAAAATCAACCCGAGATTAAGACTTCGTAGTTGTACTTTTTCAGTACCAACTTGCCCTGATTTAAATAATGAGTTTACGCCATAATGCACATAAACATTGAAGGTATTGTAACCTGATGCCAAGTACACCCCATAGCCCAATTTATTCAAATCGGGATTGTTTCGGATAATTACATTGGCTAGAGTGGCATCATAAACATTACGGTCATAGACCAAATAACTCAATTTAAAGCCTGCGTAAATACGCCAAAACTTTGTGCTTTCAAAGGTTGAAGCCCGCCATCTTAACTCAATCGGCAAATCGGCAGTAAGCGTTGTGAATCGGTTTGTACTGTAGGTTCCATCTCCCAAAATAGCATAATTGGGTGATTGATTGGTGCCAGACACCCCAAAGTTATGATTGTAATTATTGTATGTCATTCCAAGTCCTGCAGCAATAGCATAAGTCCTGTTTTTGTTCACAGGCATATCACGTAAAAAACCGCCCGTAAAACCTGTAGATATCTTATCTTTCGAATAATTTTCTGGACCATTGACCATAGTATTGTACGTAATTCCAATGTAGAACTGGTCCTCTCGATACAAAGAATCAATTTTGACCCTAGGTTTTTCTTCATTACCAGTCACATCTTGAGCAAAAGCCAAACTCCCAGATAAAAAAACAAAAAGAAAGATAAAAACGCGCATACTACAAGAAGTTAAAATGAATGACCAAGATTTATTCATTGGCTTTGCCAAAACACAAATATACTACTTTGAACTCAAAATGATTGCGGAGTACAACAACCAACTTCTATTGGTTTTGAAAATCATACGCAGCACCTTGAATTATATTCCGACTAGCAATTTCCTTATCCATATAATTCTGAATCAATGTTTTCTTTAGCCCCCAATTCGGAGCGATAAGCAAATCCCAATCTGAAATACCAAACAAGCGCTGAATGATGATATCGGGTCGCAACAACGGAATCAATTGACACAGTAAATTAGTATATTCTTCTAGAGTAAAGAGAGGAAAGGGATTTCGTTTGTAATGCACCCCAAGAATAGAACCTTCTACGATATGCAGATGATGGAATTTGACAAATTTTATTTGAGGAAACCGATTAATTTCGTGAACATACTGCAACATCATTTCGTTGGTTTCTCCGGGAAAACCAAATACAGTATGTATACACAAATCAATGGGACTATTAGCAAAAAGCCCTACCGCATCAACAAATTCTTGATGAGAACATCCTCTGTTGATTTGCTGCAAAGTGGTATCGTATATGGACTCCATTCCCATCTCGACATCTACATCCCATCGGTCACAATACGATTCTAGCAAGGCAACTTTATCAGCATCGAGACAATCTGGACGAGTACCAACCGATAAGCCAACAATCACATCGGGTGCAGCAGCTAAGGCCTCGTCATAGCATTTTTTCAAATACTCCACAGTCCCATAGGTATTGGTATTGGGTTGAAAGTAAATGATAAATCGTTCGGCTTTATAGGCTCTTTGGGCTCTTTCTATGCCTTGAAGCACTTGCTCGGTAATGCTGGGTAATTTACGGGAAAGTTCTGGGGTAAAAGAGTCGGTGTTGCAATAGGTACAACCTCCAAACCCTTTGCTTCCATCTCGGTTTGGACAACTAAAACCAGCGTCTACAATTACTTTGTATACCTTTTGTCCGTTGTATTTTTCACGTAAAAAAGTACCGTAATTGTTATAGCCTTTTCGCTCTGCTGTTCCACTTGTTCCCATCCTGCAAAAATACTCATTTTTAGGAAGAGGACGCTTTTCGCAATGGAGTTAAATAAAAAAAGCTCCTGTAAAAGGAGCTTTAATTTTTGTTTTGCAGAGAGGAAGGGATTCGAACCCTCGATACAGTTACCCATATACTAGCTTTCCAGGCTAGCTCCTTCAACCACTCGGACACCTCTCTAATTGGGATTGCAAATAACATAAAAAAAAATGAGTTACAAAAGGAAAAACTTATTATTATCCCATTTCTCCTCGTATCGCATTTTCGAAGGTGTTTTTAAAATCTGCCGCTGGAATATTCTGCCCCAAAAGATGCATTAACTTAGTAATCGCAGCCTCTGTCGTACAGTCTTTTCCAGAAATAACACCAATCTTTTTCAATTCTGAACTGGTTTCGTATTTCCCCATATTGACACTTCCGCCAGAACATTGCGTAACATTTACAATATGTATCCCAGAAATGATGGCTTGTTGTAACAATTCAATAAACCATTCCTCCGTGGGGGCATTTCCAGAACCATAAGTCTCTAGAACAATACCTTTCAAATCAGGAATATGCACTAGTGTTTCCAATACTTTTTGATTGATTCCTGGAAACATTTTTAGAATCACCACTTGGGTATCAAATACCTTATGAACGCGCAAAGGTTGGTTTTCATCTAAAGGCAGCAGTAAATCTTTATTGACCTTTAAATGCACTCCTGATTCTATCAAAAAAGGATAATTAGGCGAAGTAAAAGCATTAAAATGTTCCGCACTAATCTTTGTTGTACGATTACCTCGGTACAATTTGTATTCAAAATACAAACCGACTTCTGTAATCACTGGTTTCCCATTTTCTTGCAAGGATGCAATTTGTATAGCGGTAATCAAGTTTTCTTTTGCATCGGTTCTCAAGTCTCCGATGGGCAATTGAGAGCCTGTAAAAATTACTGGCTTTCCTAGATTCTCCAACATAAAACTCAAGGCAGAGGCAGAATACGACATCGTGTCTGAACCGTGTAATACCACAAAACCATCAAAAGCTGTGTAATTTTGCTCAATCACTTCGGCAATAGCTACCCAACTTTTTGGACTAATGTTCGAGGAATCGATAGGATTTTCAAAAGAAATAGTTTCAATAGCACAATCCAATAATTTCAATTCTGGAACGCGTTGCAAAAGCTTACTAAAATTGAAGGCTTTGAGCGCACCTGTCTCAAAATCCTTTTGCATACCAATCGTTCCACCGGTATAAATCAAAAGTATTTTGGTATTAGAATGCATCGGTATATTTTAATTTATTAACTACTGGATTTGAATACATCGACAAAAAGCCCTCTAAAAGAACAGGATTATCGTGGTCGATTCGCATTTCTAAACGACGCTCGAATAACGATTTTTCATTTTCCGTGTACAAATGTGAATATTGATTCGTTTTATGCAAAATATCGTAGGCAATAAAATTGGTTGGCCATAACTTATAGTTCGTCAAAATCGCATCATCTATGGTTTGTGCCAAGGCTAAAACTTGTTTGTTGGCATTTTCCTCATTGGCTACAATAGTATCAATTTCGGAATCAATAACTTTTCCAATGTGAATATGAATGCGCTTTTTTTGCCCTAAAACACCACTTAAAATGTTTTGAAAATCTTCGTTTTTCTCTTTAACATAGATTTCATTATTTGCTTCTGCCATCAATTGTGGCATTTTGAGTACATCGGTTGGGTCGTATTCATAGGAAATAGAAACGGGTACAATTTTAATTTTCTTAAAATACTCCATCACATTTTTATCCTCCGAAGCCATTCCCAACATTTTCAAAACCCCAGGATTGGTAGCGTCGTTTCCGTCTTTGGTTCTTCCTTCGCGTTGCGCAATCCAAACCGAACGGTTTTCGTGCAACAACAATTGCTTGATATATTCAGAAAGCAACTTAGAACTTTGCAGCATTTCTCTTGGTGAAAGTCCACGAAGTACCAAGAAATTTCTATTGAGTTTGGCTAATATTTTTAGGAACGATTTCTTAACCAAATTATCTCCAATGGCCGAAGCCGTCATCACCAATCCGTGTTCGAATAGTGTAGCGTTGAGTAAAGTGGTGTCTAGTAAAATATCTCTGTGATTCGAAATAAACAAATACGAAGTGTTTTTTTCTAAATGCTCAAATCCAGAAGTCGTTAACCCTTCAGAGCTTTTCTCTAAAATTTTACGTGCCGATTGGTAAATAAAATTGCATTGAAAATCACGAATAGAATGGGTTCTCTTGAGTTGTTCCTTCCATACCTCATCTGCTACATCAGGGAAAGAAAAATTCATTAATGCTTTCATCATCGGATGCTGAATCACATCGGATAGCGCATCGTTTACTTCGGTATCATAAAATGGCCGAATGGAGTCAAATTTTTGCATTTTGATTTTCATTTTTAATGGGAACAAAAGAACAAAAAAAAACGGAAACTTAAGGTACTTTTCGGCTTAAATCCCAAATATGCGTTTCGAATTCTCTGTTGTAATCTGAGCAATTTCGGTTACACTCAAGTTATAAATTGCAGCCAACTTTGCTGCTACATTCACCACATAACTGCTTTCGTTTCGCTTGCCGCGAAAGGGAATCGGAGCCAAATAAGGCGAGTCTGTTTCGAGTACAATGTGGCGTAAATCAATGCGGTCTAAAAACTGGTCAATTTTTCCGTTCTTAAACGTTACTACACCACCAATTCCTAACAACATATTATAAGAAATGGCCTGTAATGCTTGCTCATAGGTTCCCGAAAAACAGTGGAATATTCCAAATAATTCTGGACTTTTCTCTTCTTCTAGAATTTCAAAAATTTCATCAAAAGCCTCACGACAGTGAATAACGATAGGTAATTTGTATTGCTTAGCCCACTGAATTTGTTGTCTAAAAGCAATTTGTTGCTCCTTAAGATGCGTTTTGTCCCAATACAAATCGATGCCTATTTCACCAATGGCGTAGAACTTTCGCTTGGATAGTTCGGAAGCAACATGCGCTAACTCGGCTTCGTAATTGTCTTTCACATAAGTTGGGTGCAAGCCCATCATCAAAAAAACATTCTCTGGAAAATCCTGTTCCAAATCATACATTGCTTGAGTACAAGTCGAGTCAATAGCTGGAATAAAAAAACGAGAAACGCCAGCATTGATGGCACGTTGTATCATTTCGCCTCGGTCTTGGTCAAATTCTTCAGAATATAAATGGGTATGCGTATCAGTAAGTATCATTGTATCATTTTTGCGGGACAAAGTTAGCGTTTTGCCCTAGTAGTTTTAAAATTTTTAGGCTACTTTTGAAAAGGCACTTTTATTATGGAAAATCTACACGCAATCTTACAAACCGAAAACTACCAAAAAATCCGATTCAAAATCATTAAAACCCAGCATTTATTGGTCAAAGCCAAAATCAATGGTATTGCGGGTAATTTCATACTCGACACTGGCGCTTCAAGCAGTTGCGTAGGTTTTGAAGGCATCGATTTCTTTCAGTTAAAGGCCAAAAAATCCAAAACCAAAGCCGCAGGCGCAGGCGCTACTGGAATGCTAACCCAACTTTCTACCGACAACAAACTGCAACTAGGCCGCTGGAAAACCGATGATGCCGCACTAGTGATTTTCGACTTATCGCACGTCAACGAAGCACTTACCCAACACAAAGCCAAACCCGTTCACGGCATTATCGGCGCCGATATTCTCCTAAAAGGCAAAGGGATTATTGATTACTATAATCATTATTTGTATTTAAAGTAATTTCTTGTAAAATATACTATATTTGTTTCTAGGACTCCTATTTAACAAATATATACCTATGAAGAAAACTTTACTATACTTGTTCTTTTTAATGTATTCTACTTTTTATTCACAAGTAATAACAGTAACACCACTCACTACTCAATCACCATGTAATGGCACGAACTTTGGACAAATATTAATTATGGCAACAGGAGGAACGGCACCCTATAGCTATAGATTATTACCAAACCCAAACTTTCAAAGCAATAATCTGTTTACAAACTTAAGCCCAGGCAGTTATACCATAGAAGTCAAAGATGCCAATAACATTGTTTCGATGCCATACTCTGCAATCATAACAGAACCTACACCATTAATAGCTTCCTCAAGCATTACTACACCTATAAACTGCATAAGTAATGCTACAATAACGGTTATTGCAACGGGAGGTACCGCTCCTTACACGTATTCAAAAGACGGAATTACATATGTACAAAATGCCATTTTTGATAATTTAAGCGCAGGAACGTACGGAATCTATGTAAAGGACAATAATGGCTGTATCGACTTAAACTATACCACTATTTCGCCTTTAGCTCCTTTAAATACTACAATTACAACAACAATTGTTCGTTGCAATGGTAATAGCGATGGTTCAATTACTGTTAATGCCTCTGGAGGAAAAACACCATATACCTACTCGATTGACAATGGAGTGACTTTTGGACCGAGTCCTGTTTTTACAAATCTTGTAGCTGGAACTTACAACATAACTGTAAAAGATGATTTAAACTGTATGACTACATCTACAACTTTTTTAGTCGAACCAACTGAATTGCAAACCATTATTTCAACAATCAATCAAATAGCAACGGCAACCACAATTGGAGGAAACGGCACTTATACTTATTACTTAGATGATTCTACTATTCCTCAACAAAGCAATACTTTTAGTAACTTAGTTCCTGGTCCGCATACTATAACAACTAAGGACACAAATGACTGTATCTTTATCTCACCAATTTTCACTATAAACACTCCGGCTCCTCTTGTAAATGGCAGCAATACTACCATTCAAAACTTCACTCAAGGGCAAACCCTTGGAGATTTAATAATTCCAGGCGAAAACATTAAGTGGTATAGCAATGCCTCTCCATCTTCAGGAAAAAATAAAAAAGCTTCTGAAACAACTTTACCATTAACAACAATCATTGTTGACGGAACTACTTATTATGCTTCGCAAACAATAAACGGAATCGAAAGCAAAGAAAGACTGGCTGTAACTGCAAAGCTTAATACTTTAGGAACTACCGATTTAATTTTAAAGAATTTCACATACTATCCAAATCCAGTAAAAAACATTCTTACCCTATCAAATACTTCAGTTATTGAAGAAGTACTCCTAATTTCAATTAAAGGAGAAAAACTTTTAGTAAAACAAATAAACAGTTTACATGCTGAAATTGATTTATCTAATTTTCCAAAAGGGGTTTACTTTCTAAGAGTAAAAGCAGAAGATGCTGTAAAAACAATGAAGTTAATAAAGGACTAAATTGAACCAAAAAGCCTAAGGTAAAACAAACCTTAGGCTTTTCTATTTCAAAATTATGATTATAAAAAAAATCCCAAAAACCAGTATTGGAATTTGGGATTTTGTGTATTTAAAATGGAATTGACTACAACTCAAATGCTTTTTTAGGATTGTTATCGCAAAGCAACTCCACTGGATTTTCTAATGCTTCTTTCACTGCTACCAAGAAACCAACTGACTCGCGTCCGTCGATGATTCGGTGGTCATAAGAAAGAGCTACGTACATCATTGGGTGAATTTCAACTTTTCCGTTTACAGCAATTGGACGCTCGATGATGTTGTGCATTCCCAAGATTCCTGACTGTGGAGGGTTGATAATTGGAGTAGACAACATTGAACCAAAAACACCACCATTAGTAATGGTAAAAGTTCCTCCTGTCATATCATCTACAGTGATTTGTCCGTCGCGTGCTCTCAAGGCCAAACGTTTGATTTCGGCTTCAACTCCACGGAACGTCAAGTTTTCTGCATTACGAACTACTGGCACCATTAAACCTTTTGGTCCAGAAACTGCGATAGAAATATCACAGAAATCGTAAGCCACTTTGTAATCACCATCCATCATAGAGTTGACGTCTGGATACAATTGTAACGCTCTAGTTACCGCTTTGGTAAAGAAAGACATATAGCCTAAACTTACTCCACCGTGTTTTGCTTTGAAAGCATCTTTGTACTCGTTACGTAAATTGTTGATAGGCGTCATGTTTACTTCATTGAAAGTAGTCAACATTGCCGTATCGTTTTTGGCAGCTACTAATCGCTCAGATACTTTACGACGCAACATAGACAATTTGGTACGCTCTACTCCACGTGAACCTCCTGTTGGAGTTCCCATAGATGGTACTGCATTTATCGCGTCTTCTTTAGTAATTCTACCTGCTTTTCCAGTTCCAACAATGGTTTCTGGAGCTATATTTTTCTCATCTAATATCTTTCTTGCCGCTGGCGATGGAGTGCCTGCTGCATAACTTGGAGCTGCTGGAGCTGCTTTTGGAGCTTCAACTTTCACTTCTGCTTTTGGAGCTTCGGCAACTGGTGCTGCTGCTGCCACTGGTGCTGCACCTGATGGTTTTGCTGCTCCAGTATCAATTAAACAAACAATAGCGCCTACTGCTACTGCGTCACCTTCTTCGGCTTTAAGGGTAATTACACCGCTTGCTTCTGCTGGTAACTCTAAGGTAGCTTTATCTGAATCTACTTCAGCAATCGCTTGATCTTTCTCTACATAATCACCATCTTTTACCAACCAAGTGGCTATTTCTACTTCTTTGATGGATTCCCCTGGTGATGGGACTTTCATTTCTAAAATCATCTTCTGTTAGTTTATTGTTTGTAGTTTAAGGCTTATGGTTTCTGGTTTGTTTTTTATTAAAAACTAAAAACCACAAACGTTTTTATCTAAATAAATTTTTGTCAAATACCATTCTAATTGCATCTGCGTGACGACGTTTAGCACGAGTATAGCTTCCTGATGCAGGAGCCGCATATGCTTTAAGCGATGCTAATCTCCATTTTACCAAATCAAAATTAGCTAACATATACGTGTAAGCCCCCATATTCTTAGGTTCTTCTTGTGCCCAAACATAATCGTCTACATTTGGATATTGAGCGATAATCGCTTTTAACTGCTCGATTGGTAATGGGAACAATTGCTCAATACGAACAACAGCCACATCATTTCTACCATTATTAGCTCTTTCTGCTGTAATATCATAATAGAATTTACCTGTACAAAAAACTAATGTTTTCACATCTGCTTTATTTACTGTAGTGTCATCGATAGTTTCTTGGAAACCACCATTAGTGAATTCTTCTACTGTAGACACACATCTTGGGTCACGTAATAAACTTTTCGGAGAGAATACAATTAATGGTTTACGGAATTTCGTTTTCATTTGTCTTCTCAACAAGTGGAAGAAGTTGGCTGGTGTTGTACAATCGGCCACATACATATTATGACGCGCACACAATTGTAAATAACGCTCCATTCTTGCAGAAGAATGTTCCGCTCCTTGTCCTTCGTAACCGTGAGGCAATAACATCACGATTCCGTTTTGATTGTTCCATTTGTCTTCTCCACAAGAGATATATTGGTCAATCATAATTTGTGCACCATTTGAGAAATCTCCAAATTGTGCTTCCCAAATTGTCAAGGCATTAGGATTTGCTAAGGCATATCCATAATCAAAACCTAAAACACCATATTCAGAAAGGAACGAGTTGAAAACATTGAATTGTCCTTTTTTATTTGCTACATTATTCAACAAAATCACTTCTTCTTCTGAATCTTCTACTTTTACTACAGCGTGACGATGTGAAAAAGTACCTCTTTCTACGTCTTGTCCAGATATACGAACGTCATATCCTTCTGTCAATAAAGTACCAAAAGCTAATGCTTCTGCAGTTCCCCAGTCGATAGTGTCATTATCGTAACCTGTTTTTCTATCCGTAACAATTTTGGTAATCTTGTTAATGAATTTCTTGTCGGATGGCAATGTAGAAACGGTTGCTATAATTGAATCTAAAGTTTCTTTTGCTACTGTTGTATCCACTTTTTGCAACATTACATCGTCTGAAACTTGTTCAAAACCTGTCCACTCATTTTGCATAAATGGAGTAATGATGGTCAAATCTTTTTTACGGGATGCTTCTAAATTACTTTCTAAAACTGCTTTGTATTCTTTTTCAAGTTCATTAACATATGAAGCGTCAATTACCCCTTCAGATAATAATTTTAAAGCATAAATATCTCTTGGATTTTGATGCTTTGCAATGATTTTATATAAAACTGGCTGTGTAAATCTTGGCTCATCTCCTTCGTTATGACCATATTTTCTATATCCTAACAAATCAATAAATACATCGCGACCAAATTCCATTCTGAAGTCTAAAGCAAATGACATTGCATGTACTACTGCTTCTGCATCATCAGCATTAACGTGTAATACTGGAGATAAGGTAACTTTAGCAACGTCCGTACAATAAGTTGATGAACGTGCATCATTATAATTGGTAGTAAAACCAACTTGATTGTTGATTACAATATGAATGGTTCCTCCGGTTTTATAACCATCCAATTGCGCCATTTGAATGATTTCATACAATATACCTTGACCAGCAATTGCGGCATCACCGTGTACTGCAATTGGCAATACTTTAGAGAAATCATCTGCAAAATACTTGTCTTGTTTTGCTCTTGTAATTCCTTCTATAACTGCACCAACCGTCTCTAAGTGTGAAGGGTTTGGCGCTAAATTGATATTGATTTTCTTTCCTGAACGGGTTACTTTGTCGGCTGTTAATCCTAAGTGGTATTTCACATCACCATCAAAATATTCTTGGTCATAATCTTTACCATCAAACTCTCCAAAAATATCTTGAGTAGACTTTCCGAAAATATTGGCTAAAACATTCAAACGACCACGGTGTGCCATTCCCATTACAAACTGTTCTACTCCTTTTTCTGCTGCTTTTTCTATTAATGTATCCAAAGCAGGAATTATTGACTCCCCACCTTCTAGAGAGAAACGTTTTTGTCCTACATATTTAGTATGCAAAAAGTTTTCAAAAGAAACGGCTTGGTTTAATTTATTTAAAATGACTTTTTTCTCATCAGCAGAAAAGTTAGGCTGATTATCATTCACTCTGATTTTTTGACGAATCCATTCTACAACTTCTGGTTTACGAATATATACGTATTCAATACCAATATGTTGGCAATAGATTTTTTCTAAATGCCCGATAATTTCACGCAAAGTACATGGCGCTACACCAATTACTTTGGCAGCATCAAAAACGATATCTAAATCAGCTGCTTGTAAATCAAAGTTTTCGATATCTAAAGATGGTGAATACACACGACGATCACGAACAGGATTTGTTTTCGTGAATAAATGTCCGCGAGTTCTGTACCCTTCTATTAATTTGATTACTTTAAATTCCTTTTGTAATTTCTCAGAAACTTGAGCGTTAGAAACAGAACATGAATCGCCAGAAGCTTGAACTGTAGTAGTAACAACCTGATTAACAGCTTGCTCTTCATTGTAAGTAGTCATTCCAAAGTCAAACCCTTGAAAGAAACTTCTCCAGCTTGGCTCAACGCTATCTGGATTCTCTAAATACTGATCGTATAATTGTGCAAAAAACTCGGTATGTGCTGCGTTTAAAAATGAAAACCTATCCATAATATTGTTTGAATGTATTTTTAAAATAGTCCGACAAAAGTACAATAAACAGTTATAACTAATTCATTTTTTTGCTTACTTTTACCTCTGTTTTTGTTAAATTAAACCTAATATTATGAAAAAATATAGTTTTTTTACGGCATTTAAAGCCATTTTGGTTTTTGTACTCTTTAGTTTTACGAAATCGATGTATGCGCAACAATCCAATTCGAATACTTTTAGCAAAAACATTCAATTTGGTGGAGGTGTTGGATTGAATTTTGGCTCAGGATTTACTGACATTTCTATTTCACCAAGCGCTATTTATAACTTAAATCAATATGTGGCCTTAGGAGCTAGTTTACAATTTGGATATATAAAAGCAAAAAACAGTTATGAAACCTATACTTATGGTGGAAGTTTAATTGGATTGGTAAACCCCATTCCAGAAATTCAGTTATCGGCAGAACTAGAACAATTGCGATTCAATACTGACTTCAGAACCATTACTGGTAACTTGGCTTCTGATAATTTTTGGAATACAGCCTTGTTTCTAGGAGCTGGATTTAGAACTAACAATGTTACTTTTGGAATTCGTTACGATGTGCTACACGACGACAGCAAGAGTATTTATAGTGAAGCCTATATGCCGTTTGTGAGGGTTTATTTCTAGGATTTAACGATAATAATTTCTAAACCACACCTTCTGCCATTCTCGTTTCAGAATCAAAAAAGAAACTTGTCCTGCTAATTCTACAATATCTGAACCATCGAGTTGCTTGATTTCGTTTTCTGGCACATCAATAATATAAAGTAGGTTTAAATATTCGGCGAACTTATACTGAATGAGTCGGTAAATTTTTTCGTGCAATTGAATTTTGAGTTCTTCAGGCGCAATACTCATCGGAAAATCTATACCTTCATTAGCCAAATTAAAATCCTTGTTAATTTGCTCCACCAATTTCAAATACAAATTTTCAACAGAAGCTTGAGTCAGAAGTAAATCGGTATTTTTTGGAGCTACATACATAAGGAAACTATTTGAAAGAATGCATTAAAATTGGTATTGATTGTGGCTCTATACTTTCCTTTGCATTAAGTTTTCGCCAAAAGATTGCAATAAAGCTTTTTTATCAGCATCAATATTCATTTTCTCTAGTGTCTCAAATGCATTTTGAGTAAACTCTTTTATAGCATCTTGAGTCGCTTGAGACGCACCACTTTCATTAAAAATCTGCTTCACTTCCTCAATTTTAGCCTCAACATTATCAGCATATTCAGTAAATAAATACAACAATCGGGCTTGTAAAGTAGCATTCGAAAACTCCATTGCTTTTAGAAACAAAAAGGTTTTTTTGTTCTCAATAATATCACCACCTACTTGTTTGCCAAAGGTTGCAGGGTCACCAAAAGCATCTAAATAATCGTCTTGCAATTGAAATGCAATTCCTAAATTCAAACCAAATTCATATATAAGCTTAGCATTGGTTTTGGATGTTTTTGCAATAATCGCTCCCATCTTCATCGCAGCTGCTACTAAAACGGCTGTTTTGAATTCAATCATTTTCAAATATTCAGGAATCGTAACGTCGGTTCTTGTTTCAAAATCAACGTCCCATTGTTGCCCTTCACAAACTTCGAGAGCCGTTTTGCTGAATAATTTGGCCAATTTTCGAAATATTTTTGGTTCGTATTTTTCAAAATATTGGTAGGCTAAAATCAACATTGCATCACCAGATAAAATACCTGTATTTGTATCCCATTTTTCGTGAACCGTTACATTTCCTCTTCGCAAAGGAGCAGCATCCATAATATCATCATGAACTAGAGAAAAATTATGAAAAACCTCAACTGCCATTGCTGCTGGAAGCGCTTTTTCATAACTAACATCAAATATCTCAGCACTCATTAAAGTCAAAACAGGTCGCATTCTCTTTCCGCCCAATGACAATATGTACTGAATTGGGTCATAAAGATTACGAGGTTCTTTTAGAATAATTTGATTTTCTAAATAAGCAACAAAAAAGGACTGATACGCGGAAACTGACTGCATGACTGTATATATTCGATTAGCAAAGCACCAAAGATACAATTCAGGAACATAATATCACTAGAAAAAATGCTTGTGCTCATTAATTTCATGTGTAACAATTGTTAAATTTTGATTACCGAAAACGTTTTAGATTGTTAAAAACGATGGAAACTCGAAATACAACGGAAACTTTTTTGGTATCTAAAGTTTCCTTTCTATATTTGCCTCGTCAAAATGTTTAGTTATTTGTATAAATAGTAAAACAACTAAGTTTCCAAAAACAAATTAAACCACACCCTCATGAATCCAAAATGGGCCATCAATTCTAATCAATCCGACGTATTGATAGAAGCAAGACATTCAGTTATAGCGTATTTGGGTGGCAACACAAACTCCTTCAGCGGCTACGTAGTTATGGACCAAGATACTATAGAAGATGCAGCAGTAGAATTCTCATTGGATGTAAATAACAACTACAGCAAAATGGAGCAAATGGATTCTCATGCCAAACTAAGCGACTTTTTTGACGTAGAAACGCATCCTACCATCCGATTCAAATCGACTTCTTTTCAGAAAGTAAATAAAAACATCAATTTCATAAAAGGTGATTTGACAATCAAAGATGTCACCAAAACACTAGAATTAGACACCGAATTCATTGGTATACATAATTATGATGGCCAACAAAAAGCATCAGTAGAGGTTACTGCCAAAATAAAACGAAGTGATTTTGATTTGTGGTACAATAACAATTATCAGCATAGCGGAATTTCTATTGGTCAAGATATTAAATTGGTAGCCAACTTAGAATTTGAAATATTAAAAAATTGATAATCAGTATTTTAAACAAGTTTTTAAATTTACTTTTGTCTCAACCTATCCAACATACATCACAACAACAAATAGCATAAAAAGTTATAATACTCATGAAAGAAAAAATAATGGCTAAAGCAGGTGAACTGTTTTTGAAACTAGGTTTCAAAAGCATCACAATGGATGATATAGCCGGAGAAATGTGTATTTCAAAAAAAACTATTTATAAATATTTCTGCAACAAAGAAATATTAATCGAAGAAAGTACTGAAGTCATGCACAAAGAAGTGCACCAAAGTATTAACGCCATTGTGCAACAAAACCATAATGCCATTCAGGAAAATTTTGAAATCCGAAAAATGTTCAAAGAGATGTTCAATGCTGGTGATACCTCTCCAATGTATCAATTAAAAAAACATTACCCAGAAATCTACAACAAACTAGTTGATAGAGAAGTCAATGAGTGCAATACCGTTTTTAAACAAAACATCGAAAAAGGAATTAGAGAAGGGTTGTACCGTTCGGATATACCTGTAGAAACCTATGTGAAGTTCTATTATACACTGGTCTTTGAAATCAACGGGAATACAATTTCCGAAAAAGAAGCCCAACAACTAGAATTAGAAGCACTTGAATACCACATTAGAGCTATGGCAACTTTAGCTGGAATTATTGAACTAGAAAAACAATTAGAAAATCACTCCATCATATAATCATTAATCAATTACGTATCAAACAAATTTTAACCTATGAAATACCCACTTTCAATACTCACAGTCTTTTTACTTGTGATTAATCTTCAAGCACAAGAAGTAAAGAAGCTTACTTTACAAGATGCATTGGTGTATGCTTTAGAAAATAAAGCAGATGCAAAAAAAGCAAAGTTAAAAGTCGAAAATAGCGAATACCAAATTCAAGAGGTTCGTTCAAGAGCACTACCTCAAATTTCGGCAAATGGTAGTTTAACTTACAATCCTATTTTACAAACAAACGTAATCGACGGAGGTTCGTTTGGCCAACCAGGAACAACAATTCAAGCGGTTTTTGGTCAAAAATGGAATTCTGTAGGAACACTTTCTTTGACTCAAGCATTATTTGACCAATCTGTTTTTACAGGTTTGAAAGCAGCAAAATCCACAAGAGAATTTTATCAAATTAATGAGCAACTCACAGAAGAACAAGTTATTGAGGCTGTAGCAAATAATTACTACCAAATCTATGTATTACGCCAGAAACTAACACTCCTGGAAAACACTTTCAAAACGACTGAAAAAGCACGTGATATTGTAAAAGGACAGTTTGAAAATGGTTTGGCTAAAAAAATTGACTTGGATAGAATGAATGTGAGAATTACCAATGTAACCACACAAAAACAACAAATTGAGAATCTAATGCAGTTACAAGAAAACACCCTTAAGTTTTTCATTGGAATGCCTATTGCTACAAAGTTAGAATTCCCAAACAATGATTTCAAAATAAGACCAGTTGACTTGAGCGCCGCTCCAAATCCAGATAGCAGAACAGAAATTGTATTACTAAAAAAACAAGAAGAATTACTTAACTATCAAAAGAAAGCTGCATTAGCAGGATATTATCCAACACTTTCGTTAGCTGCAAATTACAATTATATAGGTCAAGGTCCTGAAATGCCTTGGTTTAAAAAGCCAACGGACGGAGTCTATTGGTCCGATTTCTCATCAGTAACACTAAACTTAAGAATACCCATTTTTACAGGTTTTGGAACCAAAGCAAAAGTGAGTCAAGCAGATGTTGAGCTGAGAACCATTCAAGAAGATATCAAAGACACTCAATTGGCAATGGATTTAGATTATAAAAATGCTAATACTCAAATTGTAAACAGCACTATCACTATAACCAACCAAAAAGAAAACATGCGTCTCGCAGAAGAAATCCTAAAAAACACCAATAATAACTATTTACAAGGATTGGCTTCATTAACAGATTTATTAGATGCTGAAAATGCCGCAACAGAAGCCCAAAACAATTACACATCAGCAATACTAGATTATATTCTAGCAGAAATAAAACTTATAAAATCAAAAGGAGAACTAAAATCACTATTAAATAACTAAATCATGAAAAAGAATAGTATTACCATCATAATAATCGTAGGAGCGCTAGCCTTAATTGGTTTTATCTTATCAAAAAATAAAAAAGAAAACGAAGCAAAAATTGCAATTGTTGCAGAAAAAAACGCCAGTGTTTCTGTAAAAGTAGCCCCAGTAAAAACAGAAGAAGTATCACTAGACTTTGTTGCTAATGGTAACTTTGAGCCTACACAAGAGTTAACTTTTTCTGCAGAACGTTCTGGAAAAATAACTAGCGTACTTGCGAAAGAAGGAGACCGAGTAAGTGTTGGACAAACCTTAGCAATAATGCGTGGTGATGCTATTAATGTAAACGCACAAGCTGCAGAGGCTGCATATATAAATGCCAAATCAGACTATAACCGATTTGAAAATGCATTCAAAACTGGTGGGGTAACCAAACAACAATTGGATCAAGCAAAACTAGGATTAACCAATGCTGAGGCCAATTACAAACAAGCAAAAATAACTGTTGGAGATACTCGTATAAAAGCACCAATAAATGGTATAATCAATAAAAAATACATTGAACCAGGATCAATCTTATCTGCAATGCCTGCAACAGCTTTGTTCGATATTGTGAATGTAAGCAAACTAAAACTTAAAGTTACTGTTAGTGAAGCTCAAGTAGCAAGTTTAAAAACCGGAAACACTATCAGCGTAAAAACAAGTGTTTATCCTGACAAAGAATTTAGCGGTCGTATTACTTTTATTGCAGCAAAAGCAGATAGCAATTTGAACTTCCCTATTGAAATAGAAATTTCAAACAATGCTAATAATGACATTAAAGCTGGGATGTATGGAACTGCAATTTTCAAATCAGCTCAACAAAAACAAACCATGACAATTGTACCTAGAGCTGCATTCGTAGGAAGTGTTAGCAGTAACCAAGTATTTGTTGTTGAAAACGGTTTTGCAAAACTAAAAAATGTAACTGCTGGACGCATACTAGGAGATAAAGTTGAAATCTTAAACGGATTAACAACTGGTGAAACCGTAATCGTTACAGGGCAAATCAACTTGCAAGACGGAAATACGGTAGAAATAATAAAATAATTGATTGTAACTAGTACCTAGACAACTATGAAATTAGCAGAAATATCCATAAAACGTCCCTCATTAGTGATTGTATTGTTTACAATCCTATTATTAGGAGGGATCTTCAGTTACAGCCAATTGGGCTATGAATTAATCCCAAAATTTGAAACCAACGTAATCACAGTTTCGACTGTATATCCAGGAGCTTCTCCTAGCGAAATTGAAAATACGGTAACAAAGAAAATCGAAGACGCAATTGCTTCGCTAGAGAACATCAAAAAGATTGACTCAAAATCCTACGAAAGTCTTTCCATCGTATCTATTACACTTACGTCAAATGCGGATGTGGACATCTCTATGAATGATGCCCAACGAAAAATCAATGCAATTTTGAGTGATTTACCAGACGATGCAGACCCACCATCATTGACCAAATTCTCACTTAGTGACTTACCAATTATGACGATTGGTGCTAATGGAAAAATGGATGAGGCTGCCTTTTACGACTTAATCGATAAAAAAATTGCACCAATATTATCTCGTGTTCAAGGTGTAGCACAAGTAAACATCATTGGAGGCCAAGAACGTGAAATACAAGTAAATCTTGATGCTACTAAAATTCAAGGTTACGGACTCTCTGTTCCTCAAATTCAACAAGCAATCTTGAGCTCAAACCTAGACTTCCCTACAGGAAACATACAAACTAGAGAGCAAAAAATTCTAATCCGTTTAGCGGGTAAATACAAAAATGTCGAAGAACTTAGAAACCTTGTGGTTGCTTCACAAAACGGCATTCAAATTCGTTTGAATGATATTGCAGATGTTCAAGACACACAAAAAATAGCCGAGAAAATTGCTCGTGTAAATCAAAAAAGTGCAATTGTACTTCAAATTGTAAAACAATCCGATGCCAACGCAGTTGCTGTTAGTGAGCTTTTAATTAAAACCATAGCCAAATTAGAAAAAGACTATGTAGGCAATGAGCTAAAATTAGAAGTAGCAAAAGACAGTACTGTATTTACGCTTGAAGCTGCAGACTCTGTAGTACACGATTTATTAATAGCTGTAATATTAGTAGCTTTAGTAATGTTGTTTTTCTTGCACAGTGTTCGAAATTCTTTGATTGTAATGGTTTCGATTCCTGCTTCTTTAATCGCCACATTTATTGGAATCTTCCTTTTAGGCTATACTTTAAACTTAATGAGTTTGTTAGGATTATCGTTAGTAGTTGGTATCCTTGTGGATGATGCTATTGTGGTCCTCGAAAACATCTATAGGCACATGGAAATGGGTAAGAATAAAGTACGTGCAGCCTACGATGGTACAGCCGAAATTGGTGGCACTGTAACTTCTATTACCTTAGTTATTGTGGTTGTGTTTTTACCAATCGCCATGAGTACAGGTTTGGTATCCAATATCATTACACAATTTTGTATGACAGTAGTAATTTCAACATTACTTTCATTGTTGGCCTCATTTACTATTATTCCTTGGTTATCTTCTCGTTTTGGAAAACTAGAACACATTGAAGGAAAAAATGCATTTGGAAGAATCATTCTTGGTTTTGAAAATATGTTAACTCGTTTTACAAATTGGGTAACTGTAATTTTAGAATGGTGTTTAGACCATTACATAAAAACTATTGGTATAGTACTCGTTTTGTTCTTTTCATCAATTGCCTTACTACCACTTGGATTCATTGGTGGTGAATTCTTTGCTTCTTCGGATAGTGGTGAGTTTTTAGTTCAAATTGAGATGCCAAAAGATGCTTCTTTAGAACAAACTAATTTTATGACTCAAAAAGCAGAAGCTTATTTGAAGAAAGAGCCTTATGTCTTTAGCCAAATTACCACAGTAGGACAAACTAGTGAAGGTATGGGTGCTGCACAATCAACAGCATACAAAGCTGAAATCAACGTAAAAATGATCGAACAAAAAGATCGTACAGATGATGCTACAGTATATGCTGCAAAAATTAAAAGAAAGCTTGAAAAAGTATTGGTTGGATCAAAAGTAAAAACCGTTCCTGTTGGTATTTTAGGTACAGCCGAAGATGCAAAATTGGGATTGATTGTTACTGGACCAAATGTAGAAAGTGCAATGAAATTTGCCAAATTAGCTGAAGCCGAATTACGCAAAATACCGGGTACAACAGAAATTAAATTAACCGTAGAAGACGGAAACCCTGAAATTAACGTTAAGGTGGATCGCGATAAAATGGCTGCACTTGGACTTACACTTCAAACGGTGGGTATGACAATGCAAACGGCATACAGCGGTAATACCGACGGTAAATTTAGAGCTGGTGAATACGAATATGACATCAACATAAAGTACAATGCTTTTGACAGAAAAAACAGTACTGATGTTAGTAATTTGATATTTGTAAACAATGCTGGACAACAAATAAAGCTGTCTCAATTTGCTACAATTACTGAAGGTTCTGGACCAAGTAAATTAGAAAGACGTGACAAAACTGCATCTGTAACGGTACAAGGTCAAAATGTTGGTGTACCAGCAGGAACCATTGTTAATCAATGGCAAGCAAGATTAGACAAATTGCCTAAACCAACTGGTGTAGACTACATTTGGGGTGGAGACCAAGAAAACCAAAGCGAAGGTTTTGGTACTTTGGGAATAGCACTTTTAGCAGCAATTATTCTTGTTTATCTTGTAATGGTTGGTCTATATGATAGTTTTGTTCACCCATTTGTCGTTCTTTTTGCTATTCCATTATCATTTATTGGTGCATTACTTGCATTGGCGCTTACAAACAACTCTTTAAACATATTTACCATTTTAGGAATTATCATGCTTATTGGTCTGGTTTGTAAAAATGCGATTATGCTTGTAGACTACACCAATCAAAGAAGAGCCGCTGGAGAAACCATCCGTAAAGCATTAATCCAAGCGAATCACGCTCGTTTGCGTCCAATTTTGATGACTACTATTGCAATGGTTTTTGGTATGTTCCCAATTGCATTGGCTTCTGGAGCAGGTGCTGAATGGAAAAATGGCTTGGCTTGGGTAATTATTGGTGGATTAATTTCGTCATTATTCCTAACCTTAATTATTGTTCCCGTAATCTATGAGATTATGGAAAAAATCATTGCCAAATTCTCTAAAGGAGACAAAATGGATTATGAAGCTGAAATGATTGCAGATTATGACCATAAAGAATTAAGTGAAGATGGTTTCAATCCAAAGCATACCCTATAATTTTTGAATATTTGTTTTGTTTAACAAAAAGGCCGTCTAATTTGATTTAGACGGCCTTTTTAATTAACTAAAAAAAAGAAATTAATTTTTCACTGCAATAGCTTCTTGTTTCCAAGTTTTAACCATTGCGATAGCATTATTAGAATAATCAACTTCGCTCAAATTTACATCTTTCCAAAAGAACCATTTACCAACTTTGGCTCCTTCTTTATAAAATCCAGAGGCATTTTTGGTTCCATCTTCATTATAAGAAACCCAATATCCTTCTAACTTACCATTTTCAAAATAACCTTCTTGTTGCACTTGTCCGTTATCATAGAAATAGGTAGCTTTTACTTTTTTTCCAAAAGGTTCTAAAACAGGTTTAGAATCTTGCGCATATATCATTCCAGAGAACACCAATGCTACTGCTATTAAATATCTTTTCATATCGTTAGTTTTTAATGATTTATATCTTACTCTTATCAAAATTAGAGAATACTTTACATTAAAAAAACTTTTTGGTAACAATTTCGTAACATAGAGTGAAAACTTAACATTGGAAAAGTTGAAAAACAAAAAAAATCAGCCGTAAAAGACTGATTTTTATGTTATTATGTGTAAAAATTAATTAATTCAATAAAGAATCCAATAATTTAGGTAATTCTGCAGAAGAAGGTCTTGGCGCATCAGCTTTTACGATATTACCATTTGGGTCAACCAAAATAAATCTTGGAATTCCAGTAATTTTATATTCCTGTACAAACTTAGAATTCCAATCATTATCAGCAAAAACCTGAACACCACCCAATTCTTTTTCTTTCACCATTGTTCTCCATTTTTCAACATCTTTTACTTTATCAATGGACATACTTAAGAATACGATATTTTTACCGTGGTATTTTTCTTCTGTTTTTTTCAAAAATGGAATTTCCTGACGACAAGGTCCGCACCAAGTAGCCCAAACATCAATATAAACGTACTTTCCTCTAAAATCCTCTAGCTTTGTTTTTCCACCTTTATAATTGTCATATTCAAAAGTTGGGGAAACACTACCATTCATTTTATTACTCTCCACTATTTGTTGATGGTACTGTTTTAAGGAACCCAAATTCATTTCGATACTTTGTTTTTGGAGTGCAACAAATTCTGCATCTAATTTTTTACCTTCTAAACTAGCCAAATCGGCAGCTTTTTTCTCCTCGATACGCTTTACAAAGTCTGCTTCGCTGGCTGCTAAAAGTGAATTGTAATCAAATTTAGATTCTGAAACAGCGTTTTGAGCCAAGAAATTATTCTCCACTGCCCCCACTCCTGTGTAAACAATTGATTCATCAAATTGTTTGGCATCCATTTTTAATTTCAAGTTGAAATTGTTTTTCAAATACAATTGTGTGTATTCCTTTCCATCATACAACATATAGAAACCTTTTTCAACTGGAGCACTTCCTTTAAAAAGGCCTTTCTTATCAACACCAATTTTCAAAAGTTCTTTCCCATTGGTTCTATTTAAAATTCGAATCGTATCACTGTTTCGATTTGCAATTTCGGCTTGAAGGGTAAAAGCTTCTTTTTTTTGTGCCTGACTTCCGTGTATTCCCAAAGCCAAAAGAGCCACAATACATAGTTTTTTCATATAGTTATTTTTTGTGTTAATGCTCATCAAACATAGGAGTAAAAATCAAGTAAAATAAAAAATTAACATATTTTTAAAAATGAAAAAGGATGTTGCAAACTTTTAGCGTTAATTTAATTTTTGTGTTTACTTTTGCAGTCTAAAATTTGGAACATGTATAGAAGTCATAATTGTGGCGAATTAAACGCCTCACATATTAATCAAGAAGTAACGCTAGCGGGATGGGTACAAAAATCTCGTGATAAAGGATTCATGAATTGGGTCGACCTAAGAGACCGCTACGGAATTACACAATTGATTTTTGACGAAAGTCGTACTGACAAAACGGTATTTGAATTAGCCAAAACCTTAGGAAGAGAATTTGTAATTCAGGTGAAAGGAACCGTGATTGAACGCGAAGCCAAAAACAACAATATTCCAACTGGAGCCATTGAAATTTTAGTAACAGAATTAACAATTTTGAATGCGGCTTTAACTCCTCCATTTACTATAGAAGATGAAACAGATGGTGGCGAAGACATTCGAATGAAATACCGCTACTTGGATATTCGAAGAAATCCAGTAAAAAATAGTTTGCTTTTCCGTCATAAAGTGGCAATGGAAGTGCGCAAATACCTTTCTGATTTAGATTTTTGCGAAGTTGAAACTCCTTATTTAATAAAATCTACTCCAGAAGGCGCTAGAGATTTCGTAGTTCCTTCTCGAATGAATGAAGGACAATTTTATGCTTTACCACAATCTCCACAAACCTTCAAACAATTATTGATGGTGGGTGGAATGGATAAATACTTTCAGATAGTAAAATGTTTCCGTGACGAAGATTTACGTGCCGATAGACAACCTGAGTTCACACAAATCGATTGTGAAATGGCATTTGTAGAACAAGAAGACATTTTAAATATTTTTGAAGGACTTACTCGTCATTTATTAAAAGAATTAAAAGGCATCGAAGTAGACAAATTCCCAAGAATGACTTACGAGCATGCTATGAAAACCTACGGAAACGACAAACCAGACATTCGCTTTGGAATGGAGTTTGGCGAATTGAATGCTTTTGCACAACACAAAGAATTCCCTGTTTTCAATGCTGCTGAATTAGTAGTAGGCATTGCTGTTCCGGGTGCAGGAAACTATACTCGTAAAGAAATTGACGCATTGATTGATTGGGTAAAACGTCCACAAGTTGGCGCAAGCGGAATGGTCTATGTAAAATGCAACGAAGACGGAACCTTTAAATCATCTGTAGATAAATTTTACGACCAAGAGGATTTAAGCAATTGGGCAAAAACTACAGGTGCAAAACCTGGAGACATGATATTTGTATTGTCTGGTCCTGCCGACAAAACAAGAGCGCAACTTTCAGCCTTACGTATGGAATTGGCAACAAGATTAGGCTTAAGAAATCCAGCTGAGTTTGCTCCTCTTTGGGTGGTTGATTTTCCTTTATTAGAATTTGATGAAGAAAGCGGACGCTATCATGCCATGCATCATCCATTTACCTCGCCAAAACCAGAGGACTTGCATTTGCTTGAAACCAATCCTGGAAAAGTAAGAGCCAATGCTTATGATATGGTCTTGAACGGTAACGAAATTGGAGGGGGCTCTATTCGTATTCACGATAAAGCAACACAACAATTAATGTTCAAATACTTAGGTTTCACAGAAGAAGAAGCCAAAGCACAATTCGGATTCTTAATGGATGCGTTTCAATTTGGAGCACCTCCTCATGGCGGTTTAGCTTTTGGATTGGATAGATTAGTAGCTATTTTAGGAGGACAAGAAACCATTCGTGATTTTATTGCTTTCCCAAAAAACAATTCTGGTAGAGACGTAATGATTGACGCACCATCAACAATTGATGATTCTCAATTAAACGAATTACACATTCAATTAAATTCAAAATAATCCCTGAATAGTCTGTATATCAATATTTTTGAAAAAAAAGTATGACACGAATCATTTTTGTATTGTATTAAAGATTACATTTGTCACATTATAAATTATTATTATTATTACAATGCGTACAGGTACAGTTAAATTTTTCAATGAATCTAAAGGTTACGGATTCATCACAGACGAAGAAACAGGAAAAGACATTTTTGTTCATGCATCAGGAATCAAAGCGGAAGAATTACGCGAAGGAGACCGAGTGAGCTATGAAGAAGAAGAAGGAAGAAAAGGTAAAGTTGCTGCTCAAGTTGTAGTACTTTAAGCATAAAAATATTACAGTATTTTTTGCAGAATGGCAAAACGCTTCGAAATTTATCGAAGCGTTTTTTTTTGCCTTATACTAAAATTAAGAAATAATTCTAATTTTTATTTATAATCATTAAAAATTAGGATGGATTAACAAACGTTTAGAAGTGAATTCAGGCATTTAACTTGTGTTTTAAATCCTTGCAACCTATCTTTGTGGCTCGTTTAAGCAAGAAAAAAAACTACTATGCAAACCGAACAAATCAACTTTATTCCAATTTTAATGCAATTGCTTCTAGCAGTTGGATTTGTAGCAGGAATCATCTTTATTTCTGGGAAATTAGGTCCAAAAAGAAATTCTGAAAACAAAGATAAAAACTTCGAATGCGGAATTGAATCCGTAGGAAATGCCAGAATTCCTTTCTCTGTGAAATACTTTTTGGTGGCCATTCTATTCGTTTTATTTGATGTCGAGGTTATCTTTTTATATCCTTGGGCCATCAATTTCAAGGAGTTAGGTATCGAAGGTATGATAAAAATGATTATTTTTATGCTTTTGTTACTAGTTGGTTTTTTCTATATTATCAAAAAGAAAGCCCTTGAGTGGGAATAAATAATAGAAATTGAATACTATATCAATTATGACAGATTCTAACACAAAAATGGTCGCTCCTCCAGAAGGAGTTGTTGGTGAAGGTTTTTTTGCAACCAAATTGAATGATGTTGTGGGATTAGCAAGAGCCAATTCATTATGGCCTTTACCGTTTGCTACTTCTTGTTGTGGTATCGAATTTATGGCTACCATGGCTTCTCATTATGACTTAGCACGTTTTGGCTCTGAAAGAGTAAGTTTTTCTCCAAGACAAGCAGATATGTTGATGGTAATGGGAACTATTTCAAAAAAAATGGGCCCAATTTTACGTCAAGTATACGAACAAATGTCTGAACCAAGATGGGTTATTGCTGTTGGTGCTTGTGCCTCTTCGGGCGGAATCTTCGACACGTACTCAGTACTTCAAGGAATTGACAAAGTAATCCCAGTTGATGTTTACGTTCCAGGATGTCCTCCAAGACCAGAACAAATAGTTGAGGGTGTTATGAAACTACAAGAAATCGTAAAAAACGAATCGGTTAGAAGAAGAAGCTCCCCAGAATACCAAGAATTATTAGCTTCTTATAATATCAAATAAAAGATGGCATTAGAAACAACCGAAATACAAGAAAAATTAGTAGCCACTTTTGGAACCGCTGTTTTTCAATTCAATCAAGATAGAGACATTTTTTCATTTGAAGTTTCAGCTGATGTAATTACTGCTGTAATTCTTTTCTTAAAAAATGACCCAAGCCTACGTTTTCATTTCTTAACTGATTTATGTGGAGTACATTACCCAGACAATGAGGAAGAAAGACAATTTGCTGTAGTATATCACATGCACAATTGGTACGAAAACAAGCGCATCCGAATCAAAACCTTTTTGAACGGTTCACAACCAGAAGTAAAATCTATTGCTAATATTTTTCTTTGTGCCAATTGGATGGAACGTGAAACCTATGATTTCTTTGGAATCAACTTCATCGGTCATCCACAATTGAAACGAATTTTGAATATGGACGAAATGGTTTCTTTCCCAATGCGTAAAGAATTCCCAATGGAAGACAGTGGAAGAACAGACAAAGATGACCGATTCTTCGGAAGAACACCTTCGAATTGCTAAAAAAAGAACTTATAATTTTTCACATTAGATAAATGTCAGAACTATTATTACCACCAGAGCATCGCTATGCTAAAATCATCAAAGAGCGTCATAATGAAGACGGAAGTGAACTTTCGATTCTGAATTTAGGCCCTACTCACCCAGCTACTCACGGTATTTTTCAAAACATCTTATTGATGGATGGAGAAAAGATATTAGAAGCTGAACCAACCATTGGATACATCCATAGAGCATTCGAAAAAATAGCCGAAAATCGTCCGTTTTATCAAATTACGCCACTTACAGACCGTATGAACTATTGCTCGTCTCCTATCAATAATTTAGGATGGTGGATGACATTAGAAAAATTATTAGGTGTTGAAGTACCCAAAAGAGCACAATACTTAAGAGTTATTGTAATGGAATTGGCGCGTATTGCCGACCACTTAATTTGTAACTCGATTTTAGGAGTTGATACTGGAGCCTATACAGGTTTCTTGTATGTATTTCAATTCCGTGAAAAAATATACGAAATCTACGAAGAAATTTGTGGTGCACGTTTAACTACCAATATGGGAAGAATTGGCGGTTTCGAAAGGGATTGGTCACCAGAAGCTTTCCGTAAATTAGATGTATTCTTAGAAGAATTTCCAGTAGCTTGGAAAGAATTTGAAAACTTATTCGAAAGAAATAGAATCTTTATAGATAGAACCGTAAATGTTGGAGGAATTACTGCCGAAAAAGCTTTGGCTTATGGCTTTACAGGTCCTAATTTACGTGCCGCAGGTGTTGATTATGATGTTCGTGTGGCTCAACCTTATAGTTCTTATGAAGACTTTGACTTTATTGTACCAGTAGGAAAATCAGGTGATACTTACGACCGTTTTTGTGTACGTAATGCAGAAGTTTGGGAAAGTTTAAGCATCATCAAACAAGCCTTAGCTAAAATGCCAGCTGGTAATGAATACCACGCTGATGTTCCTGAATATTATTTGCCTCCAAAAGAAGATGTGTACACTACTATGGAATCTTTGATTTATCATTTCAAGATTGTTATGGGTGAAGTTCCAGTTCCTGTTGGAGAAGTATACCATCCGGTAGAAGGAGCCAATGGAGAAATTGGATTCTATTTAGTATCAGACGGAAGTAGAACACCGTATCGTTTGCATTTCCGTAGGCCTTGTTTTATTTATTATCAAGCCTATCCAGAAATGATTAAAGGCTCTATGCTTTCAGATGCGATAGTAATATTATCAAGTTTAAATGTTATCGCAGGAGAATTAGATGCTTAACGATTTTAAAGCAGTGCTTTTTTAGATTTAATATTTAAAAAACTTTGTGACTTTGAGCCTTTGCGGCAAACAATATAAAAATGGAAAGAAAACATTACAATCAAGAAATAAACATGACTGAAGCATTGATGGAACGCATCAATGAACTAATCAGTCATTATCCTGAAGACAAAAGAAAATCAGCACTATTGCCTGTTTTGCATGAAGTTCAAGATGCTCATGACAACTGGTTAAGCATTGAACTACAAAATAAAGTAGCTGAAATTCTTCACATCAAACCCATTGAAGTCTATGAAGTGGTTACTTTTTACACCATGTTCAATCAAAGACCTGTTGGAAAATACATGTTTGAATTTTGCCAAACTTCGCCTTGTTGCTTGAATGGTGTAGAAAATTTAATGGACTACACTTGTGATAAACTAGGTGTTAAAATTGGAGAACCAACTGCTGATGGATTGTTTGAAGTAAGAGGTGTAGAATGTTTGGGAGCTTGTGGTTATGCGCCAATGATGCAACTAGGTGACTTCTACAAAGAACATTTGACTGAAGAAAAAATCGATCAAATCATTACTGATTGCCGAGATAATAAAATAATATTACACGATAAATAAGATGTCACAAAAAATATTATTAGACAAAATCAATATTCCAGGAATAAAAACCTACGAAGTCTATCGTGCGAATGGAGGCTACGCTTCTGTTGAGAAAGCTTTAAAAACATTAACACCTGACGAAGTAGTTGAAGAAGTAAAAACTTCTGGACTTAGAGGCCGTGGTGGAGCGGGATTCCCAGCAGGTATGAAGTGGAGTTTTATCGATAAAAAATCAGGTAAACCACGTCATTTAGTTTGTAATGCTGACGAATCTGAGCCAGGAACCTTCAAAGATCGTTTCTTAATGGAATATATTCCTCACTTGTTAATTGAAGGGATGATTACTGCTAGTTATGCACTAGGCGCTAATCGTTCTTACATCTACATTCGTGGAGAATACATGTGGGTTTACAAAATTTTAGAAAGAGCCATTGCTGAAGCAAAAGCAGCAGGATGGTTAGGAAAAAACATATTAGGAACAGGCTACGATTTAGAGCTACACGTTCACTGTGGTGGTGGAGCTTATATTTGTGGAGAAGAAACTGCTCTTATTGAATCTTTAGAAGGAAAACGTGGTAATCCACGTATCAAACCACCTTTCCCTGCGGTTTCTGGTCTTTGGGCTAATCCAACCGTAGTTAACAATGTGGAAACTATTGCTGCAGTGCCTTGGATTGTAAACAATTCTGGAGCTGATTATGCTAAAATAGGTGTAGGAAGATCTACAGGAACAAAACTAATCTCAGCTTCTGGACATATCAAAAATCCAGGAGTTTATGAAATAGAACTAGGATTAAGCGTATACGAATTCATGAATTCTGATGAATATTTAGGAGGAATGAGCTCTGACCGTCCTTTGAAAGCATTTGTACCAGGAGGAAGCTCTGTGCCAATTTTGCCAGCTAACTTAATCTATAAAACCGCTGCAGGTGAAGACCGATTGATGACGTATGAGTCATTGAGCGATGGTGGTTTTGCTACGGGTTCTATGTTAGGTTCTGGTGGATTCATCGTATATAATGACACTAGTTGTATTGTTAGAAATACTTGGAATTTTTCTCGTTTCTACCACCATGAAAGTTGTGGACAATGTACACCTTGCCGTGAAGGTACGGGTTGGTTAGAAAAAGTATTGCACCGTATCGAAAACGGACACGGACGCGAAGAAGATATTGATTTATTGTTGAGTATTCAGAGCAAAATCGAAGGAAACACCATTTGTCCATTAGGTGATGCGGCTTCTTGGCCAGTAGCTGCTGCTATTCGCCATTTTAGAGACGAATTTGAATACCATATTCGTTTCCCAGAAAAAATAAAAAACAGAGATCATTTTGTTGCAGAACCTTTTGAACAGGTTAAGCACTTAGTTGGTAAAGTAACCTTATAGTTAAAAGTTAAAAAATCAAAAAAGTATTTTTTTGACATTAAGACCAAAAAAAATGAAAGTAACAATAGACGGTCAGTCCATAGAAGTAGAACCAGGAACAACCATCCTTCAAGCCGCTCGTATGATTGGTGGAGATGTAGTTCCGCCAGCGATGTGTTATTATTCTAAACTAAAAGGGAGCGGTGGTAAATGCCGTTGTTGTTTAGTTGAAGTATCCAAAGGAAGTGAAGCTGACCCAAGACCAATGCCAAAATTAATGGCCTCTTGTGTAACAGGCTGTATGGACGGAATGGAAGTAAACAGCAAATCTTCTGAAAGAGTTACCGAAGCTAGAAAAGCGGTAACGGAGTTTTTACTCATCAACCACCCATTGGATTGTCCAATATGTGACCAAGCAGGAGAATGTGATTTACAGAACTTAAGCTTTGAACACGGGAAATCACAAACTCGTTATATTGAAGAAAAAAGAACATTTGAACCTGAAAATATTGGTCCAAATATTCAACTACATATGAATCGTTGCATTTTGTGCCAAAGATGTGTACAAGTTGCCGACCAACTAACAGACAATCGCGTACACGGTGTATTAGACAGAGGTGACCATGCTAATATCTCAACTTGTATTTCTAAAGCGATTGACAATGAATTCTCAGGAAACATGATTGATGTATGTCCTGTTGGAGCATTGACTGACAAAACCTTCCGTTTCAAATCGAGAGTTTGGTTTAACAAACCTTTTAATGCACACCGCGAATGTACAACTCCAGGATGTTGTGGTAAAACTACCGTTTGGATGTTTGGTGGGGAAATTCAACGTGTGACTGGAAGAAAAGACGAGTACCACGAAGTAGAAGACTTTATTTGCAACACTTGTCGTTTTGATAAGAAAGATGTAAATGATTGGGTAATTGAAGGACCAAGAGTTTTTGAAAAAGACTCTGTAATCAACCAAAACAATTACACTAAAACCGAAAAAGTAATCATCAATACAGAAGAAAACATCTTATTAGGTAGAGCTCAAGACCGTAAAAAAATCAGTATGGCTGAGATTGATTACAATGAAAAAATTGATGGCAACTTAATAGATTCGAACAAAAATGGATAGTACTTTTATAATAGAAAAAAGTGTTGTAATCGTAGTTGTATTTGCAATTACTATGCTTGTGGCTATGTATTCTACATGGGCAGAACGTAAAGTTGCAGCATTTTTACAAGACCGTGTTGGACCCAACAGAGCTGGATGGGGTGGTTTATTTCAACCTTTGGCTGATGGTTTGAAACTTTTTGCTAAAGAAGAATTTGAACCTAACACGCCAAACCGCTTTTTGTTTTTTGTAGGTCCTGGTATTGCCATGGGAACTGCCTTAATGACAAGTGCTGTTATTCCTTGGGGCGACCGTTTGCATCTTTTTGGAAAAGACATTTTACTACAAGCAACAGATATCAATATTGGCCTTTTATACTTTTTTGGAGTAGTTTCAATTGGAGTATACGGAATCATGATTGGTGGATGGGCTTCTAATAATAAATTCTCATTGATGGGAGCTGTTCGTGCAGCCTCACAAATGGTTTCTTATGAAGTTGCTATGGGATTATCCATGATTGCTTTATTGATGATGACAGGAACTTTGAGCCTTAGAGAAATCTCTGAGCAACAAGCAGGAATGAACTGGAATGTGTTTTACCAACCATTATCGTTCTTAATCTTTTTGATTTGTGCTTTTGCAGAAAGTAATCGTACGCCATTTGACTTACCAGAATGTGAGAGCGAATTGATTGGTGGTTACCACACGGAATATTCTTCTATGAAAATGGGATTCTACTTATTTGCTGAATATGCTAATATGTTTATCTCATCGACTATTTTGTCTATTTTGTTCTTTGGTGGCTACAATTATCCAGGAATGGCGTATGCTGTTGAAAACTGGGGAGTGAATATTGGTAATATTATCGGAATAGTTGTTTTATTTGCAAAAATATTCGGATTCATCTTTTTCTACATGTGGGTAAGATGGACGATACCAAGATTTAGATACGACCAATTGATGCATCTAGGTTGGAGAATTTTGATTCCACTTTCGATTATCAATATTATCATTACTGGAATTGTTATTTTGAGAGCAGATATTGCTGCTTATTTAGGATTCTAATTTAATTACGAAGAGCCCTAGCCCTGATAGTAGCGGCATCCTTTTGTTTTTTTCTTTAAAAAACAAAAGATATAGCGGATAGCAGGATTAGCTTTAAATAAAAAGAAAAAATGTCAATAGAAACTATATCATTATCGGGTAGAAAAAAGATGGTTTCCAATAAGGAGATGACCTTTTTGGAGCGTATGTATCTTGTGGCGATTGTAAAAGGTTTAATTATTACAATCCAACACTTCTTTAAAAAGAAAGCCACGATTCATTACCCAGAACAAGTGCGTACTATGAGTCCAGTTTACAGAGGACAGCACATGTTGAAAAGAGATGAACAAGGTAGAGAAAACTGTACTGCTTGTGGATTATGTGCTTTGTCATGTCCTGCTGAAGCCATCACGATGAAAGCTGCAGAACGCAAACCTGATGAAAAACACTTGTATCGCGAAGAAAAATATGCCGAAATCTACGAAATCAATATGTTGCGTTGTATTTTCTGTGGTTTGTGCGAAGAGGCTTGTCCTAAAGATGCTATTTATTTAACCCTTTCAAAAGAATTAGTTCCTGCTAATTACGACAGAGAAGACTTTATTTTTGGAAAAGATAAATTGGTAATGCCTTTAGAAATGGCGATTAAAAATACTCAACTTCAAAACGCTAACTAATGTCTACAGTACTCATCGTTTTTTGCCTGTTAGGCTTTATTACATTGGCCAGTGCCTTTCTAACGGTTTTTAGCCGAAATCCAATACACAGTGCTATTTACTTAGTGATTTGTTTCTTCTCGATTGCGGGTCATTATTTATTATTGAATGCTCAATTTTTAGCCATAGTTCATATCATTGTTTACTCTGGTGCGATTATGATTTTGTTCTTATTTACCATCATGTTAATGAATTTGAATAAGGAAGATGAAGTACATAAACCAAGAATTACGCGCTTAGGTGCCATTGTTTCGTTTTGTTTAGTATGCTTGGTATTGATTGCCATTTTTACCAATTCAAAACCAATCGTTGGAGAATATGTAGCTACTGGTGAAGATTACCAATCCATCAATGTTTTGGGTAAAATTCTATTAAACGAATATATGGTTCCGTTTGAATTCGCCTCTATTTTGTTATTGACAGCTATGATAGGAACGGTTCTATTGTCTAAAAAAGAAAAATTAGAAAAGTAAGATGAATAATATTTTAAACCAGATTGGTATCGAAAACTACATCTTTTTAAGTGTCATACTTTTTTGTATCGGCATATTTGGAGTTTTATACAGACGAAATGCCATCATTGTTTTCATGTCGATTGAGATTATGTTGAATGCCGTGAATTTACTTTTTGTAGCTTTCTCAACGTACCACCAAGATGCGCAAGGACAAGTTTTTGTGTTTTTCTCAATGGCGGTAGCGGCAGCAGAAGTAGCTGTTGGACTTGCGATTTTAGTTTCTATTTTTAGAAATCTAGGGTCGATTAGTATCGATAATTTAAAAAACTTAAAAGGATAAATGGAAATGAATACCAACATAGCATTAGTCTTAGTTCTAGCTCCTTTAGTAGGCTTTTTAATCAATGTGTTTTTTGGAAAAAATTTAGGAAAAACAGTTTCGGGAGCTCTTGGAACTTTGACCGTTTTAGTATCGTTTATCGCTACTTGCTTTTTCTTCAGTACAGTCTCTTCATCAAAAGAAGCGATACAAATTTCATTATTTGATTGGATTCAGATAGGAACATTTAAAATCGATTTAGGTTTTTTAATTGACCAACTTTCAGTATTGTGGTTGCTTTTTGTAACGGGTATTGGTTCATTGATACACTTATATTCTATTAGTTATATGCACGATGATGAAAATATGCACAAGTTTTTTGCGTATTTGAATCTGTTTGTGTTTTTCATGATTACTCTTGTTATTGGAAGTAACTTATTGGTTTTATTCATTGGATGGGAAGGCGTTGGACTTTGCTCTTACTTACTTATTGGTTTTTGGTATAAAAACCAAGACTACAATGATGCAGCCAAAAAAGCTTTCATTATGAATAGAATTGGTGACTTAGGGTTGTTAATTGGAATCTTTATTTTAGGAAGACAATTCAATACTTTAGATTACTCTTCTTTGAAAACTATTATTTCTGGTGCTTCAGAAATCAACTTATATGCTGTTGCAGTAGCTGCTTTTGCTCTATTTATTGGAGCTTGTGGTAAATCGGCACAAATTCCATTGTACACTTGGTTGCCTGACGCGATGGCTGGACCAACGCCAGTTTCGGCTTTGATTCACGCTGCAACGATGGTAACTGCTGGTATCTTTATGATTACTCGTTTGAATTTCATCTTTGATTTAGCTCCAGATGTTCAAAACATCATTGCAATCGTAGGTGCTATAACTTCTCTTGTAGCAGCGACTATTGGATTAGCACAAAATGATATCAAAAAAGTATTGGCATATTCTACAGTTTCTCAATTGGGATTAATGTTCTTGGCTTTGGGATTAGGCGCTTATGAAGTTGCCGTTTTCCATGTTATCACTCACGCCTTTTTCAAAGCTTGTTTGTTCTTAGGTTCTGGTTCTGTAATTCACGCTTTGCATGGCGAACAAGACATGCGCAATATGGGTGGTTTACGTAAAGTTATGCCAGTAACTTTCATCACGATGTTGGTATCTTCTCTAGCAATTTCAGGTGTTCCTTTGTTTTCAGGTTTTTTCTCTAAAGATGAGATTTTGTTAACTGCTTTTCACCACAACATTCCTTTATGGGTAATTGGTTCTGTGGCGTCTATTATGACTGCTTTTTATATGTTCCGATTGCTTTTCTTAACTTTCTTCAAGGAGTTTAGAGGAACCGAAGAACAAAAACATCACTTACACGAAAGTCCAGCCTTGATTACTGTTCCGTTGATTATATTAGCTATTCTAGCGACTTTTGGTGGATTGATAAGCTTACCTGGAAATAGCTGGTTGAACCATTATTTAATTCCAATACTACCTAAATTAGCAACCGCTGAACATCATTTGGGTACAACAGAATATACTTTAATGGCTATTGCAGTAATTGGAGGAATTGTAGGTATTGCAATTGCTTACTTCAAATACATCAAAAATGATACAGTTCCGCCAGCAGATGCTGAAATCACTGGGTTTACAAAAGTCGTATACAACAAATATTATGTAGATGAGTTGTATGATACGCTTTTTGTAAAAACAACCAACGCTTTGTCTCGCTTCTTTAGAGATTATGTTGAAACAGGTATTTCTAGCTTTGTTTTTGGTCTTGGAAAAGTAACTAACGAATTAGGATTTTATGGAAGAAAAGTACAAAATGGAAGTGTAGGTTTATACCTTTTTGCTTTTGTTTTAGGGCTTTGCGCGATTATTTCCTTTTTATTTTTAGCACAATAATACACACATACTATGAACGTATCTCTTATATTACTATTACTTTTAATTGGCGCTTTAGTCACTTATTTGGCTGGTGACAAACTCGCTTCAAAGGTAGCCTTGTTGTTTGGACTAGGTACATTTGGAGCCTCTATTGTGCTTTTGAATCAGTATAATGCCGGTGAAAACATTAGTTTAATAGCGAACTGGATTAATCAACCTAAAGTGGTTTTTGCACTAAAAGCAGATGGATTATCATTAGCTATGCTATTATTAACTACTGCATTAACTCCTATAATTATTTATTCTTCTTTTGGAAATGACCTAAAAAATGCCAAATCATTTTATGCCTTAGTTTTGTTTATGGCTTTTGCAATGGTGGGTACGTTTTTAGCCTCAGACGGTCTTTTGTACTACATTTTCTGGGAATTAGCTTTATTACCTATTTACTTTATAGCTTTAGTTTGGGGTAATGGTGATGCAGAGGAACGCAAAAAAGCAGTAGTTAAATTCTTTATATACACACTTGCAGGTTCTTTGTTTATGCTGGTTGCCTTTGTTTATATGTACCAACAAGCGGGAAGCTTTTTACTAGAAGATTTATATAAATTAAACTTAACTGCTTCTGAACAAAAATGGATTTTCCTAGCTTTCTTCGGAGCTTATGCTATCAAAATACCTTTAATTCCTTTTCATACTTGGCAAGCCAATGTGTACCAAAAAGCACCAACTGTTGGTACCATGTTACTTTCAGGTATTATGCTAAAAATGGGATTGTACAGCGTACTCCGTTGGCAATTACCATTATCTAGAATTGCAGCTAAAGAATATATGCCAATTTTTATCGCTATAGGTATTGCTGGTGTTGTTTATGGCTCAATTGTAGCGCTAAGACAAAAGGATTTAAAAAAATTATTGGCTTACTCTTCCTTAGCTCACGTTGGGTTAATCGCTGCTGGTGCTTACACTTTAACTATCGATGGATTTAGAGGTGCTGTCTTACAAATGATTGCTCACGGATTTGTAGTGGTAGGTCTTTTCTTTGCTGCTGAAATCATTTACAGAAGATATGAAACAAGAGCCATTTCAGAAATGGGTGGTATTCGTGCATTAGCACCAAAATTTACCTCTTTGTTTTTAATTTTAGTTTTGGCCTCTGTTGCTTTACCAACTACTTTCAACTTTGTTGGGGAATTTACAGTTTTGTATAGCTTATCTCAAATCAACATTTGGTTTGCAATATTAGGTGGTACAACCATAATTTTTGGAGCTTATTATATGCTTAAAATGTTCCAATATGTTATGCTTGGTGAGACAAACACAAAAACATTTTATCCACTTTCATTAAGCGAAACCATAACGTTACTAAGCATTGTTGCTGTACTGCTCTTTTTTGGATTGTATCCAAAACCAATTACAGACTTAATCACACCAAGTCTAGAAGAAATTTTAAATCAAATCAATCGAATTAACTAGTCAAATAAAAAAATGAATACATTAATAGCTATAATAGGATTAGGTGTTTTATGCCTTTTATTTGAAATTCTTGATTTCAGAAAAGCAATTATTCCTGTAACCATCATTGGATTATTAGGTGTACTTGGCTTAACCGTTGCCGATTACAATGCACCTGCTTCTTATTACAACAACATGATTTCGGTCAATAATTTCTCTGTTACTTTTTCGAGTTTATTCATTGTACTTACCATATTTTTAGTCGCATTAAGCCATAATTTTTACGAAAATCATCAGACGAAATTATCTGATTTTATTGCCATAAAAATATTCTTATTATCTGGAGCTGTTGCAATGGTTTCTTTTGGAAACTTAGCAATGTTCTTTTTAGGAATTGAAGTTTTATCTATTTCATTATACATCCTTGCAGCGAGTAACCGTATGAATGTGAAAAGTAATGAAGCTGGTATGAAATACTTTTTAATGGGTTCTTTTGCTTCGGGTATCATTCTTTTTGGTATTTGTCTTGTTTACGGAGCTATGGGAAGTTTTGATATTTCCGAAATCAGTCAAATGTCTCAATCAGCAGAGTTACCAATTTGGTTCCCTATAGGTATTGTTTTATTAACCATTGGTATGTTATTTAAAATCGCAGCTGTACCTTTCCATTTTTGGGCACCAGATGTTTATGAAGGTTCTCCATCTATGACAACTGCTACTATGAGCACCTTAGCTAAGGTTGTAGCAATGGCTACTTTATTTAAATTGCTAACGGCTTTGAATGCCGATTTAAATTATAACTTCCAATTGGTGATTGTTATCATTTCTATTGCTTCAATGACAGTAGGTAACATAATGGCATTAAAACAAAGCAATGTAAAACGTATGTTGGCCTTTTCAGGTATATCACACGCTGGTTTTATGATTATGACTTTGTTAAGCGTAGGAACTTCTGCTGGAAGTTTATTGTACTATACTACTGCTTATTCTTTGGCAGGTATTGGTGCTTTTAGCGTGCTACTTTACGTATGCAAAAACCAAAACAACGAAGACATTACCAATTTCCAAGGTTTAGGTAAAACCAATCCGCTATTGGCAGCTGTTTTAACGGGTTCATTATTGTCTATGGCAGGAATTCCTATCTTTTCTGGTTTTTTCGCTAAATTGGCTTTATTCAATCAAACAATTGATGCTGGTTACTTAGTTGTCGTAATTGTTGCCGTAATCAACTCTATCATAAGTGTGGGGTATTACTTCAAATTAATTTTAGCGATGTACAGCAAAGAACCAAACGAAACAAGAACTGGAAAACCATTCTTGATTTATGCTGTGGCCATTGTTTCATTGTTATTAAACATAGCGCTAGGACTTTTCCCTTCTCTAGTGATGGATTTGATTTAAAACCAAATTCAATATAAATTACAACCGTCTCTAATGTACTTTTGAGACGGTTTTTTTTTATAATATATAGTTTAAAAACAAAGCTTTGCTTTGAAATCAGTTATTTTTGTATCACTAAATAAAATAAGATGTCATCAATAATAAACATACAAATTTGGTCTGATATTATGTGTCCGTTTTGCTACATCGGAAAACGAAGACTAGAATCAGCCATTGCACAATTCGAATTTAAAAATGCCGTAACTGTAGAGTGGAAAAGTTTTCAATTAGACGCTAACTTCGTTGCCACGAAAGAAGATAGTTTGGTTGAACATTTAGCAGAAAAGTACAGAAAAGATACCGATTGGGCACAACAAATGCTCGATGATATGACACAGAATGCTAAAAACGCTGGTCTGGATTTTCACTTTGAAAAAGCTAAAATGGCAAATTCCTATAATGCGCATCGTTTGTTGCATTTGGCCAAAGAAAAAGAAGTCGCTGATTCGTTAAAAGAGTTGTTATTCAAAGCCTATCTTACCGACGGATTGGACATCAACAACATTGCCGTGCTAACTGCTTTAGGGAAAGAAGTTGGATTGGAAGAGCAAAGCGTAAACTCAGTGCTCTCCTCTGATAGGTTTGGTGATGCCGTTAGAAAAGACCAACAAGAAGCACAAGCCATAGGCGTGCAAGGAGTTCCATTTTTTGTTCTGAATAATAAATATGCCGTTTCAGGAGCGCAATATCCAGAAACTTTTTTGAATGCCTTGAAACAAATTTGGGAAGAAGTAGAAAACACTAGCATCAACACGGAAGCAGATAATTCTTGTTGTGGCATAGACGGATGCAATTAAAAGACAATGGATATAAAAAATAAAACAATCCGCTGGGGAATTATTGGTTGCGGTAATGTAACCGAAATTAAAAGTGGCCCCGCCTATCAAAAAACAGAAGGTTTTACCATCGGAGCTGTGATGCGACGTGATGAAGAAAAAGCGGCTGATTATGCCAAAAGACACGGCATAGCCAAATACTACACCGATGCTGATGCCATAATCAACGACCCTGAAATAGACGCGGTTTATATTGCAACGCCTCCAGATGTTCATAAATTCTATGGCCTAAAAGTAGCCGAAGCCGGAAAACCCTGTTGCATAGAAAAACCATTAGCTCCTAACTATAAAGATTGTGTTGCCATCACTGAAGCATTTGCTGCTAAAAACATTCCTCTATTTGTTGCCTATTACAGACGTACTTTGCCAAGATTTGAGCAAATAAAAGAATGGATTAACAGTGATAAAATTGGCACCATTAGACACCTTCATTGGCATTTGAGCAAACCCACCTCAGCACAAGACCTTTCTGGAGATTACAATTGGAGAACCGATAGTAAGATAGCTACAGGAGGCTATTTTGATGATTTGGCCAGTCACGGATTGGATTTGTTTGTGCATTATTTTGGAACCATAACTAATGTTTCAGGAATTAGTCTCAACCAACAAGGGTTATACACCGCAAAAGATGCTGCAACAGCTTGCTGGCTCCATCAATCAGGTATAACTGGAAGTGGTAGTTGGAATTTTGGCACTTTAAAACGAGAAGACAAAGTTACTATTTATGGTAGCGAGGGTACTATTACTTTTTCCGTTTTTGAAAACGACCCTATTCTAATCACAACATCAGAAGGCACAACAGCACACGAAGTAGCACACCCCGAAAACATTCAACTGTATCATGTGCAACAAATGAGAGAGCACTTATTAGGTCGTTCACAACATCCCTCAACAGGAGCAACAGCTACTCATACCAACTGGGTTATGGATAAAATTATTGGAAATGAATTATAAAAAAAGCGACACTTGTCGCTTTTTTTACCATAAAATCTCTTGAATTTCACCCTTCTTTAGCTTTATCACTTTGGTTTGATTCCCATAAATAAGAGTAGCCTTCCCCCCCAATTTACTTGAAATAATCAGCTTATCAAGCCTTTTATTGTTCCAATACAATTCGAGTTCGAAGCCTCCTCTGGCACAGATTCCTTTGATAGTTCCAGCATCCCAAGCATCGGGTAAAGCGGGCAGTAGTCTTATTTCATTTTCATTAGATTGTACCAACATTTCTACTATCGCCGCAGTACCACCAAAATTACCATCTATTTGGAACGGTGGATGAGCATCAAATAAATTTGGATAGGTTCCCCCTCCTCTTCTAGGTTTTTCGCTTTTCTTTCCATCTGGGTCTACATATCGAAGTAATTCTCTAAACATCTTGTAAGCACGATTCCCATCCCAGAGTCGCGCCCAAAGATTAATCCTCCATCCTTTAGACCAACCAGTAGTTTCATCTCCTTTTATCTCTAAAGTATTTTTACAGGCTAAAGCCAATTCTGGTGTTTTGGAAGGTGTAATATGATTACCTGGAAACAATCCGAATAAATGTGATTGATGACGATGTTTAGTATCTTTATCCTCCCAATCAAAATACCATTCTTGTAAATTTCCCTTTTGCCCAATTTGATAGGGATGCAATCTCGCTAAATCTCTTTCGAGCCCAGCTCTAAAATCAGCATCAATATTTAGAACTTTTGAAGCTTTTATTGTTTTATCAAAACATTCACGAATCATCGCCAAATCGGCTGTTCCGCCATAAAGCGTTGCTCCCACAAAACCATTTTCAAGCTTGTATTGATTTTCAGGCGAAGTAGCAGGCGAAGTAATTAAATTACCGTTTTTATCTGAGACCAACCACGCTTTACAAAACTGTGCTGCACCTTTCATCAACGGATATCCCTCCTTTTTTAAATACTCTTTGTCTTGTGTAAACACAAAATGTTCCCAAATATGAGTACTTAGCCAAGCGCCCGCCAAAGGCCAACAAGCCCACATTGGGTCTTCTTTTCCGAATTGACCAACTGGATTTGACATCGCCCAAATATCGGAATTATGAGCAGCTGCCCAACCTTCATTGATTCCGTAAAAAGTCTTGGCAGTTACTTTTCCAGTTACCGAAAGATTCTTGATAAAACTCAATAAAGGCAAATGCATTTCAGATAAATTGCAATTTTCGGCCAACCAATAATTTTCTTCAAGATTGATGTTCATCGTATAATTACTGCTCCAAGGTGGATTTAAGTAAGGATTCCATAATCCTTGTAAATTAGCAGGAACACCTAGAGTTCTCGAACTACTAATGAGTAGATATCGGCCATAATTAAAGTAAAGGATTTCTAGATTTTTATCTTCTGCCCCATCAGCATAGCGCAATAAACGTTCGTCTGTTGGTAAATTAACTGCCGTAGTTTTCCCTAAATCAAATTGCACTCGTTGGTAAAATTTTTGATAATCTGTTACGTGTGCTTGCTTTAATTTATCGAAAGAAAGAGCAAAAGCTTGATTCAACTTTTTAGTTGCAATTTTATGCGCATCTAGCCCTTCTGAGGCGGGATTTTTATCAAAACCATTGAAGCTAGTAGCGATAGATACATAAAGTATTGCTTCAGTAGCATTTTTTACCCCCAAAGTTGAATCGGTAGTTGTAACTACCCCATCCGTACTTTTTATTTTTACTAAAGAAGTAAATCGCGTTCCTCTCTCTTTTTGAGTAAAGAATGAGGCAGGGACTGTGTACCCAGCATTTTCATGAATGGGTGCAGTACCATTCATTTCCAAAATTGTATTCTTGCTGGTTGTTTGATGTTGTAATAAACTATTGCTGTTGATATTAAACTCTAAAGCGCCTTTTTGACTGGATTTTATTTTGATAATCAAAACTTGATGTGGCGCAGAAACGAAATACTCTCGAGTATATGTTACTCCCTGACTAACATAACTAACCTTTGAAGTAGCAGTCGCAAGATTCAATTCACGATAGTAGTTAGTTGCCTTCTCTGTATGATGAAAATTAATTTCAAGTGTTCCCAAAGGAGCAAAAGATTCCGAATTTTTGCCTTGTATTTTTTTGTTTAATTCTTCGGCCAAAGAGTAGTTTTCTTGTTCCAATGCTGCACGGATTGCTGGAATATTTTTGTAAGCATCGGGGTTCATATTAGCATTAACAGGTTCGCCTGACCATAATGTGATATCATTCAAATAAATCTTATCTGAAAGGACGCCACCAAAAACCGTAGCCCCCATTTTTCCGTTGCCTAAAACCAAACTTTCTTCAAAAAAATCTGCGGGTTGTTTGTACCAAAGCACATGATTGGATTGAGCAGCAAGGTTTGAGTAAAAAACAAAAACAACCCAAAATATATATATCTTTTTCATCCTTATTTACAAAGTTGGACTCATACTAACAGATTTCAAAAGGAAAGTTTTAAAACCCGTATGCTGCGTTATGGATTTATTTTATATTTTTCATTGACAGTAATCAATTCCCAATTATCGGTTCGGAATGGGGAAGCTGGAAACTTTTCTTTATTGAAAAGATTGATTTCAGTATCATCATCTGCCCAACCGTAACGAACTGCAACAGGATTTAGCACCTCATCGGTAGAAACAATAATTTTATTGTCTTTAATAAAAGCTTTGGCTGGATGATAAACTTTGTCGGCACCCGCAATTTCAAATCCTTTTAGTGGAACGTTGTTTGGTGTTGCAAGTCCACCACCAATAGCATCGAAAGTTAAAACAATCTGATTCCCTTTTATTTGTTGTGCTTTATAAATTGGACCTCCAAAAACTCCTTTTTGACCATACAAATTATTCAAAGCAATAGCTGCCAGACGCAAACCAACGTCTTTTTTATTGGTTGGATGAATGTCTTTCGCATTACCTATATCAGTAGTAACCGCCATTCCTGTATTTTTAATGTGTAAGGTTTCGGATTGAGCTTCGCGCAATTCTGCCCAGCGACTTCCTTTGTTACTGTTTCCACCAAGCTCATCAAAAGTGGACAGTTGTACAAAATAAAACGGAAAATCTCCTTGCCCCCAATGGGTTCGCCAATCCTGAATTAGTAAGGGGAACGCTTTTTTATATTGATGAGCTCTCCAAACATTGGCTTCGCCCTGATACCAAAGTACCCCTTGAAAAGCATACGGAATTAATGGATTAACCATAGCATTGTACAATAACGAAGGGAAAGAATTGGGTGAAATGGCAATTTTTACTTGAACGACATTAAACTTCCAAGTGCCGTCAATTTTAATTTCAGAATCATTGAAGGTTAACTTTAAATCAGAGGCATCACCGTAAATTCCACCACCACCAGTATAGTCGCTAATTCGCACTGCAATAACATTCATGCCTTCTTTTAAAACTCCAGAAGGAATCGTATACTTTCTTGGAACATCCCAAAGTTTATTGGTTCCAACCTGAACCCCATTGACATAGGTAATATCTTCATCGTCTATTTTAGACAAGTGCAATACGGCTCCTTGTTGGGCTTGCTGTGCTGTTAAAATAATGGACTTTCGCATCCAAACGACACCATCAATATTGCCAATTTGCTGATTCTCCCATAAGGAAGGAAGCTTAATTTCGGGCCATTTCGAATCATTGAAATCTGGTGTCTTAAATTGATTTTCATTATTCAAAGACACCTCAAAGCCTTGAACTTTTTGAATATTGTCTAGAAGAGATTTCTTGTAGGTTTCAAAAACAGCGTCCATATTAACTTGGGGTATATGGGCAACACTATTTTTAAACTCGTTGTTGTTGGCCAACGCTTCTCGACTGGTCCAAGTTTCAACACAAGTTCCACCCCAAGACGTATTGATAATTCCAATGGGAACTTTCAATTCGGCATATATTTTTTGGGCAAAAAAGTACCCAACTGCGGTAAAATCTTTTAAGCTTTCAGCATTAGCATTTCTCCACTTTCCTTCTTTAAGCTGTTCTTTGGGAGTTCCACTCAAATCTTGAGCCACTAGAAACTGACGAATCATTGGGTTATTGGCTTGAACTTTTTGAGTTTCAAAATCCGGCAATTTATACATTTGAAATTCCATATTGGATTGTCCGCTACAAATCCAAACTTCGCCTACCAGAACATCCTTGAGAACTATTTGGTTTTTACCCTTTATAGAAAGTACAAAAGGCCCACCCGCTTTCTCAGAATTTAATTTTACCATCCACTTCCCGTTAGCGTCGGCAACAACCGTTTGGGTTTGTTTATTAAAATGGACAACAATTTTTTCATTGGCGTCTGCCCAACCCCAAACTGGAATTGGTTTGTTACGTTGCAATACCATTCCATCAGCAAAAATTAGCGGCATACGGACATTGGCATTTACAGCTATACCTGCAATGAAGAAAAGAAAAAAGATATATTTTTTCATTTTTTTGATTTAAAAAACAGCTAAGCTATTGAAGGTCTTTTAAGCAAATCAAAAACGCTCAACAACTTAGCTATTCAAAATTATTTTAATCCGTCTTGCAAAGCTGTTAAAGCCTGCGTATCGTATACTGTATTGTTAGTACGATTGAATATCGTCATAGTGTTAACCCCCATAAAACCAGCATCCCAATAGAATGGAATCATACCATTGGCTCTGGATTGTTTCACTACATATTTAAGGAAATCAGCTCTTGATTTAAGGTGTAAAGTCAATGCATCTCCCGTTAAATCACGTCTGATGGCACCAAATTCACCAAGAATCACAGGAATTCCTTTGTCTACAAATTGTGTTTTCATCGATTTGAAAAGCTTGTCTATATCTGCTTCTTCTCCCCAAGTTGGATTTCGCTCTGTATCGGTAGTAGAATGATTTCCTGCTCCCCAATAGTAAAACATTTTACCCCAAGATTCATCTTTGGTCATCAACGTAAATTGGTAAGGATAAAAATGAACTTCGGCCATCATACGATTCGCTACCTTATCTGTAGGTAAAGTAGTCATCAACTTATTGGTTTTTTCGATATCTGTTGATGGTCCTTGAATGATTAAATTACGATAAGCATTTTTCCCACCTGTAGAACGAACAGCATCAATAAATGTTTGGTGGTAAGAGTTTAGAACCGCCATTTGAGTTGCATTTTCAACGTTTGGTTCATTGGCACTAGCAAAGAGTAAATGCTCATCAAAACCTCTCAATTGTGTGGCAATTTGTTCCCAAAATGCTTTTTGCTTAGCATTATTTTCAACTTTCTTAGTCTCAGTACAGTTGTTTTCTAACCAACCACCATCCCAATGGATGTTAACAATTACATACATATCATTGTCTACACAATACTGCACCACTTCCTTTACTCTAGCCAACCAATCCGCTTTAATCTCTGCCGTCGTGCTATTGGCTAAATACTGATTCCAAGAACAAGGGATTCTAATGGCATTAAAACCATTGGCTTTTACAAAATCAATCAAAGCTTTCGTGACTTTAGGATTGCCCCATGCTGTTTCGCCACCGGTCGCTTCCAAAGTGTTTCCGATGTTCCAGCCCAGCTTCATTTTACTAGCTAATTCTGTTGCATTACTACTCATTCCCGTTGCATCTGCCGCAATTGGATTGGTATTATAACTAGGATACAAACTCGAACTTGCCGCTTGGGTTACAGTAACCTTAACATTTTTTTGCGCATTACCATCCATTACAAAAGTAAGAATGGCTTGGCGTGCTGATGTTGTCGTATTGGAGGTAACATTGATTGTAACTTCTTGACTTTGCAAAGAAGAGCTTGTAACCGATAGCGTACACCAAGCTTGGTCAGAAACAGCAGCCCAATCTTTACCAGTCATAGTAATGGTAATGGCTGCACTTCTACTAGACTCCGCAATTGAAACACTAGTTGCACTAGAAGTTATTGTTGTCTCAGCAGGCGTTGGATTAGTAGGTGTAGGCTCTGCATCGTCTTTACTACAAGAAATTCCTACGAATACACATAAAGTAAGTAAGAGTTTTATAAAATTATTTTTCATATGTTATATAGTTTTAATTAGTGGTTATGTGTTATCTCCTTATAATCTCTATTGTTCTTGACGATTTTATAAGTGATTTTTAGTTAATAGTAATTATTGCTTGGTTTGAATTATTTCTTGAAGAATTCCCAACAAGTAACGTATATTTTCCAGGTTCAACGGTCCATTTTTTGGTAGTCACATTGTAGTATGCCAATTCTTTTACAGGAATTTTTACTGTAACCAGTTGCTCACCCCCAGCTTTAACCCCTACTTTTTGGAATCCTTTTAGCTCCTGAGCAGCACGACTGATTTTAGAATCAGATTTAGTTGCGTAAACTTGTACGACTTCTTTTCCGTCAACTTTTCCAGTGTTTTTTACCATTACTGAAACTGTAATTGTTTCTGTTGGTTTGTATTCTTTTTTATCGGTTTTAGCTGAATCAAAAGCAAAAGTGGTGTATGATAATCCGTAACCAAATGGATAAAGTGGTGCAATTTTTTTGGTATCAAACCATCGGTATCCTACCAAGATTCCTTCCGCATATTGCACCGTTTTGTCACCAGGAAAACTATTCGTAGCATGTGCAGGAGAATCCATAATATTTTTTGGCATGGTCCAAGGTAATTTTCCAGAAGGGTTAATTTTTCCTAACAATACATCGGCTAAAGCATTACCACCTTCAGAGCCATTGAACCAACTCCATACTAATGCTTTGGTATTTTTGGCTACCTCTTGAATATCAAACGGAGCCCCAGCCACCATAACTACAATCGTTTTTGGATTCACAGCTAAAACTTTTTTAATCAATTCTTCTTGACCAAAAGGCAGTTTCAAACTTCTTCTATCCGAAGCTTCGGTTTCGTAATCGCGATTAGAACCTGCAAAAATGATGGCTATATCAGATTTTTTGGCTGCATCGATGGCTTCTTGTAGTTTAGCAGGGTCTAATTGGTCAATTGTCACTGGACCATTCAGGGTGATGTCTCCTAATTTTCCTTTATTTTTTTCGTCATAACGTTCCAAATAGCCTTCGGCATAATTGATTTGGATAGCTGACGGCAATCGGTTTTTCAAACCTTCTAAAGGTGTAATTTCTCTTTTGGTTTTTACCCCAGCACCAAAACCTCCTAAAGCATTTTTCTTGGTGGCATTGTTTCCGATTACAGCAATCGATTTAACACCATTCAATTGTAAAGGCAAAGCGTTATTTTCGTTCTTTAACAATACTATATTCTCAGAAGCAATTTTGTAAGCGTCTTGATAATGCGCTTCGGTCGCAATACTACCTTTTACACGGTCTTTACCACCCATTGCTTTTACTTGGAATAAAGTGCGTAAAATTCTTTTTACATGGATATCGATTTCTGCTTCTGAAATTTCGCCCGCTTTTACAGCTGCTACTAATTTATCAGCTAAGAAAAATTCATTGAACGGTTTTGGTGTTCCCATCTCAATATCTAAACCGCTTTTTAAAGATTTAACCGTAGTGTGAACTGCCGCCCAATCTGAAACTACAATCCCTTTAAAACCCCATTCATCACGCAAAATTTTGTTAAGCATGTAATCATTTTCACATAGGTATTCGCCTCTGAACTTGTTGTAGGCTCCCATGATGCTGTATGCTTTTCCTTCTTTGACAGCCGCTTCGAAAGCGGGTAAATAGATTTCACGAAGCGTACGCTCATCGATTTGTACGTCTACAAAATCACGATTAGTTTCTTGATTGTTGGCAGCAAAATGTTTAACGCAAGCCATCACATCATTATCTTGTAATCCTACTACCATTGGAACCGTCATCTTTTTATTCAAAAAAGGGTCTTCGGTCATGTATTCATACGTTCTTCCTCCCAAGGGTGTCCTAACAATGTTTATAGCAGGCGAAAGCAGCATGTCTTTGCCTCTAGCTCTCAATTCTTGCCCTACACTATTTCCAAAGGTATAGGCCATTTCTTGATTCCAAGTAGCGGCCAATCCACCTGCTGCAGGATAGTACGTTGCAAAATCATTCGTCAACCCAGCGGGAGCCCAACTATCTCGTGAAATTTCTTCGCGCACACCCAATGGACCATCGGCCATTTTTAGTTCTGGAATACCCAAACGAGGTACGGCTCCTGTTGAAAACATACTATTACCGTGAAGCATGCCTATTTTTTCTTCTAATGTCAATTGCGATAATAATGCATTTATTTCTGCATCATACTCAGTCCCGATTTCCTTTCCTTCATAGATTTTGGCATCGGCTGTAGCAACATTTCCTTCATTTTTACAAGAGACAACAGCCATAAAAGCAATCGCTGCTGATAAGTAAATTAGTTTCTTTTTCATAGGTCTATTTTTTTGTTTTTGGATGGTTAAAAATTAGTTTCTAATCCTAATTAATGATTAGCGTTTCACTAACTTTAGCAAGAAGACATCATTCTCACGAAGCTCAAAATCTCTCGTTAAAGTACCCTTGGCTCCAACGGTAACTGAATCCGTTGCTATGGGTGCTCCATTGTTATTTTTCTTTAATACATCGACTTGTTGTGTAGTCAATTGTTTGGGTTGGTTCATGGCCAAATAATCGGTAAAGACATCATTTTGCTTGTAACCCACTTTATAGATTTTTAAATCATATTTGCCTTTTTTCAATCCAGTCAATTCAACCTTTACTTTACCTTTGGGTTTTGCAGGCAAATCTTTGATGTAGTATTGTTGGTTATTGATATTATTCTCTGGAAGTGTATAAGTGTAATCCCAAAATAAAACTTGAACATCTCCCACTTCATTTTTAGTACTCCAAGAAGAAGTATCAGTATTTTGAAGTGCAGTTGTTCCTAATTGGTTCAAAAAAGCATACGGAAAGTAGGCAGGTTTTTTTATACCTTGTGTGTTCAACAATCCAAAACCTCCATGAAAAGGGGTAAATCGAGGGCCAGCTTCTTCAAAAATATCGGTAAAAACCCAATACGACATGGAGTTTGCAGCATTCCCCACTTGTTTTAATTTTTGAAGAATATAGGCCGCCGAGTGATAACTATCGTGAATAGGATCGGCGGGTGTGTAGGAAGAGCTCCATTCTGTGTAATGTAGTTCTAATTTTGGCATAGCCGAACTAGCAATCTGCTGACGAGAAGTGATTACTTCGCCACTTATACTCGATTCCTCTTTGTTCAACACCGTTCCAGAGGTACCAAACTCATCCAAAAAACCTTGCTTTACCCCATAAGTATGAGTCGAAATAAAATCTAATGGCACTTTATTTTTGGCACAAAACTCAATTGTTTCTGGAACCCAAGCTGCACCTGCCGTAGCAGGTCCACCTACTTTGTAAGCGGGATTTACACTTTTTACTGCACGTGCCGTGTATTCATACAATTTGAAATATTCTTCTTGTGTGCCTGACCAAAAACCAGGAGATAAATTAGGCTCGTTCCAAACTTCAAAATACCAATTCTTTACTTCTTCAACACCGTAACGATCTGTAAAATGTTGGGTTAAGTTACGGATGAGCTCTTCCCATTTTTTATAATCTTTTGGAGGCGTTACATTGCCTTTCCACCAAAAAATGGTTTGACTTCCACTTGCCAAATCCGATGGCATAAAGCCTAATTCGACAAAAGGTTTTATTTTGATACTCAAAAGAAAATCATATAAAGCATCGATATATTGATAATTGTATTCTGGATTCCCTTTCGAATCTTCGCGATACACTCCCATATCATCGGTTAGTAAACCATGCATTCGAATGTATTTGAAATCGCATTCTTTTTTTACCATTGCCAATTGTTGTTGCCAATCGGCACGCAAACCCTCATTGGCTCGACCCGCTCCAATACATTCTTTGAACATGGTATTCAATGCTCCTTCTGTTTTATTATAATCGACTTTTATGGTTCGAATCACAGCAGGATTTTGACCAAACAAACTAGAATTGTTTAGAAATAATAGAATAAATGCTATTGCTGAAAAATGCTTCATATGAAATTATTTTTTCAATAGTTGTATCAATAAACTCAACCGTTTTTAAAAACCTAACGGGTTGAATTTTCAGTTATATTTTTTTAAATCGCACGGCACCACCACCTGCACCACCTAAATTCAAAGTAAGTACATCCGAAGCTTTTACGGTTTTCTTTGAAATCGCTACTCCTTCGGGATTGTTTTTTTGATGGGTTCCTTCAGCATCTACATAAATCTGCGCTTCATAAGTTGCCTTTGGGTCTAAGAATGATAATGAAACTTCTACTTTTCTCGGATTTTCATTGGTTAAAGTTCCCAAATACCAATCGGCACTGTTTCTATCTTTTCTTACAGTTGTGATGTATTCTCCAATTTTTCCTTCTAGCACCTTCGTATCCTCCCAATCGGTAGGAACGTCTTTTAAGAATTGTAAAGCTGGTTTTCCTTCGTAGTTTTCGGGAAGATCAGCCAACATCTGAATTGGAGAATAAATGGTAACATACAAAGCCAATTGCTGCCCCACTGTTCCTTGAATCCTTTTGCCTGGATAGCCTTGTTTTACTTCTACATCAAAAATTCCGGGAGTGAAATCCATTGGTCCAGAAAGCAATCTCGTAAACGGAATAATACTTAAATGATTAGGCGGATTCCCTTCGCTCCACGCATTGTATTCCTGTCCTCTTGCGGCTTCTCTAGAAACCATATTCGGATACGTACGACGCTCTCCAGTATCTTTGATGGATTCATGATACAAAACAGCCAAATCATACTGGGCCGCTTTTTCTAAAATGTATCTGAAATAGTTTACTCCAAATTGGCCAAAGTGCATTTGTTTCATATTCAATTTAGAACCTACGTGACCAATTTTTACCGTGTGAATGCCCAACTTTTTATACAAAGCAAAACCTTCATCAACTTCTTTTAAGTAGTTTATTAAGTTAGAACCTGTTTCATGATAGCCTATTAACTCAATGTTCTTTTGTTTTCCGTAAGCCACTACTTTTTCTAAATCGAAATTGTCTGCATTTTTTGTAAAACTGAACATGTGCATGCGGTTTTCATACCAACCAGGTGTCCAGCCTTTGTTCCAACCCTCAATCAATAAATGATGAAAGCCTTCTTTGGCGGTAAAGTCAATATATTCTTCGGCGTGTTTTGTGGTTGCTCCTTGTTTCTCACTTTCCCAAAAAGTGTATTTCCCAATGTGCATTCCCCACCATATTCCTAAATATTTATAGGGTTTGAAATAGGTATTGGTGTTTTTTAATTTGTTGGGTTCATTCAAATTCAAAACCAAGTAAGACGTAATCAGATCTCCAGGTTGTTCACCAATTTGAATCGTTCTCCATGAAGAAGTAAAGCTGTCTTTTACGCGCACTTTTACCCCATCTGCCCAAGGCACCAAATCCGATTTTAGTTCGGTTCCTTTGGTATTGACCAAAGTCATACTAGCAAAATCTATCAAGTTGGCTTCGTGAAAACTCAATGCCAAGCCACTTTTACTTTCGATAGTTAAAGGCGTTAATACCGTGTCTAACGTACTTACCGGTGCATCTTTGAACAGATATTCGTCACGGTTTTCTCTGTTAGCAGGAATCCACCAAGCTTTTCCATCTTCTTTTAGATTGAAAGTTGTTTTTTCATCCATAATGAAAATACTGTCTTTCACTTTTTGTTTGGGATATACGTATCTGAAAGCGATTCCGTCATCAAAAGCACGAAACTGAATTTGTAATTTACGTTTGTTCCCTGTTTTTTGTTGTAAATCGACTACTAACTGATTGTAGTGGTTTCGGATATTTTTCTTTTCTCCCCAAACTTGCTCCCACGTTTCATCAAAAGAGGATGTTTTTACATTTTTAACTTCAAAATTAGAGCTGAAATCTTCATTTCCTTTCAATAAAAACCCCATCGTTGAAGGTGAAATAACTTCGGTTTTTCCGTGAGAAACAGTATATTTTGGAGCATTATTTACTAACTCAAATTTTATTTTGTTTTGACCTCCAGGCGAAGCCAATTCATAGGATGTTGTCTTTTTGCCTTGTGCATGACCCATACTAAGGGATAGAAGTACGGTCGAAAGGAGCAATTTATTTTTCATTGTTTCATTATTTTAAGCAGTTAAATTATCGAGAGTGGTAGCAACCAAGAACTACCCTCGATCTAAAAACCAATCCAACTTATTTATTTTATCCACTCGGTTTTGAAAGTGGTTTTTCCGTTTAGTGCATTTGAGTTGACTTCTCCCTCGTTTCCTTTTTTCACAACTGTTATCGTTTCTACTGCATCGGTTCCTGGTAAGAAGACTTTTGCTGTAGCCGTTGTAGTAGCATCAGAAGCATATACTTTTAAGGTCAATTTGCTCCAATCCATATCTTTGGTAGATTGTGCCAAAGCAATATGAGGAATCGCGGCTCCGTCTCTTACCAAAACTACGATAGGTACTTCGCCCGCTTTAATCTTATGCCATCCGCCTTGGTATACTTTTTTGGTTTGATAATCAATCCAAGTTCCTGCTGGTAAGTATACGTCTCTTTCGGTCACTTCTTCAAACAATGGAGCGACCAACATACTTGACCCAAATAAGTACTCATTATCGACCAACCAAGCTCCAGGATCATTTGGATATTCTACAAATAAAGCGCGCATCATAGGTAATCCTTTTTGTGAACTTTCTTTGGCTTGAGCATAAATGTAAGGCATCAATTCGTAACGCATGTTGTCTGCTTTTCTGAATCCTTCTAAGAATTCTTTACTGTACAACCACGGCTCTCTTGGAGGCTCGCCGTGACTTCTAACATGTGAGGTAAACATTCCGAATGGCGCCCAACGGCGGTATAAATTTTCTGGTGATTTGGTCGCAAATCCTCCCACGTCATGACTCCAAAAACTGAATCCGCTTAATCCTAATGACAATCCACCTCTCAATTCAGCCGACATCGCTCCATTTGTAGTTTCGGCATCGCCTCCCCAATGCAATGGATAGCGCTGGCTTCCAGCCCAAGTACTTCTGGCCCAGATTAAGGTATATCCTTTTTCTTTTTGAGTAACCTCAGCAACCGCTTTGTTGTAGCGCAAAGGATACAAGTTGTGTTCATAAAAACCTGTACGTCCTGAATGATAAATTCCGTCTGGTGGTGCTGCTTCTCCAAAATCTACTTTTATCACTCCCACACCCTGATCAAACAAATGTTTCAATTTAGCTTGATACCAAGTTACCGTAGCTGGATTAGAAAAATCTAAAACCGCATCTTCATAAGGAAGATTGCCTTTACGGTCTCTAACGGCAAGATTTTTATCCATGATTTCGTTGAACAACGTATTCTTTGGTGTAAAATAAGGCAATTGCCACAAGCATACCTGAAAACCATCTTTTTTCAAATCGCTCATCATTTTTACAGGATCTTGAAAACGCGCTTTGGCAAACTCATAATTGTTTCTCCAATCAACATCGAACCAGCCCGTATCAAAATGAATTACATCGGTAGGTATTTTGTAAGCACGTAAATCCTTGGCTACTTGTCGGCCTTCTTTTTCTGAAAAATACGTAATACGACTCATCCAAAACCCAAAAGACCATAGTGGAGGCATGGCCGCTTTTCCTGTCAGGTTGGTGTATTCGTCTAAGATTTCCTTTGGTTCACCAATGAAGAAAAACAAATCCGCTTCGTCATCACCAATGTACATTTCGTTGGCACTAGCATAATATTTTCCAAAATCAACAGTAATGGGAGTAGAATGATGCATAAAAACTCCATATCCACGGCTGCTCATATAAAACGGAACGGGTTTGTACATGGTTTCGTTTTGAATTCCATTGGCGTCATCGGTCCATAAAACAACTTTTTGTCCACGTTTATTGAATTGAGTAAACGATTCTCCACAGCCAAATATTTTTTCATCAGGCTCTAAGCTAAAAGCCGCGCCCATACTTCTAGAATAATCACTGTTTCTGCGTACATACGAAAAAGGAAGTGTTGGCGTGTAGGTGTTTTTAAAATCAGTATCATGTAGTGTACTGGTTAATAATTTCCCTTTTTTGTCATAAATTTTCACATGCCAAGGCTTGGACAAAATTTCTACAGCACCATAAGCACTGGTGTACTTGAAACCGCCTTCAATTTTTGAAAACTTCCATGACTCGGGATGATTTGGAGCTACTCCATTAATTAACATCAACGACTCTTTTTCTGGATGAAATTGTGGTCCCGAAGTCATTTTGATTCGCAAGGTTCTGTCTGAAACAAACTGAATTTGAAACGGTAATTCTGGTGCCACCTCATATTCTGTTGTAGGAAACTCATTGGCAAGAACTACTCCTGGTTTCATCATCATGTTATTAAACGCCTGACGCGTTTGATACGTATTTCGGATGTATTTAATGGTTCCTTTTCCTGTGGCTGGATCAAAATTGGTCAGCTCATCAGCAAAATAAAAAGTATTGAGATAATTCTGAAAATCTTTGCTGATGTCTATCGGTGCATTCAGTACGTCCGCATTTTGAATTTGAGCTGAGGCTTTTGGCATCAAAACAAATCCAAGCACGGCCATCGAAAACAATGCTTTTAGTGATGTGTTCTTCATTGGTTAATAATTCTTGATGTTAGTTTTCCTGCGAGGTTTTCAAAACTTCGTAGGTTTGCATTTTTATTATCTTTTGCTAATTAATAAATACCTACAAGGTTTTGAAAACCTTGCAGGAACTGTTCTTATTCAGTTGATATTACTATTGTCGCTTGTTTAAGTCCATTCGCTTTGGCAGTCAATTCTAGTTTATCGGATGTAGTACCTGATTGAATAATCACTAAGCATTTTCCAGCCAAAGCCGTATGTTTTGTTCCTTTATACGATTCATGACTTACGGGATCACCACTGCAAACGCCAACAATCTTTCCGTTTCCTTTTAATGAAAAATGGATTTCATTTTTGGCATTTGGAGCCAAAGTTCCTTTTGCATCCAAAATCGAAACGGTTACAAATGACAAATCGTTTTTATCAGCTTTGATGGTGCTTCTGTCAGCTTCAAGTTGTAGTTGATAGGGATTTCCTGCTGTTTTGATTTCTTTTTCTAAGACTACTTTTCCTTTTTTACGCGAAACCGCTTTTAAAGTTCCTGGCTGATATGGAATCCTCCACATAACATGTAAATCGTCTCCTTTTTTACTTCTAGTCCCTACTGATTTTCCATTTAAAAATAATTCAACCTCATCGGCTTTGTTATAGTACGCCCAAACATCAACCTTTTGTCCTACTTTCCAGTTCCAATGCGGGAAAAGATGCAAAACGCTTTGGTCTGTCCATTCGCTTTGATACATATAATACACGTCTTTGGGGAAACCCGCCAAATCAACAATTCCGAAATAAGAACTGATCGATGGCCACTCATAAGGCGTTGGTTCACCTATATAATCAAAACCAGTCCAAATGTACATTCCAGATAGGAAGTCGTGTTTTTTTATAATTTTCCAAGTTGCTTCATGTGTAGAACCCCAAGGAGCTTGAACTTGGTCATACGAGGAAACGGTATTTCCAGGATTTCCTTCCGTAAATTTAAGATCCCATCGTACAGGCCATTTTTTTAGACTATCCGAAACGGTATCATAATATCCTCTAGTGGCTAAAGCCGAAGTTGTTTCGGTAGCAATGAAAGGAATTCCTGGGAAATTCTTCTGATGAAATGCATAGGTTTGATGGGCATAATTGTATCCAATAATGTCTAATGCTCCCGAAGCAGCAATCGTATTGTATTGCACCTTTGCTTTATCAAACTGTAATGTCACCTCATCAATATTCATATTTACGGGTGGATTCATTGCCGCTGTAATAGGGCGAGTCTTGTCGTACTGACGGGTAATGACTGCGAGTTCTTTGGCTATTGTTGCTCCACTTTCGTCCCATTGTTGTGGAATCTCGTTTCCGATACTCCACATAAAAATACTGGCATGATTACGATCGCGCAACAATTGATCAATTAAGTCTTGCTTGTGCCATTGGTCCCAATCATTGCCATAATCAAATGGGGTTTTAGTTTTCTTCCACATATCAAAAGCCTCGTCCATGACAATAAATCCCATTTTGTCACAAAGATCTAAAAGCTCAGTAGCTGGAGGGTTATGCGATGTTCTGATACCATTGACTCCCATATTTTTTAAGATTTCTAACTGGCGTTCAATAGCGCGTGTGTTGATAGCAGCGCCCAAAGGACCTAAGTCATGATGCATGCAAACACCTTTTATTTTTACTTGTTTGCCGTTCAAAATAAAGCCTTTGTTAGCATCAAACTTAAAACTCCTAATCCCAAATTGGGTGGTATATTGATCTACAATTTTATCGGCTATGGCTACTTCTGTGATTGCAGTGTACAATTCTGGAGTGGCAACAGACCATAAAATTGGGGCATCAATAATTGTTTTTTGTTGGATAGTTTGTCGGCCATTTGCAGCAATCGTGATATCTTGGGCAACCGAAGTTACTTTGTTGTCTTCCTTATAAATAGTAGTAGTGAGTGTTGCTTTTTGAGCGGTTCCATTTTGATTTTGCACGGTAGTTTCAAGCTGTACTGTAGCTTGTTCATTGGTTACTTTTGGAGTGGTAATATACGTTCCCCATTGTGCAACGTGCAATTTATCGGTCGTTTCTAACCAAACGTTTCTAAATATTCCTGATCCAGAATACCATCTGGAGTTGGGTTGTTTTGAATTATCAACCTTAACAATAATTTCGTTGTTTTGATCTCCGTAATTCAAATAAGGAGTAAGTTCATATTGAAAACCAATGTATCCGTTGGGACGTTTTCCTAGATAATGTCCGTTGATCCAGACCTGACTGTTTCGGTACACACCATCAAAGGTAATTGTGGTTATTTTGGTGCTATCTTGAGCAGCGACTTTAAAGGTTTTTTTATACCAGCCTAAACCTCCAGTAAGCGCTCCACCACCATATCCTGCTGGGCTTTTTTCGTCAAACTTACCTTCGATGCTCCAATCGTGAGGCAAATCTAAACTACGCCAAGCCGTGATCGCACTGATGGTATCGTTGTCTTTGAGACTATCGTTTAAATGAAAACTCCAATCCGAATTAAAAGAAACCTTTCGATCGCTAAAAGCTTCGTTTTTTTTGCCACAAGCTCCTACCAGAAACATGCCTATAAGTAGGACAAGTAGTGGACTGCTTCTATATTTTCTTTTATTCATGAAGTAAATGTATAATGGTATTATTGTTATCACTGATATAAACATACCGATAAGTGGTTTCATTCACTTATCGGTTGTTCATTCAAATAAAAACGTAACTAACTTAAATAATTATTTAGCAATCAAATGATAAATCAAGACTTGACCATCGGCTCTGATGGCGGCATAACTCAAGGTTGTAGCCGTAAGCTCTACCAATCGAACATTTGAGAAACTAAAACCTGAACTCCAACTGTTTGCTGGCCCAGGATGTAACATTTCTAATCCTCCATTAAGAATAATTCTGTCATTTGTAAAATCAGCTGTTCTGTTATAGCTAAAAGTTCCTTTTTTGGTCGTTTTAGTAGTAGAATTAACCTCTGTTGACGTTTGCACTACGGTAACATTATAGCCTCCATTCAAATTAAAAGTAATTTCTCCCCAATCTTTGTCTTCGATTCCAGCCCAAGAAATATCAGAGAAATTAGGATACCAATTCCAATCTCCTCCAACGGTGCTATTGATGTACCCAGGACCTACAAATTCCATTGGTGCCGACATTTTTAGTATCCAAGTTTTACCCTTTACACCATTGGTTAGTAAATCCCATTTTGGATCACTAAATAAGGTTAAATCATTTTGGCTAATCACTACTTTTTTAGGTTCGGCCACTACAATTCCACCGCGAGTATAGGCTGTGAAGTTTACATAATAAGTTCCTGCAAATGGCAAAGCAATGTCTGCTACTTTGTTCGTATTAAAATGCCCCAATTCATTACCTAAAGCATCGGTATAACTCCAATATGGAATAACATCCATATCCAAATTCTCTAAGGTCATGGAGTTGCTTTTGGCTGTTACTGTAAATTTTAAGTCTGCCGCAGTTTTGGTTATGGCAGGCAAGCTATTTCTATCCTCTACTGGCTCGCAAGAAAACACGGATCCTAAAGTTATTATAGCTACTAATATGTGAAGTATACGTTTCATAATCGTTTGTTTTTTGAGTTAATTACCAACCTGGATTTTGTTTCATCGCACCGTTTGAAAGTAGGATTTGAGATTGAGGCAACGGAAACCAACCCAATGTTTCTGTTCTGAACGTAACATTAAATGTTGTTCCTGCACCTGTATTATCGATAGCAGCTTTTGCTACATCTACACCTTGTCTAAGCAAGTCGAAATAACGAAGGCCTTCAAGAGCTAATTCTAAACGACGCTCTTCCATAATATTGGCTTTTGTAGCCGTAACACGATGAGTTGTATCTTTGTAAGCGCGGTCGCGTACTCTGTCTAAACAAGTTTGGGCAAAAGCAAGATTGGTATCCAAGTTTAACTCAGCAGCCATCAATAGCACATCCGCAAAACGAATTACCGCATAATCTTGTACGTTGTCAATTTGGAAGTTTCCTGTTCCGTGTTCATTGGTTACAGGACAATATTTTTTCCAAGCATAACCTGTGTATTGACGTTGTTCTCTAGCCACAGGATCGAAACTTAACCCTTCGCCAGCAAAATCAATAAACGAAGCGGCTTTTCTGGTATCTCCAGTGCCATACGCATCAACTAATTTTTTATTTACTGTTGCACCTCCCCAACCAGTGCCATAAGGACCTATGTTTCCACCACGAGGAGCGATAAGTACTTGGAAACGATTTCCTTCGTGAAGGTTCCAATCGCCTTTTCCTGATCCGTTGAATCGTACAGCAAAAACCATCTCCGTATTGTCTTCTCCAGCAAATTGACCGAAAGAAGCAGCTAACCAAAGGTTGGCAAAATCTGCTACTAAAGCATGTCCGCTATTGTTTACTGCATCATTGATGTAAGTTACCGCTTGCGCTTTAGAAACGACACCCGCTAAATCTGCTTTTTTGTAATATCCTGTGTAGAATAAAAAGGCTCTAGCAATATAAGCCTCAGCCGCCCATTTGGTGATACGACCATAATTGGCATTTCCAGTTTGAGAATAATTTTCGGTTCCTAAATTATCAGCAGCAAATTTCAAATCACTAGCGATTAATTTGTAGGTTTCCTCGGCAGAACTTCTTGGAGAATAATACTCTGCTGTCTTTAAAGTATGATCTAAAGCCACTATGTCTCCGAACATTCTAGCCAACTGAAAATGGAAATGTGCTCTAAGAAATCTAGCTTCGGCTTCGTATTTGGTTTTTAGTGCGGTATCAGTTCCCCAATTTACTTTATTCAAATTTTCTAATAAAATATTGGCTCTATAAATTCCTTGATAACCTGTCTTCCAAGCTGTAGCATTCATGTCTTTGTCTGTAACAAACAAGAAACGATCCCATTCTAAATCTCCTTGTCCATCGGCAATTCCGTATCCTCCAAAACAGTTATCCGAAGCAATTTCGCTGGTAAGTAACGTATTACCATAGCCTTCTCTTTGTAAGATATCATAAACCGCTACTAATCCTTGAAAAGCATCTTTGGGTGTGGAATAAAAATTCTCCGTAACTAATTCAGTATACGGTTCATTCTCTAAGAAATCATCCGAACAAGATCCCAGTGCAAACAAACCTGATACTGCGAAAAGATATATATATTTTTTCATGACTTTTAAAAATTAAAAATTAACATTAAGACCTAACATGTATGTTCTAGGTTGAGGATAAAATCCAACATCGATTCCTTTGGCCCATGATTGGTTTGAGTTTCCAAATCCAATCTCTGGATCCATTCCTTGATATTTGGTAAAGGTGAAAAGGTTATTGGCCGAACCATAAATTCTGAATTTGCTAAAGAAGCCTAAGTTTTTGGTCAACTTTGTCAAATCGCAACCAATAGTTATACTTTTGATTCTAAAGAAATCCGAATCTTGAATGTACAAATCAGAGAATTTAGTGTAATTCCCGTTAGCATCTGTTCCGTAAGTCACTCTTGGAATTTTGTTTGAAGTTCCTTCTGTAGTCCAACGGTCTAGGATAGTAGTAGTAAAATTGTTGTAAGCACGAGTATAATCGTGAACTCCAAAAGCATTTTGACCACCCGCTACTCCATAAGTATAGATTGAAAAATCAAACGCTTTGTACGACAAGTCCATACTCAAACCATAAGTAAAGTCTGGGTTAGGGTCTCCGATTTTAGTTTTATCATTAGCATCGATTTTTCCGTCACCGTTCAAGTCGACAAAACGAACATCTCCAGGTACCGCATTAGGCTGAACAGAAGTTAACTCTGAGGTATTTTGAAAAATTCCGTCGGTTTTTAATCCATAAAAATAACCTATTGGCTGCCCAACTTCTACACGATTCATTTCGTCTAATCCTTGGAATAATAAATTAGATTCTCCATGAATAATACCTTCGGTATTGGCAATTCGTAACACTTCATTTTTATTGAATGAACCATTGGCGTTTACTGAAAAACTCCAGCCATCACCAAAAGAAGTTTTGTATCCTAATGCCAATTCAAAACCTTTGTTGCTAACGTCTCCACCATTAATAAATGGCGCTGCTGCTCCAGCAATATCTGGTACCGATGCCTGAACTAACCAGTCTTTTGTAGTTTTATCATAGTAATCAAACGATATCGTAAGCGAAGAAAACAAAGTCGCATCGAATCCTAAATCTAACTGTTCTGAAGTTTCCCATTTGATGTCTGGATTTTCTAAAGCATCTGGGCTCGCTCCAACTTCTAGCGCAGTACCTCCAGTTCCGAAATGGTAGTTTTTATCATAAGTGCTAATCGTTGACATGTAAGCAAATCGTTTAGCAAATTGATCGTTACCGTTTTGCCCCCAGCTCGCTCTAACTTTTAAGCTTTTCAATACTTTGTTTTCTGGGAAAAAGCTCTCTTTATCTACATTCCAACCTGCTGAAAAAGCGGGGAAGATTGCATATTTATTATTAGGTCCAAATTCTGAAGATCCGTCTCTACGAATGGTCGCTGACAATAAGTATTTGTTTTGATAATCATACAAGAAACGACCAAAGTACGATTGAATAGAATAATCTGTTCTATTACCTGCCACTGTATTAGACGTTTGATCGGTAGCATTACTCAAATAAGCATATTTAAATCCTTCACGAGTTAGATTTCTTCCCGTTGCACTTACATAATCCGAAGTGTTGTCTTTGGCTGAAGTACCAATTAAAAGGTCAAAATGATGTTTGTCATTTATTGAGGCTTTATATTGAAGTGTGTTTTCGAAGATCCAACCCAATCCTTTGTTCGCGCTTTGATTTACACTAGAAACATCGTTGTTGTTGTTGGATGACAAACGGTAGATTGGAGTATAAGAACGGTAGGTACTATTAGTGATATCTACCCCAAAGCTGGTTCTGAAAGTGAAGTTTTTCAAGAATTTAGCTTCTGCAAAAATATTCCCTACGTAGCGGTCAATTTTATTTTCGTTGAAGTTATTGTAATACAAAGCCCCAAGTGGATTGCTAACATCTGCTGAAACTATAGAATTAGCAAAACCTCCATTTGCATCATAAGCAGCATCTATAGGTGCAGCATTCAAGAACGCTCTAATACTGTTATTATAGATTCCGTCATCCGAAATTCCACTTCCTTTAATGTTAGCAAAAGAGAAGTTCTCACCAATTTTCAAATGACCTTCGATGATTTCTGAAGTTGAGTTTACATTGAAAGTGATACGATCATATTTGGACTGATTGGTTTGGCTACCAATTATACCGTCTTGACCATAATAAGAAAGACCAGTAGCAATGGTTGATTTTTTGTCTCCCCCTGTTATCATCAAAGAGTGATTTTGTTTAATAGCTCCCTCATTGAACAAATAGTCTTGCCAATCTGTATTTGGAAAAGCTGCAATTTGTGATTGAGAATACAACGGCGCCATACCTGAGTTTACTCTTCCTTCATTAATAATGGTAGTATACTCTTTAGTATTCAATAAATCCAATCGTTTGGCAATTTGTTGGAAACCTGTGTAACTGTTAAATGACACATTCATTTTTCCATCTTTTCCTTTTTTGGTGGTTACCAAAACTACTCCATTTGCGGCTCTTGCTCCATAGATAGAAGCCGCTGCAGCATCTTTAAGAATATCAACCCTTTCTATTGAAGAAGGATCCAAATACCCAATTCCGTTATCGATTACCACTCCATCTACCACATAAAGCGGAGAATTATTTCCTGCGGTACCTACCCCACGAATGTTCACTACCATTCCTGCTCCTGGCTGACCAGAAGTTGAAGTAATCGATACCCCTGTACTTTGCCCTTGCAAGGCATTTACAACATCTAAGCTGTTTACATTTTGAATATCTTTTGCGCCAACTACAGATGTGGAAGCAGTAGATACTTTTTTCTTTTGAGTACCGTACCCAATAACAACAATCTCCTTTAGTTCGGCAGTTTCTTGCTGAAGATAAATATCGATGTTGGTTTGATTGTTTATGTTTACTCGTTGGGTTCTATACCCTACAAAACTTACTAATAAGACATCGTTTGGTTTGGCATTAATTTTAAAGGTTCCATCAAAACCTGTACTAGTGCTAGTTTTTGAACCTTGTATTGTAATACCTGCACCAGAAACTTCTAAATTATCGTTTGAAGTGTATACTTTTCCTGTAACAGAAATAGTACGGTCTTGTGCATAACCAGATTGTAGCATAAAAATGCTCAATAATAGCGTCATACAAAAGGAAAGCATTGTCGCTATACCATAATTTCTTTTCATGATTTTTGAGTGATTGGTTAATTTTTTAATTTTCAAAGGTGTTTAGCTAATAAGCATTTGATACGATTTGCTCGAATAATTCTTGTTTACCACTAATGGGTTGAGGTTCTCCGTTTGCACGAGCGATTTGGCTTAATTCTTCAAGAGACAATTCTCCTTTTTCGAATTTGGCACCATTTCCGCTGTCAAATGATCCGTAACGCTGAGCGCGTAGTTTTTTGTAATTGGTGTTTTGTAGTATATGATCAGCACAAATAAGTCCGCGGGCAAAAATGTCCATTCCTGCTATGTGTGCAATAAACTTGTCCTCTAAATCGATTGAATTTCTTCTCACTTTAGCATCAAAATTGATTCCGCCTCCACGAATTCCGCCACCTTCTAAGATGACCAACATCGCTTGTGTAATCTCATAAATATCAACTGGAAATTGATCGGTATCCCAACCATTTTGATAATCCCCTCGATTGGCATCAATACTTCCTAACATTCCTGCATCTACCGCAACTTGTAATTCGTGTTCAAAAGAGTGTCCCGCAAGCGTAGCGTGATTGACTTCAAGATTTAGTTTAAAATCATCTTGCAAACCGTATTTATTTAAGAAACCTAAAGAAGTAGCTGCATCAAAATCATATTGATGTTTCATTGGCTCCATAGGTTTTGGCTCGATTAAGAAAGTGCCTTTAAAACCTTGTTTACGCGCATAGTCCTTACAAAGGTTCAAAAACTGCCCCATATGGTCCAGTTCGCGCTTCATATTGGTATTCAAAAGGCTCATGTATCCTTCGCGTCCTCCCCAAAAAACATAATTCTCACCTCCTAAAGCAATAGTAGCATCGATGGCTATTTTGGCTTGACCCGCAGCATAAGCCACCACGTCAAAATTAGGATTGGTAGAAGCACCGTTCATGTAACGAGGATTGCTAAATAAGTTTGAAGTTCCCCACAACAATTTAATTCCAGATTCTTGTTGTTTTTGTTTAGCATAGTCCACCATAGTATGAATGCGCTTTTCAAATGCAGCCAATGTAGGTGCTTCATCTACCACATCTACATCATGAAAACAGTAAAAAGGCATTCCTAATTTGCTCATGAACTCAAAAGCAGCGTCCATTTTATCTTGGGCTTTCAAAATAGCGTCTTCATTTTTATTCCAAGAGAATTTCTCTGTCGAACTACCAAAAGGATCTCCTCCAGTATTGCATAGTGTGTGCCAATAGGCCATAGAAAAACGCAAATGTTCTTTTAAGGTTTTTCCTGCAACTACTCTATTTTCATCATACCATTTAAAAGCAAGAGGATTATCACTTTCTCTGCCTTCAAAGCGGATGGTGTCCATATTTTTAAAATAAGCTTGTTGTGTTGTATTCATTATATTTCGGTATTAATATTATTTTTCCATTCTTGATAAATCTCTTGGTATTGGTCGGATGCGCTTTTGGTGGGTTCTGTTCGTTCCAAACATTGCAATCCTTCAAAGGCTTGTTCCAAAGAGTCATAAAAGCCAAAACCATAAGCGGCTCCACGAGCAGCACCCTCTGCCCCCGAAGTATTGTATAATTCTAAAGTAGTTTGTGTGGTATTGACAAAAATTTCTCTAAACACCGGACTCAAAAACAAGTTGGCTTTTCCAGCACGAACCACATCTCCTGAAGCACCTACTGCCTTCATTACATCAAAACCATAGTTCATCGCAAAGACAATTCCTTCACAAGCTGAACGAACAAGATGGCTGGGTTGATGGATGTTGAAATTGAGATTTTGAATACCCGAAGTCGCCTTTTTGTTATTAAAGATGCGCTCCACACCGTTACCAAAAGGATAAAAACGTAAACCTTCGCTACCTGCTTTTACTTTGGCCGCCTCGGTGTTTAATTGTTCATAGGCTATGAGTGTGTCACGATCTACCGACATTACTTTGCGCAACCATTGGTACAAAATTCCTGACCCATTGATACAAAGCATTACCCCATTATTTTTTTGGGCTTCGGTATTATTTACATGCAAAAAAGTATTGATGCGGTTTTCTTTGTCATAAATATCTTGATTGCTTACTGCATAAACTACCGCCGATGTTCCCGCTGTGGTAGCAATTTCACCAGGTCGCAGTACATTCAGCGACAAAGCATTGTTGGGTTGATCTCCTGCTCGATACGTAATTTTTGCTTTTGGATCCAATCCTAATTCTGAGGCAACGCTTGGATGTATTGTAGCTTGGTGTCCAAAATTGGGAACAATTTCCGGAATGAGTGCATCAGGAAGTCCCATGGCTTTAAGTACTTCTGTAGCCAATCTACCTTTAGAGAAATTCCATAAAGCCGCTTCTGACAAACCCGAAGTACTTATTTGTGCTTTCCCTGATAATTTTGCAGCTATAAAATCGCCCGGTAGCATCATATAAACTGCTTTTTCAAAAACTTCAGGTTGATGCGTTTGTACCCATTTCAACTTTGAAGCAGTAAAATTGCCTGGACTTCCTAAAATTTGTTGCTGGCAAAAGTCGTGTCCCATTTCATCATAAATGGAATTTCCAATAGTTGCCGCGCGACTATCGCACCAAATAATAGAAGAACGAACTGGATTCAACGCTGCATCCGTCAGTACCAATCCATGCATTTGGTACGCAATACCAATTCCTTCTATTTTTTTTAAATCAATACCTTCTTGACTCGATAATAGCTGAATCCCCTTTTTTACATACTGCCACCACAGATTAGGGTCTTGCTCGGCCCAACCAAATTGCGGTGCATGAATATTCATTTCAAATTCTGGGACACTTACTGCCGCAATCGCTTTTCCTTTTTCGGCATCCACTACCGAAAGTTTTATCGAAGAGCTTCCCAAATCTATTCCTAAAAAGTACATATGCTTCTTTTTTTTCGATGACAAATCATCCTTTTTTATCTTTTGGTCAAATCAACCTTAAGCTTATGGTTAATTTGACTACAAGTATAATTCAAATTCTGATATTAACAAAATTTTAGAAGTTGTTTTTTTTGAATTAGATAATTTAAAGCATTAAAAAATAAACATCTAACAAAACAAGAACTGAAAACCCTTGAAAAACCTGAAAAAAAATCACTACGCTTTTAATTCAGAAATCGTTTTCTTGATTGGACCCAAAGCAGAATAAATCATCCATTACTTACATTTTATAGAGAAAACCGCACATTCTATTTTGTATTCATTAGTAAATAATTGTGCGTTCCCATCAGATTACATTTTTATTTATTTATTTTGTAAAAAATCTACAAGAAATGGTAAGAGAAGAAGCATTAGCCAAAACTGAACATGCCGCTATGAATGCCATTACCATTGACTGTGTTATCTTTGGTTTTGACAATGGCATACTCGAAGTACTTTTAGTAGAACACGCTGAGGGGATTAGTAAAGGAAAATGGGCGTTGCCTGGAGGGTGGATAAAAAAGAAAGAAAGCATTGATGACGCTGCTCACCGTTTGCTAGCCGATCTTACAGGACTGGATAATATTTACCTAGAACAACTAAAAGCGTTTGGAGAACCCAATCGTTTTCCATTAAGAAGGGTTATTACTATTGGCTATTATGCCTTAATCAAAAAAGAAGACTACAACATTAAAGCAGGTTTTACAGCATCGGACGCCAAATGGTACCGAATTAACGAAATCCCAAATTTAATTTACGACCACAACGAGATTCTAAACTATAGCTTAACTCATTTGCGTAACCGAGTGCGACAAGCTCCAATAGGTTTCAACCTCCTACCCGAAAAATTTACCTTGCTACAACTTATGCATCTATATGAAGAAATTCTTGGGGTAGAAATGGATAAATCTAACTTTAGACGCAAAATATTGCACATGAAATTGCTAGTGGCACTAGAAGAAAAGCAACAAGATGTATCGCATAGGGCTGCAAAATTGTACAAATTTGACCCAGCTATTTATGACAAATTAACTAAAAAAGGATTCAATTTTGAGTTCTAAATCATAATTCAAATACATACATTTATACTCAATACCGTTGTCTTTTGATAAAACATCGGTATTGAGTATTTTTATATCGCTCTAATCCTATCTATTAACCAAACCAACCACAATGGCAAAAGTAAACGGATCAAAAATGCCAGCCTCAAGAAAAAAGGCCTTTGAAACACTCAACATCAACCCCAACAAAAGAGCAATTTTATGCTTAGATGGTGGCGGGATGAGAGGAATTTTAACCCTTCAACTGCTCAAAAAATTAGAAGAAACCGCTGGAATTCCATGTTTTGAATTGTTTGATATGGTTTCAGGAACTTCTACTGGAGGCATCATCGCGGGACTCATAGCTTCTGGCTATACCGCAGCAGCGATAGAAGAGAAATACAGTACATTAATCGAAGAAGTATTTGACAAAAAACCTTTGGGAGACCGTTTTGTAAATCCGCCAAAATACCTAAAAGGCAATTACCGAAAGTTACTTTTCGAAGAAATTCAAAACACTACCCTAGCCGAAAGTTGTGCCAAAACCGATATTGATTTGATGATTACGGCGCACGATATGACCGCTTCCGAAGAGACTTTTTTTAGTTGTTTCAAGCAAAAAGACGGTAGCTATTATGGCACCTACAAAGACGTATTACTCCGTGCCGTACTCGAAGCCACTATGAGTGCTCCTACTTATTTCAATCCACTTGAACGTTTTGTAGATGGTGGAACGACTACCTACAACAATCCTGTCCTTGCTGGATTTATGGAAGCCATTTCCTATAGCTTTCCCAAAGGCAAAGAAAAAGATTCTGCTTATGATATCACCAAATTATGCATTTTCAGTTTTGGCACCGGAATCTCCAGACAGTTTGTACAACCCGATGCAACTCTCAAAATCAAGGGGCTAGATATTAAGTTTTGGCTGGAATGGCTTATGACACAAATGGGTCAAGATTCCAGCGCTATGCAAGTAAACACCTTACGCTCTCCAATAATTAATAAAATCATCGATTTTCGCCGATTCCAAATTTCATTAGACCCTCTCTCTATCAAAAAAATACCGAATACCGACGGATTAAACCCCAAAAAATATCCTTCAAAATGGTTGCACGATGTAGATTATTCCATCTTGAACTCAATTGATATGGCCGATATTAATCGTTTTGATTTGATGCAAGTCATTGGTCAACAAATGGCCGAATACATCATTCAAAAAGGCGGCGCTTTTCAGAAAGATTTGGTCGACAGCAACAACAACGACGCTTTGGTGACTACGTTTGGCGACATCGAAAGGATTCAAAAACAAATGAGCGACCCCAGTTGGTTGGATAATTTTCACGCCTAAAAGGAGTCATTGTAACTTATCAACAGCCACAAAAAATTAACTATCGTTAGCTACTTACAGCCACTCGAATGCTGTAAATTTGTGCTATGTATGCTTTAGTCGATTGTAATAATTTCTATGCTTCTTGCGAACGTGTTTTTCAGCCGAAACTCAACGGAAAACCCGTTGCGATATTATCCAACAACGATGGTTGTGTGATTTCTAGAAGTAATGAAGCCAAAGCAGTTGGCATTCCTATGGGCGCACCTGCCTTTCAAATCAAAGACTTAATAAAAGAAAAAGAAGTCGCTGTCTTTTCTTCCAATTATCCTTTGTACGGCGATCTGAGTAATCGAGTGATGAACATATTGAATCAGTTCACACCGAATATAGAAATTTACAGTATAGACGAAGCCTTTCTGAATTTTGATGGTCTTTCGATTGAGGACTACCACAGCTACGGACTCCAAATGAAAACCCGAGTACAAAAATGGGTGGGAATTCCGGTTAGCATTGGCTTTGCCGAAACCAAAGCACTCTCTAAAGTAGCCAATAAAATTGCTAAAAAATTTCAAGTTCGTACCCAAGGCGTCTATGTTATTGACTCCGAAGAAAAACGCATCAAAGCCCTAAAATGGACCAAAATTGAAGACGTTTGGGGCATTGGGTATCGCACGACCAAAAAAGCCAAACTGCGTAACATACAAACCGCACTGGATTTTATACAACCCCAACACGAAGCTTGGATTAAGAAAGAAATGGGCGTTATTGGCCTTAGATTAAAACAAGAATTAGAAGGCAAATCCGTATTAGATTTAGAACCTGTTGTGCTTCAAAAAAAGAGTATTGCCACTACAAGAAGCTTTCCAAAACAAATCGCGGAATTTGATTTACTTAGAGAACGCATCGCAACTTTTGCCGCAGTTTGTGCCGAAAAATTACGCAAACAACATTCGTGTTGCCATACCATTATCGTGATATTGGTCATTGACAAACATTCGATTACTAGCTCAAAATACTATTTCAATAAAGCCATAACATTACCTTATGCAAGCAATTCGATACTAACCATTTCCAACGCCGCCATCGCTTTACTGAAAGAATTGCTCCAAGGCAACGAAGGCATTAGGTTCAAAAAAGCAGGGGTAATTGTGACAGAACTGATTGACGAGAACAAAAAACAACTGCATTTGTTCGAAGAAGAAAACCCAAAACATTTGGCTTTGATGCAAACCATCGACCAACTGAATCGTAAAATTGGAATGACCAAAGTCAAATTGGCTACCCAAAATCTGAGTCTGACTTGGAACATGAATCAAAATCATTTGTCACCAAAATATACCACAAAGTTTAAAGAAATACTCGAAATACAATGTCTGTAAACAAAGAACAAAAGCTCACTTTCTTCCGTCCAGACTTCGAAAGTGAACTTCGAATACCGTATATCAATGAGGGCGTTTCGGCAGGATTTCCTTCGCCGGCAGCAGATTTTATGGAAACCAACATTGATTTGAATAAAGAATTGAGCGAAAATCCATTGGCTACATTTTACATCAAAGTCAAAGGCAATTCTATGATTGATGCTGGTATCAATGACAAAGATGTATTGGTCGTTGACCGAAGTTTGGAACCCAAAAACAACAAAATTGCGATTTGTTGTATTGATGGTGAATTTACCGTAAAACGCATTCAAGTCGAGAAAGATTGCATGTATTTACTCCCCGAAAATCCAAGTTACAAACCCATTTTAGTTACCGAAGAAAACCAATTAATAATTTGGGGAATGGTAACTTATGTGATTAAAAAAGTATAGACTACGAACCTATTTTAAAAATACAATGTAACGCTGTTACCAAATAAAAAAGGTGAAACCGTATATTTGGCTTCACCTTTTTTAAACTAACTAATCTTTATTTTTACCAGAACTTCACGTACAAAGCAACAATAACTAATAAAGTAATCACTACTAAAACAGTGGTTTGTGGTTTTAATTTAAACATTTCAGTATCTAACTCAAATGCTTTTGGATTTACTTTTGGTCCAGCAAAACTTATTAAAATCATGGCCAAAGTAGTAAAGAAGAAAGATAAGCCCATACATACGTGGAAAGGAATTTCGAATGCTCCTTTTCCGTTAGCATAAGCTGTATACAACAATGTGTCGTTACCAAATAACATCGGTGCATATTCATTGAATAAAACCGATAATAAGAATCCTAAAATCACCCCAACAATAGCAGCTGTTCCTGTAGTACGTTTCCAGAACATCCCTAAGATAAACATCGCAAATACCCCTGGACTAATGAATCCCGTATATTTTTGAATGTAGGTAAATCCACCTACACCACCAATTCCTAATAAATCATTCCATGTAAATAAAACAGCCAACAACATTGCAGCAAAAACAGCGATACGTCCAATGTTTACTTGTTGTTTTTCACCTGCTTCTTTTTGAATGTATTTTTTGTGTACATCCAAAGTATAAATGGTAGAGATACTATTTACTTTACTTGCCAATGAAGCCACAATAGCCGCTGTTAAGGCCGCAACCGAAAGACCTTTCAGTCCTGTTGGTAAAAAGGTAAGTATGGCTGAATAAGCACCATCTTTACCTCCAACTAATTGAGGTAAATGACCATTTTGATACAACACATAAGCTGCAATACCTGGCAACATTACGATGATAGGCATTAATAATTTTAACAAACCTGCAAATAAAATACCGGTACGAGCCGTTTGTAAATCAGCACCCAAAGCTCTTTGAGTGATGTATTGATTGCATCCCCAATAATTCAAATTGATAATCCAAATACCTGCTGCATAAGACAACAAACCTGGGAAAGTCAAATACTTATCAATCTCTAATTGAGAAGAAGTAGCGGTTGGTTTAGGGATAATCATTTTGAAATGTTCAGGGGCTTCGCGCATCAAAACTTTGAAACCTGCAATGGCATTTTCACCCACTCCAAAGTACTGACCAACAGTAGTCAATGCAATATAAGACGTCACCAAACCACCAATAATCAATACTGCAACTTGAACCACATCAGTATACGCCACAACTTTCATTCCCCCCAAAGAGATGAACAAAGCGAAAACAGCCAAACCTACCATAATAACGTGCAGGTATTCTCCACCAGCAAGCCCATTGATTGCTACGGCTCCTAAGTAAAGAATCGAAGTTAAGTTTACAAATACATACAAAAACAACCAAAAAACGGCCATAATCAAAGCTGTAGATTCGTTGTAACGCATTTTTAAAAATTGAGGCATTGTATAAATCTTATTCTTAAGATATACTGGAATAAACCAAACCGCAACAATAATCAAAGCTACTGCTGCAAGCCACTCATAAGCAGCCACTGCGATTCCTAAAAAGAATCCTTCGCCACTCATCCCGATAAATTGTTCTGCCGAGATATTAGAGGCAATAAGTGAGGCTCCAATTGCCCACCAAGTTAAATTCCCTTCGGCCAAAAAATATCCTTTGGCATCTTGTTCTTCTTTTTTTCGTTTGCGATAAACGGTGTAGCCGTAAGAAGAAACGGCAATAAAGTAAATAATGAATATCGCATAATCTGCGAAGGCTAGGTTTTGATTCATGGATAATACTTTTTTGAAAATTAATAGTTCTGTTGTAATCCGAATGTAATGCTACTATTTTAATTGCAACTAAAAAAGCCAAATCATTCGTTTTGTTATTAAAATCACATTTTTAATGCGACATGTGTTTTATTTTTTCTGTTTTTTTGTCAAATCCAAAAATAAAATAAAAATAGTTATTTCAATTGATTATAAATGTGTTTTTTACATTTATTTTTTATTTTATTATGTTAAATTTTTCATCGCAAAAAAAATAGTTCGTTAAATATATAGTAAACAACTACTTACCACCTCTAACCTTTTGTTCCCATTTCCAAGCACTATCGATGGCTTCTTCAAGGGTTGCTGCTGTTTTCCAGCCTAGTACAGTATTGGCTTTTTCGGTATTGGCATAGGCTTCGGTTACATCGCCTTCACGTCGTGGTACGATGGTATACGGCAACTTTTGCCCACTCACTTTTTCAAAAGCCGTAATCACTTCGAGTACAGAACTTCCTTTACCTGTTCCTAAATTGAATACCTCTAATGCCATTTCATTTTTCTTATCCAACAAACGTTGCAAAGCCACTACATGCGCCTTGGCCAAATCTACTACGTGGATGTAATCTCGCACACATGTACCGTCAACCGTAGGATAATCATTGCCATAAACGGACAGCTCTTTGCGCAAGCCCATTCCGGTTTGTGTAATAAAAGGGACTAAATTTTGAGGAACTCCGATAGGTAATTCTCCAATTTCGGTAGAAGGATGCGCTCCAATTGGATTGAAGTAACGCAATAAAATAGCATTGAGTCCACTTACTTTGGTCACATCGGCAATGATTTCTTCTCCAATTTGTTTGGTATTTCCATAAGGAGACATCGCAGCTTGAATCGGTGTAGTTTCTGCAATTGGCATCACTTCGGCTTGACCATAAACGGTGCAAGAAGAACTAAAAATAAAATGAGCTTCTGGTTTTTTCTGCAATTCTTGCAAAAGATAAACCAAAGAAGCAATGTTGTTCTCGTAATACAATAAAGGATTTTGCACACTCTCACCCACTGCCTTTGAGGCTGCAAAGTGAATCACTCCTGAAACCTCAGTATATTTGGCAAAAAAAGCTTGTACTGCCGCTTTTTCTCTTAAATCAATCTGTTCAAAAATAGGCTGTTTTCCGGTGATTCTTTCAATTCCACCCAAAACATCAATAGACGAATTCGATAAATTATCAATCACGATTACCTCATACCCTACATTTTGTAGTTCGACCACCGTATGTGAACCTATAAATCCTAAACCTCCTGTGACAACTATTTGCATCTTATTTGTTTTTATAATGAACTACTGACAATCCTCTCAAGACCTCAGCACTTTTCTCTGGAGTAATATCACGCTGTGACTCACCCATCATTTCGTAACCTACCATAAACTTCTTTACCGAAGCTGAGCGCAACAACGGCGGATAAAAATGCATATGAAAATGCCATTCTGGATGTTCTTGACCATCTGTTGGCGCTTGATGAATTCCCGAAGAATAAGGAAAAGAAGTCTCGAAAAGATTATCGTATTTGGTGGTTAATTGTTTTAAAATAATAGCAAAATCTGTAACCTCAGCTGAAGTAAATTCAGTGATTTTAGACACGTTGCGTTTGCTTACAATCATGGTCTCATAAGGCCAAATCGCCCAAAAAGGCACCAAGGCTACAAAATGCTCATTCTCGATAACGATGCGCTCTTGGACTTTCAATTCTTCTTGAACATAATCTTGCAATAAGGTTCGGCCTTGTCGTTCGTAATACTGCTTCAAGCTATTATGTGTTTTTTCAACCTGCGTAGGCAAAGACGATTGTGCCCAAATTTGACCGTGCGGGTGGGGATTACTACAGCCCATCACACTTCCTTTGTTTTCAAAAATTTGAACATGGTTAATGTAATCTATAGCGCCCAAAGTGGTGTATTCTTTTTGCCAAGTCGCTACAATATTTTCGATATTCTCGACCTCCATTTGAGGTAAAGTCAAATCGTGTCTTGGTGAAAAACAAACCACTCTAGAAATTCCTCGTTCAGGTTTTGCTTTAAAAAAAGTAGGCGTATTGTTTTCTTCAAAAGCAATAGGTTCTTGTTTTAGCGCAGCAAAATCATTTTCGAAAACATAACAAGAATCATAAGCAGGATTCACTTCGCCATTGGCACGCACATTACCTGGGCACAAGTAACATTCGGGGTCGTACTCTGGCAATTGCGCACCTGAAATGCTTTCTTTTTGACCTTGCCAAGGTCTTTTGGAACGGTGAGGAGAAACCAAAACCCATTCGTTGATTAAGGGATTAAAACGTCTATGTGGGTCTTCGTTGATATCAAAATTTTTCATGCTATTCATTTTATGTTTGTTACCGCAAGGGTCGCAATGTGTATTAAACAGATAAGTCATTTAAGCTTATGACGCTTTTATTTTTGGATTTAAAAGGTCATAAAAGTTTTTAAATTATTCGTGCATTCGTGGCTAACATCTACCCTACAGGTTCATACAATGATGTACCGTTTCCGATTTTAACATCGTAAATTTTCAACTCAATGTTCCATTTTTCTTGGTACAACTGAGCGAATTTTTGTTTAACGGCTTCTTCTTTTCCTTTCTTAATCAAAGTAATGGTGCAGCCACCAAAACCACCGCCCATCAATCTAGAGCCTATTACGGCATCATTGGCTAAGGCCAATTCTACCAAATAATCCAACTCGGGACAGCTTACTTCGTATTCTCTAGACAGACCATCGTGAGTTTCAAAAAGTAATTGCCCCAAAAGCTCAATATTTCCAGCATCCAAAGCTTCGCAGGCTTTAGAGACACGAGCAATTTCTTTTACTACATAATGCACGCGTGTAAAAACAACAGCATCCATTTTGTCTTTCAAAGTCAACAATTGCGCTTCGGTACAATTTCTGAAACTTTTGACTTCAGGAAAATTAGCTTTGATAATCGCCAAACCTTCCTCGCATTCTTCTCTTCTTTTGTTATACGCCGATGTGAACAAAGAATGCTTCACATTACTATCGAACAACACCAAAGCATAGTCTTTAAAATCAGCGTTGTGGTACTCAAATTCTAAGGTATTGCAATCCAATTTAATAACCTTATTTTCTAGTCCATGCACACTAGCAAATTGGTCCATAATACCACAATTAATTCCCACCCAATGTTCTGCCTTTTGGCTCATCAATGCCCGATTTTGTTGGCTAATGTCTAAATTGAAAAGTGATTGTATTCCAAAAAGAAAACCACATTCTAAAGCAGCCGAAGACGACAATCCAGAACCTACTGGAATGTTGCTACTAAATACACAATTGACTCCACTAAAATCAAAGCCATTGTCTTTAAGCTGTTTCAAAACTCCTAAAATGTAATTGTTCCAAACGGTTGAACTCAATTGAATGTTTTGCGATAAATCGACTTCGAATTCTTGATTCAAATCGACAGCCACGATTCGAGAAGTAGTCGTGTTACTTTTTTCGAAAGCAAAGCAAATAATCTTATCTATAGCAGCAGGCAATACATAGCCATCGTTATAATCTACATGTTCTCCAATGATGTTAATTCTTCCTGGAGAAAGCACTATTTTTTCAGGTGCATTACCAAATGCATCCTGAAAAAAAGCCGTCGTTTTTTGTATTAATGAATCATTCATTATTCTTAAAATTATTAAAGTATTGCATCGCAAAAACTCGCTTTAATGTCTTTGCAATAATTTTGTTTTTGAAGTATGATAACGAGTCATACCCTTTGTTCATCTATTTATTTCTTTGCTTCCAAAGTCAATTTACCCGACTTCAACCCATCACCGGTTACTTCCAATTTAATATCGCCTGTGATAGTTTTCGATTTCACAAGTACTACCAATTTTCCACTAAACAATTTCATCGTGTCTTTATGGAACATTTCGAGTGAAGTTGCATCTCCATTACAGACGGCGCGATACGTACCTGCTCCAGAAACTTTAAATTTTAATTGGTTGGTGGCTGTTGGACAAGGAACTCCATTTTTATCCACTACAGAAACCGTCACAAACGAAATATCCTCGCCATCGGCTGTGATGGTTTTTCGGTCTGCATCCAAAACAATCTGGTACGGTTGACCTGCCGTTTGAATTTCCTTTTCTTCAGCTACTTTGCCATTGTCATCATAAGCTACAACCTTTACCGTTCCTGGTTCATATTTTACATCCATCCACATCAAACGGTAACGGTTTTGTGGAGTATTTTTGTTTTTGGTTTGTACGCCCATACTTTTACCATTGATAAAAAGTTCGGCACTGTTGTAACTAGTGTACACAAAAACGGGAGTTGTTTGTCCCTCGCGACCTTCCCAGTTCCAATGAGGTAAAATGTGTAGCGTAGTTGCCTTGGTGTTCCAACGGCTTCGGTACAAATAATAACGGTCTTTCGGTAAGCCTGCTAAATCGTTAATTCCGAAATAAGAACTACGTGACGGCCATATTTCATCATAAGGTGTCGGTTCACCCAAATAATCAAATCCTGTCCAAACGAATTCACCAATTACCCAAGGTTTATCATCCTGAAGTACAAAATCTTCATCGGGAACATTTGACCAACTACAGGCCTCTAAATCATAGGAAGAAGATTGTAAATCTGGATATTGCTTCATTTTTTCTTGTACGACAGGAAATTTGTAAATCCCTCTAGAACTCACCGTTGAAGCAGTTTCGGAACCTAAGATAAATCCTTGTGGAAATTTTTTGAATGCCTCATCATACAAATGCACGCGATAATTCAATCCTGGAATATCCAACAAAGCTCCAAAACCAGACTCCATAGTCGCTTTCACTTGATCCATTCCTACTGTTACAGGACGTGTTGGGTCTTCTCTATGAAAAATCTCCTGCAACCATTTGGCTCGTTTTACACCTGCTTCTCCCCACTGATCTGGAACTTCATTTCCTGAACTCCACATCACAATAGAAGGATGATTTCGTGTGGCTTGTACCAAATTCACAATGTCTTTTTCAGCATATTCGTCAAAAAAGCGATGGTAACCGTTTTCTACTTTTGGTAAAACCCATTCATCGAAACTCTCTGCCAAAAACAAAAAGCCCATTTCGTCTGCTAACTCCAATTGTTCGAAAGAAGGCATATTGTGCGAACTGCGAATGGCATTGCATCCCATATCTTTTAAAATGGTCAACTGTCTACGCAAAGCCGCTTTGTTTACAGCAGCACCAAGAGGTCCCAAATCGTGATGCAAGCAAACCCCTTTGAATTTGGTCACTTTCCCATTAAGACTAAATCCTTTATTGGCTTCATACTTAATTTCACGGATTCCAAATCGGGTGACAACCTCATCTTTTAGTTCATTGCCAACATACAATTGAGCAACCGCTTTGTACAAATAAGGTGTTTCTGGGCTCCACAATTTTGGATTCTCTACTTTTATATTTTGGTCAAACTCTTTTCCGAAGCGTAAAGAAGATTCCTCTGCACTTACTTTGTGTCCTTCGGCATCAAAAATGGTGGTCACCAAACGCGTATTTTCGCCGGAGGCTTTGGTCTTAATATTGACTTTGGCAACGGCATTACTAATAAAAGGTGTCGTTATAAATTGCCCCCATTGGTCAATACTTTCATTGTTCTTAATAATAACACTTACTTTTCGATACAAACCCGCTCCAGGATACCAACGGGAGGCAAATTCTTTATTGGATAATTTTACTGCTAAAGTATTGTCGCCTTCTTGAATGAATTGAGAAACATCAAAATAAAAATAACTATAGCCATACGCCCATTCTCCTACTTTTTTCCCATTTAAATACACTTGAGGTTCACTCATCGCGCCTTCAAAAAGTAGTAGTACTTTTTTTCCTTTGGCTTCTTTAGGCAAAGTAAAAGTATTGCGATACCACGCCGTACCCATATGAGGTAAGGCTCCGGTTCTTCCCGTTTTTACAGTAGGAGTATTTTCGCCATTTTGAGAAATAGCAACTGTTTGCATATCATTTTTTTTGTCAAAAGGACCATAAATTGCCCAGTCGTGCGGAACAGTAACCGATTCCCATTTCGAGTCGTTGAAGTTCGTTTTGAAAGCGTCTTCAACATTTCCTTTTTGAAATTTCCAATGGGTATCCAATACCTTTACCACTCGGGCTTGAGAAAAGGCTATGGCGGTGAAGGCTATAAAAACCAACAAAAAAGAGGGTATTTTTTTCATTTGTAAACCTGTATAATTATTTACTATCTAATCAATTCATAAACATTTAAGTCATTTAAGCGAAAGTTATTTAGCTTGCCCAATACTGTTCAAAAGGGAATATAAGTTCAAAACATTCTCTATAAGGCTAACAGTAGTTACTTAAACGAACTGATATTTTCACTTATAAGCAAATCAAAAACTTATCTAACTTATATGTTGTAACATTTTTAATCCAATTCATTATTCTTTAAAAGCATCCAAAGCTGGCGAGGGTTTCCCATCTGGTTGCCAAGCACTCAAGCCATAACCACTCCAAGATTTGGCTCCTTGCGGTTCCCAATACAAAACGCCCAAGCCTTTATTATTGGGAACAGCTCTTACGGCTTTGATTGTAGCTGCTAGGAGTTCTTTGGTGTTTTGTACTTGTTCATCAACACCACCAACTTCAACCACCATTACCTCTTTCTGATAACGTGAAGCCATATCGTTTAGGTTGTTTTGTAAATCGGCTATGGTTTCTGAATAGTCTTTCTTAATCCAAAACGGATAGTAAGACAGACCAATAACATCATACTTTACTTGATGCTCGGTAGCTTTATCAAAAAACCAACGGAATTTTTCGTTGTTGTTTCCTTCGTCTACGTGCACAATTACTTTAATTTTGGCATTCACAGCTTTGGCCGCTTCGCATCCTTTATTCAACAATTGCGCCAGTTGCACCCAATTGTTAGTGCTCCCATCAGGCCAAAGCATTCCGCCTGGAATTTCATTCCCCACCTGAACCCATTCCGGAGTAACACCTGCTTTTTTTAAAGCGGTCAACACATCAAATGTATGTTCATAAACTTTTTTCTGTAACGCATCGAATGATAAATTGGCCCAAGCAGCAGGTTTGGCTTGTTTGGCTGGATCGGCCCAAGTATCGCTGTAATGAAAATCAATCATAATGCGCATTTTGGCTTTTTGAGCGCGCAAAGCCATAGCTACCGTTTCTTCCTTACTGCAATGACCATTAGTTTTGTCTTGACTCGGATTGACAAACACACGCAAACGAATGGTGTTCATTCCGCGTTCTTTTAGTAATTGCAAACAATCTTTTTCCTTTCCTTCGGTATCATAAAAACGGTAACCAGTGGCTTCCATTTGCGGCAACCAACTCACGTCGGCTCCTTTGGCGAAAGCCAATTTATTCTTCTTTTGTGCCAAAGCGATAGTGGTACTACTTATAAAAAGAAGCAGTAGCACTATTCTTTGAAAAACGCTAACTGTAGTATTCATAACTAATTGGTAAATGCTTGTAAAACGGGCAATGCTTTATTTGAAAAATCATAGAATGCCTGATTTTCGAAAGTAGAACCATTGGTAGCTTGGTTGCCTTTGAAAGACACCCATTCGCCTCCCCAATACGCAAAACCTTGTCCGTAAGTAGATGATTTCACTAAATCTTTAATCGCCAAAACAAAGTTTTTTTGCCCTTCTGCTGTAGCTGGATAACCACTAACCAATTGTGAATCTAAGCCAACAATATTATTCGTCCAGTCATTGAATCCTAAAGTAAATGGATAAGCAGTTTCTGCAATCACTACTTTTTTAGAAAAGTTTTTCCCTAAGGCATCGATAGTGGTTTTTATGGTAGCCAAATCTTTCCCGTGCCAAATAGGATAGTACGACAAACCGATATAATCATAATCAACACTTTTTACTTTAGTAAAAAACCAATTAGTATCTGTAGCCGAAACGCCTGCATAGTGAATCATAATTTTGGTATTTGGCGCTTTGCTTCGAATGGTAGCACTCGCTGTTTTTAACAAATCTATACATTGCGCTTCTTTATTGATTAAATGCCCTTGAGGCCAAAGTAATCCGCTATTGATTTCATTCCCGATTTGAATAATATCTGGATTTATTTCGGTCAAAATAGTTGTGGTGTAGGAAGCTACCGCTGCTTTCAAATCGGTAAAAGATAAGTTTTTCCAAGCAGCTGGAGTGGTTTGAACCGCAGGATCTGCCCAATCGTCAGAATAGTGAACCGTTAACCAAACTTTTAAGCCCGCTTGTTTTACACGCTGTGCCAAAGCCTTTACCTCGGTCAATCCAGAATGTCCATTGGCAGGATCTTTCCACAAACGAATTCGGATGGTATTACAACCAGCACTTTTTAATGTAGTCAACATGTCTTCGGTTTTTCCGTTGTTGGTAAAAACTACACCCGCCGCTTCTATTTCTGGTAAAAAAGAAATATCAGCCGCTTTGATAAAATCACTGGTTACTACAGGTGGTGTAACGGTTCCGCCATCACTTTTTTCGCTATCGCTAGAGCATGCTGTTTGTAACAAAACACTTAGGAGAATAACGATGTTTAAGAAGATTTTTTTCATATTTGTAAAATTTATTTTTTATAGGTCAAATATGTTATCGCCTTTATTTATAGGTGTTTGTTTTCAACAAACCTGTTGTTAATGGCGATTTCATAATTAGGTAATTAAATTGATTTGGATTGGAATTTATAGATGGTTTTGTGATAATAATTTTTACCTTTTTTTAAGACAGCCGAAGGAAAATGATTGTTATTGGGTGCGTCTGGAAAATTTTGTGTTTCAAAACAAATGCCACTCAACGGATGATAGTTTGCACCTTCTTTCCCAGAAATGGTATCAAAACAATTGCCTCCTACATACACATGCACTCCAGGTTGATTGGTATAAACCGATAATTGCAAATTGTTTTTGGCACTGTAAAGCGAAACCGCCATTTCTTCTTGATCTCCTAAAACGAATGTATCATCAATAGACGTCGGACAGTTTTTAGCTTCCAAAAAATCGAAGGCACTTTCGGCTACAGCCAAAACCCTACCAGTTGGTATATTTTCATGATTTTTCTCTATTACTCTATCTGCATTAACGAATAATTCTTGTTGCGTTACCGTATGTTCATGACCATCTAGATTAAAATAACTATGATGGGTAAAGTTCAACACAGTGTCTTCAGTAGTGGTTGCGTTGTACTCCACTAGCAACTCATTGGATTCTGTCAAACAATAAGTAACCGTTACGGTTAACTCGCCTGGGAAATTTTCTTCGCCAGCGGGACTTGTATACGACAAAGTAACTGCTGAGTTGATGCCTTTTTTTACGTTCTCTATTTTCCAGTTTTTTTGATGAAAACCAGAGGCTCCACCATGCAACAAATGCTCACCATGATTGGGATTCAACTTAACGGCTTGGCCGTTTAAGTCAAAGCTACTACCCTTAATTCTTCCGGCATATCGACCAATTATTGCCCCAAAATAAGGAGGACTTGGCAACTCAAAGGACTGAATATAATCCTCTAAGGTTTCGAATCCCAAAACCACATCTACTTTTTTGTGATTTGCCAATGGTATTTTTACAGATGTTACTGTAGCTCCATAACTTATCACGTGAACTTGCATCCCATTTTTATTGGTTAATTGAACCGCTTGGACTTCCTCACCGTTAGGCAATATACCATATGATTTGTTGATGGAGAGTGTCATAATTTGAGAAATTTATTTTATTTGAGCTTATTTTTTATCAAATGTGAAATTCAAATGTATAGAAAAAAAGAACAAAAACATACCAGTACCTACCAGTTTTTTAAACTTCCAAAAAACAATTAGAAGAATAAAAATCAGCATACTAAAATTGATCTTTTTAGTAAGGAAAAAGAAACTAAAAACCTCTGTAAAAAAACAATCCCCGATAGCAAAAACTACCGAGGATTGAAAAGTATAAAAAAACCAAAATTTATTACTGTGCTACAATGAACGTGTAACGTCCATCTAAATCATTGAACCAAATATCGTATTTACCTGCTGTTACAATAATATCACCACCATTATCTCCCCAATTCACATCCCAGCTGTTGTTGGCTCTGAATTTCATTTTTCCATCAGTAAGCGTTTGAGTAACTTTCCACATATGGGCATCAAAAGTAGATTGTACCATTGGCACACTCACATCCCATCCAGAAGGCAAAGCATCACCAACAATTCCTACTGTTGCATAGGTAGTCATAGGCCCTGTGTAAGGTGCTAAAGTATAGGTTAATGATTCCAAATTCAATTCAAAATAATAGTATCCTGCTTTATCTGTAGGAAAAACGGCTGGGTCTGGTGCGCTATCATTGGCTCTGTATTTTACTTTGCCTCCATCAACACCATACAAAGGTGCCCAGAAACCTAATTGTTCAATTAATTTGAATCCACCAGCGTTGAAGTATCCTGTGTAGTAAAACTTAGCGTTGTCTTTGGTGTCTCTAAAAATAGGCATATTCCCTTTATTCACATCCCAACCCGCGATTGTCGCAGGACCAACTTGATACAAATCCACTTTAGGGAAAACGCCTCTGTAAGGTGTTACTACAATACTTATTGCTTTAGAATATTTAGGTTGAGAACCAGTAGTACCGACAGTAGATTTGATACGAATATCAATAGTTCCCTCAACCTCTGGAGTTAATCCAAAATCCAACGCTTTGGTGTTTAGCTCCGACACTTTAATCGTAGCGAAAGAATTTGATGTTGCATTGATTTCGACTGGTGCAGCAAAATCAGTTCCGCTTTTGGCAAACTCTACCGTATAAGTTACAATAGTTGGCGTACCATAAGATACTTTTTCCCAAGTTAAAGTAAGTGCTGTGTTATCTGGTGTAGCTTTGTTCAAAATTACTTTCGAACCCGCATCTGGAGTAATAATAGCAAAATCAGCTTCTTGTGGTTCAAGAATCATCAAATCAGTTTCGTTATCACAGGACCAAAATCCTAAAATAGCTACAAAAGCAACTAATAGTTTATATGTATTTTTCATTTCTTTAGTGTAAAGTGGTTATTTTTTTAGTATCCAAGGTTTTGAGTTAGGTTGCTATTTGATCCCAAAGAACCCGCAGGAATTGGAAACAAATCCATAAAAGCTGGAATAGAAACTCCAGTAGAAGCATTGCCTTTCCAAGCCCAATTGTAAGAACCGCCAGAGAATTTTCCGAAACGGATTAAGTCTTGTCTGCGGTGTGCTTCCCAGTGGAGCTCACGTGCTCTTTCGTCTAAAACAAAATCAAGAGTCAAATCAGCAGGTACAATATTACCAACAGTGGTATTGTTATTGGCTCTTCTTCTAAGTGCATTTACATAGTCTAATGCTTTGGTAACATCTCCGCCAGCTCCTCCGCGTAAAGTAGCTTCAGCATACATCAAGTATACATCGGCCAAACGGAATAATGGAAAATCAGTATCGGCATAAGTAGAACTTGTCCCATTTTGTCCCGTAGACGTTTTATTAGAAAATTTAGACAAAATGTACCCTTGGGTTTTAACTCCAATATCTGCAATATCAATGGTTCTTTGTTTAGAAGCACTTCCTGCCACGCCAGTTCCTATTGTTTTACGAGTATCTTGGTTGAATTTGGTACCATCAAACTTTTGAGCAAATTCTTTTCTAATTCTCAAGGCTCCACTCCATCCACCAATTCCAAAATCAGCTCCATTATTTTCCCACACACCAATTTGTCCATTGGTCAATACAGTAGTAGCTCCCCAGTTTTGAGTTTTGGCACCATCAGACTGAATGGTGAAAATCATTTCAGGTGAAGTATGATTATCAGCTTTGAAGTTGTCCAAATAATTTGCTTTCAAAGAATAACCCGCAGCAATAAGGTCATTACACATGGTAATACAATCTCCGTAACGCTTAGTTTTGGTATACACTTCGGCATTCAAGTAAATTTTTGCCAAAATCATTTTTGCCATTCCTTGGTCAACGCGTCCGTATTCATTGGTTCTTGCGGCTTTCAAATTAGGAAGTGCAGCTTTTAATTCTGTTTCTACAAAATCAAACAATTGTTGTCTTGTAAACTCAGGCCCTTTGAAGTTGATAGGATCCGCTTCTGTATACATAGCTGCTTTCCCAAACAAATCCATCATATTATAGTAGGCATACGCACGCAAAACCTTCACTTCATTTCGGTACAATTCGATTGCTGCCAAATCTTCAGCACTAGTAATGTTGCGTGATTTCAATTTTTCAGGAGTACTTTGGCGCAAAAATTCATTAGCATAAGCTACAGAAGCCATAGTTCGTGAGTACATTCCCAAAAGAATTGGATTGGCTGGTGTCCAAATATTGCGTTGCAATTCGGCTGTTCCACCATCATTTTCATAACTCCAAACCAATTCGTCGGTTGTAAGCTCTTGCAAATACAACAAACATCTACTAAACTGACTTGTTCCTGCATCTACTCCTTCAAGCGAAGAAGCATCTGGGCCCCAAGTACTCGTAAGCGATAAATTTCCGTATACACCTGCCAAGGCATTTTTGTATCCAGCTGCATCTTTATAGACAACATCCGAAGCCAATACATCGTCATCTTCTGACACTACATTCAAATCATCGGTACACGATTGAAATAAAGTAGCCAAAGCTAAAAAGGATAGTATTATATATTTCTTCATCATTTATTAAAATTTAAGATTAAGACCAAATAGAATTGTACGTTGTCTAGGATAGATGGTTTTATCGACACCATTATTAGTAATCTCAGGGTCTAAACCGCTGTATTTTGTCAAGACAAAAACATTTTGAACTCCTGTAAACATTCTCAAGCTAGTATTTTCGTTCATTATTTTTCTAAAAGTATAGCCTAAGGTTACGTTATCCATTTTGAGGTACGAAGCATCTTCTATATAAATATCAGACAACAATACGTTTGAAGTAGTTTGGAAATTCGTATCTAAAATAGAAGAAGGAACATTGCTTAAAATACCACCATTTTCCATTGCCTCATATTGCGCTCTAGAAGCGTCTACTGCGTTGAAAATACGGTTGCCAATGCTCGCTCTTAAGTTGAAAGAGAAATCAATGTCTTTATAATTCATTGTAGAAGCAAAACCTAAAGTTACATCTGGATCTGGGTTGTTATAGATGTAGCGATCTGAATCATTTTTGATGTTATCTCCATTCAAATCTGCAAAAGCACCTTCAATAGCTTTTCCGTTGGTATCATATAATTGTTTGTACACATAAAACGAATACGGCGTGTATCCTTCTCTAAAAAGCTGACCTGGTGTTCCCGTTCCAGCAATGTTATCGCCTACATAAATATCTGTTCCATACACTAAATCTTTGATTCTTCGCTCGAATTTAGCTGCATTGAAATTGACATTCCAATTGAAATTTTCTGTTTTAATTGGAGTAGCGTTCAAGGTAAACTCAATTCCTTTGGTTGTAAAAGAACCCACGTTTTGGTATACACGGTTCGAGAAATTACTTCCGTCAGAAATGGCAGCATTTACCAATAAATCTTTGGCTTCTTTATAAAAAACATCTACCGCACCTGTAATCACATTGTTGAACACCCCAAAATCAAGACCCGCGTTGTACGAAACGGTTTCCTCCCATTTTAAGTTTTTGGTACGCTTGCTCGGCAAGGCAATTGGGAAATAAGCATTCCCAAATTGGTATTGTGAATTACCTCCACCTAAATCGTATTTCTCTAAATAGCCATTTGGATCAGGAATATCTTGTTGTCCTGTAATACCATAGCTCAAACGCAATTTCAAATCGGACACCACATTACTGTCTTTAAATAAATCTTCTTTTACTTTCCAAGCAAACGCAGCAGAAGGGAAATTCCCCCAACGGCTTTCTTTTTCAAATCGAGAAGAACCGTCTCTACGATAAGACAAAGTCAATAAATATTTGTTTTTGAAATTAATGTTGGATCTTCCAAAAAAGCCTAACAGTACGACATCCGTATTCAAGGTAGTTTCAGGGAAAGTCGAGGGTAGATCTGGGTTTAAGATGTTACCGGTATCGAATCGATTGGATTCGAATTTTTGATACGAATGTCCGCCTGTTAGTTCAACATTAAAATCATTAAAACTCTTGTTATATACAAAATAAGCATCAATCAACTTATTTCTTCTAGTCGATTCAGAGTACTCATCTGTTCCGAAAGGAATATTATTATTGGATGGAGCCGAACCAGCATTGGCACCTACCAAACGTCGTCTTTCTCCATTCGATTCATCAAAACCAAGATTCACCACAGCTCTCAAAGAAGGCAAAAAGTGAAATTTATAATCGATTTCAAAATTCCCAAAAAGTCTATTGCTCTTTCCACGATCATTCGTTTGAAGCAACTGCGCTACAGGGTTTCTTGCTGCGATAGCGATTAACGGATAATTTCCGTTGGCATCTACACCAGAAGTATACTCAAAAAATCCACCATAAGGAGCGCCGTCAACACGAATGGGTTGTGTAGGGTCAAAACCAATAGCGGCACCTTCAACAGCATCTGTAAAACGGTTTCTTTCATTGGCATAATTAGCAGAAAGTTTCACCTTTAAATGATTTTCAAAAAAAGACGGGTTCATAACCAAACCTACCGTATTTCTTTTGAACTCATTGGTAATACGCAACCCTTGTTGATCGGTATTTCCTAAAGTTAAACTTGTTGGAATCACACCGAAAAGACTTCCTCTAACCGCTAGATTTTGATCTACTAAACCAGTATTGCGGTAAATTGCCTCTTGCCAGTTGGTATTGGCCGTGCCTAATTTATCTAAATCTTGTGGACGCACTTGAGCGATGGTATTTCTAAAAGCTGTTGGGCTCAATACATCAACGGTATTAACCAACTCTCCCGCTCCAAACTGCACATTGTAGTCTACAGAAAGGGTTTTGCTTCCCTTTTTAGTCGTGATAATAATTACCCCGTTTGACGCACGTGAACCGTAAATAGCAGTTGCCGAAGCATCTTTCAAAACTGTCATCGACTCAACTGTACTTGGATTCAAAGAAGCCAAAAACGAAGCTGAACCCGTGTTCGTCGTGTTTTCAAGAGGTAAACCATCAATAACAATCAATGGATCATTACTTGCAAATAACGAACTTCCCCCTCTAATTCTAATTTCGGATAACGAACCAGGTGCTCCTGATGAATTGATAGACAAACCTGCTACTCTTCCTGTAAGCATGTTCTCTGTAGAAACGTTTACCCCTTTGTTAAAATCTTTGGTAGCCAAAGTAGTTACAGAACCAGTTGCATCTTTTCTTTTTACAGAACCATATCCTACTTGCACTACTACCTCCTTAAGTTCATTGTCTTGTTCTTGCAAAAGAACAGTAAGCGAACTTTGTCCAGAATAAATCACAGTTTGTGATTTAAAACCCACAAACGACACTACGATTTGATCTCCTTTATTCACACTAGACAGCTGAAAAGCCCCAGAAAAATCAGTAGACGTACTAACTTTAGAACCCTTAACAACTAGATTCGCTCCAGGTATTGGTTGTTTGGTTGTATTATCAACCACCGTTCCAGACAATTTATTTTGTGCCTGAACAAAAAACGGAACAAGGAGCAGTAAAAAGAACAATCTGAAATGCATTGTTTTCAAACTTTTTGTTTTCATTAAATTGATTTTGTTAGTTATTATTTTCTTGAATATTCCCAAAAAATCAAAAGAACCGTTTCTGAATCAAAAATTAGTTTATCATAGTTTTGGTTGCTAAAAAATGATAATCCTATTTTTTTTTATTTTTTGTGATAAAAACGTTTATTTTTTCTATTTTTTTTGTGAAATATTAAAATCCAAAATTATACGAAGGATTATATTTTACATACCAGTACCTACCAGTTTTTTTGTATATTGCCAAAAAAATTTAACTAACTATGAAATATATCACTGTCCAAAACAACCAAGGTGTACCCAAATACAAACAAATAATTCAATCGATTGAGAAAGCCATTGAATCGGAAAAATTAGTCAAAGGCGATCAACTGCCTTCGGTAAATAAAGTGTGTTTAGCACACGAATTATCTCGAGACACCGTACTCCAAGCTTATGATGAATTAAAGAAGCGAGGTATTGTATTTGCTATACCTGGCAAAGGATATTACATAAAAAGTGTAGAAATAAATATCAAACAAAAAATATTTTTACTCTTTGACGAATTGAATATTTTCAAGGAAGATTTGTACAATTCATTTTTAGAAAACATCGGAAAAAACGTTCAAGTTGACATTTTCTTCCATCATTTTAATTTTCAATTTTTTCAAAAAGTCATTGCTGAAAATAATGGCAACTACACAAAATATATTATCATGCCTACCGCTTTTGAAGAGGCTCATACCACTATAAAAAGCCTACCAGTAAATGATGTCTACATATTAGACCAAACCAATTCCGAATTATTTTCCTACCCTTCAATTCATCAAAACTTTATTCAAAACATTTACGATGGCCTTTTGGAAGGAAAATCTAGATTGGACAAATACAAAAAACTCATCATCATCTTCCCTGGATTTAGAGAACCGCTGGGTATGAAAATCGGTTTTTTAAACTTTTGCAAGGACTTTGGATTTGAGCATGAAGTAATTACAGAGTTCAAACACCGAAGCATCACGCCTGGTGAAGTCTACGTCATTCCAAGTGATCGCGATTTGGTAAGGGTAATTGAAAAGGCAAAATCGCAACAGCTTACTATAGGTCAAGACTACGGAATCATTTCGTATAATGAAACGCCACTCAAGAAAATCGTAGAAAACGGCATCACGACCATCTCCACTGATTTTGAACAAATGGGTAAAATTTTAGCCGAAATGATTTTGAAAGGGCGAAAAGACCAAATAGAAAACAAATGTAAATTGCTATTGAGAAGTTCGCTTTAGAATAAACCAAAAGAATTGAATTTTTAAAGAAAGGATCCTACTTGTTTTGGTCCTTTTTCTTTTTTATCAAATTACGATTTTTAAAGCAACCATATTATCATATCCGTATAAAAACTAATAAAAAAATATAAATATAATTTCCTTGGTTATATGAATTAAATTTGCTTCATTTGTAAATGTATTTTTTACACTTATTATTAAACGCAACGAAACAAGTCCTTTAGAATATTCTATATAAAAACTGTCGTTGAAAAAAGACACGTAATTTAATATCATTTACTATGAATCATAATATTGAAAAAAAAGCTGCCGATAACATTCGAGCACTAGCGATAGCAATGGTCGAAAAGGCCAAATCAGGTCATCCAGGAGGAGCTATGGGTGGAGCCGATTTTTTGCACGTCTTATATACTGAATATATAAAGTTTGACCCTAGCGATATGGAATGGATCTTTAGAGATCGCTTTTTTATGGATGCAGGTCATCTTTCCGCTTTATTATATGCCCAATACTATTTACTAGGCCACTACGAAAAATCGGATTTGGAAAATTTTAGACAATGGGAATCTGTTACACCTGGTCATCCAGAAGTTGATGTAAAAAGAGGCATAGAAAATACCTCTGGACCACTAGGACAAGGACACGTTATGGGAATTGGAGCCGCCATTGCCGCAAAATTCCTAGCAGCACGATTTACAGGTCTTTTTGATCATAAAATTTACGGTTTCATTACTGATGGTGGCATACAAGAGGAAATTTCGCAGGGCGCAGGAAGAATTGCTGGACACTTAGGCCTGAATAATTTCATTATGTTCTATGATTCTAATAATGTTCAACTGTCCTCTATGACTGATGAAGTTACAACAGAAGATACCGCCAAAAAATATGAAGCTTGGGGATGGAATGTACTAACAATCGATGCACATAATTATATCGAAATCAAAAAAGCACTAGACTTTGCCAATGCTCAAACCGAAAAACCTACACTGATTATTGGTAACACCATTATGGGGAAAGGTTGTGTAACAGCCCAAGGTGAAATGTATGAAGGAGAATGCGAACTGCACGGAAAACCAATTGGTGCTACCAAAGCCGATTTTACCAAAACATTACTAAATCTTGGAGCAAATCCCGAAGATCCTTTTGCAAAATTTGAAGCCGTAGACGCTTACTACCAAACCGTCCTTGCCGAAAAAAGACAAGAAGCCGCTACAAAAAAAGAAGCCTATAAAAATTGGGAAAACCAAAACCCTGCTTTGGCTCAAAAACTTAACGCATTCTTTTCAGGAAAAACACCTGAACTTGATTTTGGCAGTATCATTCAAAAAAACAATGCAGCTACTAGAGACGCCTCGGCATCAGTACTGAGTTATTTAGCAGAAAAGGTAGAAAACATGATTGTATCCTCAGCCGATTTATCCAACAGTGATAAAACGGATGGCTTCTTGAAAAAAACAACTGTACTGCAAAAAAATAATTTCAAAGGTGCCTTTTTACAAGCTGGCGTAGCCGAATTAACAATGGCTGCTATCGCAAATGGTATGGCTTTGCATGGAGGTGTGATTCCAGTAGTAGCAACTTTTTTTGTGTTTTCCGATTATATGAAACCTGCCATTCGACTATCGGCTATTCAAGAATTACCTGTAAAATATGTTTGGACTCACGATTCCTTTAGGGTTGGTGAAGATGGACCAACCCATCAACCTATCGAACAAGAAGCTCAGATACGATTAGTTGAAAAAATAAAAAACCATTCAGGTCGTCAAAGTTTTCTAGCCTTACGTCCTGCAGATGCTATAGAAACATCTGTAGCTTGGGAAATGGCGATGCAAAACACCACTACCCCAACTGGATTAATTTTATCACGACAAGAAATTAGCAGTATTCCAACCCAAGGCGACGCATACACAGCAGCAAGTCAAGCCAAAAAAGGAGGCTATTTGGTAAAAAAGATAAGCCAACCCGATATAACATTGGTTGCAAATGGTTCAGAAGTAGCAACTCTACTAGACGCCGCTACCATTCTTGAAAAAGAGACTGCTCTTAAAATCAATGTCGCCTCAGTCATTTCTGAAGGGCTTTTTAGAAACCAATCCATCGAATACCAAGAAAGCATTATTCCAAGCAATCAATTAACTTTTGGATTAACCGCTGGTCTTCCCGTAAATCTTCAAGCATTGGTCGGCTCAAGAGGAAAAGTCTTTGGTTTAGAACACTTTGGCTATTCGGCTCCTGCCCAAGTATTGGACGAGAAATTCGGATTCACAAGCCATAATATTGCTAACGAAATCAAAAACTATTTATCAGAACAAAATTATTCAACTCAAAAATAAAGATTATGAAATTTTTTATTGATACTGCCAATCTAAAAGATATTAAAGAAGCCAACGATCTTGGCATTTTAGATGGGGTTACCACTAATCCATCATTGATGGCCAAAGAAGGAATTACAGGAGCGGAAAACATCTTGGCTCATTATGTTAAAATTTGCGAATTAGTAGATGGCGATGTAAGTGCCGAAGTTATTGCCACAGATTTTGAAGGTATGGTTGCCGAAGGCGAAAAGTTAGCCGCTTTGCATCCTCAAATCGTAGTTAAAATTCCGATGATCAAAGAAGGAATCAAAGCTATAAAATACTTTACAAATAAAGGAATAAAGACCAATTGCACCTTGGTCTTCTCTGCAGGACAAGCTTTATTAGCGGCAAAAGCTGGTGCAACGTACGTTTCTCCTTTCATAGGACGCTTAGATGATGTCTCTACAGACGGTATGACTTTAATTGAAGATATCCGATTAATTTATGACAACTACGGCTTTGAAACTCAAATTTTAGCAGCCTCAGTTCGCAACGTAATGCACATTGTAAATTGTGCAAAAACAGGAGCCGATGTAATTACAGGACCATTGAGTGCCATTGAGGGATTATTAAAACACCCCTTAACCGACATTGGACTAGCTACCTTTTTGGCTGATTATCAAAAAGGCAATAGCTAAACTAGAAACTATAGAAGTTTAATTTTTGGTTTTAATTGAAAAAGCCCTGACGTTTTTTTGTCAGGGCTTTTTTTATAGGTTAAGAACAAAATCATTCAGGAGTTTTTCTTCATACTTTTCTTTATCAAAACGATACAAGTAAGAACCTTTTCGTGAAGATTGCATGTCTTTTTCATCCAGTTTTATCAATATATCAAGCGAATTTATTTTACTTATAAAATTACGCTTATCGAGTTCTTTACTCAAAATAGCCTCATACAATTCTAACAATTGTCGCATCGTAAACTTTTCTGGCAAAAGTTCAAAACCAATAGGTTTTATCGAAGTACGATAACGCAATCTTCGGATGGCATTACGCAACATTTTGTCGTGGTCAAAAATTAATTTTGGAGCTTCGGCCATACTAAACCATTGAGCATGATAATTTTTAATCAACTCTTTATTATGATTTTCTATATTGATCAAAGCATAATACGATACAGAAATCGTTCGCTCAACAGGATCACGGTCAATTTCGCTATAAGCGTACAATTGCTCCATATAAATATCATTCAGTCCTGTATAAGTATTCAAAATACGGATGGCTGCTGAATCCAAAACCTCATCATTTTTTAAAAACCCCCCTATCAAAGACCACTTCCCTTTCTCAGGTTCAAAGTCTCTTTTGATCAAAAGTATCTTTAACCCTTCGGCATCAAAACCAAAAATGATACAATCTACTGCTACTAAAATTTTATCGGTATCACTATACTTGTTGAGCATAATTCTTTTTTTTGGTAAATATATAAACTTCTATTTGTTTTTAGTGAAATAATTAATGTCAAAAAAACACTTATTATTTTGTCTTTTGTAAATTCTACCTACTTCTGAAAGCTAAAATCATAATTATGAAGCTTTTTATAAGTACCTAAGTTGTAAAATTAAACAAAATAATTAAGAAATACCCTATAATAAATAGATTTTAAAAGGCTTTGGAAACGAAATCTCGAAAACGTTATAGCTTTTTTTAAAAAAATTACGAAAACGATTTTCGTAAAAGAAAACCAGCTTTTTATTAAAAAGTGTATATTTTACACAAATAATTAATTAAAAAAGACACTTTTTTAAAACAAACTTCAAAAGGAAATCTTAAATAAGTACGCAAAATTAAAAAATCTGTTTTTTTATCAACTTTTTTTTGTCAAATATATTTGTTTACAACAATTTTTTTTAATTATATTTACAAATGTAAAAATAACACTTATTAAACAAACTAATTAATTTAACCCAATATGATAACAAACCAAAGATTGTTTTTTTTCAACAATTCATTATTGTTAAAAAAAGAATGGCTAGTGGCGTTACTAATCATACTGTTCTCTTCTTATACAGTATCTGCGCAACAGCTTAATGAAATAAAGGGAATCGTAACGTCTGGCACAGACAACCTCCCTTTGGTAGGAGTGAATGTAGCCTTGAAGGGTGCAAAAGGAGTAACTTCTACCGGTTTTGACGGAGAGTTTACCATCAAAGCCTCTTCTAATGACGTATTAGTATTCTCATTTGTAGGATTTAAAAACCAAGAGGTACAAGTAGGATCAAATACGTATTTGAAAGTAACGCTAAGAGAAGATGTAAATTCTCTTAACGAAGTAGTAGTGGTAGGCTACGGAACACAAAAGAAATCCGATTTAACCGGTGCAGTGAGTGTTGTAAAAATGGAAGATGCAAAAAAAACCGTTACTTATGATGTTGCTAAGATGATGCAAGGTCAAGTAGCTGGTGTTACAGTACAATCTTCTGGAGAACCTGGAGGTTTTGTAAACATCAAAATTCGTGGTATCAATTCTTTTAGCAATAACAATCCTTTATTTGTAATAGACGGTATGATCGTAGACAGTCCTTATGATTTTGCTACTGGCGAAATCGAGTCAATGCAAGTATTAAAAGATGCTTCATCTGCTGCTATCTACGGAGTTAGAGGAGCCAATGGTGTAGTAATTATTACAACCAAAAAAGGAAAACTGGGCAAACTCGACATTAAATACAAATCATTAATAGGTTTTCAAAATGTAGCCAAAAAATGGTCATTGACAGATCGATTAGGATACCAAAAAGTTACAAGCGCAGCGGAAGTAAATGCGGGCTTAACAATAGCACCAGGTAATGATCCTAATAGCGCCTCTTATATTAATAACGTAAATACAAACTGGCAAGATGCCGCTTTTGGAACAGGAATCATCGAAAATCACTCATTAACCTTTAATGGTGGTGCCGAAAGTTTAGGGTACAACTTGAATGTTGATTATTTCAAAAACAAAGGATATGTAAACACACCGCAAGATTATACTAGATATTCTACTACTTTGAATTTACACGGCAAAAAAGGAAACTTCAAATACGGATCAAAAATTGCCTTTACACAATCTGACAAAGAAAACTTTAATGAATACAACGGTGGTCAAACGCCTATCTCAGATTTATTAGGAGCGGTACCTACTATGCCAGTTCGTGATCCAAATCGTCTGGGAGGTTATGGTGGTACTGATAACCTAACCCAAAGAGCAATTTCGATGAACGTAATTGGATACAATAGTCTTATTACAAACAACAGCAAACGTAACCGTTTTGTAGGTGATATTTGGGGAGAATATGAAATCATCAAAGGATTGAAATACAAAATTGATGCAAGTTTTGATATCTTAAATTGGCAAAACAGAAAATTCGTTCCACCAAGTGATTTAGGATGGTATTACATTACCACAAATGATGAAGCTTCATTAGACGTTTCTACAGGAAGCCAAACTAGAACTTTCTTAAACAACTTATTAACGTATAACGTTGATATCAATAAACATAAAATAGATGCTTTGGCAGGTTGGGTTCAAGAACGCAATGATAATTACAACCACTGGTCAAGAGGTGTTGGCTATCTACCAGGAGAAATCAGTCACTTAGAGTATGCTGATGCAACAAGTGCTGGAGAATATGAAAATACAGTAACCAATATTTCATACTTAAGCAGATTGAACTATGCTTATGACGATCGTTATTTGTTAACCGTAAACTTCAGACAAGATAAAACCTCTTTATTTAGTGAAGAAAACAACACAGGTAACTTTTACTCTTTCTCTGCTGGATGGAAAATTAGTAACGAGAAATTCCTAAAATTACCAGAATGGGTAAGCAATATCAAACTAAGAGGTGGCTATGGAATCTTAGGAAACAACACCATCGGTCCTTATGCCTATTCACCAACAATCAACGCGTTTGCAGGCTATAACTTCAACAATGAATTGGCGCCTGGAACAACAGTAGTTAGTGCCATTGACCCAAATGTTCATTGGGAAGAAACCAAAACAACCAACGTGGCACTTGAGTTAGGATTTTTAGACAATGCCCTTCAGTTTACAGCAGAATATTACGAGAAAAAATCAACAGATTTATTGATTGGCGTACCACTACCTTTCTCTACAGGAGCTTTCCCTGCAAGTGTAGTTACAAATGCTGGAGCAGTAAAAAATAATGGTTTAGAATTTACAGCTTCATACAACAATAATAAAAATGAATTCAAGTATACTATTTCGGCGAACTTAGGTACAATGAAAAACAAAGTATTACAAATTGGTTTAGACGGAAATCCAATTTATGGAGCAGCGTCAAAAACAGAAGTAGGTCGTTCTATTGGTGAAATTTATGCTTACCAAACTGTAGGAATTTTTAAAGATGCTGCTGATGTAGCTGCTTCACCAACGCAAGTAAATGCTGCACCTGGAGATGTAAAATTCAAAGATGTAAACGGAGACGGAATGATTTCTGACTTAGACAGAACTTACCAAGGAGTTACCATCCCAAAATATAGTTATGGTTTGAACTTTAGTGCTTCATACAAAAATTGGGATTTGTCTATGTTCTGGCAAGGTGCTGGTGGACATAAAGTGTTCAATGCCATGTATCGCAACCTAATGTTAGGACAATATGGTAACCATCATACTGATATGTTGGATTACTGGACACCAACAAATACAGATACGAATGTACCAAGACCAATAATTGGTGATCCTAATGCCAACGCAAGAGATTCTAATAGATTCATCGAAAAAGGTGATTATATTAAATTACAAACCATGCAAATTGGCTATCAAATTCCTTTAGAAGGCATTAAATTCATTCAAAAAGCAAAAATATTTGCCAACGGACAAAACTTATTGATATTAAGTAAGTACAAAGGGTACGATCCTGATTTTAATAGTAACGATGGATTGTTTTCAAGAGGTTATGACGCAGGTTCCTTCCCAAATCCTAGAACCGTTTCATTAGGAATTGAAGTTGAATTTTAATATTAGCTAACCCATAAAAAATATAAAAATGAAATATAAAATATATAATTATCTAACAGTCTTCTTTACACTATCTGTAGTAATGACCAGCTGTGTAGACAATGAAGATTTATTACAAGTAGATCCAAACGTAGAGACATCAGGCTCTTTCTGGAAAACAGATCAGGATGCTATTGAAGGAGTAAATGCCGCTTATAGTAGCTTATTAACAGATGGAACTTACATGAGAAGTACTCCGCTTTTATTAGACCTAAAAGGTGATGATACCCGCAGTAACAGCCCATGGGATGCAATGTATAATGTAGGTCGCTTCAATTCTAATGTTTCTAATGCAGCGATCTACGGATGGGCTTATGAAACCTACTATCAAGGAATTTATAGAGCCAATCAAGTCATCAAAAATGTACCAAACATAGACATGGCCGACAAAGGTTTAAAAGACAGGGTACTTGGACAAGCGTACTTTTTGAGAGGATTGTATTTATTTCACGCAGTAAATATGTTCAAAAATGTACCTGTTCCAACAGACATTGCCACTTTTTATCCTCAAAAAACACAAGCCGAAGGTTGGGCACAAGTAATTGCTGATTTTAAACAAGCTGCAGATTTACTACCTGTAACATATAATAATGTTACTGGCCTAGATGCAGGTGAAAAAGGACGTGCTACCAAAGGTGCTGCACTTGGTTATTTAGGAAAAGCATATCTATTTACTAAAGATTTTAACAATGCTAAAACCGCTTTCAAACAAGTAATCGATTTGGGAGTTTATGCATTAGTTAGCAACTATCGTGATAACTTTACAACTACCAATGAAAACAATTCTGAGTCGCTTTTTGAAGTACAATTTAGCAGAGAAGCTGGTGGTGTAGATTTAGGTTGGGGTGGTGCTCCTGCATCTGGATGGGGAAAAACATCGGCCAGAGCTATTACTTATGGACCAAGAGCTTTCGGATGGACAGACGTACAACCTACTTGGGCTTTGTATAATGATTATCAAATAGAGAAAACAACATCTGGAGCTGTAGATCCACGTTTAGACGCAACGATGTTTTACAACAAACCAGGAGGTATGCAATTATACGGTCAAGATTTTGCTACTTTTTACAGCAAAAGTTCAGCTGATTTGAACGACTTATTTTGCAGAAAATACCAAAATTCTGATGGACAATTTGCCAACGAATATGACTGGAGATCTGGAATCAACGAGCGTCTTTTGCGCTATGCCGATGTATTGTTGATGTACGCCGAGTGTTTGAACGAAACAGGCGATACACCTGGGGCTTACACTTACATTCAAATGGTTAGATCACGCGTTGGACTTCCTAATTTAGCAACTACAAAACCAGGCATGACCCAAGCACAAATGAGAGATCAAATTGCTCATGAACGCTTCTTAGAATTCCCTCTTGAAGGTCACCGATTTGATGACATTCGTAGATGGGGTTGGTTACAAGACCCAGCAAAACTTGCTTGGTTAAAATCTAGAGATGCTGAGTTTAACACTTATACTTCTGGTAGAGAATACTTCCCAATTCCACAATTAGAAATGGACAACAATCCTGGAACCCTACAAAATGATGGTTACTAGTATATACGTATAATTTTGAGTTAGTTGAGTTTTGAAAATCATATGGTAACAATGACCGTTACCATATGATTTTATACCTTTAAATAAATTCCAAACAAACTGTTACAAACAAAATAAGGAGCTATATGAAAAAAGTAAACAAAATTGCATTCATTATCCTATTTGGATTTTTAGTAACCAATTGCCAAAACGAAGAAATAAATTCACCAACATCCCAAAGTGAAGCCATTGTACCAAATCCAAAAGCACCAACTCAAAACCTAACAGCCAAAACAGTTAGCGGAACGGTGCCCTCACACGACCCAAGTACCATCGTAAAAAGCGGGGTAAATTATTATGTGTTTACTACAGGAGACAACATTCCTATGACCTACTCTACCAATTTAACCAATTGGACATGGGGAACTTCTGTTTTTACGAGTACTCCAAGTTGGATTACAAGCTATGTTCCAGGATTTACCAAAACTTTTTGGGCTCCCGATGTCGCTTGGTTTAATAATCGTTGGAACATGTACTATTCCTGCTCTACATTTGGTTCAGCCACTTCAGCAATCGGATTGGTAACAGCGCCTTCTATTTCACAAAGTGCTGGAACAAAATGGACCGACAGAGGTATGGTGGTTGCTTCTTCCTCATCATCGGATGTCAATGCAATAGATCCATCGATTTTAGTAGATGGTTCAAATGTGTATATGGCTTATGGTTCATGGCATGCGGGTATTGGAGTGATTCAAATTAATCCTTCTACAGGTAAAACAACTGGTAGCAGAACAATTGTTGCAGGAGGAAACGGTGCCAGCTGGGAAGCTCCTTGCTTAATCAAAGAAGGAAGTTATTATTATTTATTTGTAAATAGAGGTTCATGCTGTAACGGAGTAAACAGTACTTACTATATTGTTGTAGGCCGTTCTACGAGTCCGTTTGGCCCATTTGTTGACAAAAATGGAGTCTCTTTAAAAAGCGGAGGCGGCACTACTGTTTTAGCCACTCAAGGCAATTATATTGGCCCAGGTCATTTGTCTAGAATTGTTGGAACTCAAAAAGGCTCAGTTCATTATTACGATGGTGCAGACAGCGGAAATCCAAAACTTGAAATTGTTTATTTTACTTGGTCAGGAGGTTGGCCAACACTTTCTTATTAAATTCAGAAGAAACCCAAAGCCTCCATTCTTCATAAAGCCTATTACCATGAAAAAATCATTAGTACTACTTTTTGCCCTTACCCTATCTAGTTCCTTTGTTTTGGCACAAAATAAAGTGACTGTAGTTACATTACAAAACACCAAAGAATCACCTACAATTAGCAAACACATTTATGGTCATTTTGCAGAGCACCTAGGACGATCCATTTATGGTGGTTTTTTTGTTGGCGACACGTCCAAAATACCAAATACTAACGGAGTTAGAAATGATATTATAAAAGCCTTAAAAGAACTTCAAATTCCAAATTTAAGATGGCCTGGCGGTTGTTTTGCTGATACCTACCACTGGAAAGATGGTATTGGTCCAAAAGAACAAAGACCTACCATTGTCAATAAATGGTGGGGAGGTACTACCGAAGACAATAGCTTTGGAACTCACGATTTCCTCAACCTATGTGAAGCACTTGGAGCAGAACCCTATCTTTCTGGCAATGTAGGAAGTGGTACTGTCCAAGAATTAGCAGATTGGGTACAATACACCAACTTTAGCGGAAAAAGTCCGATGAGTGATTTGCGTCAAAAAAATGGTAGAACAGCCCCTTGGAAAGTTAAATTTTGGGGAATAGGTAATGAAGCGTGGGGATGTGGTGGTAACATGACTGCTGAATATTATGCAGGTGAATATAGAAAGTATGCCACCTTTATGTCTGATTGGGAAAATACTGGAGGCATTACACGTATTGCCTCTGGCTCCAATAGCGCCGATTATAATTGGACAGAAGTTTTAATGAAAAACATCCCATTGAATATGCTTGGCGGAGTGGGTGTTCATCACTATGCGGTAATCGATTGGAATAAAAAAGGAGACGGTGTTGATTTTACAGAAAATCAATATTTCCAAACCATGAAATCGGCACTAAAAATGGAAGAATTAGTGACCAAACATGGCGCTATCATGGACAAATACGATCCTGAGAAAAAAGTAGCCATTATGGTTGATGAGTGGGGAGCTTGGTATGAAGTAGAAAAAGGAACCAATCCTGGATTCTTGTACCAACAAAACACTATGCGTGATGCTGTTTTAGCTGGAGCTACCCTTAATATTTTTAACAATCACGCAGATAGAGTACGCATGGCCAATTTAGCCCAATGTGTCAATGTATTACAAGCAGTGATTCTGACAGATAAGGCCAAAATGATTTTGACCCCTACCTATCACGTAATGAAAATGTATAGCGTACACCAAGAAGCTAAATTGATACCCGTAACATTTCAATCGCCAAACTATACTTTCAATGGAGAATCCCTTCCTGCAGTATCCGTATCGGCTTCAAAAAACAACAACGGTACTATTCATATTTCGCTAGTAAATCTAGACACTAAGAATAAAAATACCATTGAAATTGCAGTAAATGAACTGGGTGTAAAAAACTTCACAGGAACGATACTAAGCTCCGCTAAATTACAAGACCATAACAGTTTTGATACTCCAAATAAAATTACTACCAATACATTCAAAGGTTTCGAAAACAAAAATGGAAAACTTCAAATCACCATTCCTCCATTCGCTGTAGTGGTTTTAGAAGGAAAATAAAAGCTGAAAGTCATGAAGAAAGCAACTGCATTTGTAAAAAACACTATTCAACTAGGCCTGTTTATGCTAATCATAACTATGCTTAGTTGTTCTAAAGATGATCCCACAACTACGGATCCATCGACAACTCCTACACCTACACCAACTCCTACGCCATCTACATTTGCTGGGCCTACTTACCCAGATAATTATACGGCAAACGCTTCATGGGGCAACCGTATGCAGTGGAACTTGGCCAATTTACATGATCCATCAGTAGAGAAAAGTGGAGAATACTACTATATGTACCAAACCGATGCTTCCTATGGAAATGCACACGAAGGCAATGGTCACTTTTTTTACAGACGTTCCAAAGATTTGATCAATTGGGAATTTATGGGCGCAGCAATGACACAAGCTCCTGCTTGGGTAAAGGATTCCTTAAACAACAAAAGAGCTAGAATGAATCCCGCTTTACCAGCAATTACCAATCCAAGTTATGGCTTTTGGGCACCATGTGTAAGAAAGGTAGGCAATGTGTACAGAATGTATTATAGTATAGTCGTAACCAATCCAATTGTTGGTACTGACACCAATACCTCTTGGACAGAGCGTGCTTTTATTGGTCTTGCAGAAACGAGTGATTTGGCCTCTAATAATTGGACCGATAAAGGTATGGTCGTTTGTTCAGAACCCGATGGTGTAAAAAGTTATGTTAGAAATGGAGGAAATGATTGGGATGCCTATTTCAAATTTAATGCTATCGATCCAAGTTTTATTCAAACTCCCGAAGGCGAACAATACCTTGTTTATGGTTCTTGGCACTCAGGAATTGCTGCTGTAAAACTAAATCCAGCTACTGGAAAACCATATCAACTCAAAACAATTGATGATTATGGTGTTCGAATTGCAGGTCGTGGCAACGTAAACACCAATCGTTGGCAAGCACTAGAAGGTCCAGAAATTATCTATAATCCAGACACACAGTATTACTATTTATTTCTAGCCTACGATGAACTTTCGGTGGCCTACAATACTCGTGTAGCTCGTTCCAAAAATATTCTAGGCCCTTATGTTACCATTAGCGGACAAAGCGTTACTACTGGTGCCGAAACTTGGCCAATTGTGACTCATCCTTACTCATTCAACAATCATACGGGTTGGGTAGGATTTGGTCATTGTGCGGTATTCCAAGACCCAACATCAAAACAATGGTACTACGCCTCTCAGGCAAGACTACCAGAGGGTGTAGCAGGAATAGCGGTTTCGAATGCTGTAATGATGGGACACGTACGTGAAATAGAATGGACTCCAGATGGATGGCCTGTAGTAGCTCCCGAACGCTATGCTGGTGTTCCAAAAACAAGCATAACGGAAGCTAATATCATTGGAACATGGGAATTTATCACTATGAATTATCAATACAAAACCATGCAAAAGGCAGTAACTGTTTATATGACTGCTGACAAAAAAGTTAGCGGTGGAGTAACCGGTACTTGGGCATATGATAGTAGTACCAAAATATTAACTTTTAACGGAAACAAATGCATTGTAAAAGATGCATGGGATTGGGAGGCCTCCACCCGAAAAGTGACATTAACGTTTACTGGATTAAATTCTGGTGGGCAATCACTTTGGGGCAAAAAATCAAATTAATATAAGAACCAAACAAGAACATCAATGAAGAAAGTTCTTCTAATTGTAGCTTTTCTTATTGGCACTATTGCCATAATCTCGGCACAAAACAAGGTTACAAAAGCCACTGAGACCAAGAAAGTGAACAACCCAATAATCACCGAAAAATATACTGGGGATCCCGCCGCATTGGTATACAAAGACAAGGTATATCTTTATGCAGGTCATGATGAAGCACCAAACGATTTCAATTTTTATAAAATGAATGAATGGTTGGTTTATTCTTCTTCAGATATGAAACAATGGCAGGAACATCCTGTACCTCTCAAAGTAACCGATTTTGAATGGGCCTCTGGAGATGCTTGGGCCTCGCAAGTCATAGAGAGAAATGGGAAATTCTACTGGTATGTCACCGTTTCTCATAAAACCATTAACGGTAAAGCCATAGGCATTGCTGTTGCTGACACTCCTACGGGTCCGTTCAAAGATGCCTTAGGAAAAGCACTTATAACCAATGATATGACCACCCAAACTAAAATTGATTGGGACGATATCGACCCAACCGTATTTATTGACACAGATGGTCAAGCTTATTTGTTTTGGGGGAATTCCGTTTGCCATTACGTAAAACTGAAAGAGAACATGCTCGAAATGGACGGGCCTATTCAAACCATTTCCTTGCCTCATTTCACCGAAGCTCCTTGGATTCACAAACATAAACAATGGTATTATTTATCCTACGCTTATCAATTTCCTGAAAAAATAGCCTATGCCATGAGCAAATCTATCAACGGACCATGGGAATTCAAAGGCATTCTAAATGAACTTGCTGGTAACTCAAACACAAATCATCAAGCGATTATTTCATTTAAAGGGAAAGATTATTTCATTTATCACAATGGAGCGATTCAACCCAACGGAGGTAGTTTTAGAAGATCAGTTTGTGTAGATCAATTGTTCTACAACAAAGATGGAACTATGAAACGGGTAATGATGACCACCGAAGGCATTCAATAGAAACCCAATTTTAGTTTAGAAAATATAAAGCAATGAAATTTTACAAAAAAATAGCGACTCTACTTATACTACTCATGACTACTGTATCATTGGCACAAAATAATATGGTTCATGATCCTGTGGTAATCAAACAAAAAGACACCTACTATCTGTACTGTACGGGTAAAGGCATAAGTGTTTTAAGTTCCAAAGATTTAAAAAACTGGCAACCAGAGCCTTCTATCTTTAAAGAAAAACCGCAATGGGTAGATGCCGTGGTTCCCAATTTTGACAACCATATTTGGGCACCTGATATCTCTTTTCATAACAATACATATTACTTGTATTACTCTGTCTCGGCTTTCGCCAAAAACACATCTGCTATTGGTATAGCGACTAATACAACCTTGAACCCCAAAGACCCAGCCTATAAATGGATTGATCACGGTATTGTAATTCAGTCACAACCCAATCGCGACATGTGGAATGCCATTGATCCCAATTTGGTATTTGACGATAGTAACACTCCTTGGTTAACTTTTGGCTCTTTTTGGGAAGGACTAAAAATGGTAAAACTTACTACAGATTTAAAATCTATTGCTAACCCGCAAGAATGGCACACCATTGCTAAACGCAAACGCTCTTTTGATTTACCCGACACCGATCCCGGAGATGCTGCACTCGAAGCGCCATTTATCTTTAAGAAAAAAGGATATTACTATCTATTTCTTTCATGGGATTTGTGCTGTAGAGGCGACAAAAGCACGTACAAAGTCGTAGTAGGAAGATCCAAAAACCCAACTGGTCCTTATGTAGACAAAACTGGAAAATCGCTCAATGAAGGAGGTGGTAGTTTAGTGGTAGAAGGAGACGAAAACTATTTTGGCGTAGGCCACAACAGCGTCTATACTTTTGACAACAAAGACTATATTTTTTACCATGGCTATGAAAAAAAATCCAACGGCGCTCCAAAACTAATTATAAAAGAACTACTCTGGGACACTGAAAATTGGCCTTCTTTAAAATAAAAAGAAATGAAAAAATTGATATCATCTGTGAGTTTTCTATTGGTATTGCCAATAGTTTTCGCTTCATGGAAAGCAATTCCACCAAAAAAAAACAAAGCACTTCCTACTAAAGGATATGCAATAACTCCTGTCAACATTCAGCAGGTACAACTAACAGATGCTTTTTGGTTACCCATCATTAAAAGAGTGCAAGAAGTAACCATTGAATATGCCATTCAAAAGTGCAAAGAAGAAGGACGCTTGGACAACTTTTTGATTGCTGGCGGACAAATGAAAGGCGAAGTAAAAGGACAAATGCCTTTTGATGATACGGATGTGTACAAAATTATTGAAGGCGCCTCAAACACATTGATTAGCGAACCCAATCCAAAATTAGAAAAACAACTAGATGCTTTGATTGCTATCATCAAAGTAGGTCAAGAAAAAGATGGCTATCTCACAACTTGGAGAACCATAAACCCAGCCAAACCCCCTTGTACATGGGTACCTGTTATAGAAGGTAAACGTTGGGAATCATTACAAATTAGTCATGAATTATACAATTCTGGACATATGATTGAGGCTGCAGTTGTCCATTATAAAGCCACGGGCAAAAGAAACTTTTTGGATATTGCGATTAAAAACGCAAACCTATTAGTACAAACTTTTGGAGACCAACCCAATCAAGTCCATGGTGTACCTGGTCATCAAATTGTAGAAACTGGATTAGTGAATCTATATCAAATTACCAAAAACAAAGCCTATCTGAAACTAGCGAAATACTATCTTGACAATAGAGGGAATCCAAAAAACCACAAACTATATGGGGCTTATTCTCAAGATGACATTCCAGTAATTCAACAAAAAGAAGCTGTAGGCCATGCCGTAAGAGCCGTTTATATGTATGCAGGAATGACTGATATTGCGGCAATATACAACGACAAAAACTACTTGAGTGCGGTAAATAATCTATGGACAAACATGGTTAACAAAAAAATGTACCTCACTGGCGGTATAGGAGCCAAACATGATGGAGAAGCTTTTGGTGAAAACTACGAATTGCCCAATCTTAGTGCTTACAACGAAACTTGTGCCGCTATTGGTGATGTATATTGGAATCACAGATTGCACAACTTGACTGGAAAATCGGATTACTTCGATGTAATTGAACGCTCTTTATACAATGGATTAATCTCTGGAATATCCCTAGATGGAAAACAATTTTTCTATCCCAATGCTTTAGAGTCTGATGGAATACACAAAAATAACAGAGGGTCCTGCACTCGTCAATCATGGTTTGATTGTTCATGCTGTCCTACGAACTTGATTCGTTTTATTCCCTCGATTCCTGGATTGATTTATTCCCAAAACAAAAATACCCTTTATGTAAATTTATACGCTTCGAATACCGCCAAAGTAACACTAGAAAATACTGAATTAGCGATTACACAACAAACCAATTACCCTTGGAATGGAAAAATTGCACTGACTGTTGCTCCAAAAAACAAAGCGACATTTACCCTAAAATTACGAATTCCGGGATGGGCAAGGAATCAAGTACTGCCCGGATATTTGTACCATTATAGCTCCGCTTCTACTGCAAAAACTAAGGTAACTATAAATGGAATTCCTTTTGAAGGCAAAGAAAATAATGGATACATAAGCATCCATCGAAAATGGAAAAAAGGCGATGCTATTGCAATAGATTTTCCAATGGAAGTTCAAAAAGTTATCACCAATGACAAAGTAGTGACCAACAAAGATAAAGTAGCACTAGAATATGGTCCAATTGTATACGCATTGGAAGAAATGGACAACAAAGACAACTTCGATGCTATAAAAATCAATCCATCAGAAACTTTTAAAGTAGAATACAACCCTAGTTTGCTCAACGGAATTAATGTAATTGAAAACTCCAACCTGAAAGCCATTCCTTACTACTCATGGTCCAATAGAGGCGTTGGAAAAATGAAAGTTTGGATAGATAATAAATAAAAAGAGTACCTGAGAATCCTAGATTATTTATAAAAAATAGAAATAAAGTAACAAAATATGAAATCAAAGCTAATCACAAAAATAACCCTATGCGGTCTTTTACTAAGTGGTGTATATGGCATGGCACAAACCAATACATTTGAGGTAGAAGTAGGAAAATCGGTAACCAAAATTCAGCCCACCATGTACGGCGTATTTTTTGAAGACATCAACTTCGCCGCCGATGGTGGTTTGTATGCCGAAATGATTAAAAACCGCTCCTTCGAATTCGAACTGCCTTTTATGGGCTGGCAAGAACCTAACAGCGACCGACACAAGTTAAACACAAACTCGGGAATTGCGAAAATCGTAAAATACGCTACCGAAGGCACCAATCATAGCTATTGTCGTGTGACCATCAACGAGCCCAAAGGATACGAACTCATCAATGAGGGATTTAGAGGAATGGGAATTAAAAAAGACGCCCGATACAATATATCGCTCAATGCAGCCAAAGAATCAGGGAATATTTCCAAAATAAAAATCCAATTCATTGACAAAAACAATACTGTTCTCGGAGAAACCTCTATCACTCCTACTGCATCCAATTGGACCAATTATACCACCCAACTAATTGCTACAAAAACAGAAGCCAAAGCCCGACTCAAAATCACTTTTGAAGGAACTGGCGTATTAGATTTAGACATGATTTCTCTTTTCCCTGAAGATACTTGGAAGGGAAGAAAAAACGGAATGCGTAAAGATTTAGTACAACTTTTATACGATCTAAAACCTGGTTTTCTTCGTTTTCCTGGCGGTTGTATTGTAGAGGGAAGAACACTAGCGCAACGCTATCAATGGAAAAAAACCGTAGGCGAAGTTGCAAAAAGAGAAACTTTAATCAACAGATGGAATACCGAGTTTGCTCACAAACCAACACCAGACTATTTTCAAAGTTTTGGTCTTGGATTTTATGAATACTTTCTCCTTTCAGAAGATATTGGAGCCGCACCACTACCTATCTTAAGTTGTGGTATGGCCTGTCAGTTCAATACTGGTGAATTAGTTCCAATGGAAAAATTAGACCCTTATGTACAAGACGCCTTAGACCTCATCGAGTTTGCCAACGGCGATGTGACTACTCCTTGGGGAAAAATCCGTTCAGAAATGGGGCACCCCAAACCCTTTAATCTAAAACATATTGGAGTTGGTAACGAGCAATGGGGTCCTGATTATATCGAACGTTTTAAAGTTTTCGAAAAGGCTATCAAAGCTAAATACCCTAATATCATTATTGTTTCTGGCTCTGGTCCTTTTCCAGAAGGAGATTATTTTGATTACGCTCATTCTGAACTCAAAAAACTTAATGCCGAAATTGTCGATGAGCACTATTACAAAAGTCCAGAATGGTTCCGAAAAAATGCTACTCGTTATGACAGCTATGACCGCAAAGGACCCAAAATATTCGCTGGAGAATATGCTGCCCAAAGTGTAGAAATTGCTAGTCCTGACAATAAAAACAATTGGGAATGTGCTTTCTCTGAAGCTGCTTTTATCACCGGAATGGAGCGCAATGCCGAAGTAGTTCACCTTACCTCCTATGCACCGCTATTGGCTCACGAAGAAGGATGGCAATGGACACCCGATATGATTTGGTTCAACAACTTAGAATCTTTTGGAACACCAAATTATTATGTACAACAATTGTTCTCGAATAATAAAGGAACAGACTTAATTACCATTACCGAAAAAGGAAAAGCCATTACAGGGCAAAACGACCTCTTTGCATCAGCAGTGAAAGATGTCAATACCAAAGAGGTAATCGTAAAAATTGTCAATACCAAAGGAGCCCCTCAAAAAGTGAACTTGAACTTTAAAAACACCAAATTGGAATCAAAAGGAGAACTAATCACCTTAAAAGGAGATCAATTAAATGATGAAAACTCATTTGCAGCACCTAAGAAAATTAGCCCCATTACAAGCACACTTAGCCTTAAAGGAACTAATGCCAATTTAAATCTAGCGGCTTACTCGGTAACCGTAGTAAAAATAAAGATGAAATAATCTTAGTAAATCAAAGAGTAGGTTATAAAAAGCATACGCTTTACCTCCAAAAACGTTGATTTACTTAGCATTTAATAAAAAGATAATCGTCACAAATTATTAAGTGTTTATTGTACACTTATAAAATAAAAAAGAGTATATTTGTTATCAGATTTAAAGAATATGACAATGAAAAACTATGTAATAGGTCTTGATTATGGAACAGATTCTGTTCGTGCAGTATTGATTGATACTGATAACGGGCAAGAAATAGCGTCTAATGTTCATTATTATCAAAGATGGAAAAACAAACAATATTGTAACGCTGCAATCAACCAATTTCGCCAACATCCTTTGGATCATATCGAAGGATTAGAAAACACTATAAAACAAGTAGTTGCTTCAGGAAATGTATCGCCTTCACAAATCAAAAGTATTTGCATTGACACCACAGGTTCTTCACCAATTCCAGTAGCTCAAGACGGGACTCCTCTTGCGCTTACCAAAGGTTTTGAGGAAAATCCTAATGCGATGATGATTCTCTGGAAAGACCACACTGCCATAAACGAAGCCAACGAAATCAATGAACTAGCAGCCAACTGGGGAGGAGAAAATTTCACCAAATACGAAGGGGGAATTTATTCTTCGGAATGGTTTTGGGCCAAAATTTTACACATTGCTCGTCAAGATGAAGCCGTAAAAAATGCCACCTATACTTGGATGGAACATTGTGATTTGATGACTTATTTACTAATTGATTCCAAAGATTTAAAAACATTCAAACGCTCTCGTTGTGCCGCCGGACATAAAGCCATGTGGCACGAAGACTGGAACGGCCTTCCTCCAGAAGACTTCTTGGCAAAATTAGATCCCTATTTGGCGTCATTGAGAGGGAAACTCTACGACGAAACCTATACTTCGGATATAGTAGCTGGAAATCTAAGTCAAGAATGGGCAACTCGATTGGGACTTACCACTGATACGCTCATTGCGGTAGGAACTTTTGATGCGCATTCGGGAGCAGTAGGTGCAAAAATCGAAGAACATACTTTGGTACGCGTTATGGGAACCTCAACTTGTGATATCATTGTAGATACCAAGGCATCAATAGGAACCAAAACAGTTCGTGGCATTTGCGGACAAGTAGATGGCTCTGTAATCCCAGGATTTATTGGGCTAGAAGCAGGACAATCTGCCTTTGGTGACTTATTGGCTTGGTACAAAGAATTACTAATGTGGCCTACAGAAAAAGTGTTGGCCTCTTCTACCCTTTTGACAGCAGCTCAAAAAGATGCACTAAGAACAGAAATCAGTGACAAACTTATTATAGAACTAACTACCGAAGCAGAAAAAATTCCATTATCAGAAAGTGTGCCCATTGCTTTAGATTGGATTAACGGAAGAAGAACTCCCGATGCCAATCAAGAATTGAAAAGTGCGCTATCCAATTTATCATTGGGTACCAAAGCCCCACATTTATTTAAATCATTAGTGAATGCCATCTGTTTTGGTTCTAAAAAAATTGTAGATCGCTTTGAAGAAGAAGGTGTGAAAATCAATAGCGTTATCGGTATTGGTGGTGTAGCAAGAAAATCGCCTTTTATCATGCAAACTTTGGCAAATGTGCTGAACAAACCCATCAAAGTGGCTGCTTCAGATCAAACTCCAGCTTTGGGTGCCGCCATTTATGCCGCTGTTGCCGCAGGTATTTACCCCAACGTAATCGAAGCCAGTCAAAAAATGGGAAGCGATTTCGAAAGCGAATATTTACCACAGCTAGACAAAGTGGCCGCTTACAATAAACTGCTATTAGCCTACGAACAATTAAGTCAATTTGCCGATCCATCTCTAAAAAATCAACACTATGAGCACGCTATATAAAGACCTAAAACAAGAATGCTATGAAGCAAATATGCAGCTGAATGCTTTGAACTTGGTCGTTTACACTTTTGGCAATGTAAGTGCGGTAGATCGAGAAAAAGGGGTTTTTGCCATCAAACCAAGCGGTGTGCCTTACGAAGACTTAAAACCCGAAGATATGGTGATACTTGACTTTGACAACAATATCATCGAAGGAACTATGCGTCCGTCATCGGACACCAAAACGCATGCTTATTTATATAAAAACTGGCCTAACATTGGCGGAGTAGCGCATACCCACGCAACTTACTCTGTAGCCTGGGCTCAATCGCAACTCGATATTCCGATTTTTGGAACCACTCACGCGGATCATTTAACGGCTGACATTCCTTGTGCGCCACCAATGGCCGATTCACTTATTGAAGGAAATTACGAACACAATACAGGAATCCAAATTTTGGATTGTTTCAAAGAAAAAAACCTTTCTTATGAAGAAGTGGAAATGGTATTGATAGGCAACCACGGACCTTTTGCTTGGGGAAAAAACGCTGCCAAAGCGGTTTACAACAGCAAAGTACTTGAAGTAGTTGCCGAAATGGCGTATCTGACTTTACAAATCAACCCAAACGCCCCTAGATTGAAGGATTCTTTAATCAAAAAACATTACGAGCGCAAGCACGGAAAAGATTCGTATTACGGTCAGTAATTTTAGTGTAAGGTTTCTTTGGTTTACAGTTGTTTAAACTAAAACAAACCTTTAAACAATTTTAAACTTTAAACAATTTTAAAAAAATATTATAATGATAGATATCTCTCAAAAAGAAATTTGGTTTGTAGTAGGAAGCCAAGAATTATATGGTGAAGAAACCCTGAGAAAAGTAGCCGAACATTCACAAATTATTGCAAAAGGACTAGATGCTTCTGCAAAATTACCTGTTAAATTAATTTATAAAGATGTTGTAAAATCTCCTGCACAAATTACGAATGTGTGCTTAGAAGCGAATACCAACAAAAACTGTATTGGAATCATCGCTTGGATGCATACCTTCTCTCCAGCCAAAATGTGGATTGGTGGTTTGAGTATTTTGAACAAACCTTTATGCCATTTACACACTCAATTCAATGCTGAAATCCCTTGGGCTAGTATTGATATGGATTTCATGAACTTGAACCAATCCGCTCATGGAGACCGAGAGTTTGGATTTATCATGTCTAGAATGCGTAAAAAACGTAAAGTTGTGGTAGGTCATTGGGAAGACGAAAGAGTACAAACCAAATTAGGCAATTGGACAAGAGTAGCCTTAGGCTGGAATGAATTACAAAACCTAAAAGTGGCTCGTATTGGCGACAATATGCGAGAAGTTGCCGTTACGGAAGGAGATAAAGTAGAAGCTCAAATACGTTTTGGCGTATCTGTAAATGGTTTTGATTCATCGGATGTAACCAAACATATCGAGAAAGTAACCGACAAACAACTGAACGATTTATTGGCGGTTTATGAAGCTTCTTATATTTTGACTCCTTCTTTGAAAGAAGGTGGAGCACAAAGACAATCACTAGTAGATGCTGCAAAAATAGAATTAGGACTAAGAGCTTTCTTGGAAGAAGGTGGTTTTGGAGCCTTTACGGATACGTTTGAAAATTTAGGCGTTTGGAAACAATTACCTGGAATTGCAACCCAACGTTTGATGGCCGATGGTTACGGCTTTGGTGGCGAGGGTGATTGGAAAACAGCGGCAATGGTAAGAGCGTTGAAAGTTATGAATGTAGGCCTTGAAGGAGGAACCTCGTTTATGGAAGATTATACCTACCACTTTACTCCACAAAAATCGTATGTTTTAGGATCACATATGTTAGAAATTTGTCCGTCTATTGCAGATGGAAAACCTTCTTGTGAAGTACATCCGTTAGGAATTGGCGGGAAAGAAGATCCAGCGCGTTTGGTGTTCAATTCTCCAGCTGGCGATGCCATCAATGTATCTTTGGTAGATATGGGCACTCGTTTTAGATTGATTGTAAACGAAGTAACGGCTGTAAAACCAATGGCTGATTTACCAAAACTTCCTGTGGCGCGTGTCGTGTGGGATTGTAAACCAAACCTTGATATTGCAGCTACGGCTTGGATTCTTGCTGGTGGGGCGCATCATACGGTTTATAGCCAAGCGGTAACTACCGAGTTTATGGAAGATTTTGCAGATATTGCTGGCATCGAATTATTGGTAATTGATGAAAAAACAACAATAAGAGACTTTAAAGACAAGCTTAATGCTAATGAAGCATACTTTCATTTGTTTCAACATGGCTTGTAAAAAGAAAAAAGTGTAGGTTAGCACTGTATGCGTGAGTGATGGCAGTGGAGCTCTTTTTTTGATTCCGTTTTTTCGGAATCAAAAAAAAGCGGGAACGTACAGCACGACCCTCTGTCTCGTCTTTTCCGACGAGACTGAGGGGCACGCCCAACAAAAATTTTTGTTTATAGTTATTTCTAAAAACCAAAAAAACAAATATATGAATCTAGTAAAACGTTGTATTTATGGAATTTCCATTTTAAGTTTAGCGAGTATGAATGTGCAATGCAAAGGAGAAAAAAAAACAGATGCAGCGGAAACTGCACTTGAAACAAAAGCTACAGATGCTGTGTCTATAGCCAAAACAGTATATGGTACAACAGATAAAGGGGTACAAATAGACCGCTATACACTGAAAAACCAAAAAGGAATGGAAGTTGACATCATCACTTATGGTGGAATTATTTCTTCCCTAAAAGTGCCTAACAAAGCGGGGAAATCCGAGGAAGTGGTGCTTGGTTTTAATTCATTGGAACAATACATGAAGCCCAATCCGTATTTTGGAGCCCTTATCGGAAGATATGGCAACCGTATTGCAAAAGGTAAATTTACTTTGGATGGAAAACAATATTCCTTGGCAATCAACAACACCCCAAATGCCTTACACGGAGGTCCTGAAGGTTTTCACCGAGTGGTTTGGACTGCCGAAGAAGCCAAAGGTGGCGATACTGCTTCGCTAAAATTGAAGTATTTAGCCAAAGATATGGAAGAAGGTTATCCTGGCAACTTGACGGTTTTTGTAACCTATACTTTAAATAAAGACAATGCTTTGGATGTTTTGTATGAAGCCACTACCGATAAAAAAACGATTGTAAACCTAACACAACATTCGTATTTCAATCTGTCTGCTGATTTTTCTAAGCCTATTTTAGACCATGAAATCATGATTGATGCAGACAAATTGGTACCTGTAGCAGCAACTTTGATTCCAACTGGACAGTTGATGGATGTTACCAATACTCCATTTGACTTTAGAAAACCAAAATTGGTTGGTGCAGCAATAGAAGCCAAAAACGAACAATTGAAAAACGGATTGGGTTATGACCATTGCTGGGTCTTGAACAACCAAAACAAAGGAGAACGATTAGTAGCCTCAGCTTATCATGCTACAAGCGGAAGAGTAGTAGAAGTGTACACAGACCAACCTGGAATTCAATTCTACTCTGGTAACTTTTTGGATGGAACTTTGCCAATGAGAAACGGCGGTACCTATGCACATAGAACTGGTTTTTGCTTGGAAACACAACATTATCCAGATTCGCCGAATCAAAAAGATTTTCCAACAACAGTCTTAAATCCTGGGGAAAACTATAAAACAAAAACCACTTTTAAGTTTTCGGTTAAATAATAAAATAAATAATCTGGGTTCGATAAGTAAAGTTGATTTTTTGAATACATCTATTTAGTAAATACAATCATCGAAATCAGAACAACCTATCAAAAAAAACCCTAACTAATTATAGATTGAATTTTTCTACACATAAATAAGTCAACTGGTTATTGCTTGTAATTATGGTATTAGTTAGTACCCCGAGAGTTATACTTTCGGGGTTTTTTATTGAGTTAAAATCTATTTTCTATCAAAGAAGTTCGTTACTATTTTAAGCAAAAATTGGTTGGTTCCCATTCAAAACCAAAACATATTCATAGGAACATTTGCTAAGATAGTGAAGAAAACCAACCAAACTTATTCGTTATCACAAACTACAAAATCCTGATAGCCATTATATTTTTACCACAAATCCGCCGTTGGGCTGTATGGTTACCGAAAGTGGCTTTGCCTTAGCAACAGGAAGCTTTTCAAAACCATTCACACCATCAGTAATCAAAAAGCCGTTTGTTTGGGTTACAAATGACAAATCGATTGTTATTGTTTTGGCTACGTTTTCGGCATTGATGCCTACAATATGCCAGATGTTATTTTTCTTTCTTGCCATTACGATATACTTGCCAGGATAGCCCTCAATAAATTTGGAGTCCTCCCAATTCGTTGGTATATCTTTTAAATAATCCACAACATAACTAGGCATTTTGGCCATTCCTTCAGGAATTTCGGCTATGTGTTGAATTCCAGACAAGAACAAAACTGGAAGTGCGAGTTCAAAGGCAGGAGTTGTTTTACGCGTAATTCCGGGTATAGCATCGAGAACCATAGGAGTAAAATCCATAGGGTCAAAAACATTACGTGTAAAAGGAATGGTAGCACAATGTGTAGGCTGTTTGTCGGCATCGGGTTGTCCAAAAGTAATAAACTCCTCCCCTTTGATGGCCTCTGTAGTCAACAAGTGAGGATAGGTACGCTGCCAACCTCTAGGAAGTGTCGCACCGTGAAAATTAACCAACAATTGGTATTTGGCTGTAGCATTCAGTAGTTCGTGATAATAAGCAATCATCGATTGGCCGTCGCCTCCAAAGAAATCTATTTTGACTCCCGCAATGCCTATTTCTTTCAACCTTCCAAATTCTGCAGCCCTACTTTCTGGCGTCAAGAGTTTACTTTTAGGATGGTATTCTGTTCCGTTCCAACTCCCAGAAGAATTGTACCAAACCAGTAATTTTACTTTCTTGGTTTTTCCATATTCAACCAATTCTTTGAGTTTATCAACTCCAATTCGGGTATCCCAATCAGCATCTATCAAACAGTAAGGCCAATTCATACTCGCCGCATAATCTATAAACTGACGCGTAATAGCATAATTAACCGATTCGTCTTTCAACAGCACCCAACTCCATGAAGCTAGTCCTCCTTTTATGAAAGAAGTATCCATTTTGATAGCTGGTTCGGCCAAATCGGTTCCCAAAGTACTTTCAGTAATTGTGCTTAAAGTACCAATAGTTATGATACGCCAAGGAGTGCGCCAAGGCAAAACAGATTCAGGTTGTAGCGCACCATTAGGAAAAACTTCTTGTTTTTGAGGAAAAGTAACCTGCAATGCATGTGCATTGTCGTTATAAACCAATCTTGAACCACAGTATTTATCGTGTAGTCCAGTTTCTGAAAGCAATACCCATGCTGCATTGGTTTCAAAAAGTGCTGGATACACCCATCCTTCGCCTATCTCTGGTTGAGTAAGTATAGGAACTCCCATGGCATAATGTTCCTCGTAAGAGGGGTTGGTTTCTTTCCATCCCGTCTTGGCCTTGGCCATGGGTTGCAACCAAGCTTTGGTAGTAGAATCGAAATTGTAGGTCGTTTTTTCTTCAATTATTTTTTTAATATCCTTAGAATGGGAAGGAAAATAATAACGAAAAGCCACTCCATCTTTCGAAAGTTGAAAAATGATGTCCATCGGTTCGCCTTTAGAATTTACAAGACTTACAATGTATTGATTGGCAGAATAAGAAATATCTTTTCGCTTGCCCTGAAGCATGGTATAATGATCATTTACTTTTTTAGCCCTAGAAATTGCAACAACTTTTAAATCCGAGTAAAAATTGGCATCTTCACGGATAATGCCTAGTTGCGAGGTATTGATCACCAATTTATTTTTGTAGAAAACCCGATAAACAGCTGTTTTTTCAGGAGACAACTCAAACGCAACTTCGATAGTTTTATCAGCGTTGACCAAAATATGAGGACTGGATTTCACCGTAAACGAAGTGAAAAACAACAGTACTATTCCTAAAGTGAGAACTTGTTTCATTTTTTAAGTGTTTTTATTACACTTACAAGTTTACAACAAAAAAAGGAGTTAAAATAGCGATTGGCTCTAAAATTTAGAAGGTTGATTGTGTTTTATTTAGAAAAAAGTCTTAAAAACAAAAAAACCGCTTCTTTCGAAGCGGTTTTGTACCCGGAGCCGGAGTACAATACTTTTAAAATCAAATTAAATCAATTTTAACATACTATACAGTAAATAAAGTCATTATTTTATCAATTTAAAAAAGGTTAAATATATTTTATTCTATTTTTTGTCCCCTAAATAGTCCCCTATTTAATAAACTTTATTAGATTTGTATACTATGCAATCAAAATTTTATTTAAGAACGGACAAGATGACTAAAGAAGGTTTGTATCCAATTCGGATGGATATAACCTTTAATTCAATTAGATTAAGAAAACAAATACCAGATATCAAGGTAAGTGAGAAGCATTGGAAAGTAAAAGAACAAAGGATTAAACCAAATCTTAAAAATGAAGACTATAATAACCACATAGAATTCAACAAAAAGCTTGATGATCTTGACAACAAGGTAAAAGAGATCTTTAGATATATCTATACTAACGATCTCAAACCAACCAAAGAGCTAATTGAATCAAAAATGAATGGAGAGGTAATAAATCACACCTATTCCTTTTTTGACTCATTTGAAGAATATCTTGAAATTAGTAAAAGCTCAAAGGCTGCCAATACAATCAAGAACTACACTACTTGCAAAAACTTCTTGAAAAATTACGAAGAGTTCTCTGGAACAAAATTGCATTTCGAAATGATCAATTATCACTTCTATGAGGAATTTAGGGATTATTGTTTCGGCGAAAAAGACACATTGAATAACTATTTCGGGAAGCTTATATCTACTTTAAAAACATTTATGGATTGGGCATTCAATAGAAATTACACCACAAATATTCAGTATAAAAAATTTGAAGCAGTTCAAGATGATATTGATATTATATGCTTAACAGTTGAAGAACTTCTACACCTATACAATTATGATTTTGAATCAAACAGATTAAATCACGTCAGAGATGTCTTCTGTTTTGGGTGTTTTACTGGATACCGTTTTTCAGATATTTTTGATCTTAAACCTTCAAATATTTTCGAAAACCATATTAAAAAAACCTTAGTAAAAACCCAAACCATTGATCATATTACTCCCTTGACACCTTATTCAAAAAATATTTTATTTAAATATAAGGGTACTATACATGAACCATTACCTGTAATTTCCTCTCAAAAATTCAATGAGTATCTCAAAGAGTGTTGTGAAGTGGCAAAAATAAACACTCCAACCACAATCACTCGTTTTATAGGAAAAAGAAAAATTGAAAAAACAGTTCCAAAACATAAATTGATCACATCTCATACAGCTCGTAAAACATTTATTACTAGTTCTTTGGTATTAGGAATGTCTGAAGTCGCAGTCAAAAAAATCTCGAACCATAAAAAAGACGAACATTTCAGAAAATATGTAAACGTAGCTCAGTCCTATTTAAATGATGAAATGGATAAAGGGTGGGGAAAATTTGAATCAAAAAATAAAAATGTATGAATATAGTTCAGCATACTGACGAAGAATTTAATGTGTTTTATTACAGTTTAAAAAATAAATTTAAAACCACTTCAAAAGTAAAATCAATTAAAAGTGACCAATTTGAATACTATTCCAAATCTGTCAACTTAAAAATTGATTCTTGTTTTGAAACCATCTTTAGACAAAGATTTAATTCATCATTGTTTCATTATTACAAACAAGTTTTTTATGAAGTTAAAGATGAAAATGAAAGGAACTTCAAAATCATATCCCAAGTAATAGACAACTTTTATGATACTTTAAATTACTATTACACAGAAATTACCGAATCAAGATATTTCTATTTTCTAAAACCATTAACTATTGAGAAAAAATTAGGCTTTCAAAAGGGAGATAATAAATTTAAAAACTTCGTAATTAAACTTATACTACATGAAATGAGATTTGAAGATGGAAATTTCATTCTCTTAGACGAAACTTATGGAACAATAATTAATGTCTTAATAGCAGAATGTGTAAAAAATATTAGACACGAAATGATTCAAAATACGCTTGATTTAGATTGTAATGATTTAATAAACGACATCAATAAACTTGAAATAGAAAAAAATATAGGGCAATTTGATTTTCTTGACACGTCTTTAAATCTATTGAGAATACTTAAAGCTGATATTAAAGACAAATATGAAGAGTTAAAAAGAATTAATCAGCCACAACTTTACATTAAAAGTGAAAACAACGATTTCACAGACATCAACAACAACACCTTTCAACGTACAACCAACAATAACAACTATACCGATCCACAAAATAAAAATAGAAATCTTCCAAAAAATGCATTTGAAAAAAAAGAAACTAATCGCAAATTAAAAATTGAATTCAGCCCAATTAAATTTAGTAAATTGATGACTATTTTTTTCGAAAATGCGGGAATTCAGATCGATCCTGAAAAGAAAAATAGAATTAACCGTTTTATACTTAACACAATAGAATTTGATAAAAAAAAGTATACTAGATTCAATGGATCGCCGTCAATAGAAACAATCAACTTTTTCAACAAAGACAAAGCTACAATTTTAAAATTTTGTGCTTTACTAAAAGTCCTTATTGAAGAGGGGAAAATGAAAAAAATATCAGACTTAGCATTAGAAAAATTATTAATAATTGAACTTAAAGATCTTAATGAAGACGATATCGGTATAAGTACAAATTTACGAAATAAAATCAGAGATGTCCTTAAATTCTTAAAGAAGGAAGACCTTGCAAAGTATGCAGGTTTCAAAAACTGCATAGAAATAAAAACGATTATAATGTCCTGAAAACCATATTAATAAGAATGTTTTTGTTTGCAAAAATAAATGCATTGTAGCCTAGAATCTAAGTTTAACCAAACTTTGTCAAATCAAATTTAAACTGATTTAACTTAATTTAAACTTAGATTATTATGGCTAAAGTATTGTACGCTTACGACGAAAAAGACGTCGAACAAATTATTTTTTCAGCAATTAATAAAAGTCTGAAAAGAAACGGGAATGCATTACTATCTACATTTGAAGATAACGATGCAAAACTTACTCAATCCCAAGCAGCAAAATTTATAGGGGTATCGGTTCCTACCCTAATCGGCTATCGAGAAGAAAGAGGGCTCCCTTATGAAAGAATCGGCAAGCCGGTCTATTATTACAAAAAAGATTTGCTTGCATTTAGTCGTCGCCAGAACGAAATCAAGAAAAAATAAAGTCAACTATAGAACGGTACTTCTATAGTTGACTTTTTTTGTTTAACACAATTCTATATTTAGAACTGACCCCTTTTGATAGTTCAAATATACAGAAAAACCTAATTTGTATATGAAAGAAAAATATTTACGGATAGGCACCGCCTATTATAAAACATCACTATATCCTTTATCCTCGAATGACTCAGTCGAAATTTTAGTAAACTGGTCAGCAGAGTTTATTAGGCAAGACCACGGTAAAGATGCACTTTCTGAAATTGAAAAATTTGATGGCTTTATTTGCATTCCAGAGCATCGAAGAGAGCTTTATAATAGAAAAGTACTGAACTATTATAACACCTATCACCCAATCAGTAAATCCCCTTCTGAAGGTGACTTTACAAGTACATTAAGTTTTCTAAAACATATTTTTGGAGAACAACTTGAACTTGGATTTGATTATTTACAATTAATTTATTTAAAACCAACCCAAATTTTACCAATTCTATGCTTGGTTTCTAGAGAGCGTTCAACAGGTAAGTCCAGTTTTCTAAAGTGGCTAAAGGAAATTTTTGAATACAATTTAACTTTTTTAACCAACAGTGATTTTACTTCAAATTTTAATAGTGATTGGACATCAAAACTACTAATCTGCATTGATGAAGTACTGTTTAAAACCGATGAACTAACTGAACGTATTAAATACCTTTCAACGACAAATACCCACAAGACTGAAGCCAAGGGAAAAGACAAAAAAGAATCCGCCTTTTTTGGCAAATTCATCCTCTGTTCGAATAATGAAACTTCATTTGTAAAAATTGATGCTGATGAAATTAGATTTTGGGTGATTAAAGTGAATCGTTACCAGAAAGAGGATGTCCATCTGCTGGCAAAACTAATTGCTGAGATACCCGCATTTTTACAATTTCTAACAAATAGAAAACTTTCAACTGAGAACCAATCCAGAATGTGGTTTACACCAGAGCAAATCAAAACTAGTGCATTATTAAAATTAGTAAGGCATAATTCGAATCAAATAGAAAGAGAGGTAGCTAATGTTTTAATGAACACAATGGAAAGTTTAGACATTGAAACATTAGACTTTTGTTTTTCTGATTTATTAAACATTTTAAACAAGTTTAAAATTAAATATGATGCTGCGGAAGTAAAAAACGTAATCCGGAAAAATTGGAAATTAGAGCAAGCCAAAAACTCAAATCAATATCAAAAAGTGAGTATTAGCAGCGACCTCGATTTTTACCAAAATTTAACTAAGGGACGCTACTACACAATATCCCGTAAATTTTTATCTGATTTTAATGATGACTTGATGACAACATACGATTAAGTCAAACATCAATGGGCCTATCATTTTCATCACTTTGTCATCAAAAAATAAAGTGATGATATGATGAAAAAAGGATGACATACGAACCTTTACCATTACTAAGACATCTATACTTTTTCATCAATTCATCACTTTTTTTCTTTTTTAAACCTTTTAAATAAAAACATAATGAATAAAAACCAAGCACGGGAAATACCAATTGAAAAAATGCTTCTAAATTTTAACTACGAACCCATTTCATCTAATCAAAATGAATAAACCATATGTATTAAACTATACCAAAACTTGTTTTTTTTCCTTTAAGCTTAAAGGAAAGAAAAGTATATCTGGTAAATTCTACTTTGTTTATTCCTCATTTCTATAACTTTTACAATTAGATAATATTGAAATATAAAAATGTTGAAATGTTGAAATGTTGAAATATTGGAATGTTGAAATATTAAAATGTCGAAATATTGAAATATGGAAATGTGAAAATATATAAATGTGAAAATATATAAATGTGAAAATATATAAATGTGAGAATATTGAACCTACCTAATTAGTTTATTAATAATAAAATAGCTAATTATAAAATATATAAATCAATCTCTTAGTTGAAATCCTACCATTTCGGAATTTCAATTTAAACTAATCAATTGATAAATAAAAATAGATAGCAAGGTATGTTTTTTCGCACAAAAAAACCTTGTCAAAAACGAAACAAAAAAAAACTCTCGTAAACTCGAGTTTTATAACAAATTTAAATTATATGAAAAATAAAGGTGGAGCTCCAAAGAAAAGCGATAATAACAAATTAAAATATCGCAAAATTATTTCGTTTAATAAATCTGAATTAGATATGTTGACGGAGAAAGGAATAACAGATGCCAAGACATTAAAGACTATTGTCCTTAATTCATTATCCGGACGAAAAATTGAATTAAAGACCAACAAGGATCCCGAATTCATCTATATCCTCAATAAAACAGCCGTCAACATAAATCAGATCGCAAGAAAAATTAATAGCACTAATCAACTGTCTGGTAGCGATATGAAAAAATATTTTTCGTTGATTGATGAATTACAAACTCTGCTCACTTTATGATCGCCAATATTACACAATCGTCAACGCTTGCACCGTTGTTAAGATACAACAACAATAAAGTGCATGCGCAAGAAGCCATCGTACTTGATATCGCTAATATTTTTAAGTTTGATTTAAAATTAGCCCAGTGTATTATAGATGCTTATGGAAATAACCCAAAGAGTAACCGAAAAGATAAGTTCCTTCATGTATCATTAAACTTTCTGCCAATAGATAATGCGGTTTTGACAGATGCTATTTTGAAAAAGCTTGCTAGCGAGTATCTTATCGGGATCGGATTTGATGAAGATCATCCCTATGTGGTGTATAAACACGATGATACTCAGCATCCCCATATTCATATCGTTACTTCGAAACTAAACATGAATGGGAAATGTATAGCTAAGGCAAATGATTACAGACAATCCCAAAGAGTAACACGTTCATTAGAGGAAAAATACAATCTAACTCGAGTAAGCTCCGTGAAATCAGAAAAGCAAACTATTAAAGATCGAGAAATTTTATTTAAAGGTAATGTTTCTTTAAAAGAAAGAATTGATATCCATATAAAACATGCACTTGAAACACTTTATGTACAAAGTTTTAGTGAGTTAGTTTCGTATTTAAACAGCTATCATTTAGATGTTCAGACAATTACAATATCAGATAAGCTAGATGGCAAACCTATTGTTCATGAAGGATTAGTCTACAATTATTTAACACCTGATTTTAAACAAAATCAAAAGGGAATAAAAGCAAGCAAACTGAATCTAAATCCGACTATGAAAAACCTGGAACAGATATTTATAAAAAATGCTGAAATTCATTCAAATCAAAAAAAGCACACTAAAAAAGTACTTGATAGTATATTTTCAAAATATGATCAGGTTACTCTGAGCGATCTACAAGCAATCTTGTTGGCGAATAATATCAAGCTTAACTTTAAAAAGGACTACGTTGGAAAGCTAGTAGGTGTTTCATTTACTGACACAAAGATTGGTTTAAAAATTACAGGAGAGAGCATTAGTAAAAAATATACCGCAAGGAAAATAACATTACTGATTGGTGAAAAAACGATGTTCAAATCTGTTGATAGAAAATATGCCTCAAGCCCGGAAAAAGCGAATAAAGTATATGTTATCCCTACTAATGGTTCACCTAAGCAAACAACTAATGAGTTAAAATCCGAAATTAATCTCGATAAAAGCTTAGACGATTGTTCTTTTGAAGTATTCGAGACACAACAAAGCGAAGCCATACAAAATGATGATGCAATTTCTGATGTAGACAGAAAGAAAAAATTCAATCCTTTTATGAGGCGAAAACGCAGATTGTAAAAATAAACGGAGTTGGTATTAATCAACTCCGTTTTTTGCTATTCTTTCAATGTATAAATAAAATCTAGTAGGCCATTCTCATCATAAACCCATTCAACTTTTATTGTGATTTCTTTTTTTCCTGCTCTTACTCCTTCACAATAGGCAGCTATAAATGGAGTAACGCCGTCAATTACTGTAATAGAGTTGTTTGCTTTTTTTGAAGCTTTCGATTTTCTTTTTAATTCTAAGACGGCAGGATTGATTTTTTGCTCTCCATCTTCATGAATAAATAAATTAATTTGAGGTTCGTCTGGTGTAAAATGATTTTTAGTTTTAGTAGATTCAAAATTTTCCATAATAAATAAAATTAATAGTCCGTCCCAAAGATAAACAATATTAACCAATTTTAACTTACAAAAAAATTAGTGGCTTTTCTAAAAATTCACAATGACAATATTCAATCTAAATCCAAATCTAGCTTAATAATTTCAAATAAACAGCGTAAATTCAATACTAAGTAAATCACAAGGTCTAAATCGAATAACATTCAACTTTACAAATCGTTTTGTTAAGAAAAATAGAATAACATTTCATAAATTTACCCTAAATTACATTTTAGTAAATTGTAAATAAAATAAATCAAACTTTCTAGAGATTCCCGTTAGCTTCAGAAAAGTTGACCAATTCAAATAGTTGCTGAGAGGTCTTAACTATTTAAAAGAAAACTTGTCTCAAGTTTAAAATCTAAGAAGATCGTAAAATAAACTACAAAAAATGAACATCGCCCAAATAGAAGAAAACCTTCAAAAGCTGCTACAAAATTACACCCAAGATACTTTCATTTATGAATGGCTGTTAGCCTACGGTTTACCAAAATCTTCTATTGCGAGATTAAAAACGGGAAATTTAAACCTTTCTAAAATTGAGGGCGAAATCTCCTGGAAGAAAAAAGTGTTTTTTAAACCGGTGTTCCATCAGGATTTGCATCAGGCCATTAACGACATAAAAACAACACTCAAACAAGACCAACGTTTTGTTATCGTGACCGATTTCAAAACACTATTGGCTATTGATACCAAAACAGCAGACAGTCTGGATATTGAGTTTACTGCCTTACCCAAACATTTCGATTTCTTTTTACCGTGGGCAGGAATGGAAAAAGCGCAACATAAAAATGAAAACCCAGCCGATGTAAGAGCTGCCGATAAAATGGCAAAGCTTTTTGACGAAATCAAGAAAGACAATCCCGACAATTCCCCCGAATTCATTCACGGGCTAAATGTATTTCTTTCGCGCCTATTATTTTGCTATTTCGCTGAAGACACTGGAATTTTCGATAAAAATTTATTTACCCATTCCATACAAAACCACACCCAAACAGACGGAAGCGATTTAAGCAGCTATCTCGACAAGTTGTTTACCGTGATGAATACCCCAAGCACGGACAAGTCGCGACTTGTCCTCCCGGATTATCTTCAAAAATTTCCCTACGTAAACGGTGGCTTGTTTAAAGACAATCACAACGCCCCAATTTTTACCAGACGTTCACGTCAAGCAATAATCGATGCCGGCGAATTGTTTTGGCGCGATATCAACCCCGATATTTTTGGCTCCATGTTTCAAGCCGTTATTTCGGTAGACCAGCGCGGGAGTTTAGGACAACATTATACCTCTGTACCCAATATTATGAAGGTCATAGAACCTTTGTTCTTGAACGATTTATACCAAGAATTTGAAAACGCCAAAGGCAATCTCAAAAAATTAAACGCTTTGTTGCAGCGCCTATGGAAAATAAAAGTCTTTGATCCCGCTTGTGGGAGCGGCAACTTCCTGATTATTGCCTACAAAGAACTACGAAGACTAGAAATGTTTATTTTTAAGGAAATTGATACCGTAAACCAAACCTATACGACTCAATATTCTGGCATTTCCTTAAACAATTTTTACGGTATAGAGTTAGACGATTTTGCTCACGAAATCGCCATACTCTCGCTTTGGTTGGCAGAACACCAAATGAACCAAGAGTTTTTTGCAGCATTTGGTCGCACCAAACCCGCTTTACCCTTACAGCAAACAGGCTCAATTGTACACGGTAATGCCACTAGAGTAGATTGGGAAACCGTATGCCCTAAAAATGAAAATGACGAAATCTATATTTTAGGAAATCCTCCGTATTTAGGAAGCAGTATGCAAAATGCCGAACAAAAAGAAGATATGGCTCTTGTTTTTAAAGGATTTAAGAATTATAAAAATTTAGATTATATAGCGGCATGGTTTATAAAAGGAGCCAATTATATACAAAATCACAATGCACAATTTGCTTTTGTTTCGACCAATTCAATTTGCCAGGGTGAGCAAGTAGCCTTATTATGGCCTACTTTTTTTGACAAAAATTTAGAAATAGGTTTTGCCCATACTTCATTTAAATGGAATAATAATGCTAAAGCAAATGCTGGAGTGATTGTTATTATTGTTGGTTTAAGAAATGAAACAAAAAAAGAAAAACTGATTTTTTATGATGGTATTTCGAAAACGGTTACAAATATAAACCCATATCTCTCAATTGGTAAAAATATTGTTCTTCCACGACGAGCAAATCCTATCAGTCAAATTTCTCCCATGATATATGGAAATAAATCAACTGACGATGGGAATTTGTTTTTAAGCAAAGATCAAATGGCAGAATTGATTCAATTTTTTCCAGAATCACAAAAATTTATAAAAAAGTTGATTGGGTCTATTGAATTAATTAGGAGTTTAGAAAGATATTGTTTGTGGATAGAAGATAAGGATGTTGAGGATGCTAGGAAAATACCACCTATAAATGATAGGTTGAATAACATTACTTTATTTAGAAAGTCGAGTATTGCAGAATCTACTAGAGAATATGCAATTTTTCCGAACAGATTCAGACAAATAACACATTGCGATTCAAATTGTATTATAATACCACGGGTTTCGTCGGAAAGAAGAGAATATATTCCAATTGGATTTTATGATCATAATACAGTAGTACTTGATTCTGCACAAGTAATTTATAATCCTGAAAACTTTGTTTTTGGAATTATATCATCTAAAATGCATACTATATGGATAAAGGCTGTTTGTGGAAAACTAAAAAATGATTATCGTTATTCCTCATCACTAGGTTACAATAATTTTCCCTTCCCTTCAATTTCAGAATCCCAAAAAGAAGAACTTACGCAATGTGTTTTTAGGATATTAGAAGAACGGGAAAACCATTCCGAGAAAACCTTGGCGCAACTCTACGACCCAGATAAAATGCCCGAGGGTTTGCGTGAAGCCCACCGCCTCAACGATTTGGCAGTAGAACGTTGTTACCGCTCCAAACCTTTTGAAAGCGATGAAGAACGATTAGAATACCTTTTCAAACTCTATGAAAAAATGATTGCGGAGGAGAAAGAAAAAGATACATTGTTTGCAAAGGAGAAGAAAACAAAGAAAAGTAAAGCCTAATGGAAGTAGCCACTCAAAATATTAAAATAGAAACAAACGAACTTTTAAATAAGTTTAAGCATCATTTAGGCATTGAAAACAATAAAAGAATTCTTTTTTCGGGACCATTTGGCACCGGAAAATCTACTTTTTTAAATGAGTTTTCTGAAATCGAAAAGGAAAATTTTTTCTATCTTAAAATATTTCCGGTTAATTATTCCGTATCCAAAAATGAAGATGTTTTCGAGTTGATAAAATTCGATTTATTAATGCAGTTGATGGGAAATTATTATGAAGAAATTAAATTAGAAAAGGAAGATTTTACATTATTGCTAAAAAGTCAGTTGTTTATAATGGAGCGTATGAAATTTATGCCACTCTTATATGCGATACTTGGATTTAGTGAAAAAATAGGTGCACCAATTGTTAATTTTATTAAAGCACTAGGACAAACGGTTGGAGATTTCAATAAATTCAGTAGTGACTTAAAAATTGACGAGGAAAATGGCATTACAGCTTTTCTGGAATCTATCCAACAAAAGTCAGGAAGCCACCATGAAATGGATGCGGTTTCGGAATTGATTTTTGATTTAATAGGACGAATCAAAACGAAGTATCCTAAAAAAAAATCCGTATTAATCATTGATGATTTAGACAGACTGGATCCAGAGCATATTTTTAGACTCTTTAATATTTTTAGTGCACATTCTCATGAAAAAGATGGAGAAAACAAATTTGGTTTTGACATGGTTATTTTTGTTTGTGATATCGAAAATATTCGAAAAATATTTCATCATAAATACGGTCAAGGCGTTGACTTTTCAGGGTATATAGACAAGTTTTATTCTATAGTCCCTTTTGATTTTAACAATAGAATGTACATCAAAGCCAAAACAGGAGAATTACTAAGAGAGATTCGATTTTCTAGTGATTATTTACAACAAACTTATAATTTTTACAGAAATACTCGTTTTTTTACAACGTTTAAAGCGCTGACTCTATCCCTTATTGAAGCGCGATTGTTAAATTTAAGGATGCTGATTCAGTACCCAGTTCTTAATGTCCCTGAATTTTACATTGGCAATGGTAAAAACTCAGTTGATAGCCCATTAATCGTATTATTTTATTTACTCAAAAACTTTTATTGCTCTTTTGATATTTTACAAATGAAAATAATTGAAATGAAAGAAAAATTTGACACAGAAACATTCCTATCAAATCACGAAAATCAATATATGGTCAATAATGAAGGTGAAATAAAAAACTTAATTTCTTATTGTCTTTCATATCTATTACCTGATGAAAAAGCAAATGAGGATAATACAAAAGAACCTAAAACTTTTTTTTTAGAAAAATACAATTGTACATTTCATTACAATGGATTTGGAAACAATTATGACCTATTTTATAATTACATTAAATCAACTAGAGGGAACAGCCCCAATACTGAACCCATCAAATTAAATCCTTATCAAATTTTATCGGACACCTTTGAAATTTGCAATAAACGGGGATTGTTAAGGTAGGATTCAATTGAAAACTATTAGTTAGTTAATATTTAGTAATTTAAAAATAGGAAAAGACTATGATAAAAAGAAATTATTATTCTGTTCGTACTGGAAAGCTTACTCCTGATAGCACAATTAATTTTGACGTTTTAAAGCAACTTTTTTTAATGTCATATAAAATCCTTGAAAAAGCTGGGTATTTTCAAAAATATTTCGGCGTTGATTGTTCTGATGGATTTATTGAAGGGCAAATAGGTGAAAACATAGACGCCTATGTATTTATAAATCTTAGAAAAGAAAATTTATTTCCAATAGAGACGAAACTTAAAGATTATAATGAAGATGATTTTTTTGACGTTTTAGAATTCTTGTATGATCATTGTTCAAAAGGCTTGAACGGATATTATCACAATTGGAACAATTGTGGTTACCATTATGATGAATTTAATGATTTGGAGGGGCAAAAATATTTTAGAGAAACTATGAATCCTATTTTGAGAGATTATAAAAATGGATTTGAAATTTCAGAAAAAGGAGAAATTTTAATTTTATCAGATAATGGGCTCTCTAATTTATTTGAAGCAGATATTCCAACAAATGATGCTGATAATATTTCTAATAAGATAAATGCTGCAATAGTAAAATTTAGGCGCCATAAATCAACATTAGATGATAGAAAAGATGCGATTAGAGAATTAGCGGATGTACTAGAATTCTTGCGACCAGAAATAAAAAAGCATTTGGATAAAAAAGATGAAAACGACATTTTCAATATTGCCAATGGTTTTGGAATAAGACATCATAATCTTAGTCAAAAAACTAATTATGATAAAGCAATATGGTATAGCTGGATATTCTATTATTATTTGGCAACATTACACGCGGTATTGAGGATTAGCAAGATAAAACCATAAAGGCCACAAAAAAATAAATCCATTAAATATGACCAATCTAGATTTAATCATATTAATTGACGAGTTAAGAGCTTTACCTAAAGAAAACGAATGGGTAGAGTTTAAAACCGGCAATGTAACTACGAACGATAAACTGGGTCAATATATCTCGGGTTTGTCCAATGCAGCTTGTATTGCCAATCAAGCGTTTGCTTATTTAGTGTTTGGCGTAAATGATGAAACACATCAGGTAGTAGGAACCAATTACAAATTCAAAAACCGTAAAGAAGGAAACGAGGAATTAGAATTGTGGGTAAGACGGTTTTTAAACCCTTCAATTAAGTTTGATCATTTCTCTTGCGATTACGATACTAATTATTTGGAAATATTCAGAATTCCTGCTGCTATTGGTGAGCCCACCACTTTCAAAAATCAACCTTATATCCGTTTTGACAGTAGCTTAACCGATTTAAAAAAATATCCACATTATTTAAGAGCCATTTACAACTCCCAAACGGATTGGTCCGCACAAATTGTCGAAAAGGCAACCATCGATGATTTGGATCCAAAAGCCATCCAGTTGGCCAAAGAAAAATATAAGGAAAAAAACACCAATGCGGCTTTCTATAATGAAATAGACAATTGGACCGATAAAACGTTTCTGGATAAACTAAAAATTACCATTGATGGTAAAATTACCAATACGGCAATTATTCTGTTAGGAAAACCGGAAACGGCTCATTTTATTTCACCTGCGGTAGCACAAATCACCTGGAAACTCGATACTGAAGAGAAAGCGTATGAACACTTTAGTATGCCTTTGTTTTCGGAAATAAATGCAATTCTATCCAAGATAAGGAACGTAAAATACAAATTCTTTCCCGACAATCAATTAGTGGCTACCGAGGTTATGAAATATGATTCCGAAGTAATATTAGAAGCCTTAAACAATTGTATTGCTCACCAAGATTACAGCAGACATTCCCGAATTTTGTTAACCGAACAAATCAATAAATTAATTTTCAGCAACGAAGGAAGTTTCTTTGAAGGCACTGCGGAAGAATATTCTGCTGGAGAGAAAACACCAAAAAAATACCGTAACAAATGGTTAGCCGAAGCAATGGTAAACCTTAATATGATTGATAGTTTGGGATACGGTATTCATAAAATGTACAAAAGCCAACGCAAAAGATATTTCCCATTACCCGATTATACTAAATCAACCAGAGACAATGTGGTATTAGAGATTTACGGACATACAATTGACGAAAACTATTCTAAATTATTAATAGAGAAGAAAGATGATTTAAATTTAACAGAAGTTATTCTTTTGGACAAAGTGCAGAAAAAACAAGAGATTACAGACGATGGAGCTAAATTATTAAAGAAAAAAGAATTTATAGAAGGCCGAAAACCTAATTATTATATATCTGCCGAATTAGCCGAGATTACAGGAGAAAAAGCAGGCTATATACGCAATCGTGGATTTAAAGACGAACATTATAAAAAAATGGTTTTGGACTATTTAGATAAATATGGATATGCGTCTAAAGAAGATATTGATAAACTTATTTTAGACATACTCCCCAATATTTTAGACAAACATCAGAAAGAAAATAAGGTCAAGAATCTACTTTATACCATGCATAAAAAAGACAAAACCATTGTAAACAAAGGAACTCCAAGGAAATCTCGTTGGGAAAAGTTTGTCTAAAAAGGGTGTAAATTAGATGAACTTTAGATGAACTTTAGACGAACTTTAGATGAACTTTAGATGAACTTTAGATGAACTTTAGACGAACTTTAGACAGTAACCTCTTCAAAATAATTCAATAAACCATGCCAGATATAGTAAAGGTTAACTACCAAAAAACAGGAAATAGCACGAAAATCAACACCATGGGAATGCGAGAAATGCAAACCCGTGCCTTTGAATCGCGTGATGCACAGTATCTTTTATTAAAAGCGCCTCCAGCATCAGGAAAATCCCGTGCCTTGATGTTTTTGGCATTGGATAAAATAATCAATCAAGGAATTAAAAAAGTCATTGTGGCTGTTCCGGAGCGTTCCATAGGGAGCTCGTTTTCAAAAACAGATTTAAGAAAAGATGGTTTTTTTGCCAACTGGGAACCCAACGACAATTACAATTTATGTACCCCTGGTGATGATGGAAGCAGCAGTAAAGTAAAAGCTTTCCATAAATTCATGGATAGCGAGGAGAAAATATTGATTTGTACACACGCTACATTACGCTTCGCTTGCGAAGAGTTAGACGAAACCAAATTCAACAATACGCTGTTAGCCATAGATGAATTTCATCACGTTTCTGCTGATGCCAACAATAGGTTAGGCGAATTGTTAAAATCGATTATGGACAAATCCTCTGCGCATATTGTAGCGATGACAGGTTCCTATTTTAGAGGGGATTCTGTGCCAATTCTTACGCCGGAGAACGAAGCCAAATTCACTAAAGTAACCTACAATTACTACGAACAATTAAACGGTTATAACTTCCTGAAATCATTAGGAATCGGATACCATTTCTATACAGGGAAATACACATCCGCAATATTGGATATTCTCGATACCGATAAAAAAACAATCCTCCATATTCCAAATGTAAACTCAGGTGAATCTACCAAAGACAAACACAATGAGGTCAATTTTATTTTGGATGCCATTGGTGATGTAATCAAGCAAGATTCTGATACAGGAGTAATTCATATCAAACGACACAGCGATGGCAAACTATTGAAAGTAGCCGACTTAGTGGAGGACAGTGCTAGAGAAAGAGACAAAATTGTAAACTACTTGCGAAACATCAAATCGGTTGATGATATGGATTTGATCATTGCATTGGGCATGGCCAAAGAAGGCTTCGACTGGCCCTTTTGTGAGCACGCTTTAACGGTGGGTTATCGAGGTTCATTAACGGAGATTATCCAAATTATTGGACGCTGCACCCGAGATAGCAACAATAAAACACACGCTCAATTCACTAATCTTATAGCCAGTCCAGAGGCCATTCAGGACGATGTAAAAGTAGCCACCAATAATATGCTGAAAGCCATTACAGCTTCTTTATTGATGGAACAAGTATTGGCACCCAACTTCAAATTCAAAACAAGGTTAGACAATGATGATGAGGAAGCAATGCCAGGCGAAATTAAAATAAGAGGATTTAAAGCTCCAAGCTCTAAGAGAGTAAAAGATATAGTCGAATCGGATTTGAATGATTTAAAAGCATCCATTTTACAAGATGATGCGATGCTGAAAGCGATGCCGGGAAATATTGACCCAGAGGTTATCAATAGGGTGATGATTCCAAAAATCATAAAAATTAAATACCCTGAATTAACAGAGGATGAAATTGAAGAAATCCGCCAATATGTAGTTGTAGATTCCGTAATCAAGTCGGGGGAGATAAAAGAAGTGGGCGACCAACGATTTATTCGAATGGCAGATAAATTTGTAAATATTGAGGAGTTACATATCGACCTTATCGATACGATTAACCCTTTCCAGAAAGCCTTTGAAATTCTTTCAAAATCAGTAACCACAAAGGTCTTAAAAGTTATTCAAGATACCATTGAAGCGACTAGAATAAAAATGGACTTTGAAGAAGCTAAAATTTTATGGCCAAAAATTGTGGAGTTCAAAAAAATGTATGACAAAGAACCGAGTCTAAATGCTAACGATCCCTTGGAAAGAAGAATGGCTGAATGTATTATTTACTTGAAAGAAGAAAAAAGAAAACGAATGGCAAATGGATAAGAATAAAGTACTAGACGATATTTTTAACAATGATGAGTTTGACATTCTGAATGTTAAACCCAAAATGGCTACTGCTCGGAATGCCGATGAACGACTAACAGCTTCATTTGGGGAAATAAATGATTTTTTTGCAAAACACAATAAAGAGCCACAACCCAATCCGGCTAACATTTCGGAATATCAATTGTATTCCCGACTAAAAAGCATTCGGTTAGATATTGAAAAAATGCAATCTTTGAAGAACCAAGACATTCACGGATTATTGAAGGTGCAAGCAAAAAAAATCGATTCAATCGATGATATTTTTAATGATGACACCTTTGATTTATTAGAGGATGATACGGATTTGTTTGATTTTAAACATACCCCAAAAACGGATGATAGAATTGCAACAGATTTTGTTGCAAAAAGAAAACCACTAAAGGATTTTCAAAAATATGAACCTTTATTCAAAGAAATCCAATCCGATTTAGCAACCGGTAAGAGAAAATTAGTGGATTTTAAAATGGATAATTTGCGGGTTGGCACCTATTATGTTCACAATGGAGTATTGTTTTTATTAGAAGAAATAAATATTACAAAAAAAGAACATTACCGTAAAGATGGAACAAGAGTTCGTGAAGATGGGCGAACCAAATGTATCTTTGAAAATGGTACGCAATCCAATATGCTCAAACGTTCTGTTGAAAAAATACTCTATGCCAATGGTAAAGTAGTTTCAGAAAACATCGAAAAAGTAAACGAAAACTTCATTGAAAGATTTAGTGATATTACTGATGAAGATGAAGCCTCAGGATTTATTTATGTGCTAGGTTCCAAAAGCAAAGACGAGAGAATAGCCCAAATTGAGAATTTATACAAAATTGGCTATTCTAAAGTTACCGTAGAGGAAAGAATCAAAAATGCGGAAAAAGACCCAACCTATTTGATGGCTCCCGTGAGAATAATTACTTCATGGAAATGCTACAATATGAACCCTCAAAAACTAGAACAATTGTTGCATAATTTCTTTGGTAAAGCCTGTCTTAATATTGACATCTTTGACGAGAATAAAAAGCGCTGTACTCCTAGAGAATGGTTTATAGCACCAATTGGAGTTATCGAACAAGCCATAGAATTAATTATTAGTGGAGAGGTAGTGAAGTATCGGTATGATGAGGAGAATATGGTTATAATTGGAATTTAAGAATTTATGTAAATCATTTTTTTCCCCCTATTAAAAAAAAGTGTTTTTCACAAAATTGCTGCCTTTATTAAAAAGTAGTTTAAAGGTGTTGAGGGTTATTACAAAATGAATCTGATATATCATAAATGCCCCATACCGAAATGTGTTGTTTCGCTTAATTGTTGAAGTATTGAGGTTTTAAAAATAAGGATTAAAAAAAATTATGGGTAAACAATATATTTATTTAAATGGCAAAAAATCAGTTGAAATAGAAAGTATAAAATCAGATCAAGAAGGAGTTGATGAAACGATTGATTACAATATTTATATTGATGACAATTTGCATAAGTTTGATGAAGGAACAACGCATGATGGTAAATTAAAGTTTGCCATTTCTAAAAAGAGAGAGAAATATGCGGAATTTTTGAATAATCAGTTCGAAAACTTAGTAGTACTAACTGGTGCAGGTTCTTCAGTTGGTATTGGAAAAGATATTCTATGTGGAGAAAAAACTATAGAACGAAAAGGAAGATTATTAGCTCAACTTTGGGATGATGTCAAAGAAATTATTTCAGAAGAAACACTTCATGAATTTTGTAAGCTAGTAAAGTATGAAGATAAGTCTAAAAATGAAGGCGAAGATGAACAATATGTAAAAAACCTAGAAAAGCTACTTTCCTTAGCGAATATCTCTAAAAATTATGTTGAACATATTCCAGATGAAGGTAAAGAAAAAGTTGTCATTGAGAATGTAATTAAAAAAATTGAAGAAGTTATAAAAACAAATTGTACTCTAAAATTACCTGAAAATGCTCCGCATACTCTTTTTATTGAAAAAATAACTAAGCGTAAAGTAACACTTCCTAGAGCTAAAATTTTCACTCTAAACTATGATACTTTATTTGAGCAAGCTGGTAGAAAAAAGAATTTCACTATTATTGATGGTTTTTCATTTTCACATCCAAGAACTTTCAGTGGTCGAAATTTTGAATTGGATATAGTTTCAAGAAATTCAAGTCGTGTAAAAGAAGAAGACAACTTCATTCAAAAAGTATTTCATTTATATAAACCACACGGTTCAGTTGATTGGACAAATGAAGAAAACCAAATTATTCAAAAAGATGAACCTGACAAATCATTAATGATTTATCCAAAAGATAGTAAATATGAAAGTTCTTATGAGCAACCATATTTTGAAATGATGTCACGTTTCCAACAAAATGTAAGAAATGAAAATACATTGTTGATTTGCATTGGTTTTAGTTTTAACGATAAACATATTGTAACGGCTATTGTTGAAGCTTTAGAACAAAACCCAGGATTTCAATTAATGGTGGTAAACAAAGGAATTGATAATTGGTCAAAGTCATTTAACCCAATTTTTGAAGCAGCTAAAATTCACAATAACATTGTATTAGTTGATGAAGTCTTTGATGACTTTGCTAAATATTATCCCGATTTAAAATCATACAATCAAGAAGATGCGAAAAAGATTATTCTCAATTTAAACAATTCAAAGCATGAGTAATAATCCGTTTAATCATAGTCATTTTATTGGCTATATCAATCAAGTTACTCCTCAATATGTAAAGGTTCATTTTCCGTCATCAGTATTGATGAAGTCATTTACGTTTTACGGTGAAGAATTGAAAGGTGGATTGGTCGGTAATTATGTCGTCATTGAAGGCGAGAAATATGGTTTTCTTGGAAAAATATTAGAATTAAGTTTACCAGAAAAAGAAAGACTTGAACTAAGTGAAAAATCATTTAACACAAAAGAATTTCATCCAACTGGAAAAATAGAAATTTTATTGTCTTTTGAGCTTTTTGAACCATCAAACATAGATAAAGGATTAAATTCCTTACCAATGATTGGTGCAAAAGTATTTATTTGTTCTTCTAAATTTATAAAAGGATATTTCAAAGGTTTTGGAGTAAAAAAAGTACATAAAGATACAGCTCCAGTAATTGAGTTAGGAAGATTAACTTATGATAAATCAACAATTGTTGAACTATCTCAACAAGCAATTTTTGGAAGACATTGCGCAGTAGTAGGAACAACGGGTGGTGGTAAAAGCTATACGGTTAGTAAATTAGCTGAAGGGATTATAAATAATAACAACAAAGCAATTCTAATTGATCCAACAGGAGAATATTCTAATTTCGATAACATAGCTGGGAAAACAACAGCACCTTTAGTACTTTCTAATGATGCTTTTTTACACTATTCCAATTTAACGATTTCAGATTTATTTGTTCTGTTGAGGCCCTCAGGTCAGGTACAAGCTCCAAAACTTTTAGAAGCCATCAAATCGCTTAAAATTTTAAGAATATTAGAAAATAATATTGATGGGGAGTTTATTACTAAGCCAAATGACAATACTTTCTCGATTAAAATTTCAAATGAAATAAGAGAAAATATTTATGTAAAAGATAATAATATTTTTAAGTCAGGTCAACTTATGAGACCTTTTAATAGGGTTTACAATAAATTCATTGAGCAAATTGAAGGTATAAATTCAGATTTTGATATAAGAAATTTAAGCTTACAAATCACAAAAGAATGTGTTTATGATGTTGATAGAAATGACAGTAAAAAATGGGGAGGAAATAATGATACACACTTAAATAATTGCGTGAGTTTGATTTTGAGAATAAACAATCTAATTAATAATCCTGATTTCAAAAAATTATTTGGTTTTGACAAACAAAAAAATGATGCATCCGAACTAATAAATGGGATAAATAGTTTTCTTGATGATGATAAAAATATTTTGAGAATTGGTTTTGAAGAAGTAAGTTTTGATTTTCAAGCAAGGGAAATATTAGCAAATGCAATCGGAAAATTTTTACTTGAATTAGCAAGAAAAGAAAGGTTCAAAGAAAAGCCTTTAGTATTATTTATTGATGAAGCTCATCAATATTTGAACAAGAAAGTTAAGGATGAATATTTTGATGTTACTGAATTAAGTTCATTTGATAACATAGCAAAAGAGTGTAGAAAATATGGATTATTTCTTTGTATTGCTACACAAATGCCTAGAGATATTCCAAATGGGACATTAAGTCAAATAGGAACTTTCATTACTCATAGATTAATAAATCATCAAGACAAAGAAGCAATTGCAAATGCTTGTTCGTCAGCTAATCGTGACACATTATCATTTTTACCAGTTTTAGGCTCTGGAGAAGCAATATTAATGGGTGTTGATTTTCCTATGCCAGTTATGTTAAAAGTTGAAATGCCGTTGATTAAACCAAAATCTGATACACCTTTGTTTTAGTTTAAAAATGTATCTTATTTAATTACTTACCCGATAGCGGATTTGCAATCCGTGCCCTCAGTGATATAACAACTGAAATAAAATCCTAAAAAAAACCCCTAAATTTGATAAGCAAATAGCATATAATTAGGCTGTACGGACAGCTCGCGAGCTGTCTACTGCTATCTGGCTATAGAGCAGCTATATTGTTTTTTTAGAAACAAAGGCATTCACGCAACACCCAACACCCGAAAACAGTTTCCCCCCGTTAATAACTATTTCCCCGCAATTCTAAACAAGCAATAGGTATGTTCTCTAATTTTGTAAAATGAAATTAAGAAGTCTACATCATTCAACAACATTAGAATTTTACTTCCCAGATTATTCTACTGATTTACAATTGCCATATATAGACGCAGGTATTAGCGCGGGTTTCCCATCGCCCGCTGATGATTTTATAGAGCTTTCCATCGACCTAAATAAAACATTAATCAAGAATAAAGACACTACTTTTTTTGCAAAGGTTAAAGGTCATTCTATGAAAAATGCTGGAATTAATGATGGTGATTTATTAGTGATTGATAGAAGCTTAGAACCTCAAAATAATAAAATTGCAGTATGTCAAATCGATGGAGAGTTTACTGTAAAAAGAATAAAAATAGAAGAGGGTGCGATTTGGCTTATTGCCGAAAATGAAGAATATAGACCCATAAAAGTAACTGCCGAAAATGATTTTATCATTTGGGGTATAGTAATAAATTGCATAAAATATTTTTAGTGTTTGCGTTAGTTGATTGTAATAATTTCTATGCTTCTTGTCAAAGAGCATTTGAACCTCATTTAAGAAATAAACCAGTGGTTATACTTTCGAATAATGATGGTTGTGTTATTGCACGTTCCAACGAAGCCAAAGCACTAGGTATTCCTATGGGTGCTCCAGCATTTGAATATAAAAATATCTTTGAAGCCAATAATGTATTTGTCTATTCTTCAAATTATGCGTTATATGGTGATATGAGTTCAAGAGTGATGAATATCCTAACAAGGTATTCACCAGATATCGAAATTTATAGTATCGATGAAGCTTTTCTAAAATTCAAAGGTTTTGAATTATTTGATTTGCAACAAATAGGTTTGGATATGCAACGAACGGTTACCAAAGGCACAGGTATTCCTGTAAGTATTGGTTTTGCACCAACCAAAGCATTGGCCAAAGTAGCTAATAAAATAGCAAAAAAGTACCCTGAAAGAACCCAAAGTGTTTATGTGATAGATGATGATCAAAAAAGAATTAAAGCACTTAAATGGACTAAAATAGAAGATGTTTGGGGGATAGGCAGAAAACACGCAAAACGATTACAAGCTAAAAAGGTTTTCAATGCTTATGAGTTTACTTTACTACCTGATGAGTGGGTTCGCAAAGAAATGGCAGTAGTGGGATTAAGGTTAAAGCACGAATTACAAGGCAAACCCACTTTAGATTTAGAGCGGCCAAAAAGTAAAAAGATGATTGCCACAACACGATCCTTCGAAAAGCCAATGTCCAAATTGGAAGACATCGCTGAAAGGGTAGCAACATTTACTGCATCTTGTTCAGAGAAATTGCGCAAGCAAAATAGCCATTGCAATATGATTATGGTTTTTGTGCACACTAATTATTTTCGAAAAGACCAGCCACAATATTCAAGAAACATTATAATAAATACTGACTTTCCAACCAATTCAACTATAGAATTAAACCATTACGCTCAAATTGGATTGAAAGCCATTTTCAAAGAAGGTTACCACTACAAAAAAGCAGGTGTGATCGTTTTGGGATTAACGCCTAACAACGAAACACAATTATCATTATTCAATATGTCTAACCCAAAGCATCAACCATTAATGAGTGTGATTGATAAAATGAATAAAAGTTTTGGTACAAATAAAGTAAAGTTTGCCTCCCAATCTCTGGGAAGACAATGGAAAATGAAACAAGAAAAACTTTCTCCTTGTTACACCACTAGAATCAAAGAAATAATCACGATCAAAGCTGAATAGTGTACTAAAAGTTGTATATATTTGGAAGACCAAAAGTTTGCTAAACATTCGTAAAGCAACATTATTTTAGGTGTATAAGTGAATGTTTGTAACGACTATATTCTAATTAGCTACAAATTAAACGAAAAGTTAAGGAATTTAATGAAATTTTAATCATAAAAATTGAAAAAAAAGATATGCAAATTGAAAAATTAGTAATAACAAACCTTCACGGATATATTAATAAGGAAATTGATTTTAACGATGATTTGACTTTATTAGTTGGGATTAATGGCTCTGGTAAAACAAGTATTCTGAATGTAATTAATTGGGTCATCAGTCCATCTTTACCAAACTTATGCGTAACAGAATTTGAAAAAATCGTACTTAATTTTACTTTTAAAAAAACAGCTTACGAAGTTACTTGCGAACATCACAAAACAACTTTTAGTTATAAAATTAAAACTAACAAAATTCAATACCATCCATTAACAATTCGTATTCATCAGTCACCAAGCACTATAAAAAACGATACCATTCTTAGAGATAGTTTAATCCAAAATTATACTGGATTAGCACCTGATGAAAAAGAAAAAGAAACTTGGGAACTAATTTCAAACTTTCCAAATCCTACAATTATTGGTCTTGATAGAAATTTATATACAGAAGAATCATCAGAACAAATTTATTATGAAGAAGGCATAAAAGGTAGGTTGATTAGAAAACACGCAGGAAATGTTACAAGTCCATTAGACAGAGTTAAAGAAATAATTAATAAAGAGTATCGAAAAAGAAAAAATGCTATTCTAAATCTTACTAACGGTTTAAAAAATCATTTAATGCTATCAACTTTTGATGGGAGTATAACTCAAGAATCATTACACGCTGGAATCAGATACAAACTTAACTTAAGTCAAATAACCAATGCGGAAAAACGAGTAAACGATTATTTTGTAAAATTTGAAGAGAATTCAATAACTCTAGATGAACAAAAAACAATAGCCAAATATTTTTCACAATTAAAAGAAATTACAGTACAATATCAGTCTGAACCAACTAGTGAAATTGTAAAACTTCTTTATGGGCTGAATGCTAATCAATTTATAAAAGTAAGGAAACTACTAAAAGAGTTTGAAAATTTTGAAGCAGAGTCAATTAGAGAAATGAGTCAAATACAAGATTACATAGATGTTCTAAATCACTTTTTAAAAGATAGTGCAAAAAAAATATTATTTAAAGAAGACACTTCTGAATTAACATTCAGTACTTTAGACAAAAACGGCAAAGTTATAACCGAATATAAAGACATTAACTATTTATCTTCTGGAGAACAACAAATATTAATTCTCTTTTCATATATTGCTTTTAACAGTAAAGACGGTCGCATATTTATTATAGATGAGCCTGAATTATCATTACATATAAAGTGGCAAGAAGATTTTTTAGAAAAACTTAATAAAATCACACCCAAATTTACACAATTAATATTAGCTACTCATTCACCAATTCTCGCAGGAAAAAGAAAAGACAAAACTGTAGTATTATTACCATATAATGTATAGCGCTATGAATGATGGATTTCCTGAATTAACCGATTCATTTTTATTGGGACAAGATATTATGTATACCCAATTTAATAATATTAACTTTTATGTTGAAGATACAGATCAAGAACATTTTTATTTCAACATTTTGAAAAAATTATTTCCAAATATTTTATTTGAGAAAATATTTCCTTTAAATGGTAAAGGCAACGTTGTAACGGCAGCAAAAGAAACAAATGGAAACAAATCAAAGGTTTACATTGTTGACCTTGATTTTGATGAAATACTAAATATTAAGGAAAATGAAGAAAATCTATTTTATTTAAGAAGATATTCTATCGAAAACTATTTATGTCATAAAACTGCAATTTTTGAAATAATAAGAGAAAAAACACCAAAAATTAAAGATTCTGAAATTGAAGCTCTTTTCGATTTGGAGGAATTAAAAAAACAATGGAAAATTTTACTCACCGACCTAAGTTCAACTTTTATAATTATTCAAAAATATTCTTTAGGCAAAGAATACTTTGGATTAAATTGTCCAAGAGATTTTGATATTCGAACAGTCCCTCCAATTATTAAAAATCAACATTTACCAAATTATCTAAATGATGTTGAAATTCTACTAAAAAATATTGATAATCGTTTTAGCTTAAATGCGCAAATTAAAAAATTGAAGTCTAATTATAATAATATTGCAAACGCAGTTATAAACATTCCAGGTAAGTATATATTACTTTTATTAAAACATCAGCTTGAATCGATGAAATTAATAAACCAAATGAATTTAGAAAGTTTTACTTACAAACTATCAAAAGACTCCTGCGTAAATGATCTGTTATATTTGAAGAATGAAATAAACGATTTTATAAGATAATCTGCTGCTAACACACGCACAAGCAATTTGGGTATTAGGCTTAATTTAGCCCCAAACCCGCTGAAATGAAAGAAAATTTTAAAAATCCCCTAACTATAACAATATACAATGGATATTTTTCAAAAGCATCCTTCAGGGATATTAACCAGTTTATATGATAAAAAAAATTATCAAGGCTCCAATCCTTTCGAAGCCAGAGTTTTATTAGTTGGTCGTGATCCCAATTGGGCAATGAATATTGAGGAATTAACCATTTTTGATATGGTAAAAGAATACTTATCTGATGGAGTATCATTTTGGAAAAAGTATAAAATTCATCATCCATTTTTACACCAATCTTATAATGGGGAAGGAAAAAAATATCATAAAGCAATTTCAAGATTAAACTTGGGTAGTAGTTTTGCTGATAAAATATCTTTTGTTGAAATCATTGGTTTTCCAACTACTGGAATGTCATCTACGAATTACAAATTGTTTAATGAGTACCTTTTGTCTTCTGAGAACAAAAATCATTTGAAAGAGCTTGATGAACTTTTTAATAATCCAGAGAAGTTAATTTTTCTATCCTGGGGATTAATAGACTATTTAAAATATGTAAATAAAAAAACAGGATTGTTCCAAAAATTTACAAGCATAGATAAAAATTCTATGGTTAGAACAGATTTAAATAAAGTCGGTAATATATATTTTCACAAACATTTTTCTATGGGGATTAGTACTGCTACATTAGATAAAATATCAACAGAAATAAAGCAAAATCTATTATAAAGCCACAATCGATTAATTTCAAAATCATTTCTTAAATTTGATAGGTACATTGAATATGATTCAACATCTTTTGCAACTAGCGTGCATTCCTTTTATTACTAAGGCTAATCTTCAAATCTAATAATAATGTGCTTCCATACCAAACAATCCAAAGCAGCTATTGAAGTAGAGAAACGATTCAAAGCCAAAATCGATAAGATAGCGCTATTCCAACCTAAGGAAAATATAAATGGGTTTGATTTCGCATTAAATCCTATAATTATTGATGAACAACCGGAAGTAATTACACATTATAACTGGGGCTTAATTCCCTCTTGGTCCAAAGACGAGGAAATAAAAAAGCTAACCCTCAACTCTAGAATTGAAACTATTACAGAAAAGCCCTCATTTAGAAATGTAGTTAACCAACGTTGCTTGGTAATCGCAAATGGGTTTTATGAATGGCAATGGCACGATACCAAAGGCAAAAATAAATCAAAGTTTGAAATTGGTATTGAAAACGAAGAACTATTTGCCTTTGCAGGTTTGTATTCAAAATGGCAAAACCCAACAACAGGACAAGAAAAAAACACCTACACCATTGTGACTACTGAGGCTAACCCTTTAATGGCAGAAATTCATAACATCAAAAAAAGAATGCCAATTATACTTCGTCCAGAAGATGAACAAAAATGGTTGCAACACGAGCCTATTCAAAAATTCGCATATCCCTATGAAGTGAAATTGGTAGCCAAAAATCTTAATTTCAATACCCTATTTTAAATACTGCTCTATTAAGTTATAAATTAAAGTTCGGAGATGTCAATCCTTTCGTGTGAATTAAGAAATATACTTCAGCTTTAAAAATAATGAAGTTCCTACATTTTACTTTTGTAGGTGCTTTTACATTTCATTACACATTCCTACTGTACACTTTCAATCTCGGCACAAACAAAAACCAAAAAAACCAACAAGATGCAGGTCTTTTATTTGTAAGACAAGCAGAAAAAAAGACACAAAAAATAAAATGTCCCCTATTTCGTCCCCAAATAAAATAAAAAAACCTCATAATCAATCGATTACGAGGTTTTAAAGTACCCGGAGCCGGAGTCGAACCGGCACGGTTTCCCACAGGTGTTTGAGACCAGCGCGTCTACCAATTCCGCCATCCGGGCTTAGCAGACTGAAATAACAACAGTTATTTCTCGCAATAAAGAGATATTTAGTGGTAGCTAAACGTCTTTTTCTTTAACACGGTGCAAATGTAAAAAATAAAATTAAATGTTCAACTAAAAATACTTAAATTTTTCCTTTCAGTCTTGAATAAATTTTCTAAATTTGCACCTCGTTAAAACGACACACACTAACTAACTACACCCGAGGCAAATACAATAACCTTTTAAATATTTTTTTTAAGATCAATTGTAGTACCCATCGGAATTAAACAACAAATTAAATGTCACACCTAGAACCTGAAGCTAAAATTTTTGCTTGTTCACAAAGTGTATATCTTGCAGAGCAAATTGCAAAAAATTACGGAATTCCTTTGGGAAAAGTTACCCTAGCTAAGTACAGCGACGGAGAATTTCAACCTTCTTATGAAGAGTCAATTAGAGGATTACGTGTGTTTATCGTATGCTCTACATTCCCAACGGCAGACAATTTGATGGAATTATTAATGATGATTGATGCAGCCAAAAGAGCTTCAGCAAGACACATTACCGCTGTAATTCCTTATTTTGGTTGGGCTAGACAAGACCGAAAAGACAAACCAAGAGTTCCAATTGGAGCTAAATTAGTAGCTAATTTATTAGATGCTGCAGGGGCAACCCGAATCATGACTATGGATTTGCACGCGGATCAAATTCAAGGATTCTTTGAAAAACCGGTAGATCATTTATTCGCTTCCACGATCTTTTTACCTTATGTAAAAAGTTTAGGATTAGAAAACTTGACCATCGCCTCTCCAGACATGGGAGGTTCAAAAAGAGCTTATGCTTATTCTAAATTCCTAGAATCAGACGTTGTTATTTGTTACAAACAAAGAAAAGTAGCCAACGTTATCGACACTATGGAATTGATTGGTGAAGTAAAAGGAAGAAATGTAATTCTAGTAGACGACATGATTGACACTGGAGGAACACTAGCAAAAGCAGCCGATTTGATGATCGAAAAAGGCGCTTTGAGTGTTAGAGCCATTTGTACACATGCTATTTTGTCTGGTAGTGCTTACGAAAAAATAGAAAATTCAAAACTAAGCGAGTTAATCGTTTCGGATTCTATTCCATTAAGAAAAGAGTCTAGCAAAATAAAAGTGTTAAGTTGTGCACCACTTTTTGCAGAAGTAATGCATATGGTACACCACAACAATTCCATTAGTGGAAAATTTATAATGTAGCATTAGTGAATAGTACTTAGTCATTAGTAATTAGCAAAAAACAAGGCTAATCACTAATAACCAATTACTAATCACTCCAAAAGAAGAGTTTAATTAATAACTATTTAAATATTTAAAATGAAATCGATTACAATTAAAGGATCAGAAAGAGAAAGCGTGGGCAAAGTGTCAACTAAAGCCTTACGTAATGCTGGATTGGTTCCTTGCGTATTATACGGAGGAAATCAGGCAGTTCATTTTTCAGCGGAAGTTATAGCTTTCAAGAACTTGGTTTACACTCCAAACGCGCACACAGTTGTGATTGAGCTTGGAAATGGTAAAACCTACAATGCAGTTTTACAAGACATTCAAGTACACCCAGTGTCTGACAAAATCTTACACATCGATTTTTTCCAAATCCACGAGGATAAAGAAATCACAATCGAAGTTCCTGTAAAAATCATTGGTAACTCTAAAGGAGTTATGGCAGGTGGTGATTTGCGTATGAACAACCGTAAATTAAAAGTAAAAGCTTTACCAAAAAATCTTCCTGATTATGTTGAAGCTGACATTACTCCATTAGATATGGGTAACAAATTGTATGTAACTAAAGTACCTACACCAAACTTCAAAATCATGCACCCAGAAAACACTGTTATCTGTCAAGTGAAGATTTCTCGTGCGGCTATGAAAGCAGCTCAAGAAGCAGCAAAAGCAGCAAAAGCTCCTGCAAAAGGAAAGAAAAAATAATTTTTTTCAATCATTATATCAAAGCGCCAGTTACACAACTGGCGCTTTTTTTATTCTGAACTTGTTTTAATCTTAACTTGTTTCAGATTCTATAATTCATAATTTTAATTAGAAGCACACCTCCCTTCTATTAATCACTAATCCTCCTGCTGTACGCTGTATCTTTACTGCCGAACCCCGTCAGCAAAGGATGCCGCTCCCATCAGGGCTAAACTACACGACTCCTTTCCATAACAATTACAGACTTTCAATTTAACTTCTGCACTAAATACACTATTTTTGCAGCTTCATAAAATAGATTCAAATTTTGTTTCTATCACGAAAAAAGTAGTGATACAAAGCAAAATAAAACCAGTGGTTCACGAACACCAAAATAATATAGAGAAAGTGAGTAAAAAGTTTTTAATAGTAGGATTAGGCAACATCGGCGCCGAATATGTCAATACCCGTCACAATATTGGTTTTAAAGTACTCGACTTTTTGGCTAAAAAAGAAAGTCTAGATTTTCAAACCGTAAAACTTGGGGCTTTGGCAGAATACAAGTTCAAAGGGCGAACTTTCTTGCTTTTGAAACCCAATACCTATATGAATTTGAGTGGCAAAGCCGTAAAATACTGGATGGACCAAGAAAACATTCCACTAGAAAACATAATGGTCATTACAGATGACCTTAACCTTTCTTTTGGCACCATCCGCATCAAAGGCAAAGGAAGCGACGGTGGCCACAACGGATTAAAAAACATCAATCTTATCTTAAATACCCAAAATTACACTCGCTTCCGTTTTGGCATAAGCGACCAATTCAAAAAAGGACAACAAGTAGATTATGTTTTAGGAGAATGGGACGAACAAGAAAAAGCAGCGCTTCCTGAACGATTAGAAATAAGCACAGAAATTATCAAATCGTTTGGCACCGCTGGACTTAACAATACGATGAATAGCTTCAATGGAAAATAAAAAAAGGGAAACATTATTTTGTTTCCCTTTTCTGTTTTTATAAAGACCTAAATAACAGTTATTGAATGACTATTTTTTTCACTTCTTTTCTGTCACCATCTTCAACGGTGACTACATAAACTCCAGCCATTATCTTTTTCAAATCAATCGACTCACTAAAATTAGCTGTGGTCTCGTATTGCTTTTGATACACTTTTCGTCCTAACACATCTACTACCGAAACTACAATAGGCAAACTAGACACACTAGAAAACTCAATTTTGAAATTACCATCTGAAGGATTTGGGAATAATTTAAAATCGGCGATACCCAATTGCTCCGTTCCCAAAGTCGCCTTTTGCGTACAAATCGTCACTGAAGCCGAACTAATAGTACCACTATCGTTGGAATAAGCATCTCTAACTCGCAAAACCCAAGTTCCTGCTGGATTTTGGGCATTAAAACCACTCAACAAATCAGTAGGCGTAATGATTTGAAAGGCACTATTAGCACAATCAATAAGAGTACCGCTGTCATCAATTTTTAAAGTCAATGGAATTGTTGAACTACCGCAAACCCTTTGCAGCAATCGCACCGTAGTATTCTGTGGACTAACAATTTCTAACTCTACATCAGACATATAAGTATGCGACAAAGCAACTTCAACATCAACATTAGTAATATTACCCAAATCAGCAGGCACCACAATTTGTCTTGTTGTATAACTACTTTCTCCATCAGGAATAGTTATGGGGGCTGAAAAAGTATACGTATTACAAGCAGAAACAGTAGTATATCCAATAGCAAATGGAGTAGGATTCATTGAATAAAAAATAGAATTGGTAGGCTCCACCAAAACCCTACAATTCAATGCAGTCACATCAGGCACCACAATAGACTGTGAGCCATCGTTAGGTGTATTGGCAATTAAAGTAATTGGAAACGTAAGACCCCCATCAGTAGACAATTTAATATTCACATTGGCTGCACCAGATAATACATTAGTACCATTTACATTCCAAGTAATGGTTTGCGTAGACCCTTGAGTCCAACTTAAGTCGGTACTCGCTTGAGAAGTTACTTCAAAAGGACCTGCTGTACCACTCACAGTTACCAACATCTCATCAGAAGCGGTTTGACCAGACCCCAAAGCCGCGTTATCTCTTGCAGTAAAAACAAAGGTCAACGTTCTACCTATGCTACTCAATGATTCCCACGGACTGTTAAGTTTATTGCTTAAAACATTACCATAAGATGGAAAATAGCGAGTCAACGAAGCTGTTGGCAAAAATGATCGAAACAAAGGCCCATCAGCCTTATCAGCTATAGCTAAACTATTACCTCCTGAAGTAGTAACTGCTGTATCATTTTGCTCCCAAACATAAGTAAAAGAACCAGTAACAGTTCCGCTTGTAGTCCCTTTCAAAACAAATGGAGTGCTTTTGGGAATAGTGTAATCAGGTCCAGCATTTACCCCAAATACTGCAGTGGTTATAGCTGTCTGAACTGGACATGTTTTCGGAGCTAAATTTTGTTGAATTTGATTAATACTAACAAAAGCAAAATAATCATCCGAATTGGATTGAACATCATAATCTGTAATTCCAGCATAACCCATAACAGTAGAACCGCTTCCTGGCTCGACATTAGTACCAGTATCTTCGATATCATATGAGAAAGTATGTGTAGCACCTAATTGATGCCCAAATTCATGTGCAACAAAGTCAATATCAAAAGTATCTCCCTCAGGCTTACTATTAGAAGGAGAAGTATAAGCACTTCCCTTACCCGAATCACACACACAACCTATACAACCAGCATTTCCTCCCCCACCAGAAGCGCCAAACAAATGGCCTATATCATAATTAGCTTCGCCAATGGTATTTGTCAAAGTAGTTTGAAGTTCTTGATTCCATGCCGTTGGCGCTTTACCTCCAGTTACCGCTGTATAAGGATCTGTCGATGGATTTATATAAATAACCTTACTATTATCTGCAATAATGACCAACTTTAAAGCTAAATCTCTATTAAAAACCCCATTAACTCTAGTCATTGTAGCATTCATAGCCGCCAAAGCACCTTGGACAGTTCCTCCGTGATAAGTAGCATACTCACCAGTGCAAGATAAAGCCAAACGCATCGTACGAAAAACACGATCACTAATTTTTGTCTTTGCTGTTTTAGATAATAAACTTGAGGTTAAATTTTTTTCATCGGTAGTACAATTCAAAGGCAATTCACCTTTGGCTTTTTTATCCGATCGGTATAAAACATACTTTTGAGTCTCACCTTTTATCGGCTCCATAAACTCAGCTGGTTGACCATTGCTGCGTAAAACCATAGTTTGTATTCCTTTTTCTGAAGTGCTGAAATAAACTGTGGCATTAGGATCTGTAATCCCCTTTCCACTAAACGACTGAATCGTGGGAAATTGTGCCTGTAGTGCTGGATCAAAATTGGAAGTTTCCCAAATTAAAAAACGCTCCATTGTACCATGTGCATTAGGGAAACTAATTATTTCTTTGGCGGCATCTACTCTCTTTTCTCTGGTTACTGCCAAAGTTGTCTTCAAATTTTCAACATTCAATTCATACATGCCTTGATTGTCTCTTTGATCTGTAGCTTGACTTCTACCAGAAATTGAAGCCGTCGAAACACGTTTCCAAAAAACTTTATCTTGAGCTTGAACAAGAGTTGAAACACAAAATAAAACCAAAAAAAGTATCTTTTTTTTCATTAATTTATGGTTTTGAGACATTAAAGTTACTATTTTTATTTTTATGACTCCTAATATTTGAATAGAAACATTACAAATTTTTGTGTTATTTATTATGAAAAATAAAAAAATTTAACAAAAGACCATTGATAAAACTTAAAGTAAAAATACTATTAACATAAATAATTAAAGATTCGTTTCGTACTCAAAACCATTCTATTCATCAAACAAAATTACTACTGAATCAAAATTCGAACCGGTAATCCTTTCGTCTTACTTCAAAATCATACTTTAATATTGCCGCTTTTCAAAATAGATAGTATAAATTTGCAGCTTTATAAATTAGTCATTTTGAAGATTTTTCACTCGATAAACGAATTTGTTGCTACCAAAAAAACGATTCTAACTTTAGGCACTTTTGACGGTGTTCATTTTGGACACAAAACCATTTTGAAAAAAGTAACACAAGGCACGATGAATGGCAACTACGAAAGTGTAGTACTTACTTTTTTTCCTCATCCTAGAATGGTGCTCCAAGAAAAATCGGAAATAAAGCTATTAAATACCATTGCTGAAAAAATAGAATTATTAGAACAATTAGGTATCGAAAACTTAATTATTCATCCTTTTGATACTACTTTTTCTCAGTTAACTGCCGAAGAATTTGTTAGAGACATTTTGGTCAATCGTTTCAATATTCAAAAAATTATTATTGGATACGATCATCGTTTTGGAAGAAATAGAACAGCAGATATCAATGATCTGATTACCTATGGCAAAACCTATCACTTCGAAGTTGAACAAATCACAGCTCAAGAAATCAATGCCATCTCTGTTAGTTCAACCAAGATAAGAACTGCCATTTTAGAAGGCGAAATAGACTTGGCTAACGCTTATTTAGAATATCCTTACCCTATTTCTGGACAGGTAATACAAGGTAAACAATTAGGCAGAACCATTGGCTTCCCCACAGCAAATATTGCCATAGCAGAGGATTTTAAATTAATTCCAAAAAATGGAGTATATATTGTAAACAGCATCATTAACGATCAGCTGGTTTATGGAATGATGAATATTGGCACCAATCCGACAGTTGGAGGCGAGAAACAAAGTATAGAGGTTCATTTCTTAGACTTCAGTAAAGATTTATACAATCAATCCGTTAAAATTTCGATTTTGCATCGTTTACGCTCAGAACAGAAATTTCAAAATATTGATTTTCTAAAAGCACAATTGGCACTTGACGAAAGCACTACAAGAGAATATATCACTACCAATCAACTACTTAACAAAAGTTAATCTTTCTTAAAATAAGTTTACAGTCGTTTTTTTGAGTAACTTTATTGCTATTGAATTCATTTTCAACATACTAAAGTATAACTTAAAAAACTACATTATGAAAATTTCAAAAGAATTTCAGAACGGCTTTCTTATTTTTTTGGGTATTGCCATTTATTTTTTGTTCATGAACTTAGTTGGCCTATCAGATGTTTTCTACCTGCGTTTATTCAACACGCTTTTTGTATTGTATGGCGTGAATCGAACCATTATGATGAACATTCACGATGGAGAGGTTCTCTTGGCTAACAATGCAAAATCCGCTATGAAGACTTCCCTAATTGGTGTTTTCCTTAGCATTATAGGATTGATTATTTTTAGCTATTTGCAAGGAGGAGATCAATATGTGCAATCGCTTTCTAAAACATTTCTTTTTGGCGGAAATCCATCTGTGATGACCTATAGTATTTGTTTGCTATTTGAAGGAATTGCCTCAACCGTTGTAGTAACAATGCTACTTCTCTTATATTGGAACAATCGATTGGTAACGGACTAACTTCTCGCCAAATAATACCGCTTTTAGCCTGCCTAGATTGTTACTTCAAAACAAATTGATTACTTTTGTGGCACTAAAAATGCACCTATGAGCAGTACAAAACACAATTGGACAAGAGAAGAAATCATTGCCATATATAATAAACCATTAATGGATTTGCTTTATGAAGCAGCATCTATTCACAGAAAAAATCATGACCCGAATGTAGTACAAGTTTCTACTTTGCTATCAATAAAAACTGGCGGATGTCCTGAAGATTGCGGATACTGTCCACAAGCAGCAAGATACCATACAGAAATTGAAGGAAATGATTTGATGTCTGTAAGTCAAGTAAAAGCACAAGCTTTAAGAGCAAAATCTGGAGGATCTTCAAGAGTTTGTATGGGAGCCGCTTGGCGAAATGTAAAAGACGGACCTGAATTTGATCAAGTACTAGAAATGGTTCGTACCATCAACAAACTGGATATGGAAGTATGCTGTACTTTGGGTATGCTTACAGAAAATCAAGCCAAACGATTAGCTGAAGCAGGATTGTATGCTTACAACCATAATTTAGACACTTCTGAAGAATACTATAAAGAAGTTATCTCTACAAGAGGTTTTGAAGATCGTTTACAAACTATAGAAAATGTTCGAAAAACGAATGTTACCGTTTGTAGTGGAGGAATTATTGGAATGGGAGAAAGTATCGAGGATCGTGCAGGAATGTTGGTATCACTTTCTACTTTAAATCCACAACCAGAATCTGTGCCAATCAATGCTTTAGTTGCCGTTGAAGGAACTCCAATGGAGGAAGAAAAACCAGTTGAAATTTGGGAAATGATTAGAATGGTAGCAACAACAAGAATTGTAATGCCAGAAACCCAAGTTCGTTTATCTGCTGGAAGAATGAACATGAGCAGAGAAGGACAAGCTTTGTGCTTTTTTGCCGGAGCGAATTCTATTTTTGCAGGAGATAAATTGCTAACTACACCAAATCCCGATGTGAACGAAGACATGAAAATGTTTGAAATGTTAGGATTACAACCGCAAAAACCATTTATAAAAATCATGCAACCTGAAACGGTAGAAGCAGAAGACTCTCAGTATAACGCACTTGGAGAAAAACCAAAATGGTCTAGACCAGGTCATACTATCGAAAGAAATGTAGAAGCTAGTAGTAAGAATAAGTAGAAAATATTTTACCATAAATTAAAGCTTTATTAACTTTGCTCTTAGTCCAAAAAACTAAGAGCTTTTTTTTTAATTTTTAATTTCCTTCTATGAAACTGAATCTTACTGAAATTGAACGTGTTGAAACCATTTCAAAAGAGGATTTTTATAACCACTACATTAAAAAACAAAAACCCTTAGTAATCCAAAAATTAACCAAAGACTGGCCCGCTTACGAAAAGTGGAACCTCAATTACATCAAAACTATTGCTGGCGACAAAATTGTTCCATTGTATGATGATCGCCCAGTTTCTCATAAAGATGGCTTCAACGCAGCGCACGCCACTATGAAAATGGCCGATTACATCGACCTTTTACAATCAAAACCCACAAATTATCGCATTTTTCTATACGACTTAATGAAAGAAGTACCTGTACTTCAAAATGACTTTAAATGGCCTAAAATAGGGCTACGTTTAGTAAAACAATTACCCATGTTGTTTTTTGGAGGAGAAAATTCTAAGGTGTTTATGCATTACGATATTGATTATTCCAATATTTTACATTTTCATTTTCATGGAAAAAAACAATGCATGCTTTTTGCTCCAGACCAAACTCCCTTTCTATACAAAGTCCCTCATGCACTTATAGCTAGAGAAGACATCGATTTTGACAATCCTGATTTTGAAAAATTTCCAGCCTTAAAAAAAGCGCAAGGACTCATCACTACATTAAATCATGGAGAAATGCTTTATATGCCTGAAGGGTATTGGCACTATATGAAATACCTCACTCCAGGATTTTCAATGAGTTTAAGAGCGTTTCCAAGAAGAATCCCTAATTTGTCCAAAGCAGTTTATAATGTTTTCTTTATGCGCTATTTTGATAGCATTATGAGAAAAGTCAAAGGACAAGCATGGATTGATTACAAAAACGAAAAAGCCATAAAAGACACCGAAAAAATTTAACATCAAGAAGTTTATAAGAAAAAACATTTAAGTCAAAGAAGTTTTTTTTGAGAATAAGCTCCGTGTTTTAAACCGTATAAGACAAATAAGGACATAGAAGTTTTTAGCTGATTCCTATAAAAAAAACACTTTTACTTTGTGTGTCTTCGTGCCTTCTTTGTGTTGCTTTGTGGTAAAAAAATTTAACCGCAAGGACGCAATGACGCAAAGTTCAATAACATTCCTTTGTGTAGCTTAGTGCCTTCTTAGTGTTGCTTTGTGGTAAAAATTAAATCGAATACAGTTTAAACAGTTAACCAATTAAACGATTTACCAATCTATCTGTAAAAGAAAAACCCTTTCAAAGCACTTGACCCTGAAAGGGTTTTAGTTGAAAAGCTATTTCTTTAGTAAATAATCTTATTGTTACTGATGGCGCCGTTGGCCAAAGTAGTTTTCACTATCAAGGTTTGTTCACTCGAAGACAAATTCGAAATTGACCATTCCTGTGCATTGATTTTTGATTTATCGTATACTTTTCTACCCAACAAATCAAATATTTGTACTTGTGTTATCGCCTCTGCTGAAGAAGTAAGGGTGATTTTTTTGTTTTTCACACTTACAATTAGCGATTTGACTGCCACTTCATTATCATCGGTGCCCAAAGTTTTGCCAGTGTATTTCAACACAAAACGGTCGTTCTCTACTCCATTAATTGCGGTAAAAGTATATTTCCCTTTGCTCAACTCGTGAAGGGTGTTGGTCTTTTTGTCTTCCAACCAAATTTCTTGATTGGACAAAGCGCCGTCTCTATTGTCAATGCTAATATCGAATGGGCCAGCTATTGTACTTCTGTAACCTAAAGGCACTACATCAGTTTCTATGAATGGTAAAGCGCGTCCTTGAATGGTTAAGTTTTTTCCTTGATTGACACTGTAGAAATCCACAAACTCTTGCCCATCAAAAGTTGGTCCATCATACATATTGTCCCAATCGTTGGTAGCTCCTGTAATGTAACCCACTAACAATTGTTTGAAAGCACCACCGCTATTGGTCAAGTTCAGCCAAACACGATTTTTCTCTATAGTCGCTGTCTTTTTAGTATTCGCTTGTTTGAAAAACTGTGAATTGTTACCGGCTGCACGCATCGCATTGGTAAATTGAAAACTTCCTGCTGCTGCATTCTCTACAAAAAACGATTGACCTGCGGCAATAAATCCATTGGGAACACTAGTATTTAATCCTGGGCTTGGAGCAGGTCCTGTTACAGGTATCGGCAATGGACCTCCAGCTGTTCCTCCAGTAATATTGTATGTCGCATAATCATTGGCCGTGTAAACATAATCCGAACCACTTGGAGCAATCGCTGTATTATGTGTCCAAAAATACAAGGCACCGTAAATAATACTAGTATTGGCTGTTATAAAATCATCTGCTCTTATAGCTGATGGATAAGGATTACCAACCAAATTCAATTCGTTTGCTCCTACTGCAAAAGAATAGTTCCCATTATTTGGAGTTCCTTTGAAAGCTACCGGTTGTGGATATGTAAGACCTGACCAATTATCGGGTGCTGGTGAACCTGGCTTAGGAACACGAATGATATAACCTACACCAGGAATCATTGTACTAGTAGTTGGATTATTATAAAGAACCCAATCATTTGCTGAACCACTAAATCTAAAATATTTATCCGCCAAAGTATTGGGAGACAATGTAACAATGTTTTGTCCTGTTACTGGCGATGACCAATAGGTGTAATCAAAGTTTTTCATCGGCTTAGAAATACGACGGTATTCTATCGCTCCTGTATTTGTAGCATTGGTGGTTTGTACCAAACTTGCATTGTTTTCAAAAATTAATTGCCCGTTGGTTGTGACTGCATTTGTTATCGTTAACGTAACTCCTGATGGAACCGTAGCAGTAACGCCATTATTAATCGTTAATGCACAACCAGTTAAATTAGCAGCAAAAGGAACCCCTGATGAAGAAGCTATGATAATGTTTTTAGTAGCATCAGGTACACCATTAGTCCAAGTAGACCCATTCCAAGTGGTACTTGAAGCGTCTACAATGGGAACATTTAATGTAGGCGATGAAGTACATCCGCCCCTACTTACTGTAAAAGTATACCCCCCAACTGCTAATCCTGTAACGGTATAACTCGTGCCTGAACCCAAATAAGATGAGCTATTAGTACCACTTTGATTGATTGTCCAAGATCCTGAAGGCAAACCGCTCAATACAACACTACCTGTAGTTGAAGAACAAGTAATATTAGTAATTACGCCAACTGTAGGGGCAGAAACCGATGGATTGGTCGTAATTGCAATTGAAGCTGTACTATAAACACAGGCCGCTGAACTGGCGGTTGACCCAAAAACATTTCTTTTATAATAAATAACAGTTGATGTGCTGGGATTAGTTGCTGGTACCGTGTAATCTTCAGCAGTTGCTCCAGCAATATTCGTCCAATTAGAATTATCTGTCGAAGATTGCCATTGATACTTTACGGGATCAATTGTGTTGTTTCCTTTTGTTGCAACGACTGAACCGTCTAAAAGCGTAGTCGTGCCAACGCAACGATTAATTGGTCCACTAGTTACGATAGTGTTGAGACTAGTTATAGAAGTTGAGGCTGGTCTTATATTGAAATTAGAAACGTTACCTCCATTTTTCTCATAATAATCAAATACCAGTTGACTGGAACCATTCAAATATACCAAGACATTATTATAATTTGTGGTTGATTGTTGTCTCCAAGAATTAAACACCAATACACCATCAATATACAATCGCACACCATCGTCACCCGCAATATTTACTAAATAACAACCTGCTGGATAAACAGTAGGTGTAGTGTTCATTCGGTATCTTACAGCGAAAGTATCAGTTCTGAAAGAATGCGCTGTGCCACCAGCTATAAAAGAATAACAATTATTTTCACCACCGTAGTTATTATTAAATGAAATTGTTGATCCTGAAACTGTATTAGACTGGGTAAAACTTCCCAAATAATTGGCAAAAGCATTAGCATCGCTTGGAGGTACTGGCACGATATCCGGATTATTAGTAAAATCATAAACGTGGCCAATCCATGAATCAGTACCAGCTAAATTGGGATTATCAGCAGTATTGCTACCACCAATAAAAGTAGCTGTTAACGTATCTGTATTGGGATTTGTTTGACAATTTGTAGCTGTAAATTCAATTCTCAAAACACCTGTAAACGAAGCGGTCCAATCCAAAGAGGCGCTACTAGTGGTACTACTAGCCGAACTACTGCTCAATGCTGTAGCTGGAGCGGCATTATTGTATAGCGTTATTTTTTTTACCAACCCAATATCACTCGCAGTAGTAGCTATTCTATACTGCAATCCTTGAATCACATTAAGTGTTACATATCGATTAAAAGGAACTGCTGAAAAAGTAACTCCTCCCACATTTGGGCTAGCTACTTCCCGATTATAACAGATGGTTGCTGTCGAACCAAAAGAAGTGGTTAACGTAGCATTAACTGTGATTATTCCAGTGGCACTAACTGTTCCACATCCACCAACTAATGGAATTGAATAATTAAACGTTCCACTTACCGTTGGAGTACCTGAGATAGTAATCGTATTGGATGCAAAAGTAGCAATTACTCCTGCTGGCAACCCTGAAGGAGTTCCAATATCACTTGCACCTGTAGTCGTGTGAGTTATGTTTGTTAAGACTGTATTAATGCATAAAGTTGGACTTGAAGATGCAGCTGACACAGTATTGACAGGAGTAACTGTAAAAACATCTATAGAACTGGCTGTTCCTACACCATTAGTTACCGAAACTACTCCTGTAGAACCTGATCCTACCGTAACTGCAACACTTGTAGCCGAAGTACTTACAATAGTAGCCATAGTACCTCCAATCGTTACTGATTGAACACCAGCCAAATTCGTTCCATTGATAACCAAATTGGAACCAGAACAACCCGACAAACTTGACAGAGTACTAATTGTTGGTGCACTCTCATCATTTTTAACCCACAAACCAAATCCAACATTATCGTTCACATTTCCTGAAGAAAAAGAAATTTTACGATCAGCATTTACGGGTATCCATGTAAATCCATTACTAGCTCCACACACATGAAAAACACTAGAAGACAAATCATCTAAAAAAGAAGTGGTACATGTTGCATCCTCAATCAACGAAACGGCAGAAGAGCTTCCAATCCAAGAATCATTAATAGTATTATCTGACACCCCTTGATGAAGCGTTTTTCCTTGTTTTATTCTAGATATGAGCGCTGGATTTTTACTTTCTGCACGAACAGCACCATCACTAGATCTTATTACGATAGTAGTAATATTACCTAAATTAGCTAAAACAGAAGTCTCTAATCTTCCTCTTGTACTTGTATTGAGTGAAGATGTTGTGGATAAAACCTGAGACATGGGTGCTCCTACATCGTTAACTATCAACAATTCTCCATTTTCAACAGTAGTAGCAAAACTAGTTCCACTAAAATTAAAATGATAAAAACCATTAGGGGTCGTGTCGGTAACTTGATTGATATTAGTAAAAGGATTTCCAACAGTCCCATCTTGAGCATAAATAGTACTCCCTGCTCCTATAAAAACAAGCAACAATAGGAACACAAACATATTGGAGAAAAATAAATAATCTATTTTTTTTTTATGAAACGGAAGATTAAACCTTAAAATTTTATTCATTTTCATTGTACTGAAGGGTTTACCAAGGATATGGTTAATTATTTGCATGTCAATAAAGAATTAACTAAGTTTTGTAATTAATTCTTTATTCGAATATTTCAAGAACAAAACACGCTATTGTTACATTTTTTCACAAATTTAAAAACTTATAAGCCAAAAAAGTAAAATACTTTTTAATTAAATTTCAAAATTACTAACAGAAGTATTTTTGAGTGTATATTTTATATCAAAAAAATATTACTTATAGGCTAAATACTAAAAATGAAGGTGTAAAAGTTAATCCAAATAGAACGCTAAGTTTTAAATTACTTTCTAATTATTAAAAAAAAAGATTTACTTAGAAATAAAGGTTCAATGGCAAAGTTTTCAATGGCATACATTGAGGTCGCGAAGTTAAAGGCATTGCTTTGTATAGCTTCGTGCCTTCTTTGTGTTGCTTTGTGGTAAAAAAATTTAACCGCAAGGACGCAATGACGCAAAGTTCAATAACATTCCTTTGCGTGTCTTCGTGACTTCTTTGTGTTGCTTAGTGGTAAAAATCAAATCGGATACAGTTTAAACAGTTAACCGATTAAACGATTAACCAATCTATCTGAAAAGAAAAACCCTTTCAAAGCACTTGACTCTGAAAGGGTTTTTAGTTGAAAAGCTATTTCTTTAGTAAATAATCTTATTGTTACTGATGGCGCCGTTGGCCAAAGTAGTTTTCACTATCAAGGTTTGTTCACTCGAAGACAAATTCGAAATTGACCATTCCTGTGCATTGATTTTTGATTTATCGTATACTTTTCTACCCAACAAATCAAATATTTGTACTTGTGTTATCGCTTCTGCTGAAGAAGTAAGGGTGATTTTTTTGTTTTTCACACTTACGATAAGCGATTTATCTGCCACTTCATTATCATCGGTGCCCAAAGTTTTATTGGTGTACTTCAACACAAAACGGTCGTTCTCTACTCCATTAATTGCGGTAAACATATATTTCCCTTTGCTCAACTCGTGAAGCGTATTCGTCTTTTTGTCCTCTAACCAAATCTCTTGACCCGCCAAAGCACCGTCTCTGTTATCGATGCTAATATCGAATGGCCCAGCAATTGTACTTCTGTAACCCAAAGGCACTACATCAGTATCTACGAATGGTAAAGCGCGTCCTTGAATGGTTAAGTTTTTTCCTTGGTTAACACTATAGAAATCTACAAACTCTTGTCCATCAAAAGTTGGTCCATCATACAAATTATCCCAATCGTTGGTTGCTCCTGTAATGTAACCCACTAACAATTGTTTGAAAGCCCCTTTGCTATTGGTCAAGTTCAGCCAAACACGATTTTTCTCTACAGTTGCTGTTTTCTTGGTATTGGCTTGTTTGAAAAACTGTGAATTATTACCTGTTGCACGCATCGCATTGGTAAACTGAAAGCCTCCCGCTATTGAATTCTCTACAAAAAAGGATTGGCCTGCGGCAATTTTTCCAAGTGGTCTGTTGGAGGTAACTTCGAAGGTTGGCAAGTCCAATTTATTATTATTATTCACATCATTCCATTCACCAGATTCAAACACATTATTGTTATTCGCATCAACCCACTCAGGTAGTTTGTCTAGAAAACCATTCCCATTCCTATCTGTAAATTCTCCAGAATCTACAATTTGATTACTGTTAGCATCAACCCATTCAGGAACAAAATTTCCAACTCCAACTCCAGTTCCAGTACCACCGGTTAAGGTATAACTTGCATAATCATCGGCAGTATATTCATTATTTGTAATCGCGGTATTGTGCGTCCAGAAATATAATGCCCCATTAATCATAGGAGCATTATTCGGATTGGTTATAAACAAATCGGCATCAATTGCAGAAGGATATGGATTTCCTATTAAATTAAATTCACCTACCCCTGCAGTAAAGGTATAATCCCCATTATTTGGAGTTCCTTTGAAAGCTACCGGTTGTGAATAAGTAGGTGTATTCCAATTTTCACCATTTGGATAAGTAGTACCTGGCTTAGGTACACGGATAATGAACCCAACACCAGGTGTCATTTCTCCATCATCAAAAACCCAATCACTTACTGCAACATTACCATTAAATCTAAAATATTTATCCGACAAAGTATTGGGCGAAAGATTTTTGGCCGTTTGTTTTGGAACAACAACACCATCTCCCCAAACTGGCGATGACCAATAGGTGTAATCAAAATTCTTCATCGGTGAAGAAATACGACGGTATTCTATAGCTCCTGTATTTGTAACATTCGTGGTTTGTACCAAACTGGATTTATCATTAAAAATTAAAGTTCCACTACCTGCCACTGTGATTTTATCAACCACAGTAAGTGTACGTAAACTATTTATAGTCAAGGAAGCGTTAGCATCTACTTGAAGAGTATTAGCATTTGCATCTGCACTTAAAGTAGTAACAATAGGGTCATTGGTTTCATCTGGAATAACTACACAGTCTGAAACTGTAGGTACACCAATTGGGCTCCAGTTAGAATCTGTATTCCAATCAGTACTGGTTGTTCCTGTCCAAGTTTTAACCTTTTGTGGATCGATAGTTACTAATGTTGGCAATGATATACAGCCTGTAGCATTATCTACAGTAAAAGAATAATCTCCTGGATTAGCAGTTACTAGTCCAGTTCCTGATATACTTAGAATTGCTGGATTAAAAGCATAGGTTCTTGCCGAATCGTAAGCTGTGATTTGAAAACTACCCGTTGCCACTGTACAAGTTGGATGGGTAATTGGACCAATTGTTGGGGCTGAAGGCAATGGATTTACTGTTATTGTACCTGTTGCATTTAAAACACTTCCACAACCTCCATCCAAAGCAATACTATAATTAAATGTCCCAGATGCTGTTGGTGCACCACTAATTGTAATGGTATTTGATGCCCAAGAAGCTGAAACCCCAGCTGGTAATCCTAATGCAGTTCCTATTCCTGTAGCTCCTGTAGTGGTATGAGTAATGCTAGTCATTAAAGTACCAATACACAAGTTAGGTGATGACGAAGGGGATCCAACAGTATTGTTTGGACTTACTGTTACTGTTGTAGATGATGAATTGGCTTCTAAACAAGCGCCACTTTTAACCACCGCTCTAAACTGCGTGGTTTGTGTTAATGTCCCTGAAGTATACGTTGAATTTGTATTAGCAATAGTAGTCCATACAGTAAAAGGACTAACCGAAGACTCCCAACGTTGTACAGTTCCCGTGGCTCCTCCTAAAGTTAATAATCCACTGGTGGAACCAGAACAAATTGTGGTTCCCCCTGTAACAGAACCTCCTACAGTAGTTGGATTTACTGTAATAGTAGCTGAAGCTCCTGTAAATCCTGTGGTGCGAGCGCAACCATTTGATCCTGTTACCGATACTAAGGTATAAGTAGTGTTAGCCGTTACTGGCGTAGTAAATGTCGCAAATGCGGTCCCACTAGTCACATTATTTCGTGTACGATTAGAAACACCATCATTATAAATAACAGTGTAAGGACCCGTTCCTGCTGTTGCTGTCCAAGTTAGTTGTCCAGCCCCTGTCACACAAAAAGGACCATTTGCCGTTAAGCTTCCTTGCGGGGATGGATTTATTACAAAATTTGCAGCGGTTCTACAACCTGAAATTGATGGAAAACCTGCATAAAATGTTGTTGTTCCCGCGGTATTAGTATTGGACAATCCTGATCCTGGAACACCAACTGGATTAAATGGAGAGCCTGTACCAATAGCTGAACCACCAGTTGCTGTAGTGTACCAACTTGGCGCAACAAGATTCCCGCCTGATGGAGGTGTCACAGTCCAAATAAACGAATCATTTGTTGTTGTTGACCAAGTTGTTGTAACTAATGTATAGGTAACACCTGCTGTTAAAGGAACGTTGAACATTGAAGGCTCATCTGTCGTTACTGTTCCGAAAACTCTTGTATCGTCATCACCTCGAATAAAAGTTCCACCACCCGAACAATTTCCTGGCACAAAATTTCCACGATAAATATACCCCATTCCATCATAATTATCATTATTTGTCATAACAAACGAATAATTACCAGTAGTTGTTACCTGAAAACTTGTAGCCACGTAACTACGCACCTGCCCTGCAATAAACAAACAAGTTGTTGTATCATCAAAAGGTCCACTTGTCTCACCTCCTGGCCTAACAGCTGTAGGATTTATAGTGGTGTTCCAACTTCCTGAAATAGTTTTTGTTGCACCTGTAGTAATAGTTGTCCCAGCATTCAAACTACCTGAACCTCCTTGACAAATTGTTGTACCTGTAACAGACAAATTTGAATTGCAACTAACAGTGCCATTAAAAGTAAAATCATTAATACCAAAAGTACCAGCGTTTGACCCTGAACGATAAGCATAAATTCTGAATGTGATTGCTGAAGTAATATTTTGATAAGCGGCACCGGATAGATTTATTGTTGTTCCAGTAGCCGAGGGAGTTACAATATTGGTAGCAAATCCATCAATACTTGAACGAAATGCAAAACGCGTTGGTTGGTTTGTTGCTGAAACTGTACTCGTATAAACAAAACTCGTGAGATCAATTTCATAACCAGCATTTGGAGTTAATGTAAATTCAAAATAATCATTGAGATCAATACCATTACTTGTATTCCATCCTGTTGCATCATATCGATCATTTGTAGCTATAGCGGTAATACCACTTCCTCGACCAATTCCACTAACAGCAATATTAGAATCAACTATTTGCCCTGTTGTATATGGATTAGAAGTACTAGGGTTTGTTCCAGTTATAGGATTTGTCCAAATACTAGTCTGCCCAAACCCAAATTGAACCATCAAAAAAACCACAAAAAGTAAAATTCTTTTCATAAAAAAATGTTTAGCAATTGTAAAAACTAAGTTTAAAAAACGTAAGACCAAAATAAGGTTACGCCTACTTAAAATAGTTCAGCGCAAAAGTAACCAATATTGGCTAAATCACAAGTAAAAGCTTCATTTATAGTGCTTAGAAATTTTTTTTTTACTAACCTATTCCTAACCTAAATTATCAAAGGGAATTATGTGGCTATAAATCGCTATTTTTGTAGGCAAAAGACCTACAAACCCAACAATTACAAGATGGCAGCAGCACTCACCCTTCTTCAAGCCCAACACAAAATAGAACAGTATTGTGCCTATCAAGAGCGCTGTCACGAAGAAGTGGTAACCAAATTGAGAAGTATGCATTTAGAATCCCACGAAATCGACCAGCTTATTGTGCACCTTATCGAACAGAACTTCTTGAATGAAACGCGTTTCGCTTGTAGTTTTGCCCGTGGCAAACACCGCATCAAACACTGGGGAAAAATCCGCATTACCAACGAACTCAAAATGCGCCACATCAATAATACTTTGATTACACTTGCCTTAAAAGAAATCTCAGCCGAGGAATATTTGGAAACTTTTAATACTTTAGCTGAAAGGAATTGGCACTCTATTTCGGAAAAAAATACGCTTAAAAAAAGGAAGAAGTTTTGTGATTATATGCTTCGTCGTGGTTTTGAGAGTAACTTAGTTTATGAGAAAGTAAAAGAATTGGAGCTTGGGAACGCGGATGACGCGGATTTTTTATAATAACAAACCTTTAAAATTTGTGTCTAAAAATTAACCGCAAGGAGCGCAAAGATTTACGCAAGGGACGCAAAGTTTTAAATAATTAACCATTAACCGATTAAACCCTTTTTAAAATCCGTATCATCAGTGAAATCCGTGGCAAAAATTTAACCGCAAGACTCGAAAAGATTTACGCAAGGGACGCAAAGTTTTAAACGATTAAACCCTTTTTAAAATCCGTTTCATCAGTGAAATCCGTGGCAAAATTTAACCGCAAGGCTCGCAAAGATTTACGCAAGGGACGCAAAGTTTTAAACGATTAACCATTAACTGATTAAACCCTTTTTAAAACCCGTATCATCAGTGAAATCCGTGGCAAAAATTTAACCGCAAAGTTCACAAAGTTTTACGCAAGGGACGCAAAGCTTTAAACGATTAACCATTAACCGATTAAACCCTTTTTAAAATCCGTATCATCAGTGAAATCCGTGGCAAAAAGCTTTAACCGATTAAATAGTTAACCAAATTTTACAAACTCAACAACACCGAAACAGCATTACCTCCAAAACCAACAGCGTTAACGAGCACCTTACGAATCGCTCTTGAATCGGAAGTTTGATTAAAAAATGGGGTGGAAATAAACTGCTTGTGTTGCAACATCAAAATAGCCATTTCGACACTTAAGATTCCAGAGGCACCAAACGTGTGGCCTATTTTCCATTTATTGGTAGTAAGTAGTGGCAACTGCTTTCCGAAAATTTTTTCAATGGCACGATATTCTGTCAAATCGCCTTTGATGGTGCCTGGCGCGTGCATTACAATAGCATCTACTTCGGATAAAGGCGTGTTTTGCAAAGCCATTGCCATCGATTTTTGAAAACAAATAGCTTCTGCCGAAATTGAAATGTTATGTTCCAAAATTTCTGTGGCGTAACCTATGCCTTCTATAAAAGCCAAGGCGTTTTCCTTCTTTCCTAATTCTAAACAACATACTGCTGCACCTTCTCCCAAAACCATTGTGTTTTGCTTTTTATCCAAATCCAAAGCACGGTTGGGGTACTCTTCTTTATTTTGAGTATAAATCTTCAAAGCCCGCATCTGACCTATCGTAAAATCAGTCAAGGGTGCTTCGCTACCACCTACCAAAAATTGATTCGCCATTCCCGCTCGCAACCAAGCGACTCCGTTGAGTAAAGCATGCAAAGCAGTAGAACAAGTAATGGAATGCGAAATTTCAGGACCCGTACTTTGCAAATCATGCGCTACCCAAGACGAAATATTCCCCAAAGTAGTCGTGGGAGAAGCTAAAGTTTGGGCTTTCCCCGTGGTTAAATATTCCTGAAAATGTTTTTCGAACAAATCGGTGGCACCTCGAGACGAGCCGATATTGATGCCAAAACTGCCTCCTTTTTCCCAACCTGCCTGCGCCATCGCTTTTCTTGCCGCCACCATAGCATACAACACCGACTTGTCTAATGACTTGTACTTAATATCCGTTTGTTGTAGAGCCAAAACTTCTTGTTGTGAAGCGGCATCCAAAGCAGCCACCCAAGTCTTTTGATGGTCTAAAAATTGCTCCGAAAAACAAGTTGAAGGATGTTGATAGTTTTCCCAAATGGTCTTCGGGTCATTGCCCAAAGGGGAAATGGAGGACAAGGCGGTTATAGAGATAATTTGTGACAAAATAGACAATTGTAATTTAACCGCAAAGGTCGCAAAGAATTACAGAAAGTCCACAAAATAATTAAAAATCTATACAAATTGATTTTAGCTATACGCATAAATGGAACACGGATGATGCGGATTTTTTATTGTACAACACAGATTGCACAAATTTGCACAGATTGAAATTGAAAGACTATCGTGATGGGAACACGGATGACACAGATAAAGCGGATGGACGCGGATTTTTTTTGGTAATGAAGATGATAAACACATATTGCACAGATTTACCTCAAAGAGTAAAACTTTGCGAACCTTGCGTAATCCTTTGCGTGCCTTTCGGTTAAAACTAACAACATAATTGGAACATGGATAACGCAGATATAATTATACCAAAATAAAAATCTGTGAAAATCTGTGGAATCTGTGTCTTTTTTACCTCGAAGGCTCTACAGTTTTAATTTGTGTCAATTCGTGAAATTCGTGTTTAAAAAACTACACTATTTCCAAAGCATTTTCAACTACTTCATAGACTTTTTGCAACTGTGCATCGGTAATAACATAAGGAGGCAAAATGTAAACTATATTCCCAACTGGACGCAGAATTACTCCATTTTCAATAAAAAAATCGTAAAGCCTATTGCGCAATGAGCCGTAATAACTAAAGCTGCTATCTGTCTTGATTTCCAAAGCGAAAATCACCCCAAAAACTCTAGTAGTGCTTACTTTTGGATGTGTTCCGATATGCTTTTGAAAGTCCAAATGGCGTTGATGAATGCGCTGAATGTTGGACTGCATCGTTTCGGTTTGCAACAGTTCGATACTAGCTAGAGCCGCAGCGCAACCCGTTGGATTTGCCGTAAACGTATGGCCATGAAACAAGGCTTTATTGATATCATCATCATAAAAAGCATCAAAAATCGCTGTAGTGAAAGTCGTAATCGCCATAGGAATAGTTCCTCCAGTCAAGGCTTTAGACAAACACATCATGTCTGGCAACGTTTTCAAATAATCGCAGGCAAAGTTTTTTCCGGTTTTCCCAAAACCCGTCATCACTTCATCGGCAATGGTCAATACTTGGTTTTCTTTGCAAATTTGAAGCAAGTTATCCAAAGCTTCAGGTGCATACATCACCATTCCTGCGGCACCTTGTATTAAGGGTTCAAAAATAAAAGCCGCACAATTTTTATCCGTAATTGCTTTTTGAAGAGCTGCTATACTTTCCGCTTCCTTTCCTTCCACAGGAACTGGAATCCTTACGACATCAATCATCATTCCTTGAAAAGCTTCGGTAAAGAAAGAAATCCCACTTGCCGCCATAGCCGCAAAGGTGTCGCCATGAAAAGCATCTTCAAAAGCAATAATTGTTGTTTTTGAAATTCCTTGGTTAAAGTTATACTGCAAAGCCACTTTTATCGCAATTTCGACAGCGGTAGAACCATTATCCGAAAAAAAGAGTTTTTGCTGATTGCTAGGTAAAATTTCGACTAATTTTTCGGATAAAACAACAGCGGGTTCGTGCGTAAAACCTCCAAAAAGTACGTGCTCTAAGGTAGTAAGTTGTTTATAAATCGCATCCGCAATAAAGCGATTCGAGTGACCATAAGGATTGACCCACCAAGAAGCAATGGCATCGATATATTCTTTACCACTTTCGTCCCACAACAACGCCGCTTCGCCACGGACAATTCCAACTGGTAAAGCCGCTGTTTTATGTTGGGTGTACGGATGCCAAAGGTGTTTCTGGTCTCTTTCTGTAAGCTTCATTGTTTCGGAAGAAGGAATATTTGTTGTATTCATAATTATAAACTCAATAATTGCTCTCGAAACAAATCGGCATATTCTGCGATGACGTTCGTATCAAAATAGGGTTCTTGGTCAATTCGTCCAATACATTTCAATCCTGTTTTGCTTAAAATAATCGATTCGGTTGCTTGATTTTCATCTCCAGAAAAAACGATTCCAGCCACCGCAATGTTTCGGTTTTGCAACGCCTCGATAGTCAACAACGTATGATTGATACTCCCCAAATAATGACGGGAAACCACAATCACTTTGTAATCGGGCTGAATCAAATCGGCAATCGTATTAGTTGTGTTCAGAGGAACTAAAATTCCACCAGCGCCTTCAATCACCAAATGATTTTCGGTTACTGGCTCTTTAATCTGAGTTAAATCAATGGTGATTCCATCTATTTCTGCAGCATAATGCGGGCTTGCAGGCGTATGCAAAGCATAACTGTTGGGATGAAAAACAGTCTTTTGATTAGAGACGTATGCCTTTACTTTATGACTATCGGAATTATCTAAATCTCCTGCCTGAATGGGTTTCCAATAATCGGCTTCTAAAGCTTGAGTAATGATAGCGGCTGCAACGGTTTTACCTACATCGGTACCTATTCCTGTAATAAATAATTTCATGTTTTTTGAGCTTATTGAACCGCAAAGTTCGCAAAGAATTCACAAAGTTCACTATGATTGTAACACAAAAAAAGCAACCCGAAAGTTGCTTTATATTTATTCTTCTTTTAACTCGTCTAAAACGGTTCGGATTTCTTTGGCGTATTTACCGTAAAAAAAGTGTACCCACCATTCTAAAGCTACCCCCATAAACAACATACTAAACAAAACCGAAACAAACAGTGCTATACTATTGGTACTATCGGTAAATAATGTCGCGCCATTAGGCAATGTAAAATATAAAACCCCTACCAAAAACAAAATCATAAAGGGCGTTAAGGCAAAACCAAAGGTCTTGTAGAGTTCCATATTCAAGCGAATATCAAAATAGGTTTCGTATAAATTGTCTTTGGTATTCAAAGCTGTTTTGTTTAATCGTTTATAAAAAATAAACAACTTAATTAGATAATAAGCACTAACCGCTACAAACAAACTGAACAACAAATAAAAGGGAGTGATGGCTTGCTCTGGAAATCCATTTAAATAAGGCGCAAATCCTATAAGAACAATTGATACAATTTGATAAATAAATTCATTTTTCAAATTTTTCTTAATCTTATCTAGCGGTGTATTGGCCTGTTGTACTTTCTCTAATTGAGTGGGAACAACCACATTTTTTGTGTTTTCGTTGTTCCAAGCTGATTGTATATCGTTAAAATCCATATCCTTGATTTTTTATAATTTCTTTTAATTTTTCTTTGGCTCTATTCAATTTGACTCTAGCATTTCCTTCTGAAATCCCTAGGTTTTCTCCAATTTCTTTATGTGAAAACCCCTCGAGTTGGTAAAAAATAATCGCTTTGTCTATCTTATCCAATTTTTGAACGGCTCTATAAAAGTGTTCCAATTGCCGCTCTTTGATATCGGCATCCCCTTCTTCGTCGGGAATATTAGTAGATGACAATTCGTATTTGTCTACTTTCTTTTTTTCTTTTTTCAGAAAAACAATAGCAGTATTGATGGCAACACGATACATCCAAGTAGAAAACTGACTTTCTCCTTTAAAACTATCGTTGGCTTTCCATAATTGGCAAATGATTTCTTGAAACAAATCTTCTTGGTCGTCTCGGTTGTCCATATACATTTTGGAAACCTTGTACAAGATGCCTTTATGCTGCTCGATTCGGGATAAAAATTCTTGCTCTTTTGTCTTCAAAGTCAAATTAGTTGGTTATGGGTTGTACCTTATATCCTGCTTTTTGCAATAATTGAATCACTCCTTTTTCTCCACCTAAATGCGCTGCTCCTACCGCAAAAAATACACTTTCATTTTTCATCATAGCTGGCATATCTTTAACCCAATTACTATTGCGATTATCCAACATTACAGGTTTGCTTTTCTCATCCATAAATTTAGGGTCATTAACCATTTCATAAATGGCCTTTAAATCTTCACTTTTATAGGTTTGAGTTAATAAATCGAAATATTTTTTATCATAATTGCTCAACTGCTCTACCATTACTGGCGGTGAAAAAGTAGCATCCATTGCCGCAAACTGTACAGCAACTTTCTCTAAACCTAAAACTTCCATCTTTCTTTTTTGAGCCATTTGAAAAAACTCCAATTCATACATTTTAGGATTGCAATGTAATGCTTTAAACATAACCATACTCATTAAAGTGCTTAAACTTGTATGCTCAAATTGATTCGCTCCTGCTCCAACCCTTTCTTTCAAAAGAACATCTAATTTTTTATAATCTGCAGGAGTCAGAAGAGTACTCAAAGCTACTTTACTAACACTCATTTCTTGCATCGCTTTTAGTTCTGACGGGTCGTCATAGTCAATTTCTAAGGCCAATTTTGATGATGCATCAAATGCTTTTTTTACTTTTTCTTTGATGACAAAATCACTTTCACACATCATGTGTAAGGTTCCGTATACATAAGAAGGACGTGTTAATCCGTTTCCTGAAATTTCCCATAATAAAGAATTTTCATTTGCTTTTTTGGTTTGTGCTTGTTTTGAAAAACTAAAGCTTGTTACCGCTACTAAACCTAAAATAAGTGTTTTAATTGTTTTCATGATTTTTGATTTTTTGATTGATTGATGATTGATTAATAATGATTTGATTGATGTGATTGATTGATTTGATTGATGATAGTTTTTAGCCTTCTATTTATTCTTTGTTGAGGAATTACTGGCTAACAAACAGCATGCAGTGATTAGTAATAAACCGTTTTCTGGTTTGTCAAATACGAACTCTTTTACTAGACTATACCCTAAGCTAATTCCAGCTAAAAAAAGTAATACGTAAAGGACTGGGTTTTGGGATTGTGTTCTTAAATTTTTCATGATTTTTGATTTTTTTTGATTAATGATTGATGATTAAAAACGATAGCTAAATATTTGATTACGACTCGTAAGTAAACAACAACTAAAAACGTTACAAACTTTTTTTATTTTTTTTAAAAAACCCAGAAAACACGAGCCTTATGAAGTGTATTTTTTTTTCAATCAAACACGAATTGCACTAATTGACACGAATAAGCATCTAACTTAACCGCAAGGTTCGCAAAGATTTACGCAAGGTTCACAAAGAAAAAACTCAAATGACCTTAAATGTCTTATATGGTTGAAAATATCCGCAAGGCTAGCAAAGAAAAAACTTAAATGACCTTTTATGACTTATATGGTTCGAAAAAACGCAAGGCTAGCAAAGAAAAACTTAAATGACCTTATTGACTTATATGGTTCGAAAAAAACGCAAGGCTAGCAAAGAAAAACTTAAATGACCTTTTATGACTTATATGGTTCGAAAAAAACACAAGGCTCGCAAAGAAAAACTTACATGACCTTATATGTCTTATATGGTTAAAAAATATCTGCAAGGGTTTATGATTTGTGGTTCATCCAAAATGACTTAGATAAAATTCAATTTAAAAAAAACAAGCACATAAATTCTTTGGCATCAATAAAGATGTGCCATTAAAACGGTCTCTTTTTCGTGAAAATTAGTGAAATTCGTGTTTACTTTTTAATCAATCGCAAAACCCACAAAATTCGGATAGCACTTTTTTTATAGAAGCAATGACAAACAATGCAAAACCTCCGAAATTTGAGTTTCGGTATTGTAACTGTGCAAACAAAAACGCAAGCGCTCTTGCCCCGCGGGAACGGTGGGTGAAAGTATGGGTTTTACATCAAACCCCTTTTCTTGTAATTGTTGTGCAATGCGTTTTACATTAGCATTTCCGGGAATAATAGCCGATTGAATCGCAGATTTGCTTCGAACGAAAAGCGGTTTCAAACTGAAGCGGTTTTTTTCTTGATTAAAAAAATTAATTCGCTCTTTCAATTCACCAATTGCTGCTGCTTTAGTATTCAACGCCTGATAAGCAATACCAATTGTTGCAACGGAATGGGGAGAAAGTCCAGTAGTGTATATAAAGCTTCGGGCAAAATTGACCAAATAACTACTCAATTCCTCAGAACCAAGAACAACAGCACCATGACAACCTAAGCCTTTTCCAAAAGTAACAATACGAGCAAAAAAATAATCTTGCAAACCTAGAAACTGTACTAAACCTTCTCCTTTTTCACCAAAAACTCCCAATGCATGCGCTTCGTCAACCACTAAATAGCAGTTGTATTTCTCAGAAACAGTCACCAACTCTTCTATATTGGGACAGTCTCCATCCATAGAAAAAACACTTTCTGTAACTACATAAATGGTAGTGGAATGCTGATTTTCAGGAGCCTGAAACTTCAAAATAAGTCGTTCCAAATCCTCAAAATCGTTATGCTTGAACTTATACGCTTTCGCATTAGAAAGCTGAATCCCATCTCTGATTGATGCATGACACAATTCATCAAACAAAATAAAATCCGCTTTTTGAGGTACAGCACTAAAAAAACCAACATTGGCATCATAGCCTGAATTAAAAAGCAGGGCAGATGGCGATTGATGAAAATTTGCAATAAAAGCCTCTGTCGTAGGATATAAAGTATGATTCCCAGAAAGCAATCGCGAACCTGTTGCTCCGTTTATCATACTATTATTAGTGACTAAATGATGATGTGTCGCTGTAAAAATAGCTTCGGATTTTGCAAAACCTAAATAATCATTTGATGCAAAATCGATTAATTGGTTGGCCAAGGGCAATTTTCTAAGCGCATTTTGCTCTTGTCTGGTGGCTAACTTTTGTTCAAGTGATTTTGGAAGCTTTTTCATAGTCAACAAAAATAAGGACTTTTTTAAATACACCATTGGCTACGAATAATTAATAAAAATAGGGTTTAAGCAAAAAAATGATTACATATTATCAATATTTTAATAATAAAATTTTACTATCTATTTTTTTAATGTTAAAAAAAACTTAAAAAATACCAAACTATACGCAATCAATCATTTTGTTTTTTACTTTCGGAGAATGATGAAACGTTTGGCATCGGTATTTTTAATTGCCTCCTTATTTTACAATGTAATAGGGTACTATCTTTTATTTCATCAAAAAGAAGAACATCAATGGGTCTCTAGTATGCAAGAAAAAGCAACTTCTGAATACCAAGTTCTTGAAGTAAACGCTTCTATTTATTCCTTTGTACAAGACACAGACTTTGAATACGTAAACCAAAACATAGAAATCAACAATACGTATTATCACGTTTTTAAAAAACGTATAAAAAACAATATCCTGTACTTGTATTATTTACCAAACACGCATCAAGACAAAATAAGTTCTGAACTTACAAACCTTGTAAATCAGCAATTATTTGATGATTCCCCTTCAAAAGAATCGCCTGCAAAAAAACTATTAAAAACGGTTGTAACTGATTATTTGGTTACAAAACCTTTATCAATTAGCACACCTTCTACACATCAGATAGCCAAAGTTTCTTTTCAAAAAACACAAATCACGAAACCAGTTTGTGGCTATTTCAATTTACCCTATTCCCCTCCTGACTTAGTTTAATTAGTTTTTTTATTAGATTCAAAACAAACTAAAGCTCACAATAGTGGCCATATTCTCTCTGGCTACTACTTATCCAATGCAGAGTTTTGACATCAATAAAAAAGAGTTCTTCAGCTCAACACATTTAAATTAAACTAATCCAATCTCTTTTTTCAAAAAAGTAGAGCACAGAAAAACAAGGCTATTATGAAAATTGTTCTTTCAAGAATGATTACATAAAAGTTATGTTTTGCTGTAAAACAAATCATTATGCCTATACTATTACGCAAATTATATATCTATATACCCATAATCAGTTTATTGCTGATTTCTAAAGTCGCTGCACAAGGCTGTGTAGCAGTAAGACAAATGGGAGGACAAAATCTCAATGCTACCAATTCATATAACCTTGAAGAAGGAGAATTTCAAGTAGGCACGAACTACAGGTATTTTCATTCTTGGCGCCATTTTATTGGAAAAGAAGAACAACTAGAAAGACAAACTACCGGTGGCGGACACGATGCAAACGGCAAAGAACTTGGAAACGCTGTAAACATTTATTCGCACGCCATAGATTTGAATTTTTCGTATGGACTAACCAATAGAATCCAATTAAACGCAACAATTCCATACGTACACAACGAACGATCACAAGTTTTGAGACAAACCGCTCCAACAAAAGACACCCTAAGATATAGTGTTTTTGCCGATGGTTTAGCCGATGTACGTTTAAGCGCCAATTTTTGGGCATTCGACCCTACCAAAGTAACCAAAGGAAATATTATGATTGGATTAGGGATAAAACTTAACAACGGCAGTCACGACCGCAGAGATGACGCCCCACAAGCCAACGGCACTACTCAAAACGTAGTGATGGACCAAGCCATTCAACCTGGTGATGGCGGCGTAGGTTATACCATTGAAGTACAAGCATTCCGAAAACTATCGGGAAGACTTTATGGCTTTTTGAACGGCTATTACTTATTCAATCCTCAAGAATCAAATGGCACGTTCAAATCTGCTCCAAAAGCAGGACTAGAAGGCTACGAAATTTACGCCTCACCCGATCAATATTTTGGTCGTTTAGGAGTACTAGCTGCCGTTGATAAAAAAGAAAATCTATCCATTTCATTAGCAGGAAGATTTGAAGGAATACCTGCCTATGATGCCTTTGGAGGTCAAGTAGCTTACAGAAGACCCGGTTATGTTATTGCAATAGAATATGGTATTTCCTATCGCCTAGGAAAACATGGCTTTAGTCTATTTATACCTTATAACATAGTCAAAAACCGCATTCAAAGCGCCGCTGACATCGCTAGTCAAAACTTACAAAATTCGGTAATCACGGACCCAAGTAAATATGTTCACGTGCAAGGAGATGCAGCATTTGCAGATTACTCCATTAACATTGGCTACTCTTACCGTTTTAATTTGAACAAAAAGTTTAGTGCTACAACCACTCCCCACTCGTAAAAACAGTACTAACCCTTTTGATTATTTAAATGAAAAAAATCATTTTAAGTTGTCTATTAATGACATTCTTGCACACAAAAGCTCAAACCGAAATCGACGGTATTATGATGAGCAAAAACAACTTTTGCACAGGAGCAATATACCAATACAGCAGTTGGGACAACTACTGGGAAGGCACTTTCAAAAGAACCAATTTAAATCTTGGAACGGTAAGCACAAAATCACTAGCTGTTATGGGGAATTACGGCATTTCAGATAAATTGAATCTATTGTTCAGCTTGCCCTATGTAAAAACCAATGCTTCTGAAGGCACTATGAAAGGTCAAAAAGGAATACAAGACCTTTCCTTAACTTTGAAATATATGCCCATCGAAAAAACAATTGGAAAAAACACCTACTCTCTTTATTTCATTGGAAGTTATTCCACTCCACTATCGGATTATGCCATCGATTATTTACCCTTGAGCTTGGGTCTTGGAAGCAATACAGGAACCTTACGAATTATGGGAGATTTCCAAAGAGGCAATTTTTTTAGTACACTTTCAGGAGCTTATGTAAAAAGAGCAAACGTTACAATTGAAAGAAATTCCTATTTAACGAATGACGAAATCATCTATTCAAATAAAGTGAATATGCCTGATGCTATTTCGGTTAATTTTAGAATGGGCTATCGCTCTAATCGATTAATTGCTGAATTCATAATTGATAATTGGGTTACTCAAAAAGGAGGTTTTGACATTACCAAAAACAACATGCCTTTCCCGAGTAACACTATGAATGCCATACGATATGGTATAAATACAAAATACACCTTAAAAAGCATCCCTGAACTAGCCATAATTGGCGGGTACAACTATGTAGCAGAAGGTAAAAATGTTGGACAATCCAAAACCGTTTACGGAGGCTTATTTTATATTATCAATTTTGAAAAAAAATCTACCGAAAATGAAAACTAAACTATTCCAATCACTTTTAAATAGCCTTATTATCTGTCTATCTTTATTGATTTTTTCTTGTAGTGATGAGGTTACAGAACGTAATGATAATTTTCAGGCTTTAAACCCAACCAATATCGATGCTAACGGCGGAACTTGGAAACCAATTTTACTAACAGCGCCAGATGAATTCTCTATCGATGTTCCCGTAGCAACAAATACAGCTGCATACACACGAGAAATCAACGAAATCAAAAGCTACCAAGCAGCTATAACCGAAGAACAAAAAAAAATCATAGCCTATTGGCGAGTGGGCGGTGTTTTACGTTGGAATGAAATTATGCGCACCTTGGTTGCTAGACACAACCGTCCGCCCTATCAAAACGAAGACGGAACGTATCCTGCGCCTTCTGCTGCAAATCCATTTGGGTACCCGCAATTTCCTTTTTCAAATCCACCTTATGCAGCAAGAGCCTATGCGTATGTAAGTGCCGCACAATATGACGCATTAATTTCAGCTTGGCATTACAAAAAATTATACAATAGAGCCGCTCCATGCACTGTAGATGCAACCTTACAAGTATTAGTACCTAAAAGCACTTTACCCGCCTACCCTTCTGAAGACGGTGTGCTCTCTGGCGTTACTGTAGAATTACTAAAATTACTTTTCCCGACAGAAATCGCATACATTCAAGAAAAAGCAGATGAAGAAAAATTATACCGAATCATTAGTGGTGCCAATGTCCGCAGCGATGTGGAAGCTGGAATTGCTCTTGGAAGAAAAATTGCTGCTAAATTTATTGCTAGAGCCGCAAGCGATGGTGCCGGTGCAGCGATAGGAACACCAGCAATATGGGCTCAACTAGAATCCAATACTATCGCAAAAGGAGAAACACCTTGGATTTCACTTGATGCACCAAAACGTCCACCAATGCTACCATTATTTGGAAATGTAAAATCGTTCTTAATGACGTCAGCTGATGTAGTAGCGAGCCGTCCTGTACCTCCTCCATCAACGAAATCTGAAGCTTTTGCAAAAGAACTGGCTGAGATAAAAAAATTCAGCACCAACTCGACCAAAGAACAACAACGAATTGTGACTTATTGGGCAGATGGGGTTGGCACCTATACCCCTCCTGGGCATTGGAATGCAATAGCATCCGAACATTTTGTACAACAGAATTACAGTGAAATTCGCTGGGCAAGAAATATGGCATTACTTAACCTTGCTATGATGGATGCCGCTATAAGTTGCTGGGATGCCAAGTACTTCTACTTCAACCCAAGACCTTCCCAAATGGACACCTCGATAAAAACTACAACAGGCATACCTAATTTCCCCGCTTATGTTTCTGGTCACTCCACCTTTAGTGCAGCGGCAGCAAAGGTATTATCGCATCTATTACCTGAATCTAAAGACAAATTCAATGCTTTCGCCAAAGAGGCATCTAATTCAAGACTATATGGAGCCATTCACTATAGAAGCGATTGTGAAAAAGGATTACTACTAGGTGAAACTGTTGGTGCATTCGCAGTTTCAAGAGCTAAAACAGATGGCGCTGAATAAAAAACAAAAGTAAAAGTTGGTAATATAACAATTGGTTATTGCTTTTATTATCAATCAAACCTAACAGGATTGAGCCCCTGTTAGGTTTTTAATTCAATCAAATACTATGGAAACACAACTCAACACCTTGTATGGCCAATTCAGTAGAAAAATAGACGCTTATAGCTCAATACTGCTAAGAGTATCACTTGCTATTGTTTATATATGGTTTGGCGCTTTAAAAGCCTTCGAAACAAGCCCTGCAGAAAAATTAGTTCAAGAAACCGTATATTGGTTGGAGCCCTCCATTTTTGTGCCTTTACTAGGAGTAGCAGAACTAATGATTGGTATTGGACTTTTAATAAAAAAATGGACGCCAATAGTGATACTACTTTTGTTGCTGCACATGTTCGTAACCTTTTTTCCAATAGTTATCGTTCCAAAATTGTGCTTTGATACCACGCTTTTTTGTCCAACATTAATTGGACAATATATTGTCAAGAATTTAGTCTTAATAGCCGCTGCTTTGACGATAATTGGAAAACATCACCAACAGCAATCAAGCATATAAAACAAGAAAGCCCAACAATTGTTGGGCTTTCTTTTCTATTCTATATTCTCTTAGTCTGCTAAAAGAATTAATTTATTGTCTTTCATTTCAATTGTTCCAGACTCGATATCAAGTGTGTATAATTGATTAGAAACTTTTTTAAATTTAGTTTCTCCTTCGCTTATAAAATCAAAACTATTAGCTGCAATTTTTACAGTTCCTTGTTTTAGTAACGAGACAATTGGCGCGTGATTATTCAAGATTTGAAAACTTCCGTCTACACCTGGAAGGGTGATAGAAGTAATTTCCCCATTAAATAATTTTGCTTCTGCTGATACAATTTCTAAAATCATTTTTTTAGTGATTAGTAATTAGTAATTAGTGATTAGCACCATTTGCATACTGCCACCTTCTAATTGCTAACTGATTTTATGCTTCGGCTAACATTTTCTCTCCTGCTTCAATCGCTTGCTCGATAGTACCTTTAAGGTTGAAAGCAGATTCTGGCAAGTGATCCAATTCACCATCAATAATCATATTAAATCCTTTGATAGTATCTTTAATATCAACCAAAACTCCAGGAATACCTGTAAATTGCTCCGCTACGTGGAAAGGTTGAGATAAGAAACGTTGTACACGACGTGCTCTTGCAACTGCTAATTTATCATCTTCTGATAACTCTTCCATACCAAGAATCGCGATGATATCTTGCAATTGTTTGTATTTTTGAAGAATTTCTTTAACTCTTTGTGCACAGTTATAGTGATCATCACCTAAGATATGAGGAGTCAAAATTCTTGAAGTAGAATCCAATGGATCTACCGCAGGATAAATACCTAACTCAGCAATTTTACGAGACAATACTGTGGTAGCATCTAAGTGAGCAAATGTAGTTGCTGGAGCAGGGTCAGTTAAGTCATCCGCAGGAACGTAAACCGCTTGTACAGATGTAATAGATCCTTTGTTTGTAGAAGTAATACGCTCTTGCATCGCACCCATCTCAGTTGCCAATGTTGGTTGGTAACCTACCGCAGATGGCATACGTCCTAAAAGTGCTGATACCTCAGAACCTGCTTGCGTAAAACGGAAGATGTTATCCACGAAGAACAATACATCTTTTCCTTGATCAGAACCAGCTCCATCACGGAAATACTCAGCGATAGATAATCCAGAAAGTGCCACACGTGCACGAGCTCCTGGAGGCTCATTCATTTGTCCAAAAACGAAAGTAGCTTTAGACTCTCTCATTCCTGGCATATCAACTTTAGATAAATCCCATCCTCCATTCTCCATAGAGTGCATGAAATCTTCACCATATTTAATAATTCCAGACTCTAACATCTCACGAAGCAAGTCATTTCCTTCACGAGTTCTTTCTCCTACTCCTGCGAATACAGAAAGACCACCGTGACCTTTTGCAATATTGTTAATCAACTCCTGAATCAATACTGTTTTACCAACACCAGCACCACCAAACAATCCAATTTTACCACCTTTTGCATAAGGCTCAATCAAATCGATTACTTTAATACCTGTGAATAAAACTTCAGAAGAAGTAGATAAATCTTCGAATTTCGGAGCTGGTCTGTGGATTGGCAATCCGTTTTCACCTGTTTTAGGCAATTCACCTAAACCATCAATTGCATCTCCAACCACATTAAACAAACGTCCGTAAACATCTGGACCAATTGGCATTTGAATTGGACTTCCTGTACCAACTACTTCATAACCTCTGCTCAAACCATCTGTAGAGTCCATCGAAATGGTACGAACGGTATTTTCACCAATGTGAGATTGCACTTCTAGTACCAATAAAGTACCATCTTTTCTAGTGACTTCTAATGAGTCATAAATTTTTGGAAGTTCAACATCCTTACCGTTGAAAACTACGTCCACTACTGGGCCAATGATTTGGGCAACTTTTCCTATTACTTTAGACATTACTTATGTATTTATTAAATAGCTATTTAGGTTTGTGAAATTCATCTTCAGAAATCAGGTCTTTCAGATGCTTTTTTCCGTGTGCAAAGATATATTTTTTAAAATACATAATCAACACCTTTTTTTTAAAAAAAATGATATTTTTTGTCAAACTCACAAAAGCACCCCTAAAGTTTCATCAAATTCATTTTTCATCCAAACAAAAAACCACCTGAATTAAACAGGTGGTTCATTTGGTTATTGTCTATTTGGTTATTTATAGTGATGCAGGATATAAGATACGATACAAACCTACATTTACACTTTTAAAATTCGCGCCATATTTAGCATTGACAGCCTCTGTAAACAGATTAGCAATGATTGCATACCCTCTTGGACTTGGATGTACCCCATCTAATGAGAACATTCCACCAGTTACAAAAGTCGATGTTGTAGTATATCCGTTATACACAATTCCAGTTGAAGCCAATTGATCTGTTACTCCTTTCAGCTCAACAAATGCTAACCCTTTTGAATCTGCTACAGACTTAATTGTTGCATTGTAAGCATCTGTTGCCGTTTTTACTTCAAGTATTTCATCTTTCGTCAAAACATCTTTATCCTGTAATGGATAAGTAATTCCAAATTTATTTAAAGGAGCAGGAATCCCTGTAGGCGCAGTGCCTATAACAGATTGCGTAGTTAAAACCACTAAATCGTCTTTTGTTGCTTGTCTGGCTTGACCAAAAATTTGACCATAAAAAGCAGCTGTAGCAGCACCTAAGGTTGGTGTAAATGCCGCTGTCAATTGAGCAGATAAATTAGTTAAAGACTCATCTCTAATCAATAATGGATTTGCCGCTGTTGTAGACATAAGATTAATTCTATCTCCAGCACCAAAAGCTGTTAAAGCCTGTTTTAATGGACCGTACAACTGAGTATTTAAAGCATTTACTGTAGCTTGCCCAACAGCAACATTGCCTCCACCTAAAACAGAATTAGAAAGTGGATTAAAAGGCACAGTAGTAAAATAAGGCAAAGCAGTTACATAAGGCAAATTCGCCACAACTCCTTTTGCTCCTTTTGCTGTCAAAGCATTAACTATTGAAGAATAAGCACTTGCAAAAACATTAGGATCTGTAATATCATTACTCGCATAAGTTGCAGGATTTAAATTACCTGTTTGATTCTTCCCTGAACCTCCAGAAGTAGCATATCCTAAGATGTCATTTCCTCCAATCCACAAAGAAAAGAAAGTTGGATCTTGAGCAACAGCATCAGCAACAACAGTAGTTGAAGCGCTTGTTGCGAATCTAGCAAAATAAGGATTAGCTAAGCCTGCAGCAACTCCAGCAACATTACCATAACCAGGCGCTACCAAATGGTAACTTTTTGCACCTGGAACTCCTAAATTATTAAATGGCCCCGTCAATTTAGTTGTAACTTCAGTGGAAGGTTTTCCGGAAACAGAAACTGGAGCAGAACCATTAAAATACAATCTAGGCCCAGCAATTACATTCCCACCCAATAATAATCCTCCAACATTATCTGCCATCAAAGGGGTTTTGAACTCACCTCCTCCTGCTAAAGCAAATTGTTTTGCAATTATATTCGCATAAGAACCTTCCTGTCCTAATGAAAAAAGAGCATTATCACTATAGCCTGCAGCATATGAATCTCCTAAAGCTACATACTTAGTCACAACAGCAGAACCTGCTGTTAATGGCTTTCCGTCTGATGAATTAGCATCAATTTTAACTTCATCTTCGTTATCACAAGCTACAAAAGCCAAAGAAGCCAATAGTAACCACTTGAAATTTTTTATCATTTTTATATTTTTTAAATAATGAATAATTACGGATTAATTGTCCAAGAAGCGAAGTATTGTTGACCGATTAACCCAGCCCCTAATACTTGACCGTACTCTTTTCCTCCAATGTTTGAAGCTCCAACTTTTAAAGTAGAACGCAAAGAAGGTATATTGTAATTCAATTGCGCATCAATTACAGTAGCGGAAGCGATTACACCATCAGCAAATGTTGATTGCCATAAATATTCACTATTCCATCTTCCACTAACATTAAAACCGAAATTTTTGAATAATTTTTCATTTCCAATAGAAGCTTTCACACGGTGTTTAGGAGTATTAAACCCAGCTTCAAAACTTGGATCTTTTGCTTGATCAAAATCAAATTGAGCATAATTATAATTTACACCTACCTCAAAATCTTGATATACTTTTCTAGATAAACCAACACCAAAACCAAGAGATCTGATTTTCAAGTCAGTATTTGTATACAATTGGAATGCTCTGATATTACCGTTCTGCAACGCATGTAGAGACTGAGTACCCAGATCAGTTGGACCTCCCGCTGCATTAGGAGAATCTTGCGCGGTTCCATATAAAGGCGCAACCACATTCAAGTTTCCTATGAAATTATTATATTCATTATAATATCCATTAATATCTATTGAAGTATTGTTAATGTAAGAACGATATCCTACTTCAAAAGCTCTTACCTCTTCTGGTTTTACGAAATCAACATTAGTTTTTCTCAACAATGCAGTATTCCCAGTTGCACTAAAAGCCGCAATAGAAGAAGCCGTATATGAATTATTATAAGCATTCAAACCATTAATTGTAACTGAAGTCCCACCAGCAAAAGCTTGACCGACAGCAGTTGCTATAGGAAGGGTTTCTGAATAACGAGTTAAATTATCAGGAGCAGACCCCAACAAAATAGCACTACCCACATTAAATCCTATGTACTGATCTTGGGTAGATGGATTTCTGAAACCCGTTTGAAAAGATCCTCTAAAATTGTGATTTTTATTTTGTCCTCCTGAATACACTAATGAAACTCTAGGGGAATAATTCCCTTTGAAGTTTTGAGATTTATCATAACGGATAGAGCCCGTAAACTTTAAACGGTCATCTATAAACTTTTTAGTCACTTGGGTATATGCACCGTATTCATCGTAACGAATTGGACCATCAGCATCTGTGTAAATACGTCCACCAGAATTCAATTGATACTGTCTAAACGAACCTCCAACTTGAATCTCTGCAATTGAAATTAAATCTTTAAAGTTATAATTAGCATCAGAGTGGTAAATTCTCGAATTATCTACCAATTTTGATCCTGTTAAAACGTTTGGATCAGCTATTACTTCATTGAAAGCTTTATTAAAAGCTGCTGTACCTGGAATCAAACGACCAGTATCAGCAGTATTTCTTGCTGCCGCATGGGCTTGTTCAGGAGTTAACCCACCTAAAGTACCGGAAATATAAGCCCCAGCATATTGACCAAACCACGTTCTGTCATCTTTCCATTTACGATTGACATTAATTCCTGCAAACAACATATCGTATGACTGACCACCATCTTCAGTTGTTGTATACCCTCTTACAAAGAAATTTTTTCCTTTGAACTCAATTTTATGTTGTTGCATAAAAAAGTTATTCAAATAGTAACGGTTAGCCCCTTGGTAAACGGTATTTCCAAAACCAAACTTACTTTGCCAGATCACTTCTAATTTTTCATCTCCAAAAGGTCTGTAGTGTAATGAGAAATCGATTTTAGTATTGGATACTTTATTATCCGTCAAATCAACTTCATTGTAACCTGTTCTACTAACATTAGTATTAGGCAACAAATTCACTGCCGAAGCAGGAATTAATCCTTGTGAAGCCAACGCTTGCCCTACTCCTTTAATATTAGTTGCAACTTCATCACCATAAACATTTATACCATCATAATTGATGGTATTACGATCAATACCTTCTCTAGTTTTATCATCATAATTAACCGCGTGCCATTCTGTTCCACGCATGTAAGTAAAATTTACTTTACCTGCTAATTTTGGACTAAAAACTGCAGCCATTCTAACTCCATAATCAACATAATCATTAGTTCCAGCAGCTTTTTGAGTTGTCTGTCCAAATTTAGCATAACCTGTTATTCCAGGGCTTGAAAATGGACTTTTACTATTCATAAACAATATACCATTAAATGCATTTGCTCCATACAATGCAGAAGAAGCTCCCGGTAACAACTCTACACTTTGCACATCAATTTCAGAAACTCCAATTAAGTTACCCAAGACAAAGTTCAACAAAGGAGAAGAGTTATCCATACCATCAACTAATTGCATAAAACGAGTGTTAGCAACGGAAGCAAAACCTCTAGTATTAATTGACTTAAATGACATACTTGAAGTATTCATTTGAACCTCTTTTAAATTCTCCAAACCATCATAGAAAGAAGGCGAAGCTGTTTTTTTGATTTCCGCAATACCCATTCTTTCAATAGTAACAGGCGACTCCAAAACACGCTCAGGTGTTCTTGATGCAGAAACTACAATTTCATCCAATTTAGTTTCTTCATCCAATAACTTTACTACAATTTTCTGATTGTAAGAAGTTACATTTAAAACTTGTGTAGTAAATCCCAAGCTAGAAATTTCAATCTTTACAGGCAAAGACAAAACAGACTTTAAAATAAACTTACCGTCAAAATCTGTAGCAGTACTTGCATCTTGCCCGATGACTTTAACATTGACACCAGGAATTGGCTGGCCATTACGGTCGGAAACAGACCCTGAAATTGAATTTTGAGCGAAAGTTAAGCCACAAAAAAACAATGACAAAAAAAGTAAATAAATTCTCATTAGGTTCGAGTTAATTGGTTTAGGTCGTAAATGTAAAAATATTTTTGATATTAATAAAAATAGGCACAAAAAACTGTTGAAATAGCATTAAAAAGGGGTGAAAAAAGTCATTTTAGAGATGAGTACTTTTTAATAAAAACAAGTATTTAGATTAATTGATTAAATAAAAAATTATGCATGCATAATAAATTATATTAATCGTATTTTTTATAGTCTTTTTTTGAATTTTTAATAAAAATGATATCCTCAACGAAATCGATTGAAAAAAGCAACACAAAAGCATAAAAAAACCCCAAACACTTATGCATTTGGGGTCATTACTATGATTGAAAAAATTATTCTACTGTAACGGATTTAGCTAAATTTCTAGGTTGATCCACATTACAACCTCTTAATACAGCTATATGATAAGACAATAACTGAAGCGGGATTGTAGTAATTAGAGGTGATAAAGCATCTGAGGTCTCTGGAATCTCAATTACAAAATCTGCCAAATCTCTAACTTGCGTATCTCCTTTTGTAACAACAGCAATAATACGACCACTTCTGGATTTTATTTCCTGAATATTACTTACAATCTTGTCATAATGCCCTTGCTTAGGAGCAATAACAATAACCGGCATTTGCTCATCAATCAAAGCAATTGGACCATGTTTCATCTCTGCAGCAGGATACCCTTCAGCATGAATGTATGATATCTCCTTTAACTTTAAGGCACCTTCTAATGCCACTGGGAAATTATAACCACGCCCTAAATACAAACAATTTGGCGCATCTTTAAACGTAGCGGCAATAACTTTTGCCTGTTCGTTAGTTTCTAAAGCTTCTAGAACTTTACTAGGAATAAACTCCAATTCTTGCAAATACGTTCTATAATCAGACTGCGTTAAAGTTCCTTTCGCCTTAGCTAAACGCAAGGCAATCATATTTAAAACTGTAATTTGTGTAGTAAATGCTTTAGTTGAAGCAACTCCAATTTCTGGACCTGCATGCGTATAAGCCCCTGCATGTGTCTCTCTTGATATAGAAGAACCTACAACATTACAAACACCAAAAACAAAAGCCCCGTGCTCTTTAGCCAATTTAATAGCAGCCATAGTATCCGCAGTTTCACCAGATTGAGAAATGGCAATAACAACATCTTTGCTCGTAATAATTGGATTACGGTATCTAAATTCAGATGCATATTCTACCTCTACAGGTATTCTAGTGAACTCTTCAAATACATATTCAGCAACCAAACCTGCATGCCAAGAAGTACCACAAGCCACAATAATGATACGATCTGCATTTAAAAATTTTTCTAAATTATCTTCAACACCCGCCATTTGAATAACACCATCATTAGCATGAAGCCTTCCTCTATAGGTATCTTTTATAACACTAGGTTGCTCATAAATTTCTTTTAGCATAAAATGCTCATAACCACCTTTTTCAATTTGCTCCAAATTCATTTGAAGTTCTTGAATATAAGGATCAACCAAAGAATCATCCATTATTTTTCGAACTTTCATTGGTCTATGCAAACGAATATTAGCCATCTCCCCGTCTTCTAAATAAACAGCATTAGAAGTGTATTCGATAAATGGTGAAGCGTCAGATGCAATAAAGTACTCTCCTTCACCAACACCAATAGCCAAAGGACTACCTAAACGCGCAGCAACAATCTCATTAGGATTTTTTTTGTCAAAAACAGCAATAGCATAAGCACCTACAACTTGATTTAAAGCCAATTGCACTGCTTTTCCAAGTTTTAATTTTTCCTTTTTTTGAACCTCTTCAATTAAGTTTACTAAAACTTCAGTATCAGTATCTGAATGAAAAACATAACCTCTTTTAATTAACTCTTGTTTTAAAGGAGCATAATTTTCAATAATGCCATTGTGAATTATTGTAAGATCACCAGAATTTGAAACATGTGGGTGCGAATTCACATCATTTGGAACACCATGAGTAGCCCAACGTGTATGCCCCATCCCAATCGTTCCATTTATGGTCATCTCTGCATTTGATTTAGTCTCTAAATCAGAAACTTTACCTTTAGTCTTACTAAGTTTAATTTCGTGCCCATCATAGACCATGATTCCAGCACTATCATAACCTCTATACTCTAAACGCTTTAACCCTTTTATAACTATCGGGTAAGCCTCTCTGTAGCCTATATATCCAACAATTCCACACATATTTTAATTAATTAGGTTTGGTATAAATTATCTCTAAACGTAAGCGTTTTTCTTCTGGAACAGAAGGATTTGAACCAAAAAGAACAGTGCCCAAAGGATTAAAAACTGATGCAGTAGGCACTACAGAAAAAAGACTATTAGGTGTTTTTAGTTTGTTGAAAGATGCCACAGCAATATTTTCTGTAACAACAACACCTAATTTAACATTTGTAGAATCCGCATTCTTCATCAAGTTCTTTATTTGATTCGTAATACGTACTTTGTAGGTCAAACCTCTACCATTAGTAACTGCTTCCTTCCTTAAGATACCATCAAAGATAAACTTATTGTTTTTAGCAGTAGATCCTGAAGTATTATCTGTAAGATAATCTAAAACAGCAGTTTTATTAGTCAAATTGTACACATAAATCCTATTGGGCTCTACAGAGTTTTTCATCGCATCAGTATCTATATTAAATACTAAATTTGCTTCATTGATTAACCACCCACTTTTTCTTAAAGCTTCAAGTTTATCTGCAACACCATTATTATCATTGTCTGGTCCAAACAATTCTATAACAGCATGTGAACCGACTCCACCTTTTAAATATAATTTAGAGTCCCCTAATGTGCTATTTGGGCTACTTATTGCTGTTAAATAAGCAGCGTTAGTATTTGATTCTTCGAAAAAATTAACCGTATTGCCTTTTAATTTAAGATCTAACGTTTTATTAACTCTCTTTACTGTAGTAACACCATTTGTAGTAGTCGACTGATCCTCTTTATAATACAATTTAATAGCTCCTTTTGAAAAATCAATACTAGCCATATTTTCAGCTGGAGCTGTCTTTTCCACTTTAAAATACAAACCTCTAAAGTAGTCTTTCAATGCTGAATTAGTTGTTAACTTACCACTAGGAGCATTCAAAATTTTAGAAGTAAAAAAAGAATTACTTAACTTCAATCGCATTGCTGGAGCTGTGCGGGTAGTAGTGGTTTTTTTTGTCTCTTCGTCAGTTGTTTTTTCTGCGATTTCTTTTGGATCAAAGTAAAAAGCGTCATTCTCTTTTACATCTGCTGCATCATTTAGCCTACTACCTATTTTCAAGGCATCAAAATCATTTTTTTGATTGCTATAATAAGCTTGTTTTTCCTTAAAATTAGTTGCAGGATCTAAATCACGCATAAAATAACCAGATTCATAAATACTTAATCGAAATGGCGCTTTCGAAGTTCCATAAATCGAATCCAATTCATAGGTTTTAATACCAGTAGTAGTACTAGTATTTGTAACAGTACTAAAGTAAGGGATATTCAAAACAACACTGTCCATAACAGCATTTGCTCCAATAGTTGGATTAACAGATGCTAACTCTACTTGAGTAGCAAAACTCGCAGTAGTTGTACCAAAAGCGGCATTGGTATACATCCCTAAAGTATTAATAGGTAAATTGTCTGATTGAATAGCACCTGTACTTTGATTATATGCTTTTACAGCATAATATTCTTTCCCTAATTCAAAATTGTTATCGCCAATCAAATCTTCTCCAACAACATTGTAGTCTTTGTCACAAGAAAAAAACATAAAAAAACTACAAATAAAAATTAACTTCTTTAAGAAAGCCGTATTGTACATAAATTGTGTAAAGTTAAATTAAATCACCTCATTTGAATAGAAATTGGTGTACGCCTCAGCGAAACCATCTTTCGGTGTGAAAGGTAAAAAAGGTTTATTGGAAGATTCTATAAATTTTGTTAAACTTGGAGACAAACTATCCGAAGCAATTATTACAGCATCTGAATTAAGAATCGCAGTCTTTAAAATATTTTCATAATTTGGGAGTTCTAAATCCGCAATGGCCTCGTGCGGAACCCCATCAAACTTGACTTTATTAATCATTTCTACATCTAGAGTCTCAGAAAAAGACTCAGAATATACCGAGGTGACGATTTTTGTCTCAGAAAATAACGCCTCGTTTTTATAATAATGTTTCATATAAACCGGCAACATTGAAGCTAACCAGCCGTGAACATGAATAATATCCGGAACCCAATTTAACTTCTTAACAGTTTCTACAACACCTTTGGCAAAAAAGATTGCGCGTTCATCATTATCAGGATACATCACACCATCTTCATCAGCAAAAGTTGCTTTTCGCTTGAAGTATTCATCATTATCAATAAAATAAACCTGAATTCTCTCTTTTGGAATAGACGCAACTTTTATAATCAATGGCATATCTAGGTCGTTAACGACTAAATTCATCCCCGAAAGACGAATAACCTCATGCAATTGATGTCTTCTCTCATTAATATTTCCATATCTCGGCATGAATATTCTTATCTGTCCACCTTGATCATTAATCATTTTCGGAACGTCGTAAGACATCAAAGAGACCTCATTCTCAGCAAGATAAGGAACAACTTCAGATGACACGTATAATATCCTCTTATCTTTCATAGCAGTATTTACTTTTTGTATTGGCAATAAAAACGTTGCAAAATTACAAAATTTTATGCAGTTATGGACTAAAATATTAAGTTTGCACCTAATTTTAATAAAATGACCATGCAAATCTTCAATAAAAACATCGCTTTAAGAGAATTCTTGGCAACTGTTACGACCAACAATTCTACTATTGGTTTTGTACCAACAATGGGAGCACTGCATGATGGTCATTTAGCACTGATGAAACAGTCGTTACAAGAAAACGACTTTACCGTTGTTAGTATTTTTGTAAATCCAACACAATTCAACAATCCAGAAGACCTAGCCAAATACCCAAGAACACTTGAGGCTGATGTAGAAAAAATGAGAATTTTAAATGATAAAATTATCGTTTTTGCACCTACAGTTGATGATATTTATGAAGGAAAAACAACCGCTCAATCCTTTGATTATGATGGACTAGAACATCAAATGGAGGGCCAATTCAGACCGGGTCATTTTGATGGTGTTGGCACAATCGTTAAACGCCTTTTCGAAATTGCAACTCCGACAAAAGCCTACTTTGGAGAAAAAGATTTCCAACAATTACAAATCGTTAAGAAACTTGTTGCCAAATATGAAATTCCTGTAACCATTGTTGGCTGTCCAATTTACAGAGAAGCTAGCGGTCTAGCTATGAGTTCTCGAAACGAAAGGTTGACACCAACCGAAAGAAAAGAAGCAGCTATCATTTATGCCATTTTAAAAGAAGCAAAAAGCAAATTTCAAACACAAGACGCTGAAATCGTGGAAGATTGGGTTAAAAATGAATTCAAAAAACATCCGTTATTCGAATTGGAATATTTCGTTATTGCTGACGAATCTACACTTTTACCTATCACTTTTAAAGAAAAATCCAAAAATTATCGCGCTTTTATTGCCGTTTTTGTTAACAATATCCGTTTGATTGACACGATTACATTAAATTAATTACCTTTGCCGCATGCAAATTCAAGTAGTAAAATCTAAGATTCATCGAGTAAAAGTTACAGGCGCCGATTTAAATTATATCGGTAGCATTACTATTGACGAAGCCTTACTAGACGCCTCTAATATTATTGAAGGGGAAAAAGTTTCTATTGTAAACATTAATAACGGTGAGCGTTTTGAAACCTACGCGATTAAAGGCGAAAGAAATTCAGGCACAATAACCTTAAATGGCCCTGCTGCTAGAAAAGTTCAAAAAGACGACATCATTATCATCATTTCTTATGCGACTTTAGAATTTGAAGAAGCCAAAACATTCAAGCCTTGGATTGTTTTCCCTAACGAAAACGACAATTCCCTTACTTAAATCCTTTTTTAGTCTACTATAGATTACACTATAAAAAGACACAAGACTTGCTTTTATCTATCCTAAAAGCAACTAATATATGCTATTTATTCATCAAATGAATTAAAATAGTATCTTGCTATGCTTTTTTATTTCAACCCCTAAATTAGACTCCCTACATTATGAAAAAGGTATTTTTTTTGCTATTCTTTTCGATAGCCCTTTACGCACAAAACAAAACTGAATCTTTTGACTCAGAAAAACTTTCCGAAAAGCGAGAAATTACGATTAGCCTACCTCCATCATACGAAAAAAACACTTCTAAAAAATATCCAATACTTGTACTTTTAGATGGGGACTTCTTGTTTGACCCCTTCTATGGCGCGATTACTTACGGTAGTTATTGGGATGATTTTCCAGAAACAATAATTGTTGGCATTCATCAAAATCATAACGATGAGCGGGTTGACGATACAGAATATGATGATGCCCAAGGGCTTCCTGCCGAAAAAGGAGCAGCTTTTTATGAGTTTATAGGTCAAGAATTGCTTCCTTATATTGAAAAAAAATACCGTGTAGCTCCGTTCCGAATGATAGCTGGACTTGATACTACGGCTGGTTATTTGAACTTTTTCCTTTACAAAGAAAATCCAATTTTTAACGCTTACATCTCGTTAAACCCTGAGTTGGCACCACTAATGGAAAAAAGAGTAGCTGAGCAATTAAGCGCAGCAAAAAACCCTGTCTTCTACTATTTATCTACAAGTGAAGACGAAATCAAACAAATAGCAGAGCCTATTAAAATGTTGAATGACAACATCAAAAAGGACAACAATCCATTAGTGAATTACAAATTTGAGTCCTTCAAAGGTACGGGTCATTATTCACAGACCTTATATGCTATTCCGAGTGCATTACATCAAATTTTTGAAAGTTACAAACCCATTAGTTCATCTGAATTTAGTAACAAAATCGCCTTATTACCTTCTGGTTACGTAGATTATTTAGAAAAAAAATACAGTGTTTTAAACGAAGCTTTACATCTTGACGTTCCAATAAGAATTAATGATTTCAAAGCTATTGAGGCTGCTATTCTAAAAAACAATGCTTATAGTGAATTGGACCAATTGGCTATTTTGGCCGATAAGTATTATCCAAAATCAATGCTTGCAGAGTATGAATTAGGCTTAATGTATGAAAAACAAGAAGACTACAAAAAAGCAATGAAACGTTACCAAAATGCCTCACAAATGCAAGAAATAGGAGCATTAACCAAAACAATGATGTTAGAAAAGTACGACTTAATGCTAAGCAAAAATGCACCTAAAAAATAATGGCTAAAGTAAAAACTACCTTTTTTTGTCAAAATTGTGGCGCTCAATATGCCAAATGGCAAGGACAATGCAATTCCTGCAAAGAATGGAATACCATTGCTGAAGAAATTGTACAAAAACAAGAGAAAGTTGCTTGGAAAAGTGAACCTGTTGCTTTGAGTAAAGCACCACGTCCGTTGCGCATCAACGAGATTGATTCGACAGCAGAAATTAGACTAGACACGACGGACACCGAATTGAACCGTGTTTTAGGAGGTGGAATTGTACCTGGTTCCTTAATCTTATTAGGAGGCGAACCTGGCATTGGAAAAAGTACGCTTTTACTCCAAATTTCGTTAAAACTGCCTTATAAAACTTTGTATGTTTCTGGGGAAGAAAGTCAAAAGCAAATCAAGATGCGTGCAGAACGCATTACTCCAAATGGAGATAATTGCTATATTTTGACCGAAACCAAAACGCAAAACATCTTTAAACAAATTGAGGCGATGCAGCCTGAAATTGTAATTATCGATTCGATTCAAACTCTGCATACGGATTATATTGAATCGACTGCTGGAAGTATTTCTCAAATTAGAGAAACCACTGCAGAGTTGATTAAATTTGCCAAAGAAACTAACGTTCCCGTTATTCTTATTGGACACATTACCAAAGATGGCACAATTGCTGGTCCAAAGATTCTGGAGCATATGGTAGATACGGTTTTACAATTTGAAGGAGACAGAAACCACGTATACCGCATCCTTCGTTCACTTAAAAACCGTTTTGGTTCGACTGCCGAAATAGGGATTTATGAAATGCTAGGCAGTGGCTTACGCGAAGTTTCAAATCCGTCTGAAATTTTGATTTCTCACAAAGACGAACAACTCTCTGGAACCGCAATTGCTACAACACTAGAAGGCATGCGTCCTTTAATGATAGAAATACAGGCCTTGGTAAGCACCGCAGTATACGGAACACCACAACGCAGCACGACTGGTTACAATGCCAAACGTTTGAATATGATTTTGGCTGTTTTAGAAAAAAGAGCTGGTTTCCGATTGGGCGCTAAAGATGTCTTTTTGAACGTAACAGGTGGTCTCTCAGTGGATGACCCAGCGATTGATTTGGCTGTAGTTGCCGCAATCTTATCTTCAAACGAAGACATTCCTATCCACAAAGATTTTTGTTTTGCAGGCGAAGTTGGGCTTTCTGGTGAAATTCGTCCAGTGAATCGCGTAGACCAACGCATACAAGAAGCTGAAAAACTGGGTTTCTCAACCATATTCGTTTCAAAATACAACAAAATTGCGCTTAAAAATACTGGGATTCAAATTCGTTTGGTGACGAAAATAGAAGATATAGCAGCAGAACTGTTTGGATAAGGAAAGCCCTAGCCCTGATGGGAGCGGCATCCTTTTATACTAGAAACCCTTTCAGTTTTACTAACTGAAAGGGTTTCTAGTATAAAAGATATAGCGTACAGCAGGATAAAGCTCCTAAAAATTAAGCATCTCCTTTATGAAAAGCTTTTTTGTTAAAAACGATTAAGATTCCTACTCCAGTTGAAATGGCAACATCGGCTACGTTGAAAATAGCATTGAAGAACGTAAAAGGTCTCCCTCCGATGAAAGGCACCCATTCTGGCATTGGAAAATCTTTGATAATAGGAAAGTAAAACATATCAACCACTTGCCCATGAAACCAAGTTCCGTAAGGCTCTTCAGAGAACATAACGGCCAATTGCTGATAACTGTCGTTAAAGATAACACCGTAAAAAACAGAGTCGATAATATTACCTAAAGCTCCTGCAAAAATCAAGGCAATCGCCACGATAAGATAATTAGAGCTTTTGTGATTACGCACGGAATCCCATAACCAATAACCGATACCTGCTACTGCAAAAATACGGAAAACGGTTAAAAATAACTTGCCATACTCACCGGGAAGTTTCGTTCCCCAAGCCATTCCTTCGTTTTCTATAAAATGAATTTTGAACCAATTGAAAACGGTCACTTCTTCACCTAATACGAAATTTGTTTTGACATATATTTTAGAAACTTGATCGACAAGTAGCAGAATAAAAATAAGGAAATAAGCTTTGCGTAATGACATTATAGTATTTTTAGTGGGGCAAAAATAGACAAATTCAAAAAAAGAACTCTAAAATAAAAATTAAATTCCAAAAAAGAAATTCCAAATCCCAACGAAGAAGTTTGGAATTTGGAATTTGAAATTTACTATTTTAAATAATTATCGTTGCAAATTCTTAGCTTCGATACTCATTGTTGCATGAGGAACGATTTTTAGTCTTTCTTTGCCAATTAATTTTCCTGTTACTCTACAAATACCGTAGGTTTTGTTTTCAACACGGAAAAGAGCGTTTTTTAAATCACGCAAGAACTTTTCTTGACGAATGGCCAATTGTGAATTGGCTTCTTTAGACATCGTTTCGCTTCCTTCTTCAAAAGCTTTGAAAGTAGGCGAAGTGTCATCAGTACCATTATTTAAATCATTCATATAGGCACTTTTTATCAAGTCAAGATCCGCTTGTGCTTTTTCTATCTTTTCTTTGATTATCTGTTTGAACTCTGCTAAATCAGCGTCTGAGTATCGTGTCATTTCCTCGATCATAGCCTAAATTAATTTAATGGGTTGGTTAATTCTTTTTGGTTGGGTTATTTTGTTATCGTTAATTTTGTTTTAATGTCATCGAATTCAATTTCTATGCCATTCTCTAAGCTTTCAGCAAATAGCAATTCTTCTGTCAATGTTTCTGACTTAATGTAGCTTTCATTGGCTAGAATTGCTTCTTGTAAAACAGCGTGATTTTGAACGTAAACCTTCACTTTATCGGTAACCTCGAAACCAGAATCTTTACGGATATTCTGAATACGATTTACTAACTCCCTAGCAATTCCCTCTTTTCTTAAATCGTCAGAAATGGTAATGTCTAATGCTACTGTAATTCCGTTAGCATTGGCTACTAACCAGCCTTCGATATCTTGAGATGAAATTTCTACATCCTCTAATGATAAAATTACATCTTTTCCTGAAATTACAATACTTAAGCTTCCTTCCTTGTCTAATTGGTTAATCTGTTCAGGAGAAAAAGACTGTATCTCTTTGGAAATCAGATTCATATATTTTCCGAATCGAGGTCCAAGGGCCTTAAAGTTAGGTTTAATTTGTTTTACCAATATGCCTGAAGCATCGTCTAAAAGTTCGATTTCTTTGACGTTTACTTCCGCTTTTATAAGGTCAGCAACCGCTTCGATTTCAGCCTTCTGAACCGCGTCAAGTACCGGAATCATTACCTTTTGCAGAGGTTGACGCACTTTTATCATTTCCTTTTTACGCAGTGACAAAACCAATGAAGATATTGTCTGCGCCTTCTGCATTTTACTCTCTAATGATTTATCAACAAACTTTTCAACTGAAACAGGGAATTGTGCCAAGTGTACTGACTCGAAATTCTCTGTTCCTGTAGCTTGTGTTAAGTCTTTGTACAACTTATCAATAAAGAAAGGAGCGATAGGTGCACTCAATTTTGCAATGCTTAACAAACAAGTATAAAGCGTTTGGTAAGCAGCAATTTTATCTTGAGCATACTCGCCTTTCCAGAAACGACGTCTACACAAACGCACGTACCAGTTACTCAAATTTTCTTGAACAAAATCAGAAATTGCGCGAGCGGCACGGGTTGGTTCATATTCAGCATAAAAAACATCTACCTCTTTGATCAACGTGTTCAATTCTGAAATAATCCATTGATCAATCTCTGGGCGTTCTTCTAAAGGCACTTCAGCTTCTGCATAACTAAAGCCATCAATATTCGCATACAATGCAAAAAACGAATAGGTATTATACAGCGTTCCAAAGAACTTACGACGCACCTCAGCAATTCCTTCAATATCAAATTTTAAGTTATCCCAAGGATTGGCATTGGAAATCATGTACCAACGCGTAGCATCAGGACCATACTCCTCTAGTGTAGTAAATGGGTCAACGGCATTACCCAAACGCTTGGACATTTTTTGTCCATTTTTATCCAAAACCAAACCGTTAGATACAACGTTTTTGTATGCAATTCGATCAAAAACCAAAGCTCCAATAGCGTGCAAAGTATAAAACCATCCGCGTGTTTGATCGACACCTTCTGCAATAAAATCAGCAGGATAATCGGTATTTTGATCAATTTTTTCTTTGTTTTCAAACGGATAATGCCATTGCGCATAAGGCATAGCACCAGAGTCAAACCAAACGTCAATCAAATCCGATTCACGTTTCATTGGTTTTCCTGAAGCAGAAACCAAGGTGATTTGGTCCACTACATTTTTGTGTAAATCAATCAAATCATAATTGGCTTCGGACATATTTCCAATTTCAAAACCTGCAAACGGATTGTTGGTTTGTACACCAGCCGCAATAGCTTTTTCTATTTCGTTGAATAATTCTTCAACCGAACCAATTAAAATTTCTTCTTGTTTGTCTTCTGTTCTCCATATTGGCAAAGGGATTCCCCAATAGCGAGAACGTGAAAGGTTCCAATCGTTGGCGTTTTTTAACCAGTTACCAAAACGTCCTTCACCAGTAGCTTTTGGCTTCCAATTGATGCTGTCGTTCAGGTCGAACATACGTTCTCTCACCTCGGTAATTTTGATAAACCAAGAGTCTAATGGATAATATAAAATAGGCTTGTCTGTTCTCCAACAATGTGGATAACTGTGCACGTATTTCTCTACTTTGAAGGCTTTGTTTTCTTCTTTTAAACGAATAGCAATTTCTACATCTACCGAACGCTCTGGTGCTTCTCCTTCGTTGTAATATTCGTTTTTAACGTATTTCCCTGAATAATCTCCAAGACCTTGAATGAATTTTCCTTGCAAATCAACCAAAGGAACTGGCGTACCATTTTCATCTAAAACTAACATTGGTGGCACTTCTGGAGTAGCTTCTTTGGCTACTTTAGCATCATCTGCACCAAAAGTAGGCGCAGTATGTACAATACCCGTACCATCTTCAGTAGTTACAAAATCACCAGCAATCACTCTAAAAGCATTTTCTGGATTTTGATAAGGCAAAACAAAAGGCAATAATTGCTCATAACGAATATCAACTAAATCTTGACCTTTACATTCGGCTACGATTTGATACGGTATTTTTTTATCACCTGCTTTGAAAGCTTCAAAATCTGCAGCATCATCAGAAGCAAAGAATCCTTTTGCAAATTGTTTTCCCACTAAATTTTTGGCCAAAATCACATGGATAGGCTCAAAAGTATACTGATTAAAGGTTTTTACTAAAGCATAATCAATTTTCGGTCCAACCGTCAACGCTGTGTTCGATGGCAAAGTCCAAGGTGTTGTCGTCCAAGCCAAGATGTGAATAGCTCCAAAACCTTGTAAAAATGAAGGTAATGTTTCTGGTAATGTCTTGAATTGAGCTACAATGGTCGTATCCGTTACATCGCGGTAACTTCCAGGCTGATTTACTTCGTGAGAAGACAAACCAGTACCCGCTTTTGGTGAATACGGCTGAATGGTGTAGCCTTTGTACATCAAATCTTTGTTATAGATTTGTTTTAGCAACCACCAAACCGATTCCATATACTTTGGTTTATAGGTCACATATGGGTCTTCCATATCTACCCAATACCCCATTTTTTCAGTCAAATCGTTCCAAACATCGGTATAACGCATTACGGTTTTTTTACACGCTTCGTTATAATCCTCGATGGAAATTGTTTTTCCAATATCTTCTTTGGTGATACCTAACTCTTTTTCAGTACCCAATTCTACTGGTAAACCGTGAGTATCCCAGCCTGCTTTACGCTTTACTTGGAAACCTTTTTGGGTTTTATATCGGCAAAAAATATCTTTAATTGCACGTGCCATCACGTGGTGAATTCCTGGTAATCCGTTGGCCGAAGGAGGTCCTTCAAAAAACACAAAAGGCGTGTTGCCTTCGCGTGTAGTTACACTCTTTTCAAATATATTTTCGTTCTTCCAAAAATCAAGCACTTCTGATGCCGCTTTTGGCAAGTCAAGTCCTTTGTATTCAGTAAATTTTGTACTCATTGTATCCTTTTCTTAATCGAGGTGCGAAAGTAATAAATAGTTATGAATTATGAGTAAGTAGTACAGAGTTTTTAAAATCTCATGAAAAAATTTCTTTCAAAATTTCTAAGGATTTTGGCTTTTTAAAACCATCTAAATGAAAACTATAGTAATCAATTAGAATTTTGAGTAAAATTTGACGTTCTATAACATGAAAAACTTTTTGGTCCGAGTCTAATCTCAAATCAATTAGTTTTTTTAGCAAAAACGATTCGTGTTCAGATAAACAACTAATTGCCTGAAAAAGGGAAAAAACACCTTCATTCATTTCAAAAAAAGGCAAATCTTGTTCAGAAGTATCCGGATAAAACCCTAAAAATTTAGTGATTTCGAGCATTAAAATCAAGTGAAAATTACTGGTTTCATTATGTGTATCGAGCCACTGTAATGCAGTTTCTAAATATTTAAATAAATCTTCATTCTGTTCTTCTTCATGAATAGCATGATGCAAAATTTCAGACAGAAAAAGCACCATAGTACTTTTAACAATATCCAAATGAATCGTTTGAAATGGAATAGCCGTTTTAATTTCTTTAAAATGCTCTAACGTCCCTTTATTTTTATGCACTGCTTCAATTTCTAAAATTGATAACGGCTGAAAATAGGCAATTTTTTGATTGTTTTTCTTTCCAGAAAATGCATTTCTAACGAAATAGGATTTTAGACCATGCGATTGTGTAAAACATTTTACAATCAAGCTCTTTTCTTGAAATTTTAATATCGAAATAACGATGGCTTTGGTTTTTACCAACATGAGGATTGGAATTTGGGATTTAGGATTTTGAGATTTGGGAATTTGGAATTTGGGAATTTGGAATTTAAAAATTGAAATCTTTATCTGACAATCATCACTTTCTTCACCTTGGTTTCGATGCCATCTTCAGCAGAAATGAAAATCATATACACACCCGAAGCTACTTTGTATTTTCCAAAAGCAGTAGTATCCCACTCTATGGTTCCTCCTTCAGAAACTGCTTCGTGCACTAAATTGCCTTCGATGTCGGTTATTTTGACATTGGCACGATTTAACAACCCTGCTATTTTGACTGTACCGTTAAATTCAGGACGTACCGGATTAGGATAAACATAGACGTTGTTCAAAGAATCACTAGCGGCAGTAGCCACTCCTTTAAACGAAATCATCCCTTTGGTTGTAGCAATATAAACTTCTCCAGTAACCGCATTAATCCCTATATCATTTATAGTGTTACTCGGTAATGGTGAATTATTGGTGGTAAAATGATACAGCGTTTTTTGCCCATTGGATGACAATAAAAAAACACCTGAATCTGCCGTTCCCACCCATTTGTTATTCGCTCCATCTACTACAATCGCATTGATAAATTGCTCGAACAGCAACTCCTGAGCCACCTCATCTTCTAGAATAATAATGGGTTTGGTAGTGAGTGCCGTTGTGTTTTGAAAGTTATTCACATTCGACACTACTCGAAGCCCTTTAGTAGTACCTATCCAAAGTTGGTTATTTGTATCTATTGCTAAAGCTCGCACGTCTGTAGTAGGCAGGTTTCCTTTGTCGGACCCAAAAGTAATTTTCTTAAAAGTGGGTGTTGCACCTGATTCGTTAAAAGCGATTACACCATCGGTATTAGAAGCAATCCACTTGGTGCTGTTTTTATCGATAACCATTCTTCCCATACTCACATCGATACTTTTTTCGGCGATGGAATTCAAGGAATAACTTTGCCATTGTCCATTACTTCTCAAGACTTTCAAGCCATTTTCGATTCGGGAATTGGTCACCCAAAGATTCCCTGATTTGTCAAACGCTGTTCCGTTGATACGAACATCGATATAAGTTGGCCCTAGAAAAGCAATCGATTCCAAACCCGAATTGGTTTGATTGTACAACAAATTTGGCACTTCGTTTTCTATGCGTAATAATCCCGAAAAAAAAGAACTCGCATAAACTTTAGTCTCGTCATTTGGATTAATCGTTACTCTCGAAATAGATTTAGCTCCCAAAACCTCATCTGCAGGAATTGATAACCAACCCTCAGTGTTGAGTCGGCTAATGCCATATAAATTAGGCCCGCTGTTGTTATAAGAATAAGGATTATAGTCCCCTGTATACCCTCCATATACCGCCCAAAGCGCATTTGGAGTAACTTGAAAAGAAAAAATGGCATTTCTGAGTGGTCCTGGAGGTGTACTATCGCTTATTGGCGCGCCAACAGACAGTGTCGTTGCTAGTAAACCATTTTCTTTGGTGCCCAAAAACAAATTAGTATTGACAATAGTCGCACAAGTAAAAACAGAATTTTTATCCAAAATCTGATTGCTATTTACTTGTTTTATCAAAAGAAATCCCGACCCAAAGACCGAAATTTGACTGGGAGTGGTTACTAATAAATTGTTTGCATCAGAACGCAAATCGACAATTGGCGCTCCAAAACTTTGAACGACAGAGAATGAATTGAGTCCATATTTGTAAATCGTACCAGCTGTGGTTGAAGCATACAAATCTGTTCCAAAAGCAGTGATTCCCGACCAATTATCAGACAAAAGCATTGTCCACTGCTGATAATCGATTAAGTTTGGATTCGAAACAGCTGCTCTTCGAATTCCATTTTCTGTGGCAGCATAAAGATTTCCTTCAAAAACAGCCGTTTGCTTCACCGAAATTTCCTTTCCTAAATCTCCAATAAAGTAAGTATCTCCGAAAAGTTGTGTATTCAAATTGAATTGCACTATACCAAAATCACAAGAAATATAAAGAATACCCTGATGTTCCAAAAAATGATTGATTTTTTTGATATTGGCAGGCAATTGTTTGTTGATAATATCGACCACTTTCAATAGCGTCCCATCGGTTTCATTAATCACAATTAAAAGACCATTTTCATAGCCAACAATAGTTTTATTGAAAGCGACACTATGATACAAAGCTGATATCGTCAATCCAGAAAGTCCGTCGATAGTCGTGGTAGTTTTTAAAGTGTTTGAAAGCGTGTTTTTTGAGAACAACGCATTCTCAGCAGCAGCAAAAAGATTGGAATTGGATTGTGCTACATCTTTGATTTCGTTATAAGAAAAATAACCTTGCCAAGACAATTGGCTTTGTGAAAAACCAACATTAAGGACTAATAAACAACAAAAAAACACGACTATTCTTCTCATGAGTTTTTTTCAAATGAATTACAAATATAGTACAAACGAAAGTTTTTGATTTTTGTTCTTGCCGAATAAAAAAAGCCTCCTTCTGTTTCCAGAAGAAGGCTTTAACTAATTAACTTACTACTACTATACTACTCCTTGAGCTAACATAGCATCCGCTACTTTAACAAATCCAGCAATATTAGCACCTTTAACATAATCAACATATCCTGTTTCATCTGTACCATATTGTACACAAGAAGCATGAATATTCAACATGATATTGTATAATTTTTCATCTACTTCTTCAGAAGTCCAGCTTAAACGCAATGAGTTTTGAGACATCTCCAAACCTGAAGTAGCTACACCACCTGCATTAGAAGCTTTTCCTGGTGCGAACAAAATTTTAGCTTTGTGGAACGCAATAACAGCTTCTGGTGTAGAAGGCATATTAGCACCTTCTGCAACAGCAATACAACCGTTAGCTAATAAAAGAGCCGCTTCTTCTCCGTTCAACTCATTTTGAGTTGCACAAGGCAACGCGATATCACATTTTACTTCCCATGGACGTTTTCCTGCCACATATTTAGCATTTGGATATTTAGTAACATATTCACTAATTCTTCCACGTAATTCATTTTTCAATTCCATTACGAAAGCTAATTTTTCAGCATCAATTCCGTCTGCGTCATAAATATACCCCGCAGAATCAGATAAAGTAACTACTTTACCACCTAATTGAGTCGCTTTTTGAGTGGCATATTGAGCAACGTTTCCAGAACCAGAAATGACAACTGTTTTTCCTTCAAAAGAATCACCTTTTGTTTTCAACATACTTTGTGCGAAGTATACTGTTCCGTAACCAGTTGCTTCTGGGCGGATTAAAGAACCTCCGAAAGAAATTCCTTTACCAGTTAATACTCCTGTAAATTCATTTCTTAATCTTTTGTATTGACCAAATAAATAACCTACTTCTCTTCCTCCAACACCGATATCTCCTGCAGGAACATCAGTATCAGCACCAATATGTCTTTCTAATTCAGTCATAAAACTTTGACAGAACTTCATAATTTCGTTATCTGATTTTCCTTTAGGATCAAAATCAGAACCACCTTTTCCACCACCCATTGGCAAAGTAGTCAAGCTATTTTTGAAGGTTTGTTCGAAAGCTAAGAATTTCAAAATACTTAGATTTACAGATGGATGAAAACGTAATCCCCCTTTATATGGGCCTATAGCTGAGTTCATTTGTATACGGTATCCTCTATTTACTTGAGTTTGACCTTGATCATCAATCCAAGTAACTCTAAACATGATAACGCGTTCTGGCTCTACCATACGCTCTAAAAGCATTTTGTTTTGGTATTTTTTATTTTCTTCTATAAAAGGAATTACCGTTTCGGCAACTTCTAATACTGCTTGCAAAAATTCTGTTTCGTTCGGATTTTTTTTAGTTACCGAATCAATAAAATTAGTAATACTTTGTGACATGATCTTAATGATTATAAAAACGTTAGAAACACACTGTTAATTGCTCACAAATATACGCTTAAAACGTTAATTTGACCTATTTTTTTGCAATAAAAAGAAAAATTATCTTTTATTTAACCATTTATAAGGAAATACAAACATTAAACAATAAAAGTTACGAAAACGTTATAGTATTTGTAACAAATATCCATTTTAAATAATAATAATTGGTTTAACTTTTTGGGTATAATTTGTGTTATTTGTTTTTATATATTTGCGCGCAATAAATAGGCTATCAAATGTTTAAAAAAATACCACTCCTCTTATTCCTTTTAATAAGTACCCATTACAATTTACAAGCGCAATTTAATTTAGCACATGAAATAGGAATTACCTTTGGCCCGGTTGCATTTCAATCCGATTATGGCGAAAGACATGACATTGAAACCAATGCTGGTAATACAGGATTTGGAGTTGGTCTTGTGCACTATATCAATTTTTCATCAAGAGCTAATTATGGTAATTATTTTAATGATCATTTTAAAGTTCGAACGGAGCTTTCTTATAACTCTACAAGTTTCAGGCACTTTGGGAAATGGGTTGATCAGAGCTCTAACTCATTAGGAAAGCAGCAATTACGCGCCATGAGAGGCTCTTCAAAAATGGTAAATCTTGGATTTCAAGGTGAATTTCACCTTGTAAAAATACATGATTTTGAGAACACTATAGGTGCATTTGGTCCTTATGCAAGTTTAGGTGTCCTTTATAGTTTTTATGACGCTCAAGCTACTTCTACAATGGGGCCTTTGGGAACATCAGCAACCACAATACCTAAATACCTAATGCCATCTGATGGTCGTCCAAATGGATTTTCAAATGAATCCAAAGGAGTACTCTCAGTCGTTGCAGGATTTGGTACGAGATACAAGCTTACTACTATGAGTGACCTATTGGTAGATATGCGCTTTCAATACTTTTCTTCGGACTGGGTAGATGGTTTAAATCCAAACAAACAAGTATACACAGAGAACAAAGCAAATGATTGGATGGTTTGGTTTAACATTGGATATATTCAATACTTAGAGTTTTAATACTTAACCTAAAATTCATAAAAAAGGGCTCAATGTAAACTATTGAGCCCTTTTTTATGAGTATACTTTTTATCTAAGATAAAGCTTGTTCTAGGTCGGCTATCAAGTCGGCAGCGTCCTCTACTCCTACACTTAATCGCACTAAATCATCAGTAATTCCGACTTCTTTTCTTTTATCTTCCGGAATAGAAGCGTGGGTCATCAAAGCAGGATGATTGGCTAAAGATTCAACTCCTCCTAAAGATTCAGCCAAAGTAAACACCTTTAACTTTTCTAAAAATGCAATCGCATCTGATTTTTCACCTGATTTAAAAGTAAAAGAAACCATTCCACCAAAACCACTCATTTGCTTTTTGGCTATTTCATGAAACGGATGCTCTGGCAATCCAGGATAATAAACAGTTTTAATCTTTGGATGTGAATTTAAAAAAGCCACAACTTTTTCGCCATTTTCACAATGTCTTTGCACACGTAAATGCAAAGTTTTAATACCTCTTAACACCAAAAAACTATCCATTGGTCCCAAAGTTGCACCGGTTGCAAATTGCTGAAAATGCAATTGATTACCCAATGCTTCATCTTTTACAATCAAAGCTCCAGCAATTACGTCTGAATGACCTCCTAAATATTTGGTCGCTGAGTGCATGACAATATCAGCTCCTAAATCTAAAGGCTTTTGCAAGTATGGCGTTGCAAAAGTATTATCTACCGCAAAAAGGATATTGTTTGCTTTCGTTATTTGAGCAATTGCAGCAATATCCGCCAGTTTCATTAACGGATTGGTCGGTGTTTCTACCCAAACCAACTTCGTATTTTCGTTGATTAAAGATTGGAATTTCTCCAAATCATTCATATCAACAAAATGGAATATAATGCCAGATTCTTTATATATCCTAGTAAACATTCGATAAGTTCCTCCATACAAATCATCCATAGCGATAATTTCGTCACCTGCTTTAAAAGAACGCAAAACGCAATCTGTTGCCGCTAATCCAGATGAAAAAGCCAATCCTCTGGTTCCATTTTCAATACTTGCCAAAGCGTTTTCTAGCGCAGTTCGAGTTGGATTTGCAGCTCGGCTATATTCGTAGTCAGGATTCAAAGGCTTACCTGGACTCGTTTGTACAAAAGTGGATGTTTGATAAACGGGAGGCATTACAGCTCCAGTGCTTGCATCATGGTGTTGTCCTCCATGAATAACTTTAGTATTAAATTTCATGTGTATCGTTTTTTTGAATGACTACATTTATTGGAAATGCAAATTTACCGTTAAATATTGATAAAGCAACGTTTGTCTAGTCTACCTTTGTATACAATTAACACATTTGAGTTATGAAACGATACATCCAAAGCCTATTGTTGCTCGTAGTATTGAGTAGTTGTTCCAATGAAATACGCTTTGAAAATAAAGAATTCAGTAAAAAAAGTAACTTGCTGTGCAAAGAAAACTGTCCAGAAATAAAAGTGAGTATTCCCTATGCCACAAACAACAGTACTTCGGCAGATAGCATCAATAAAAAAGTGTTTTCTAGAATAAAAGAATTGGTCTATCTTGATGAAAAGCCAATAGAAACCGAGGATTATCAAGTCCTTCTTTCATCATTTATAAACTCTTATGAAACCACCAAAGAAGAAATACCTGATGCTACTTTTGGATGGGAAGCTGCAATAGAAGGAACAGTTAAATATCAATCTGAACATATTATCAATTTAGAGATTGACCATTACACTTTTACTGGGGGCGCTCACGGTTATGAAGGCCTTCAATCACTAATATTTGACTCAAAAACCGGAAAAAACATTTCAAATGAATCGCTTTTCAAAGATATTTCTGGGTTGAAAAAAATGTTAGAAATCAAGTTCCGAAAAAAATATCAAATACCACTAAAAGGCAACATCAATCAAACGGGTTATTTATTTGAAAATGACCAATTTCAATTACCTAAAAACATTTTTTTTACCAATGATGGTCTTTTGTTTCACTACAATCAATACGAAGCCGCTGCTTATGTAGAAGGACCTAAAACTCTTTTTATTCCTTATTCTTCTCTAAAAAAATACCTTGTTTTAAAATAAAAAATGCTTCAAAATCAAATCAGATTTCGAAGCACTTTTTTCTATTTGTATCGTGTTCTTTAAACGAACTTACGAAGACTCATAAGGATTCCGATATGTAACCCTTCATGAAAAGCATTGAATTGGATTGCTTCTTCAACAGTATGTAAAGTAAAACCTGTAGAGGTAGGATACTCATTAAAATTTTGAAAAACCTTGTTTTCGTAATCGGTTCTCATTTGCTCTACGGTTGAAAAAAGTAAACTCTTAATCAAATCCACTTCTTCTTGTGTAGCATCTTGTTCAGGCTTGGTTCCTTTTCGGTATTTTTCTACCAAATCATCAGAAACCTGCATTGGTAAACCAGATAATTTATAAACTAATAACTGTTGCGTCACCACGATATGAGCAATGTTCCAAAAGATAGTATTTGAAAAACCCTCAGGAATGGTATTCAATTGTTCTAGAGTATATTTTTCAAGATAAGGAGCAGCCATTTTTCGGCTTGTTGTTGTCAATTCAAATATTGCATTCATTTTTTTTATTTTTTGGATAAAAATACTCATTTTCGATGTAAATGGATTTTCTTTGCAGCACAAAAAAGCATTCCAAATGAACAAAATATATTACCTAGCTTCTTGCGATACCTGCAGAAAAATCATAAAAGGATTACCTGCAAACCACAATTTGGCTTTTCATGACATCAAACAAGACCCAATTACTGTTGATGAATTAGAAAAAATGGTGGAACTTTCAGGAAGTTATGAAGCTCTGTTTAGCAAAAAAGCCCAATTGTACAAATCGTTGAATCTAAAAAATCAAGCACTTACAGAAGCCGATTTCAAAAAATACATTTTGGAACATTACACCTTTTTAAGCCGACCTGTATTTATCATTAATGGTAAAATCTACATTGGTAATAGCCAACAAAACATTCATCAAGTTCATTTAGCATTGGCCCATGTCTAAAAGAAAGCTTGCCTTAATTGGCGCAACCATCGTTTCGATTATCTACGGCGTAACTTTTACCATTGCCAAAGACGTAATGCCTGCTTACATTGATGCTTTCGGGTTTATCTTACTTCGAGTGGGCGGTTCAGTGCTGCTTTTTTGGCTAACGTGGCTTTTTATGCCCAAAGAAAAAATTGCTTTGGGAGATTTTCCTAGAATTATTGCTGCTGCTTTTTTTGGAGTAGCATTCAATATGCTCACTTTTTTTAAAGGATTAAGCCTAACTTCACCTATTTCTGCTGCAGTAATTATGGTTTCAACACCAATGATTGTGCTGGTTTTATCAGCAATAATAATGAAAGAGCGCCTTAAAAAAAGAAAGGTTTTTGGAATTGTCCTAGGCCTGTTCGGTACTGCTTTATTGATTCTTTATGGCAAATCGATTGGAAACGCTAGCAATGCTGGATTGGGTAATTTTTTAGTATTAGTAAATGCAATCTCTTATGGTTTTTATCTCATCATTGTAAAGAAATTAATGCATACCTATAATGCCTTTACCTTTGTAAAATGGATTTATCTTTTTGGTTTCTTGATGGTTCTTCCCTTTGGATGGAGTGAGTTTAATGCAGTCAACTGGTCTTTAGTGCCTACTTCAATCTACTGGAAAATAAGTTTTGTTGTAGTTGTTTCGACTTTCTTAACTTATTTATTAAATTTACTTTCGATGAAAGAATTAAAACCTACTACGGTGGCTGTTTTTATTTATTTACAACCTCTTTTTGCGACGATTTTTGCTATTAGTTTAGGGAAAGACGAACTGAATTGGGTCAAAATAGGAGCTGCTATTTTAATTTTTACAGGGGTTTATTTGGTAACACAAAAAAACTCAAAAAGTCATAACTAATCATTGCTATACTACTTATTGCGTTAATTTGTATCCTTAAAGTACAAATTACTTTACTTATATTTACAGCCTTTTATACAAACATATGATACAATCCATGACCGGTTTTGGTAAAGCAACACTTCAATTGCCTACCAAAAAAATAACAATAGAAGTAAAATCCTTAAACAGTAAGGGTTTAGATTTGAATGTAAGAATGCCCTCTTTATACCGTGAAATGGAATTGGGATTGCGCAATCTAATTGCTTCAAAATTGGAAAGAGGAAAAATTGATTTCTCTATTTATATTGAAAGTACCGCTGAGCAAACCTCTACTCGAGTGAATGTTCCAATTGTAAAAGCCTATATCAATCAATTACTTGAGGTATATCCTGACGCCGACACAACTGAATTGATGAAAATGGCCGTTCGTATGCCGGATACTATGAAAGTAGAACGCGAAGAAATTGACGAAAGTGAATGGGCTACTATCCAAAATGTAATCGAAGAAGCACTTCAAAACATTTTGAATTTCCGTAAAGACGAAGGCGAGTCTCTCGAAAAAGAATTCCAATTGCGTATTGCTAATATCAGACAATTCATGAACGAAGCTTTGGCTTTAGACCCTGAGCGTGTTCAAGCAATTAAAGAACGCTTACAAACCGCTATTGCTGAACTTCAAGTAAATGTAGATGAAAATCGTTTTGAACAAGAGCTCATTTATTATCTAGAAAAGCTAGATATCACCGAAGAAAAAGTACGTTTAACCAACCATTTGGATTATTTCCTAGACACCATCAAAGGAACTGAAGCTAATGGTAGAAAACTAGGTTTTATTACTCAAGAAATGGGTAGAGAAATCAACACTATGGGTTCTAAATCCAATCATGCTCAAATGCAAAAATTAGTCGTTCAAATGAAAGATGAATTGGAGAAAATCAAAGAGCAAGTGTTGAATGTATTGTAGCTCCTAGGAAAAATTATAGTATAAAATGAAAAAAGGAAAATTAATAGTTTTTTCAGCTCCGTCTGGTTCGGGAAAAACAACAATCGTTAGGCATTTATTAGGTAAAGAAGATTTGAATTTGGAATTTTCAATTTCGGCAGCAACCCGTTTACCTCGTGGCGAAGAAGTAGATGGCAAGGATTACTATTTTATGTCATTGGAACAATTCAAAAAACACATCAAAGCAGAAGAGTTTGTTGAATGGGAAGAAGTGTATCGCGATAATTTCTATGGTACCCTAAAAAGCGAAGTGGAACGCATTTGGGCCATGGGTAAAAATGTGATTTTTGATATTGATGTAGCTGGTGGATTGCGCATTAAACACAAATTCCCAGAAGAAACCTTAGCTGTTTTTGTGAAACCTCCAAGCGTTGATGAATTGAAAAGAAGACTCAAAGAACGCTCTACCGAAAGCGAAGACAAAATCAATATGCGCATTGCCAAAGCCTCAGTAGAATTGGCTACGGCTCCACAATTTGATGTGATTATCAAAAATTACGATTTGCCTGTTGCACTTGAGGAAGCGTATCAATTGGTGAAGGATTTTGTAAAATAAGTAATTAGACAAAGGTTCATAAAGAAAATTTAGAGAAGTAAAAAAATTAATGCTTCTTGGTGAAAGTTTTGTAAACCTTTGCATAACTAGAAAAATGAAAATCGGACTATATTTCGGTACTTTTAATCCCATTCATGTGGGCCATTTGATTATTGCCAATCATATGGCAGAACATACCGATTTGGACCAAATCTGGATGGTCGTGACGCCTCACAATCCGTTAAAAAAGAAAAGTACGTTGCTAGATGATTATCATCGGTTACATATGGTACATTTGGCTACAGACACCTATACAAAAATAAAGCCTTCGGATATCGAATTTAAATTACCGCAACCCAATTATACAATTACTACACTGGTACATTTACAAGAGAAATATCCAGAAAACGAGTTTGCTTTAATCATGGGCGAAGACAACTTAAAATCGTTGCACAAATGGAAAAACTACGAAGCCATTTTAGAGCATTATTCCATTTATGTCTATCCGAGAATCGAAGCCATAGAAAACAATCAAAAAGCAATTGATACTGGAGCCGAAAACCCCTCTTTTGCCAATCATCCCAAAATCAAAATCATAGATGCCCCAGTAGTTGAAATTTCGGCTACTTTTATTCGCAATTGCATCAAAAAAGGCAAAAACATTCGCCCTTTATTACCGCATAACGTGTGGGAATATCTAGATCATAATAATTTTTACAAAAAATAATTACTCTAAAACCTCTTTTACAACAATAGCTATTTCTTGAGCAATAGCGTTTAAATTATCATTCTTTCCTGACAATAAAAATAAAGGTGTAGTAGGCATTTTGGGACTGTCCCATACCAACTGTAACTCTTTGTCCTGAATCTTTGATGCAACATTACAGTCCCAAACCACACTTATACCCGTGTTTTGAGCAAGAATTGCAATCATTTCATTTTCTGATGGAATGATATAATTGGCTATGATGGCAGGTCTTTTTTTATTAAAAACATGTAACCAAAATAGCTTAATGTGTGGTATTCCAGAGTCATGACTGTACCACTTCTGATCGTTCATCCAATGTTCTATAGCCACCAAATCATTGACAGTAATATTTTCTTTTACGATTTGAAGATCAATATCTGGAGTAGCCACAACGACTTGTTTTATTTCACCTAATTGCTGATGTAGCGTGTCAAAAGTATCGTACTGTTTGGTTACTATCGCAAAATCTATTTTCTTGGAATTTACTAAATCAAATAACTCCTCGTTGGTCCCAAAAGTGAAGTCAATAAAATCAAATTTTGATACTAATGAACTACCAAAACAGCCCAACAAATGCTTAGAAATTCCAATAGACAATAACCGATTAGTATTGAAGGCCTTAGCCCTAAAACCGTTTTCTACATTTTCTAAGCGATCCAAAGCATCAATGATTAAGTTATTGAGTAACTTTGCGTATTCCGTAGGCACCACCCCTTTTGATTTACGGTTGAATAATGTATATCCTACATGGGCTTCAAGCATAGCAATTTGCTGACTGACTGCAGGCTGACTAATGAACAACTCCTTAGCGGCTAACGAAAAATTTCCATTTTTGTATACTGATTTGAACGTACGATACCATTCTAAATTTACCATTGCTATAAATATATTTATCACAAACATAATTTAAATTATTTTTACTAATACCATATTCGCTATAAATTTGCAGTCTCAAATTAAAACAAGCGATGAAAAAAAGCACCTTATTATCGATTCTATTAGTAACCTTGAGTTGCTTTGTAGCAACTGCACAAAAACAAAATAAAAAGATGAAAAAAGTATTATTTGTAGTTACCAGCCACGATCAATTGGGTAACACAGGAGAAAAAACAGGATTTTGGACAGAAGAATTTGCTGCTCCCTATTATGCATTGGCCGATAAAGGTGTTCAAATTGATATTGCTTCACCTCTTGGAGGACAACCACCAATTGATCCAAAAAGTGCCGATCCAGCATCAGCAACTGAGGATACTAAACGATTTGATGCAGATGCTGTAGTTTTAGAAAAACTAAAAAACACCAAAAAACTAGCCACTATTAATCCTGCAGATTACGATGCTGTTTTTTACCCTGGAGGTCACGGTCCATTATGGGATTTGGCCGAGGATACAACTTCTTCAGACTTAATTGCTGCTTTTTACACACAAAATAAACCAGTAGCATTTGTATGTCATGCACCTGCTGCCTTAAAAAACGTAAAAGTAAATGGCCATTTCTTGGTTAAAGGTAAAAAAGTAACTGGTTTTACGAACTCCGAAGAAGCAGCCGTGGGATTAACCAATGTCGTACCTTTTTTGGTGGAAGATATGCTACAAAAAAATGGTGGTTCTTACAGTAAAGCTGGCGATTGGCAATCCTACGCCGTAGAAGATGGTTTATTGATTACAGGACAAAATCCTGCTTCATCAAAATTAGTTGCCGAAAAATTATTGGCTCAATTGCATTCAAAAAAATAAGAGAACGTCTCTAAAACGCTGAGAAGCTAAGTTACTAAGGTTTAAATGTGCTTTAAAAACTCAGAATCTTAGTATCTTAGTAACTCTTTTAAAAAAAACATCATGTTAAACTTCGAATTATACAATCCTACGAATTTAATTTTCGGAAAAGGACAAATAGAAAAAATAGCGACCTTGATTCCTGCAGAAGCAAAAATCCTGATTGCTTACGGAGGAGGCAGTATCTTCAAAAACGGTATTTATGACCAAGTAAAAGCAGCGCTTCCAGATCGTAATATTGTTGAATTTGGTGGTATTGAACCCAATCCTCATTACGAAACATTGATGAAAGCCGTAGCGGTAATCAAAGAACAAAATATCGATTTTATTTTGGCAGTAGGTGGCGGTAGCGTCATTGATGGCGTGAAATTCATATCGGCAGCTGTACATTTTGAAGGCAACCCGATGGATATTTTACAGAAACGCTTACTCATCAAAGACCTTAGCAAAGTAGTTCCTTTTGGTACGGTCCTAACAATTCCAGCTACAGGATCAGAAATGAATTCAGGCTCTGTTGTAACGATTGAAGCTACACAAGAAAAATTGGCGTTTGGCGGAAGTGCTTTGTTTCCTAAATTTTCCATTTGTGACCCAACTGTAATTGTTTCATTGCCAAAGCGTCAATTACAAAACGGCGTTGTAGATGCCTACACTCACGTATTAGAGCAATACTTGACCTATCCACATGAAGGTTATTTACAAGACCGTATTTCCGAAAGTATTTTGCAAACCCTAATCGAAATTGGACCAAAAGTAGTAGAGGATCCTACAGATTATGCTTTGGCCTCAAACTTTATGTGGAGCTGTACTATGGCACTCAACGGACTAATCCAAAAAGGAGTTCCTAGCGACTGGGCTACACACATGATTGGACACGAATTAACGGCTTTGTATGGAATTGATCATGCTAGAACATTGGCGATAATTGGTCCTAACTTATACAAGGTAATGTTTGAAACGAAAAAAGCCAAATTGGCCCAATATGGTCAACGTATTTTTAATCTAACTGGAAGCGAAGACGAAATTGCTAAAGAAGCTATCAACAAAACTGTTGCCTTCTTTCATACAATGGGAATGCAAACCCAATTATCTGACTACACCAAAGATTTCGAAAAAACAGCCGATTTTATAGCAAAAAGATTTGAAGAAAGAGGTTGGAAGGGCTTGGGAGAAAAACAAAACATTACTCCTGAGAAAGTTAGAGAAATTGTTACTGCTAGTTATTAATTCAAAAAAGCATCAATAAAAAAAGGCGTTTTACCAATGGTAGAGCGCCTTTTTCAATTACTAAAAAACAAAACTAACTAAACCAAACATAATTTTAATCACTAAAAATCTAATTATTAATTACTTACAACGTAAAGCATAATTATTTATTGTGTGAAATTTATTTTTTTTTTCAATAATTTAAAAAAGCCTTTCAAATCAATACCCGAAGCACTAAAAGGAGCTCGAGAATCGAAATTAATTTGTGTAATTACTAGTATTTTGAGTACTTTTGATGAAATTTAATAAAAAATGGCCGATAAATTAAAATTTGCAGTAATTGGTGGTGGAAGCTGGGCAACTGCTATTGCTAAAATGTTATGTGTGAACCAAAAAGAAATTTGCTGGTACATGCGGAACGAAGTCGCTATCGATCACATTAAAACTTACAAACACAACCCAAATTACTTGAGTTCGGTTGAATTTGACACAAACAAGCTTATCCTAACTTCGGATATTAATGAAGCAGTAGAATATGCTGATTACTTAATTTTTGCAATTCCTTCGGCTTTTTTGGAGGGAGAATTGACCAAAATAACTGTTCCGCTAAAAGACAAAATCATCTTTTCGGCCATCAAAGGGATTGTTCCAGAAACCAGCTTGATTGTTGGAGAACATTTTCATATTCAATACGACATCCCTTACTACAACATAGGCGTAATTACAGGTCCTTGCCACGCTGAAGAAGTTGCCTTAGAACGACTTTCTTATCTTACAATTGCCTGTGGTGACCCAGACAAAGCAAAAAAAGTAGCCGAAAATTTATCAGGAAACTATATCAAAGCCAAAATATCAGATGACATTATTGGAACAGAATATGCGGCCATGCTCAAGAACATTTACTCAATAGCAGCTGGTATCGCACACGGTTTAGGTTATGGTGATAACTTCCAATCGGTAATCATGAGTAATGCGATTCGTGAGATGAAAAAATTCATCAAAAAAGTCCACAAAATGAAACGTAACATCAATGATTCTGCCTATTTAGGAGATTTATTGGTAACAGGATACTCAATCTTTTCTAGAAATAGAATGTTTGGAAATATGATTGGAAAAGGCTACACTGTAAAATCAGCCATGATGGAAATGAGTATGGTTGCCGAAGGCTATTATGCTGTAAAAAGTGCTTACAAACTGAACCAAGGCTATGGTGCCAAAACTCCAATTATTGATGCTGTGTATCAAATTTTATATGAAGGGAAAGAAGCCAAAGCCGTGTTTAAAAAACTAACGGAAGAATTGGATTAAATCAGCATCCAAATTATTTTAACTTTAAAACAACACCTTAAATAAAACTAATGAGATATATACTTTCATTCATTCTATTAAGTATTGTTTCAATTAGTTTTGGACAAAATAACGCTGGAGCCGCACAATTTTGGAATCAATTAAAAACACATTGTGGACAATCTTTTGAAGGACAAATTACAGCAGGCGCGACCCCTAACGACCCTTTTTCTGGAAAAAAATTAGTAATGCATATTCGTAGTTGTGAAAACAACAGAATACGAATTCCTTTTTTTGTAGGGGAAGATAAATCTAGAACTTGGGTCCTGACTTTTGAGGATAATAAAATTCAGCTCAAACACGACCACCGTCACGAAGATGGAACACCAGATAAAATCACTCAATATGGCGGTATGTCTACCAACAGTGGATTACCAACAATACAATTTTTCCCAGCTGATCAAGAAACTGCTTCTTTGCTTCCAAATGCTTCCACTAATGTTTGGTGGATTATTCTAGACGAAAAAACATTTAGTTACAACCTAAGACGTATTGGTTCAGACCGATTGTTTACCGTAACTTTTGACCTTACAAAACCTATTCAAAATCCATCTGCACCATGGGGATGGAAAGAATAAAAAAAGGCATCTGTTTTATAAACAGATGCCTTTTACAAAAACACACAACTAACTAATTAACTAAAACAACCAATAAACCTTTTCTTTAGAATCATTTTCTGTTTACTTAAAAACAATTGGCGTGCCAAACTAAAAACCCTTACATCTAAAGAGATTATGTTTTATGAAGTAACTTGAATCTGTCCAATTAATGGATTTTATTTCAAAATTTGGACAAAAAAAATACCATTGGAAACTCCAATGGCATTTTTTAAACGTTCATTATAGCTAATTTACCTCACAATTACTCCATCCACAAAAAGGATAGGCACTTCCTCCATTTCGGATTCATTGATGCTATTGGCTTTGAAAATGAATTTTTTATCGTACAAGGTTCCATCAATAAAATACGTTACCATAAACTCGTTATTGAGCGTAAGTACACTTTTCTCAATCATTTCTATTTTAACAACAGAAACCGCTGGTATTTCAACGAAAGCGTGACGCAAAAGCGATGTTTTTTTCATTTCGCCATCAATCGTTCCAAAGGCTTTTGAAACAACCATAACGCCTTCTAAATTGAAATCACTATCGTTTACCAAGTAGGCGTACCACACTTTTTCCATAAAGTCGTCGCTCCATTCTTGAACGGCAGCAATAAATACATTTTCTACGACAGGTATGATGATGTCTTTTTTCATAGTTTAAAAAAATGAGTCCCTAGTACTTAGTCCTCAGTCAATAGATGCTATGACTGCAAAAGAACTAACTGCTAAGGACTATTAACTAGTTACTAAATAATCGATTTAAATTGCTCTAAGAAACGCACATCGTTTTCATAAAACATACGGATATCACCAATTTGATACAACAACATAGCGATACGCTCTACTCCCATTCCAAAAGCAAAACCATTATACTCATCTGGATTGATACCACAATTGGTTAAAACATTAGGGTCTACCATTCCGCAACCACCAATTTCTAACCAACCCGTACCTTTGGTAATACGATAATCGGTTTCAGTTTTTAAACCCCAATAAATATCTATTTCGGCACTTGGCTCTGTAAACGGAAAATAAGACGGTCTAAGACGAATTTTTGACTTCCCGAACATTTCCTTCGTAAAATACAAAAGCGTTTGTTTTAAGTCGGCAAAAGACACATCCTTGTCGATGTACAAACCTTCTACTTGATGAAAGATACAGTGCGAACGAGACGAAATGGCTTCGTTACGAAATACACGACCTGGAGAAATCGTACGAATAGGTGGTTTGTTATTTTCCATATAACGTACCTGAACCGATGAAGTATGCGTACGCAACAACACATCAGGATTGGTTTGAATGAAAAAAGTATCTTGCATATCACGAGCAGGATGGTATTCTGGCAAGTTCAAGGCTGTAAAATTATGCCAATCGTCTTCGATTTCTGGTCCTTCAGAAACATTGAAACCAATGGTTGAGAAAATATCAATAATTTGATTTTTCACTAAGGATATTGGGTGACGTGAACCTATAGTGATTGGTTCGCCCGTTCTGGTTAAATCGCCATAAATACCTTTGCTTTCTTGCTGATTTTCTAAACCTTCCTGAATCGATTTTACTTTTTCTTCAGCAGTAGTTTTTAGTAAATTGATGACTTGTCCAAATTCCTTTTTCTGCTCGTTTGGCACATTTTTAAACTCGGCAAACAACTCTTTCAAAAGTCCTTTACTTCCCAAATATTTGATTCGGAACGCTTCTAATTCCGCTCCATTTTGAGTAGAAAACGCTTGTGCTTCTGCAATGTATTCTTTTATCTTATCTATCATTTTCATTCCATAATTGAGGTGCAAATATATGATTTTTTGTTAGTAGTGACAAGTCGCGACTTGTCAGTACATAGGAAAGTCGCGACTTGTCACTACAATAAAAATATATTATTCAATTACCTCGCGTTCTACAAAATAATTCACAATCGCTTCTTTCATCAAAACGGTTTGTTCACCGGCTTTTAAAGGCGGTAATTCCTCCTTCACTTTATAATGTGGCCAACCTTCTTCATCAAAAAAATCAAACTCATAAAACCCATAAGGTTCCAGCAATCTACAAATAGCAATATGCATCAGATTTACCTTTTCATCTTTCTTGAATTCACGGTGTACCTGACCCAACTCTTGTACACCAATCAGGTAAATGATAGCGTCTAAATCCAAATCCTCGCCTTGCGAAAATCGATCTGACAATAAGGAAACCAAGCGTTCCCAACGTTCTTTTAACTGTATATCTCTAGACATTATTTTAAAATTTAGGAATTAGGATTAAAAAAATTAGGATTTGAGAACAAATACTATCATTTAATGCTAAATAATTTTCGGCAAAGATAAGCACTTGAAAATTGAGTTACGGTATCGCCTATTTCTTTTATATTTGCGGTTTTAATTTTTTACCCTAAAATATGACTTTTTTTGATCTTTTAATCGGTGGTTTATTGGCGTATGCCTTGTTCAAAGGCATTCAGAACGGCCTTTTTGCCGAATTGGCTTCTTTAGTTTCTTTGTTGATTGGAATTTACGTAGCGGTAAAATTCTCAGCACTTATGGCATCCATAATTTCAAGCATTGTAAAATGGAATCCGTATACAATACAAATAGTGGCTTTTATACTAACCTTCATTGTGGTAGTGGTTGGTATCTATATGCTTAGTAAATTTTTTACAGGTCTAGCCGATTTTGCTTATCTAGGTTGGATCAATAAAGTAGGTGGTGGCGTATTTCGAGTGTTGAAATTTGTACTGATTATCAGTGTATTTTTGACCATTTTCGAAAAAATCAATTACCATAATTTCTTGGCTAAAAAAGAGACTTTAGATAAATCGCTATTTTTTAACCCGATACAAAAAACGTCCGCTTTTATTTTTCCTTCCTTAGAGAAGCTATACGATAAAGCTAAAAAATAAGATCCTTTCTTTAAAGCATACAAAAGCGCCCTTGAAATCTCAAATCCTCAAGGGCGCTTTTGTATATAATCATTAATTACTTTACTTCTTTTATCGCACTAGCATTAAGCCAACCCTCAGTACCATCGGTAAGTTGCACTTTTCTCCATTGCTCTAAATTTTCCAGTACATAGACTTTGGCACCTTCGTGAAGCATTATAACAGCTGGGCTGGAATTCTGCGGCTCGCTTTTGACTTCTGTAATTGCTGCGAAAAGGATGGCTGGTCGATCATTTTTAAAATGACTTTGTTCAAAATAACCCGCAAAAACGCATATCAAAACGAGTAGCAATCCAAAAAACATCCCAAAGAAAAAAACACGTTTCGCTAAAGAAGTTTGAGCAAAGTAATACCCTAAAAAAAGTAATAGTACTACCACAGCAAATCCTATAGCTATCCACGCCCAAGTATCATAATGAAAGAAAGCGGTAAAATCATGTACCAGTTTCTCGAAACCTACTTTGGGAACCACTTTAATCTCATCAATGGTTTTCTTTTGGGCAAATTTCAAATTATTTAGAATTTCTGTATCATTAGGTTTTAAGACCAAAGCTTTTTCATAATTATAAATCGCTGGCGCTACCTGATTGAGCTTGTAATAACAATTGCCCAAATTGAAATACAAATCGGCAGATTCTTTTTTCTCCGTTTGCACCACCGATTCATAGGCCTGAATGGCTTGCTCGTATTGCCCTCTTTTATACAATGCATTCCCTGACTCAAACCCATTTTGAGCAGTTAAAACACTGGTTATAAATAATAATAAATAAACTATATTTTTCATAGTGGTTACACAATTTGTTTTTCTAATCCCGAAATAATTTCGATGGCTTTATCAAAATCCTGCTGAATGGAAGCACTAGAAGAAGGCGCATAACGCGCAATCTCACAATTCTCGGTCAAAGCAATAAAATCATTTACAGCCTCAGGATTCGCTTTTCTAGACAACAACAATTCTTGAATGTTATCTTTACTCATTTCTGAAGTTTCGATGTGTAATTTGGCTTTTAAGAAATTATGCATCGCTTTTTCGAGTGCCACATAGAACAACTCTTTGTTCGCAATTTGTTTTTTGGCTTCCGACAAATATTTTTTAGCCAATTTATTGTTCATTTTGATTCGATTACCAAAGACATCACTATCTATGGCTTCTTTTTTCTTTTTGAAAATCACAATCAAAGGGATTATTCCAAAAGGAAGCAATAACAGCGCATAAAAGCTATTTGAGCCTAGGAAATCTTTTCCGTGAACGTCTTCAAGCTCTGTTTTGAGCTTGATGAATTTGAATTGCTCCAGATTACTAATCTTATTTTTAGCCGTGCTCGCCACTGCGGTACTGTCTGTAGCAGTCGGACCATCTAAAACAGTCACCAAAATCTCTGGAGAAGTAATCGTTTTGTAGGTACCCGAATTCAAATCAAAATAAGTGAATTGCATTGGTTTGATTGGATAGGTTCCTTTGAACTGCGGAATAATGGTATAACTGTCCGAAATCTTACCTGCCATTCCAGAAAGTGGCGTATTTACGGATTCCGTATGAACAGGGTCATACATTTCTAGAGCGTTTGGAACTACAGGTTTGGGTAAGGTGAATAATTTAAGATTTCCTTTTCCAGCGGCGCTTACTACCAATTCTAAACTTTCACCATTGTGTAGCGTTGTTTTGCTTGGCGTAACTTTAAAATCAAAACTTCCCACAGCACCTGAAAAATCTGCTGGCTTGCCCGATTCTGGCAATCCTTTCACCGCAATGGTTCTTGATCCTGCAGAAACTCTTTTACTCGTTTCTCTAATCATCATTTGACCAAACATATCTCTTCTGTTAGTTGGCAACTGTACATCTATGTCGAGCGATAACGGTTCGATTTCGAGTTTTCCTGATTTTTGCGGATATAAAACGGTTTTTCTTAGCACTACGTAACGGAAACGCTCTCCTCTGAACATCCCTTCTTCAGCGACTAATTGTTTGATATCAATATTTTGGCTCCAAAAATCATTGTATTTTGGCTTACTTAACTCACGCCAATTTGAAATTCCGATATTGTAGCTGAAATACAACTTATACACAACGGTAATGGGCTCGTTGATATACGGATTGGTTTTAGAAACATCGGCCACTAAATACAAATTATTATCGGCAGAAATTTGTCCGTCATTCTCTTCCTGACTTTGTTGTACTGCATTGGTAACAGTAATCTTTACAGGAGAGGTTTTGTATACCTGACCATTAAACTCAATCGCTGCTTGCTTAATCACCAAAGCTCCTTTTCGAGTGGGCAACAAAAAATAAGAATACACTTTTTCAAAAGAGCTCCTACCGTTGACCCAAGATTGACTTACTTGTTGGCTAGGTCCAGCGATGATTCGGAAACCATCGAAAGAAGGTTGAATAAAATTATCACCATCTACATTCATAATAAAGTCAACACGAAGGCGTTCATTTAACGCTAGAGTGTTTTTACTCACTCGTGCCTCAAACTGAACTTGAGCCAGAAGCGGGTTAGCAATTATAAAAAGTGCAACTGCAATAAATTTTTTCATTTTAAAATGCGGTTTTTGAATTACCAATCTTTTTCGGTTTGAACTGGTTTTCCTTGGCCTTGTTTGGCTTTTACTTTATCTTGAATTTTCTTTTCTTCGTTGTTTACAGCATCCAAAAGGTTTTCTAAACGGTCTTTAGAAATATCGCCAGGTTTTGGTTTGGGTTGTCCTTTTTGGTCTTGATTTTTGCTGTTTTTTTGCTCGTTTTGATTAGGATCTTGTTTTTTGTCCTGATCGCCTTTATCGTCTTTTTTGTCTTTGTCTTTATCTCCGTCTTTCTTGTCGTCCTTCTTATCTTTATCCTTGTCTTTGTCTTTTTTATTATCCTTATCGTTTTTCGGTGGATTGTCTTTTAGCATTTTTTTGGCCAAAGCATAATTGTAACGCGTTTCTTCATCTTCGGGATTAGAACGTAAAGCGTTTTTATAAGCATCTACAGCGGCTTCGTAATTTTTATCTTTCATAAAAGTATTACCCAAATTGTGCAATATTTTGTGCTTTTGCGATTTTACTTTGGCTTTGCGTAATGCTTCAACATAGGCGTATTGTGCTTCGGCATTTTGATTTTGTTTGTAAATTGCATTTCCTAAATTGTAGGGAGCCACTGTTCGGTTTGGGAATTTCGATTGTGAAATTCTATAATTCGCCTCCGCTTCTACAAACTTTTTTTCTGCAAATTCTTCATTCGCTTTTGGTAATGCTTTGTCTTTTTGTTGAGCAAATAGGCTGCCTAGCCCCAATAGGGAAAACAAGAAAAGGAATATGAAATATTTTTTAATCATTTGTAATTTTGTATTTTATCACTTTCAAGTACATTTATCAACTTCACATTGGGAGGTTAGAAAACTTTATTTCTCGTTAAACAAATTCAATTTTTTCACCCAACTTGTTTTGCGTTCTAACAGAAAAACATCTACCAAAAGCAGCAGAAAACCAATGGCTAAAAACCATTGAAATTGAGATTGGTACTCCGCCATTTCAGTTGCTTCAAACTCAGTTTTTTGGATTTTATCCAAAGTATTTTTTACGAATTCTAACACTTCTTTGGTATTCGCGCCGTTTACATAGTTTCCATTCGTTGCCTTTGCGATGCTTTTCAAGCTTTCTGGATTCAATTTTGTGATAACGATTTGATTGTCTTTGTCTCTTTTGTAACTTTCAATCACACCGTTTCTACGCAAAGGAATCGTACCTCCTTTTTCTGTTCCGACACCAATGGTGATGATTTTCATACCAATTTTATTGGCTTCTTCGGCGGCGCTTTCAGCTCCTTCAGAATGGTCTTCTCCGTCCGAAATCATAATCATCAACTTGCTTGTTTTGCTTTTTTCATCAAAATAAGTAGCCGATAATTTAATCGCTTCGTCCAAAGAAGTTCCTTGAGACGAAACAATGTCGGTATTCATACTTTGCAAAAACATCTTCGCCACACCATAATCTGAGGTAATTGGCAATACAGGAAAAGCACTTCCTGCATAAGCTACAATACCAATACGGTCACTGCCAAGTTGGTTGATGATTTGAGAGACGATTTGCTTGCTTTTTTCTAAACGACTGGGCGCGATATCCTCAGCCAGCATACTTTTAGAAACATCGACCGCGAAAACTATATCAATACCTTCACGTTTCACCGTTTCCATTTTGGTGCCAATTTTAGGATTCACTAAACCTAAAATCAAGCAGGCAAAAGCCAATACTAACACAATTAATTTCAATACCGATTTAAAACTAGAGCTATCTGGACTCAACTTTTGCACCATTTCAACCGAACCAAATTCGCGTTGTTTTTTTCTTTTCCAATACAAATTGTACAAGAAAACCACTACCAAAAGAGGCAATAAGATGAGTAGATATAAATATTTTTTTTCGTCTAATTCCATTTTCTATTTAAATTCCAAAAATTAAATCCCAAATTCCAATTGTGAGTGTAACTACTCCAAAATAAATTCCATCCATTGGAATTTAGAGTTTTAAAAATTGATTTTTGTTTTATTTAAAACAATCCTTTTTAAATCAATATTTTAAATAAAACTCCTGTACACTGTATTTCTCAAACCAACTTCGATTAGTAACAATAGTCCTGCTAGCAACACAAAAAATCGGAACTTTTCGTCGTAGTCGTAGAATTTTAATTCTTCTATTTCTGTGGTTTCAAGTTTGTTGATTTCGTTATAAATCTGTGCTAGTTTGTCGTTACTTGTTGCTCTAAAGTATTTACCATCGGTTTTTCGGGCAATGTTTTTCATTAATTGCTCGTCGATTTCTACTTTCATCATTTGGAACAAAAAGCCTCCGTTCGGTGCGATTGCATAAGGAAACATTGCCATTCCGTTTGTTCCAATTCCGATAGTGTAGACTTTAATTCCGTATTGTCTGGCAATATCTGATGCGGTTTCTGGTTCAATAAAACCAGCATTGTTTACACCATCTGTTAAGAGAATAATGACTTTACTTTTAGCTTTGCTGTCTTTTAAACGGTTTACGGCTGTCGCCAATCCCATCCCAATTCCAGTTCCGTCTTGCAAAACGTTGTCGTATTTTATGCTTTTGATAGCTTCTTGAACAATCGCTTTATCACTAGTCACAGGAGTTTTAGTATACGATTCGGCAGCATAGACTACCAATCCAATACGGTCATTGGGTCTTTCGTCAACGAAACTGGCTGCCACACGTTTTAGGGCTTCCATTCGGTTTGGCTTTAAATCTTTGGCCAACATACTTCCAGAAACGTCAATCGCCATCACGATATCAATTCCTTTGGTGGTTTTCGTTCTATTGCTCACATCGACTGTTCTAGGTCTTGCCATTGCCACAATCAACAACGCTAATGCCAAAATTCTAAACACGCTTAAGTAAGGTTTCAACTGCACCCAAAATGATTTTTTTCCTTGAAAACCTGCTGTTGAACTCATTTTAAGCGCAGCCACTTGATGATTTCTTTTCCAGAACAACCAAGCAATCACCACTGGCAGTAACAAGAACAACCAAAAAAATTCTGGATTTAAAAACGTTATCTTTTCCATTAGTTTCTTGCTAGTTTTAATTCAACAGAATTCAATATACGTTCTGCTATTTTTGTGGCGTACTCATCTCCTTCTTCGTGCAAAATCATAATTTGCTGCAATCCGCCATTTTGACTAAACAATAAAATCTCATAATACAACTTCGTACTGCTATTGGATTTATCGTCAACTTTGGAGAATGTTCCGTATCCTTTGATTCCTTTAAGACCCTCGGGAGTTTCAAAATCCTCTTGTTTAACGAGCATATTTTGAGCGCCTTGTAATTCCATCATTTTTATAGAACCTTCGAGGGCTTTTGACAAATCAAGGGCATTTTCTTGTTTGAAACTATAAGTGGACACCATCAAATAGAAATCTCCTAAAAAGCTTCCATAGCCAAAAGATTGCATATCTTTAATTAATGCTAGACCTTCTTTTGGTAACGCTTTTTTCAAATCAACACGGGTCAAGACTTCTGGAGTTTCAATGATTACACCAGGGTTTCCGTATTGACTTTTTACCCATTCTCCTTCAAGTAATTCTTTGGTTTGATGTCCGATAATAGAATGTACCGTGTACATAAATCCTTTGGTTACCACAAAAAACAAGAATACTCCGATTACGATTCCTACACCAACTCCAACATAAGTTCTGATTTTCGCTTTGCGTTCTTTTTCTAATTGAAGCTGTAATTGCTTTTGTTTTTGTGCTTCGTTCAACACATTTTCCTCTTCAGATTCAACTACAACAGGTATTGCATTATCAAGGGTTAAAATCGCTTTTTGAATTTTATTTCTATCTTCTGTGATTTCAAAATCTAGAGGTTTAGATTTCGCAAATTTCACCAAATCGGCTTGTTTCAATACACGTTCTAAGTTATCGATTGTTTCTTGAGATAACTTCATTTTCTTTTTCTGAGAAGCCGCTTTTAATCCCGCAACCAATTCCGCTGTGGTACTTTCCATAGCTGGAATGGCTATGGCTTCTTCGATATAATTTCTAGCAATATCCGTCAATTCGCTATAATATGCTTTTACATCACCTTTTTGCCAAAGCTCTTTTTGCTCTAAAGTATTCAATAAACTCGTGGCTTTTTCGATAGGCGTTTTGTAAACGACAACTTCTGGTGCCACTGTTTTTTTACGAATTTTGAAGTACCAATAGGCTACTGCCCCAACGATAACAAGAGCTATCAAAAGATACAACCACCAATTGCCCCAAGAATCTTGCGCTTTGATGATGCCTTTGATGTCGTACATTTTTTGTTTCAATGTATCAACAGCAACATTAGCGACTTCCACTTTAATAGAATCCGAGAAAAAAGGTTTTTTATCGATTAAAATCTTTACCGAAGGAATGGTATATCTTCCAGAATCAAACTGAGTCAAACCATACTTTTTGATTAACTCAATTTGGTCATTTTTTTTAACCGTATCAATTGGATAGGATTCGATAACTTCTAATGGTCCAATATTTTTTAGGTTAGGAAAAGCAACCTTTGAAGTAGTTTTTACCGTAGTCTTTAGAGTTAGTTTAAACTCCGCGCCAATTTTATTTTTGGTGGTGTCTATAGACGTGAACACTTGTTTTTGCTGAGCAAAAAGAGAAGTCGATAGCGCTATAAATAATAGGTAAAGTTTAATTTTCATTTGTTTTTACTTTAACCCTTACAGAGTTTAAACTCTGCAAGAATTAGTTTAACGAGATTTAAAATAACTCAATAGTTTAGTCACGTAACTTTCATCAACTCTGGTGTTCACAACTCCTGAGCCTGACTTACGAAAGGTTTCCTTAAAATAATTCACTTTATCTTGATAGTGCTTTTCATAATTCATTCGAACTGTTTTTGAACCTGTATTGATTAATTGAGTTCGTCCTGTTTCGGCATCGAGCATCGTCACCATTCCTAAATTGGGCATTTTTTCTTCGCGAATATCGTACACTCGTATTCCAGTAATATCGTGCTTTTTGGAAGCAATCTTCAAGGTTTGCTCGTAATTTTCACACATAAAATCAGAAATCATGAACACAATCGCTTTCTTTTTTTGAGTGCTTGATAGAAATTTCAAGGCTTGAGCAATATCTGTTTTATGGCTTTTAGGCTCAAATTCGATTAGTTCTCGTATCAGACGCAAGACGTGAGAACGTCCTTTTTTGGGTGGAATGTACAATTCTATTTCGTCAGAAAACAAAATCAAACCTATTTTGTCATTGTTTTGAGTGGCCGAAAAAGCCATAGTAGCGGCAATTTCAATGACAATTTCCTTTTTGAACTGACTTGTAGAGCCAAAATTTTCAGAACCCGAAATATCGACCATTAACATCATCGTCAACTCGCGCTCTTCTTCAAAAACTTTTACGTGGGCTTCGTTATAACGGGCAGTTACATTCCAATCGATAGCGCGAATATCGTCACCATATTGGTATTGACGCACTTCGCTAAACGTCATTCCGCGGCCTTTGAAAGAGGTATGATACTCACCAGAAAAGATATGATCGCTCAATCGTCTGGTTTTGATTTCTATTTTTCGTACTTTTTTTAAAAGCTCTTTTGTATCCATTTATTAAGTGATTAGTGAATAGTAATTAGTGAATAGTAAAAGCTAATTACTAGTCACTAATTACTAGTCACTTTTTAGGGTACTTCGATTTCGTTTACGATTTTGTTGATGATGTCTACCGAAGTTACGTTTTCAGCTTCGGCTTCGTAGGTTACACCAATACGGTGACGCAATACATCGTGAACCACAGCGCGAACATCTTCTGGAATTACATAACCACGACGTTTGATAAACGCATAACATTTGGCAGCATTGGCCAAGTTGATACTTCCACGAGGGGAAGCTCCAAAACCAATCAAAGGTTTTAAGTCGGCTAGTTTATATTTCTCAGGGTAACGCGTTGCAAAAATGATATCCAAGATATATTTTTCTATTTTTTCGTCCATATACACCTCGCGAACCGCTTCTTGAGCACGTAAAATTTGTTCGACAGAGACTACTGGATTTACTTTTTCATAGCTTCCTTTTAAATTTTGACGAATTACATAACGTTCGTCTTCCATTTTAGGATAGTCAATTACTGTTTTAAGCATAAAACGGTCCACTTGAGCTTCTGGTAACTGATAGGTTCCTTCTTGCTCAATTGGGTTTTGTGTGGCTAATACCAAAAAGGGTTTGTCTAATTTGAAAGTAGTATCACCAATGGTTACTTGCTTTTCCTGCATCGCTTCTAGCAAAGCCGATTGTACTTTTGCAGGCGCACGGTTAATCTCATCGGCAAGGACGAAATTGGCAAAAATTGGTCCTTTTTTGATAGAGAATTCATTTTGCTTGATGTTATAAATCATTGTTCCAATAACATCGGCAGGCAATAAATCTGGGGTAAATTGTATTCTGCTAAAAGAACCTTGAACGGCTTGTGATAGGGTATTGATGGCTAAAGTTTTGGCTAATCCTGGAACTCCTTCTAACAGAATGTGTCCTTGACCTAAAAGCCCAATTAGCAATCGCTCTACCATGTGTTTTTGTCCCACAATAACTTTGTTCATTTCCATTGTAAGCAAATCTATAAAAGCACTCTCCCTTTCTATTTTCTCATTGATTGCTCTAATGTCTAAAGTTGTTGTATTTTCTTCCATTGTTAAGTTTTTATTCTCTTTGATATTTGTCCCTTGTTTTGATGGTGCAAATTGAATTTTTTTTTAGACGTTTGGTGTTAAAAAATGGTTAAAAGTTCGGAAGATTCCCGAATTTTAAGTAAGAATTATGATACTATCTATTAAATTTTAAGAACTTTGAAAAAATTACTTTATTTCCAAAGTTAAATTACATTTTAATCACATTTTAAGCATGACTAAATCTTCATTATCCCCTATTATTGCTGGTGCGATGAATTGGGGCGTTTGGGACAAAAATCTCAAAACAAAAGAGATGGAAAATCTCATTCACATCTGTTTTGAAAACAAAATAACCACTTTTGACCACGCCGATATTTACGGCAGTTATACCACTGAAGCACAGTTTGGAAAAGCACTTTCGAATTCAAAAATTAAAAGAGAGCAGATTCAATTGATTTCGAAATGTGGGATTCAAATGTTGGCCGAAAAAAGAAACAACACCATCAAACATTATGATTATTCGAAAGACTACATTATTTGGTCTGTAGAAAATTCTTTGAAAAACCTGAAAACGGATTTTCTAGATGTACTCTTATTGCACCGACCAAGTCCGTTGATGCAAGCCGACGAAATTGCAGAAGCGGTTGAGAAATTAAAATCCGAGGGAAAAATCATTGACTTTGGAGTATCAAATTTCACCAGTTCACAAACGGAATTGATTCGACAAAAAACTCCGATTTCGTTTAACCAAATTCAATTTTCGGCTACAGATTATCAGCCGATGCTTGACGGAAGCTTGGATTATATGCAACTGCACCAAATTCGCCCATTGTCTTGGAATCCGCTAGGAAGTGTTTTCCGTCAAGAGAATATGCAAACTTACCGCTTGCGCAAATTGTTGGCTACGCTAGTTTCTAAATATGAAATTGGTGCCGACACGATTTTATTGGCTTGGATTTTAAAACATCCCGCTCATATTATTCCAATCGCTGGAACGGTAAATGTGGCGCGTATTCAGTCGTTGATGAAAGCTACTGAGTTACAATTGTCGCAAGAAGATTGGTTTGCGATTTGGACAGAAAGTATGGGTAACGAGGTACCTTAATGTAACTATTGTAAATGATGCCAAAAAGGTAATTTGTTGCCTTTTAACCCCGATAGGAGCGGCATCCTTTTTTTATAAACCTGACAGGTGTTAAAGACCTGTGAGGTTTATAAAAAAAGATATAGCGGATAGCGGGACTTTGCCTCCTGATAAATCCCTTTGTTACTGTTCCTAAAAATTCTTAAACTCTTATCAACTTACATTTTATGATAAAAACTGCCTTAATCACTGGTGCTACCAGCGGTATCGGAAAAGCAACCGCAACATTACTCGCTCAAAATAATTTTAAAATTGTGCTTTGTGGCCGAAGAAAAGACCGATTGGAAGCCTTGGAAAAAGAATTGAGCGCTTTTACTGCTGTTCACCATTTGTGTTTTGATGTTCGCGATAAAAAAGCGGTTTTTGAAAGCATTGGGTCTTTACCCGAAGCCTTTGCGGATATTGACATTTTGGTAAATAATGCCGGAAATGCCCACGGTCTTGACTCCATCCAAAATGGGGATATGGACGATTGGGACGCTATGATAGATATTAATGTCAAAGGATTGCTGTATGTTTCTAAAGCGATTATTCCAAAAATGATTGCTAAAGAATCTGGACACATCATCAACATTGGGTCGATTGCGGGAAAGGAAGTATACCCGAATGGCAATGTGTATTGCGCTTCAAAATATGCGGTAGATGCGCTAAATCAGAGTATGCGAATCGATTTGAATCCTTACGGAATCCGTGTTGGAGGTATTCATCCCGGAATGGTAGAAACGGAGTTTAGCGAAGTGCGTTTTAAAGGCGATACGGAACGCGCTGCCAATGTTTACAAAGGATTAGCGCCTTTGCGACCTGAAGATATTGCGGATATTATTCATTTTGTGGTGACGCGACCTTATCACGTCAATATCGCAGACTTGATTGTGTATCCAACGGCTCAGGCTTCGCCAACTATTGTAAAAAGAAATTAACTATTTTTAATGTAGTAGAACTATCTATCTTTAATTACATTCAAAAAAAGCTAGATAGTTCTTTTTCTTTACTATACCATCAAAAAAGTGTACTTTTAGAGACCCAAAGTCCATAAAAGACAACCTTAGTTATGATTAATAAACGCTTGCTTATTAAGAACCTATTGGCTCATAATGATGAGAGCAGTTTTTATGACAAAAAGCGACAATTGAATTTGCATTCTAGAGAGGGAAAAGCCAAGTTTTTGAAACATATTTGCGCCTTATCCAACTCCAATCCTACCAACAATTCATATATAGTCGTCGGCGTTGAAGACCAAGACAATGCCATTGTAGGCGATGATTTTTTTGATGATAGTCGGATTCAGAATTTAGTGAATGCCTTTCTCGAAAATCCGCCTCAAATTCAGTATGAAAATGTGCCTTTCCCCAATCTGCCCAAAGATAAAGTGGTAGGTCTTGTTACCATTAAACCCAATCCGAAAACCTCTTTTTTCAAAAAAGGAATTCATACCATACTTGCTAATAGTGTTTTTATTCGAAGAGGCAGTAATACGCTCCCAATAGAAGGCGAAATAGAACGCAATCATCAAAACACCGAAACAGTTATTGGAATCGAAAATAATTCGCGTAACAGCATTGCGTATACATTAGACGGCGTAATTGATTTTATGAATTTTCGTCACAAAGATATGTCGCCTAAATACAAAGTTTTCAAGGAGTTGTTCGTGATTTGCTGGGCGGGAATAGCTAAACATTACAAAGGAAAAACCTATTTGTCTAGAGTAGATATTGCCCTAATCAACGAACAAATTAAGCTTTTTTACTCTGCTCAAGATGTGGTAGAAATTACATTTGACGAGGATACCTTTACGATTATTGAGTATGTCCCTTTGGGATTGAATGACAAAACCAGTTACTATCCTTTGGAAAAACAAACCTTGCGTTTTCACGATAATGGGTATTACAAAATCGATAGGGATTTTCTGTTTGAACCTCCCGAATTCAATACCAAAATGTTGTACCACATTTATAATGCAAACGGCGCTTTGCTCAACAAACTCGAAAAAGGACAACTACTAAACGATAGGGAGTTAAAAGACCTAGAAAACTTACCTTCAACCTTGATGATTTGCTACCTCAACGGATTTGACGATGCCAAACAAAAATTAATTGATGCCAAAGCGGTACTTAAACCTTTTCCACAAGTGTATTTGTCTTTTAAAGAAGCACTAAGAATTTTGAGAAAAATGAAGTATGATGGGCAGTCGGCAGCTAATTAAATTCAGATGTTCAACTAATGGAACATTCATTAATACATAGCACTTTTTATATTTCAAAGTCCTACAACCTATAATTTACTGTTGCCTCTAAACGGTACTTTATCATACTAACACTTCAGCTATCAAAGCCCTATTTAAGCTTATTCAAACTATTAACAATAGTTAACAAGCAGCGTTAAACCTGTCCTAAATTCCGGATACATTGACATATGTCATATCTGCCCCAATAGACAATAATTATTTTTGTAAAAAACACCTATTGAACTGATATTTAAACACTTTTCGACAATAAAATTTATTGGTCGATAGTATTTGCATTTGATTAATTTATACCTTTATGAAAGGTATATGACAGAAAATCAATGCGTTTCAACATTTTAAATCAAATTTTATGATACTAGCAGGTTCTTTAATTGCAATATTCTTTATTGCAATCGTTGCAAGGTTACTAATCAAAAATTACTATGCGCACGCTGTATTACTCATTAGTGGATTACTAATGTTGGGCATCGCTTCTGTACTAGGTTTTGAAATGCCTAAACTAGACAAACCTACTGGTTCTGCATTCTTTGACATTTTTGAATACATCAACATCGCTTTCAGTCAAACCAATGCTAATGTTGGTTTGATGATTATGGCAATTGGAGGATTCGTTGCTTTTATTGATAAAATTGGCGCTTCAGATGCCTTGGTTTATCTGGCAATGAAACCCCTTTCTTTACTCAAAAAATACCCCTACATTATTGCCTCATTAGTTATTCCTATTGGGCAATTTCTATTTATTTGCATTCCTTCGGCAGCGGGCTTAGCACTTTTGTTAATGGCTTCCATTTTTCCTATTATGGTGAATTTAGGGGTGAGTCGACTTTCTGCAGCTTCGGTGATTACGGCTTGTACGGCTTTTGGGGTGGGTCCTGCCTCAGTGATTACCGCACGCTCAGTTAAAATTATTGAAACCGATTCAGTATCTCATTTTTTTGGTGCTCAAATACCATTAATGATACCACTGACTATAGCCCTAATGATTACCTATTACTTTGTCAACAAGTATTATGACAAAAAAATGAAAGTAGAGGTAACCAACGTTGAAGCCAAAGAAATAGAATTGAAAGTACCTGTTTTTTATGCTATTATCCCCATTTTACCACTTATCATTTTATTAGTGTTTTCAGATTTGTTCCAATTCTTCGAAACTCCAATCCACGTGAATACCACAATGGTTATGATTTTTTGTGTATTCGTAGGACTCGTTTTTGAAGCAGTGAGAACCCGAGATATCAAAGTAGTTTTTAATTCATTGAAACTTTTCTTTAACGGAATGGGAGACATTTTTAAATCGGTTGTGACCCTTATTATTGCTGCCGAAATTTTCTCCAAAGGATTGATAAGTTTGATGTTCATTGATGGTTTAATCAGTAGTTCACAAAGTCTTGGTTTGGGTGCTGATGGTATTAGTATTGTGATGGCGCTGATGATTTTCTTAGCTTCGATTTTGATGGGAAGTGGTAATGCAGCCTTTTTTGCTTTTGGTCCTTTGGTTCCTAAACTTACTGGTGAATTGTCTGTTACTACTACGCACATGATTTTACCAATGGAATTTGCTGCCTCAATGGGTAGAACGGTTTCACCTATTTCAGGAGTGCTGTTATCAACCTCAGAAATCGCCAAAGTTTCCCCATTTGATATTGCGAAACGCAATGCCATTCCATTCGTTGTTGCTTTACTAATAATGCTTATTCACCACTTTATACTATAGCTATGTTAAAACTTATTCAAAACGCTACCGTTTATGCCCCAGAATTTTTAGGCAAAAAAGATATTCTTATTGCTGGAGAAAAAATAGTTGCTATCGAGGATGCCATTGCCGTTTCGACGCTGTTTTCAGAAGTGATTGATTTTAAAGGCAAAATCGTAACACCAGGTTTAATTGACCAACATGTCCACATTACTGGCGCAGGTGGTAAACATGGCTTTGGTTCTATGACGCCAGAAATTATGTTGAGCGAATTTATTGCTTGTGGTACTACAACCGTAGTAGGATTGTTAGGTACCGATGGCAGTGCTAGAAGTATAAAAACCTTATATGCCAAAGCCAAATCTTTAGAATCTGAAGGTATTTCGTCGTATATCTTGACCAGTTATTTTGGATTGGATGCGGTTACCTTTACCCAATCTATTCAAGACGATATGATTTTTATCGACAAAGTAGTGGGCTGCAAAGTAGCCATAAGCGATGAAAGGTCTTCGTATCCTGAAGCTATTGATTTACTTCGTGAATTAAAACAAGTGCGAGTGGGCGGATTAATCGCCGGAAAGAAAGGCATTCTTCATATCCATCTAGGTGCGCTTAGTTCTAGAATGGACGTTTTGTTAGAATTAGTTCAAAAATACGAATTCCCAATCGAACATATTTCTCCAACGCACGTGGGGCGTACCCTTCCATTGTTTGAGCAAGCCATTGAGTTTGCCAAATTAGGCGGTATGATTGACATTACCTCAGGCGGAACAAAATATACAGACCCCTACAAATCGGTGTTATATGCTCTAGAAAAAGGAGTCTCTATTGACAAGATGACTTTTAGTAGTGATGGTAATGCTGGAATCGGAATTGTTAACGAACAAGGCGTTACAATTGGATTCAAAAAAGCACCCATTCATTTGAATTTAAAACAAGTGGTATTGTTAGTGCAAGAAGGAAAATTGCCCATTGAACAAGCCTTCAAACTAATCACTAGTAATCCCGCCAAAAATTTAGCTTTAAAACATAAAGGAAGTATAAAAGTAGGTTTCGACGCTGATTTTTGTGCTTTTACCAACGATTTACAATTAACAGATGTTATTGCAAGAGGTAAACAAATGATGAAAGACGGAGACATCCTTGTTTACGGAAATTTTGAAACTAAAATTAATTAACATCCTCACTATGAATATAACAAAACTAAATCATTACCTCTTGGTATTGTTGTGTTTTGTCTTTGGAACTACTGCTTACTCCCAAGATGATGACAAAGATAATTATGACAATGATGAGGAAATCAACTTAGACGCCACTTCCAGTATTGTTCGTTTAAAAAGGAATTATACGCTTGGAGACGGAATCAATCTCATTTCTGAAAATGGTTCAACTATGAACATTACTCAAAGTGTTCAATCAGTGTTTTTAATGAATACTTCCGATGATTTCGAGACTCTGAATTCCCAATTTAGAATCCGAAGAGCCCGAATGAAATTGAGCGGCAATCTTTTCGACAAGAAATTGTACTACAGAATTCGTTTAAACTTTGCTTCAGATTACCAAAGCACTACCTCAGGGAATCGTTCTTTTAACAATCTACTACAAGATGCTTATATCGAATACCGTCCTATCAAAGGACATCGTATCAATTTTGGACTAAGAGCGGATTATTTGGACTCTAGAGAAACCAGGATTGAGGGCGAGGTATTAGGTTTTATAGAACGAAGTGAACTCTCTAGCACTTTTGATGCTATTTTTGATTATGGGATTCGTTACCAAGGAGAATTTAGGATTGCTGGACAATTATTCAAACCTTATCTTTCTATTACCACTGGAGAAGGACAATCTGGATTAACAAAAAACTTTGGAGGTTTTAAATATGGTGCCCGCTTGGATTATCTTCCGTTTGGCTCTTTCTCTAAACTAGGCGAATTTTATATGGAAGATTTGGCAAGAGAAAAAAAACCAAAATTGGTAATTGGAGCCGTATACAGCTATAATGATGGACAAACCTCAGCTAAAGGAACTAACGGTGGTCGCTACTTGTATGGCGATGCGAATCAAAATATTGTGCTGCCTGATTATCAAAAATTTGGAGTTGATTATATGTTCAAATACAGAGGATTCTATTCTTTGGGAAGTTATTTTATGACGCAAGCCAGTGTTCCTACCAATATTGCAGGTGAATTTTCTTTATCTGGAAACTTCACACCCTTCACAGGAACTCCCGAGGAAACCAAAAATAGAGTACTATCTCGATTAAACTTAGGCTCTGGCTTCAATGTTCAAGCTGGGTATTTATTGCCTTCAAACTGGTCTTTTGGAATGCGTTATACCCAATTATTCCAAGATGAAATATCCAATTCTTTTGATACGTATGATAAAAGCTATTCACTTGTAGCGACCAAATACCTATCTGGTCACGATTTAAAGATTCAAGCAGAAATAGGAAAATCGAACATAAAAGGAGGCTCCAATGATTATTTATATGGACAAATAATGGTAACCATACAATTATGATTATGAAATCGCCACTTATAACAGGTTTGTTGCAAACAAACACCAATAAAAAGGCGATACCATATATGACCTTTAAAAAATAAATTTTACATATATGAAAAAGATATGCGTCACATTAGTTTGTTTTCTTTTTGCCATACACCTCAGCGCTCAAGAAAACGATATTTATACCAAATTCTTCCCTGATTCTCAAAAAGAATTTCCTGTACCCATTACTAGTGGGAGCGATTACTATACCAGCTATACTAACGTGCTTAAATTTTTAGACAATTTAGCCGTAAAGCACCCTGAGATAATGACTGTTTCAAACATTGGAAAATCACAAAGAGGCAACACTATTCCATTGGTCACTTTAAATAAAAAAAACAATACAAGCGATGCACAAAAAGTTCGAGTGACCTTCTTAGGAAGTATGCACGGAGATGAACCCATCAGCACCGATGCCATGTTAAACACTATTTATGAAATTCTTGAAAATCCTAGCTATAGCTCCTATTTAGACAAGGTCATACTTGAAATCGTTCCTGTTGTAAATGTAGATGGTCATAAAGACGAAACCCGATTTTCGAATGATGAAACCGATTTGAATCGAAATCTAGGAATACTCAATGTACCTGAAACCGTGAATATCAAAAACGCTATCAACACTTTTGACCCTCATATCGTTATTGATTTTCACGAGTACAACCCACAACGAAAAGATTTCTTAGATATTGATGATTGTTTGACTTCATCATACGATGCGATGTTTTTGTATTCAGGCAATCTCAACGTGGATGAAAACATTCGAAAAATGATTGAAAAAGATTTTGTTATACCAACCCAAGCAGTATTAGAAAAAAACAAAAGAGTGGTACGCAATTATTGCACGTCACAACGAATGGACAATCAAGTCATCTTAAATATTGGAGGAATAACCTCTCGTTCTAGTGCAACCAATTATGCTTTACAAAACAGAATTTCTATCCTAATGGAAATTCGAGGAGTGACCGAGAAAGAAAAAGCCGTAAAAAGAAGAATTGAAACATCCACTTTGGCAGCTTTATCTTATTTAGAAATTGCCAATAAAGAGTCCGAAAACATAAAATCGACGGTAGAAAAAGCCAATCAAAAAGCGATTCAAGGTAAAACAGACATTGTAATTGTTTCAAAACCGACTATGATTGAGTCCAATTTTCAATTCATAAATACGTGTACCGATGAGTATTCCATTTATAAATTTTTAGCCAAAGACAACAACAATCACATTCCAGAGGAAACCAGAAAACGACCTGAGGGCTATGCTATTATTACAAAAAGCAAACCTTTATTTAACGTATTAAGAACTTCTGGAGTTGAATTTTCGGTTACTGAAAAACCTTATGAAATGGAGGTTGAAACCTATGTGCCAACGACAAACGCAACATTCGAATTGAAAAAAGAAACGATGAACATCCCTGCTGGTTCCATATTAATCAATACGCATCAAAAAATGGGCAATACCATCGTGGATTTACTAGAACCTGAAGGAGCTAATTCGTTATACCAAAACAAGATTTTAAAATCATTACCCAATTCCGATACATTACGACTATTACGCGTGAATTTGAGTCAAATCGTTCAATTACAAAATTAATTTATCATGCAAAAAACACTTAAATATACTATCGCTGCCTTACTATTAATCAGTACTTATGGTAATGCACAAGAGATAAAGCAAGTCCAAAAAACAGATTCTACCTTTATTTACAAAAACGGAGAAGGAACCTTTATCACTTTGGGTAAAAAGAACAAATCTGTGGTTACTATTTCTGGAACCATCCAATCTGGTATCGCTTTCAACAAAGCCGATGATGGCACTGATACCGAAAATACCAGCAGAATGTCTATCAATATGGCCCGTATCTACTTGAACGGCTCTTTTTTGAATGACAAAGCGCGAATTGGTTTGGTTACTGATTTTACAGGAACCAAAGGCCTTTTAGAAGCTTGGGTAGGCTTGAATCTTTATAAAAACAATGCTTATTTATATTTTGGTGAAAAACGAACGAATACTAACAACCGTTTGGCCTTAGAAGACGAACGCTTTGCCCAAAATATTTCACAAACCATCGCTGGACAATCCAATGATGGCGTGGCTTATGGTGGATTAATGCAAAACTTTGTAGGCGCAACACGTGAAGGAGGTTTGTTCATTGAAACGAATTTCACAATTGGAGGCGTTAGATTGTATCCCTCAGTATCGATTACCACGGGAGATGGTCAAATCGCTTTTGGTGAACAATCAAATTCAGGAATGAAATATGGTGGCCGTTTAGATATCATGCCCTTAGGTGATTTTATCAAAAATAATGCGTTTATCAGTCATGATTTGTACTACGAACCATCCTTAAAAATAGCTTTTGGTGTGGCTGGAAGCTATAATGTAAAAGCCAGCGAAGCTAGAGGAAGTGGTAGTAACATTATCACAGGAATTTTTGATAAAGACGGTAAAGCCACCTATGCAGATTACCGTAAAATTGTAACCGATTTTAACGTAAAATACAAAGGATTCTCTTTCATAGGTGAATATACCAATGCCTCAGTAAATGGTAAAAACTTGTACAGCAACAGCTCCGCTTCTACCCTTTTGAATGCTGAAACATCGGCTACAAAATACAATATGGGTTATGGTGTCAACTTACAATCGTCTTATGTAACCCGCAACGGATGGGCTTTTGATACTCGCGTTTCTTTCATTGAACCAGAAGTAGATGCAGCAACTTCTTTAATCCAAAAAGAAAATTGGTACACTGTCGGTATCAACAAATACTTGAAAAACAATGCCTTGAAAATTGGTATAAATACTACGTATGTAGACCGAAAAGTAGAACCTGCTAACACCTCTAACTGGAATACCAATTTAGGCGTACAATTAACTTTCTAAAATTATTATTATGAAATCGCCATTATCAAAAAGTTTGTTGCAAACAAACACCGATAAGTAGAAAGCGATACCATATATGACCGCTAACAAATAAATTTTACACTTATGAAAAAATATCTATATACCAGCTTACTAAGCATCGTTTTCTTCACAGGATGTTCCTCTGATTTCACCGAAGAAAAAATAGACATTCCAACCAATGACTTTCAAGAATTGTTGATTTCAGAAATTGCTACGTTTGTAAATACCGATGCTACTGCAGGTTCAAAAAGAAACCATTATATCGAATTATATAACGGAACAGATAAAGCAATCGATTTATCGAACTATGCTATTGGTTACCAAGCCACCTCTGATGAGGCTACCTTAGCAGAATGGACCTTTACTGACCCTAACAATTACCTACTCTTAACAGGCTCATTGGCCAGTGTAAAAGCCTATGTAATTGCCTCTGTACAAGCCGATGCTACTGCAGTAAAAAGCGATATTACTTGGGGCACAACAAGTACTAATAGCACCAACGCAAGTACACCACTACAACTAAGTGGGAATAGCGCTATTGCTTTATTGAAGAAAGACGCCGCAGGCACACATACCTTAAACGGAGCAAAATATAAAATTATTGATGTGTTCGGAAGTCCAAAAGTGGCTAGAGTTACAGCGACAATAACCTCAACTCGAAACAATTTTATGTGGACTATTTCAGGTGAAACCTCAGAAACCCGAAACAATACCTTCTGGAGAAAGAAAACCGTAACCAAACCTAATACGGATTGGGCTGTTTCTAAAGGAACAACTGCCTTAGATTCTGAATGGAATATTTCTCCTGCCAGAGCTTGGGATTATTCTAATATAGGATTGTATACCAATTAATTCTTAAAAAAATAACAAAGAAGCCAGCAAAATTGCTGGCTTCTTTGCTTTATAAACCTTTTATATTTGCTTATCGCGTCACTTCTTCAATCAAATAAAAAATAGAAGTAAACGATATTCCACTAGATTTTTCTAAACCAATTTCACACGTTCTACTGGTGGAATAGCCACTAGTACAATTACTCGGTATTTGATTTTTAATATCTCTTAATCCGTGTTCGTTTAATTCAGGAATCAAGAAACCACGGTCACCTGCAAAGCCACAACAGTTGCTGTCAATCATCGTTACGTCCTCAGCACAATAGTGCGCCAAAGCCAATAATTGCTCCATTTTTCCGATTTTCTTTACCGAACAAACAGGAAAAATAGTCACTGCTTCCTTTTTCTTTTTTACGGTTAATTTAGGCAACACAAAGTCCAACATAAACTCAATTGGGTCAACAATTTTCAAATTGCTGGTGAATTCTTCTTTGGAATGGTAAAAACAAGGACTCATATCGTACAAAATAGGATACTTGCCATTCTCTGAAACACTTAGCAAATCCGCTTCTAAAAGTTGGGATTGCTTATGATTCACGGCAACAAAACCTTTGCTAGAAAAAGGCATTCCACAACAATGCGCATCCAATTCTTTTGGATAAATAATGGTATAACCCGCCCTCACCAACAACTGATGAGTCAGTGCTGTGAGTTGTAAGTCTTCTTCTTTTTGAAATTCGTTTTTTCCCATCGCACGGTTGATGCAGGAAGGGAAATACACTACTTTTAAATCAGCCATTTTTCTTTATTTTTTGCCACGAATGCACTAAATTTTAAATTTATTTCACCGCAAATTACTTCGTCTATTCGCTATCGCTCGGGTCGCAGATTAAGTTTTACAACTACTTAAATTAAAATTTGCGAATTTGCGGTTATTCTTCCACTTTTATTTTACTTGCTCCTTTCGGAATTTGGGGAATCCATTTAGGAATATTGCCTCCTGAAATCCAATGTAATCCACTAGAAATCGATGACATAATTCTCGTCCCAAAAACCGAGTGAAAAAACGACACTACTTTTAATCCCGCTCGCATTATCGCGGTAGTACTTTCCATATTTGAACCTATGTAGTCGGCCACTTTCTTTTGAGAATCCGTAATCGCATCGGCTCGCCAATGTTTGACAAACTTGCCCGTATCAATGTGAACAGGACAAGCCAAAGCACACAAACCATCGGTAGCACAAGTTTCATCCAGTTGATAAGTAACATCTTTTCGAATGTCTGCCAATCGTTGCGGATTATCATTAGTTACTTCTAATCGGCTGATTTCTCTGGCAATAACGATGCGTTGTCTGGGCGAAAGCGTTAATCCTTCGGAAACACAATGCGGTTCACAGAATCCACATTCCATACATTTATCAATAATAGCGTGAGATTCTGGTAAAGGTTTTAAGTGTTTCAAATGCGCTTTTGAATCGAGATTGATCAAAACATCAGGATTGATTTGGTTCTTGGGATCAAAGATCTTCTTAATGCGTTTCATAATGTCATAAGCCGCCGCTCCCCATTCTTTTTCCACAAAAGGCGCCATATTACGTCCCGTTCCGTGTTCCGCCTTTAAAGAGCCTCCAAATTGATCCACAACAATTATCGCCAATTCGGCCATTAAATCTTCATAGCGTTGCACTTCCTTCGGATTTGAGAAATCTTGCGAAAACACAAAATGCAAATTCCCTTCTAGCGCGTGTCCAAACAAAACCGCGTCGTGGTATTCGTATTTTTTGAATAAGGCTTTTAGTGCCACACAAGCTTCTGCCAATTGCGGTAGCGGAAAAGCAACATCCTCAATAATCACCGTAGTTCCCGTTTTTCGTAAACCGCCTACCGTTGGTAACAAACCTTTTCTGGCCTTCCAATTAAAGTAATATTGTTTGGGGTCTGATGTGAATTCATAATCCGTAAAAGTCGGTATACTCAGAATTTGAGCTTTCACTTGTTGTTGTTTTTGCAACAACACTTCTTTATCATTGTCTCTGCATTCTACCAATAAAGCACAAGCATCTTCGTGTAACGTTTTAAAATAATCAGGTGCTTCGGTATCATTTTCTACCGAACGAATGGAATCTCTGTCTAGCAATTCTACGGCGGCAACAGGACTTGATTTCAACAAAATCGTCGCGTTACAAGCATCCTGAATCGAATTGAAAATCAACAACGAGCAAGATTTATGCTTTTCGTCTACAACCGTCTTGAAAGTCACATTCGAGATAAACGCCAAAGTCCCTTCAGAGCCCACCATCAAATGCTTGATGATTTCAATAGGGTCTTCATAATCCACCAAAGCATTGATGCTGTAGCCCGTAGTATTTTTGATTTTAAATTTCTGACGAATGCGCTCCTCCAAAGCCAGATTCGCAACAATCGTATGTCGCAAGTCCTTAATTTCGTCAATTAAATGTCCCTGAGTTTCATAAAACGAAGCCACACTTTCCGCATCGGCTGTGTCTAGGACTGTCCCGTCGTGTAAAATCATTCGAATATCAGCAATGGTTTTATACGAATTCTGAGCCGTTCCACAGCACATTCCGCTGGCGTTGTTGGCTACAATTCCGCCAATCATCGCCGCACCAATAGAAGCCGGGTCGGGACCAATTTTTAGTCCGTGTGGCGCCAAAAATGTATTCGCTCTAGCGCCTACAATTCCGGGTTCAAGTTTTATCTTTTGCTTGTCATCTAGTAATTCGTAGTGCTTCCAGCCGTGCGTCGCCACGACCAAAACCGAGTCCGTTATCGCTTGTCCCGACAAACTCGTACCCGCCGCTCGAAACGTCAAAGCAATATTCAAGGCATTTGCCGCTTTGATAATCGCCACCACTTCGGCTTCAGAATGTACCAAAAGCACCATCTTCGGAATCAACCGATAAAAACTCGCATCCGTTCCGTAAGCCAAGGTTTGCAAAGGATTTGTCAATATGCGCCCCGAGTCGAGCACAGCTGAAATTTGGTCTTTAAACTTTTGATAAGAAGGAGATAATGACATTGCTTTGTGTAATAAAATGTAAATTTAAGCATTAGCGACCATTAATTTCACCCCAAGACGCACCATTGTTTTTAGGAGCAGCAAAAAATGGGCACATCAGGAAGCAAAGTCCCGCTGTCCTTCCTATCTTTTTATCCAGAAAAAGGATAAAAAGGATATTCCCTCCCATCGGGGCTAAGGATGAAAATAGTCTTTTTTTTGTAAACATTTCTTTGACTTTCTCGCATAAAAAAACGAAGCAATAGGCCTCGTTTTCATATTGTTTTGGAATAAATTCCTAATTTTTCAAGTCTTTAATCACCTTAAAGGCTACATCTACTTCGTTCTCACTCACCAAGATAGTAAACTCATTCGAAGTCGAAATTACCTCATTGATAATGATTCCTTCCCAAGCCAAACGCTGAAAAATGAAATAATAAATACCCGGAACCACTATGTTTTCTTTTGGCAACTTAACCGTAATCGAAGCTAAATTTTCTAATTTCTGAATTAACTTCTCACTAGAAAAATGCTTTTCTACCAAGTGATTCACACTGTTACTCACTACAATGTTAATCTCATTAACCCCACGTGAAGAAGTATAGAAAATATCCGAAAACGTATTAATGTCAGTAATCAAATCGGCTTGCTTGTTCAAAACAGTGTCAGAAACCGCAAAAGTGTAATCCGTTAACTCCGAGCGTACGGTAATTTCACCAATGTTTTTGATTACTTTATTGATTTTATGATTCAATTTGAAATCCAATTCTTCTGTTAATCGTTTCAAAGCCATCACCACAGCACCTTGTTTTACCTCTTTACCAAATTCACTTTCTAATTCGGTCATAATATTCCGAGATAATGAAGTCAAGTTGATAATACCCAAAGAAAGAGCGTTCAATAAAAAAGGTTTGGTTTTGATGTAATTTTCAACAATTGAAGAAACAGTTTTCATAACAAATACATTTTTAATTTTTTTAGAGAAAGATTAGATTTAACTGACAAAATGTGTTAAATCTCTTTGCAAATATAAATAAAAAACAATTTGTTACAAATATAACATTGAATTTTTTTCGATTAAAAATGAAAAAAAGCGTCGGTAAGGTGTTCAATAGCAAAGGATTCCTTCTCTTTATGAATCGCAATAATGTCAAACCGTACATTTACATCGATTTCGTTGAGGGTCACATAAGCATCGACAGCTTTTACCAATAATTGAATTTTTTTGGGTTTTACAAAGTCTTGTGGCAATCCAAACTCGATAGAAGACCGTGTTTTGACCTCAACAACGGCCAAAATATCTTCTTTTTGAGCCAAAATATCAATCTCCGCCTTCTGAAAAATCCAATTCGTTGCTAAAATCGTGTACCCTTCTTTTTTCAGAAAATCAACCGCTAGCTCCTCGCCTAGTTTTCCTAATTCGTTATGTGCTGCCATATTTTAAATCAAAATCCTTTTGAAATTTTAAACATATAAGTCATTTCAGTTTTTTTTATTCACCATATAAGGCATATAAGGCTATTTAAGATTTGAATAGGAATGGGCTTTAGCCCATTCATTATAATGCAAACCCACATCAGGCTTTAGCCAAAATACAACATAATTTTGGCTAAAGCCTTACTAGATTCACAATAAAAAACATCCCGCTAAAGCAGGATGCAAGTGATGATTTTACAACTAATACTCTCGTTAATTCAATGTATAATCAGTTTTTCAACCATATAAGACATAAAAGGTAATTTCAGAACACTCATTATTTGAATCACCAAACTAAAAGAAAACCTTTCTCTGTGAACCTTGTGCCAGCCTTTGTGGCCTTAGTGGTTAAAATCCAAAGTAGTATTTTCAACCCCAGCTTATATGCCCTTCAATGACTTATATGGTTCAACCAAAAATTATTTCCAAACTCAACTTATATGCCCTTCAATGCCTTATATGGTTCAATAAAAAATGGTAAACCTATATGTTTCAACCCAAAAACTATTCAAAAACCACAGTAGACCCTGTAGCCGTGACTTCAAGTGTGATGGTATTTCCCAAAATCAACGCGCGATTATCCTTGATATGCCCCGCCGGGAAATTATACACCACTGGAATATTATAGGATTTGGTTACATCTTCAATAATTTCAAGCGCATTTTTGCCCCAAGGAATATCGTTATCCTTCATTTTGGTCATACCACCTACGATAATTCCTTTGATGCTTTCCAAACAACCGTTGCGTTTTAAATTCATCATCATACGGTCGATGTGGTACAAATACTCATCTAAATCTTCGATAAAAAGAATTTTATCCGAACAATCAATAGCAGAAGGCGAACCAAACAAACTATACAAAATCGATAAATTCCCGCCTACCAATTCACCTTTGGCTTTGCCCAAACGATTCATTGGAGTAGGTTCAATAGTGTAGGCTAAAGGTTGTCCAAACAAGGCTTTGTACAAAGTAGCAATCGATTCAGGAGCGGTTCTAGGAATACTCACAGGCATCGTTCCGTGAATGGTTTTGTAGCCCAACGTATTCAAATGATTGTGCAAAACCGTAACATCACTAAAGCCTACTATCCATTTAGGGTGCTTTTTGAAAGTAGAAAAATCCAATAAATCTATCATTCTCACCGTTCCGTAACCGCCGCGAGCGCACCAAATGGCTTTAATATTTGGGTTGTCCATTTGCTTTTGAAAATCGGCAGCACGTTGTGCATCCGTTCCCGCCAATTGATTTTGGTCTAAACCAATGGTACTTCCAATCACCACTTCGAGCCCCCAACTGTGCAATAAGTCGATAGTTGGTTGTAAATTATCTTCGATATTTTTTCGAGCGGTAGCCACAATGGCAACGGTATCTCCTTTTTGAAGTACGGGTGGTGTAATCATCTTTTTTTGAGCTTGACTGTTAGTAATCGAGCATACAAAAACAAAAAACAAAGCTTGCCATAAAAAATGACCTTTGCTATTGGCTTTTGCTTGTCGATTTGTAATAATGTTTAAGTTGGATTTCAATAGTTTCAAAACTGAGTTAAAAAACAAATATAGGCAAATCCTAAAATATGCAGCGGTTTCTAATGGAAATCCCTTAACTTTACTTGTAGCGATTTTAGTATAATAAATATGAAATATAACTGGTTGATTTTTGGACTATTTCTTGCTTTGGGGACATCTCCTCTATTTTCACAAACCAAAAAATTCAAAATACATACGGTTGCATTTTACAATTTTGAGAACCTTTTTGACGCCATCAACGACCCCGATACTTTTGACGAAGAATGGACACCCGAAGGTTTACAACGATGGACGAAAGCAAAATACCAAACCAAGCTCCATCATTTGGCACAAGTACTTTCAGAAATTGGCACTCCTGAAAACAAAGAATTACCCACATTTATCGGCGGATGCGAAATCGAAAACCGAGCCGTACTCGAAGATTTGATTCAACAATCCCAATTACAAGAGGCTGAATATGGCATCATCCACTTTGATTCGCCCGACAAACGTGGCATTGATGTGGCTTTGTTATACCGAAAAAAATGGTTTCGACCCACAAATTACAGTGTGATTCCCTTGTATTTGAATGCTACTCCAGAATCTGAAAAAACCAATACCACTGCATCAATAGCTGAAAAAACAGAAGATGATGTTCCCATTCTAGCACCAACCAAAAGGATTTACACTCGAGACCAATTGCTAGTTAGTGGCTATTTAGAAGGAGAAGAAATCCATCTCCTAGTCAATCACTGGCCTTCTCGTTCGGGTGGCGAGCAAAAAACAAGTGCGTACCGGGAAGCCGCAGGAAAACTGAACAAAAAAATCATCGACTCGTTGCAACAGCTCAATGTCAATGCAAAAATAATAACGATGGGCGACCTGAACGATGGGCCTCATAACAAGAGTATAAAAGTGGCTTTGGGAGCCAAAGGAAAAAAAACAACGGTAGCTCCACACGAAATTTTCAATCCGTTTGAAGCTTTGTTGAGCAAAGGCTTGGGTACGATTGCACACCAAGATGCTTGGGATGTTTTTGACCAAATTATGCTTACAGGTACTTGGCTCAGTACAGATTATTCGACTTGGCAGTATTGGAAAGCAGGCATATTCCAACGGAATTACCTCATTCAAACTCAGGGAAAATTCAAAGGCTATCCACTTAGGCATTCCCTAACCGAAGTTGGATATAGCGACCATTTCCCAGTATATGTCTATTTGATTAGAGAAGGAAAATAGAGGAAGAATCTGCAACTATTTTTTGGTAAATGGTATTTTTCTTGTCTCCTTCTTTAGCGATTAACCCTTTTAAAATTCCATTTTTTAAATCTCTACTTGCTGTAGCCGTAGACAATTCCGTAAAAAACTTTAAGTAATCTTTCCTAGAAAAAACAGTGATAGGTTGTTCTAAAAACAATTCCAATCGTTCGGTTTCATTTAATTTTCGGTTACTATTTACAAGTAATTCAGCCAATGAAACTTCAATAATTTGAAGCATGTAGACAATAAATGCAGTTGATTTTCCTTCTTTGTCAGAGGTAGACAACGCTTTGTAATAAGCTTCTTGGTTTTTAGCAATAAGAGATTCAAAAGGTAAGAATTCAAATATCGGATAGTCATTCATTAAGATAATGGTTTGCCATAATCTCCCCATTCTACCATTTCCGTCCATAAAAGGATGAATAAATTCCATCTCATAATGAAAAACACAACTTTTGATGAGCGTCAATTCTGAAGTGTCTTTTAAATAATGAAACAAATCTTGCATCAAAAAAGGTAAATTCTCGGAGGGTGGAGCAATATGTTCTACCTTAGTTCCTTTGACAATACCAACACCTTTTGTTCGATATTTTCCTGAATTTTCGACCAATCCTTTCATCAACATTTGATGAGCTTTTAGAAAATCTTTATTGGAATGATACTTAAAGGAACGGATTTTTTTATAGACTTCTAAAGCGTTTAACACCTCAACAATATCTTTCTCAGGGCCTATCACTCTCTTGTTTTCAAGAATTGCTGTAATCTGTGACTCAGACAAGGTATTCCCTTCAATACTAAGAGAAGAATGAATCGTTTTAATTTGATTTTGCTTTCTTAATGTTGGACTTTGTTTCACTAGATATTTGGCATTAACCTCTCCTATTTTAGTTGAAATAGAAGCAATTAATCTTAAAATATCGGAAGTAATATCGTAGGGTGGTTCCATTATGATAGTATCATTTGATAGTATCAAAAATACTATTTTTATGGTTTCATTATCTATTTTAAATGAAAAAAACTAATCGGGTAACCCCTAATAAGATAGATGTTAAATTGAATGGCCTGCTCTCACACGCTCAACGATTCAAAAGTCAGGCCTTTTCCTTATCTTAGCCTTTCCAATTTTAGCACAAAAACAATGGCCATAGCAAAACCCTTCAACCTCAACCAATGGATTCAAGATAACCGTGAGTTATTAAAACCACCCGTTGGCAACAAAAACCTTTATGTTGATTCTGGCGATTATATCGTGATGATTGTGGCGGGTCCGAATGCCCGAAAAGATTACCACTATAACGAAACAGAAGAGCTGTTTTACCAACTTGAAGGCAGTATAAAAGTCATCATTCAAGAAGAAGGGCAGCGCAAGGAAATGGAACTGCATGCAGGAGATATGTATTTGCATCCCGCTAAAATTCCGCACTCGCCCGTTCGTTCCGAAGGTTCTATTGGACTAGTCATTGAACGCAAAAGAGCGGGATTGGGTTTTACCGATGGTTTGCTTTGGCATTGTGAGTCTTGTAATCATAAATTGCACGAAGTCTATTTTGAACTCCACAACATTGAAAAAGATTTTCTCCCTCATTTTCAACATTTTTATAGTTCTGAGGCGTTGCGTACTTGCCAAAATTGTGGCACCGTGATGGATACCGACCCAAGATTTATGGGGAAGAAGTAAACGTTTGCACTAAATTTTTAAAACATATAAGGCATAGGAGTTTTCAATGCTTTGTGTAAATGCTTGTGAATTATGGTATTGTTTTTTGAACCATATAAGGCATTTAAGGTCATTGAAGAGTTTACTTAGTGAACATTGCGTTTTTTTACCACTAAGCAACACAAAGAAGTCACGAAGAAGCACAAAATTATATAGCATTCCTTTGTGAACTTAGTGCAAAACCTTGTGTCCTTTGTGGTTAAATTTTTACACAAAGCAATACTCTTTCACTTTGCGTCCCTTGCGTAAACCCTTGCGTCCTTTGCGGTTAAGCTTTTTACCACACACACTAAAGATTTAAACAAAACTTAAATGACCTTAAATGCCTTATATGGTTGAAAAAAATGGAAACTAAAATGTCTTATATGTTTCATTTTTTTAATAGTAAACTACAACTCCATACGTACACCTTGTTCAGGAAAAACAAAAGTCAATCCCAAATCATTTGGAGCCGCTAATTGTTGCTTAATTTTTTGGATAGCAGCAGCTGGAGGTTTCAAATGGGTAATGATGATTTTACATTTTTGCAAGGCTCCTTTTCCAGTGAGTGCTGCTAAAACCTGCATTTCTTTCATCAAATGTTTTGGTGTTAAATGTCCGAATAGGAATCCATCGGGTTGTTCGTTAGGAAACGAAACTTCTATAAAAATACCTTTCAACTCTTGTTTTTGAATCAAGGGTGCGATGGCTTTCCAAAGGTCGGCTAGGTTTGTGGTTTTTTCTACCGCATCAGGTCCTGTGTCGCCTAAATACAAGACCGCATTGTTGTCTTTTTTAATTAAAAATGCTGTGCTTTCGTAGGGATTTACGTGACTCAACGGAAACGCTTGTACCGTCATTGAGGTATTCGAAATGGGTAGGATTTTTCCAAAAGAAAGGGTTTCGAAATGGTATTTTTTTAAGGGTTTACCTATGCCTGAATCGCCAAAATTCGCCCAAGTCTGGTCGTTAAAATAATGGCTTTGCATCATTTTCATAGCAGGAGCTATGGCGTAAACAGTTTTAGTCGAGTCCGCAGGCGAATTGATAATCAAACCCGACACGTGGTCCAAATGGGCATGTGAAATACAATACCCTTTGATGTATTGGCGCAAAACTGTACTTGAAGACACTGAGAAAGTACCTTTTTCAATTGCTTTTTCAATACCTGAATGAACGGTTCCAGCATCTAAACAAACGTATTCCTTTGTTCCGAAAGGAGCCACTAAATAGGCCGATAAATTGCGTTCATCGATTCCGCCATACACTCCCAAAGGCACCACTTCAAAAACGGGTTTCGCTTTTTGTCCAAAAGAAACTATAGTGGATGCTAAAAACAACAGCACCCATCCAAAAACTTTTCTCATCTTTTCTTCATTGAAAATTAAAGGTTAAAAGTACGGCTTCTGCTGAAAATGACTGTTTTTTTTCTAAATGAAATCTATCTTAATTTTGGGATTTAGGTTACTTTTACAGCTTCTCAAAAGGACTTCAATCAACAGAAAGTCTTGATTTTTTGGTGTTTACTAATTTTAACTAGGAACACTTCTTTGAAATTTGCATCTAAATACTATCTTTACGAAAAAATATAACAATTTTAACTAAAAAAGTTACAATGACAACAATAGCAACTCAATTCGGAATGAACGAAGCCCTAGCGCAACTAGGTATTAAAGCAGTAAATGAAGGAACTTCTACTGGAACCCAGCACTTTGCAAGCGGTTCTTTGTTAGAGAGTTATTCTCCTGTAGACGGACAATTAATTGCCTCAGTAACCACAAGTTCTGCTGCTGATTATGAAAAAGTGATGCAAACTGCGACGGCTGCTTTCAAAACATTTCGATTGATGCCAGCCCCACAACGTGGTGAAATTGTACGTCAGTTTGGAGAAAAATTACGCAAAAACAAAGAAGCTTTAGGGAAATTGGTTTCTTATGAAATGGGGAAATCGTTGCAAGAAGGCTACGGCGAGGTTCAGGAAATGATTGACATTTGTGACTTTGCAGTAGGATTATCTCGTCAGTTACACGGATTGACGATGCACTCTGAGCGTCCGGGGCATAGAATGTATGAGCAATACCATTCGCTTGGCGTAGTAGGTATTATTTCTGCCTTCAACTTTCCGGTAGCGGTTTGGGCTTGGAATACGGCTTTGGCTTGGATTTGTGGCGATGTTTGTGTTTGGAAACCTTCTGAGAAAACACCTCTTTGCGGAGTAGCTTGTCAAAATATTATTGCCGAAGTGTTAAAAGAGAACAACCTTCCAGAAGGAATTTCTTGTTTGATTAACGGCGATTACACTATTGGTGAATTGTTGACCAAAGACACTCGTGTACCTCTAATTTCGGCTACAGGTTCTACTAGAATGGGGAAAATCGTAGCACAAACAGTGGCGGGTCGTTTAGGAAAATCGCTTTTAGAATTGGGCGGAAACAATGCGATAATTGTGACTCCTGATGCTGATATCAAAATGACGGTAATTGGCGCTGTTTTTGGCGCTGTTGGAACCGCAGGACAACGTTGTACCTCAACGCGTAGATTAATCATCCACGAAAGTATGTATGACAAAGTAAAAGATGCTATTGTGGCGGCTTACGGGCAATTGCGAATTGGAAATCCATTGGATGAAAAAAACCACGTGGGACCACTTATTGATACACAAGCCGTTGAAATGTATAACCAAGCATTGACGAAAGTAGTAGCCGAAGGCGGTAAAATCTTAGTTGAAGGTGGTGTACTTTCGGGTGAAGGATATGAGAGTGGTTGTTATGTAAAACCAGCTATTGCTGAGGCTCAAAATAGCTTCGAAATTGTACAACACGAAACCTTTGCTCCTGTATTGTATTTGATGAAATACAGTGGCGATGTTGAAAATGCAATCGAGTTACAAAATGGCGTGGCACAAGGTTTATCCTCTGCTATTATGACCAATAATTTGCGTGAAGCAGAACGTTTCTTGTCAGTAGCAGGGTCGGATTGTGGCATTGCCAATGTGAATATTGGAACTTCGGGAGCTGAAATTGGTGGTGCTTTTGGTGGAGAAAAAGAAACTGGTGGCGGAAGAGAATCAGGTTCTGATGCTTGGAAAGTGTATATGCGTCGCCAAACCAATACGATTAATTATACAACCAATTTGCCTTTGGCACAAGGGATTAAATTTGATTTGTAATAGCGCTTTTAAATATATCAAAACCCTTTCAGAGTTTAATTCTGAAAGGGTTTTTTATGGCTAATTGTTTCCAAAAAAAACTAATGTGGCTTCCTAGCCCCGATTGCAGTGGAAATCCTTATAGGCCGGGGTTCGGGCTATAAGATTGCAACGGAAAGCGGGACTTTGCTCCCAAAAAAGCCAATTGCCCACTGCTTCTAAAACTATAAGTTAAATGATGCACCAATAGTGAAGGTAAATTGATTGTTTAGAGGATAGAAATACCGAGTACTTTCGCTGTATTTGGCTATGGGAAAACCGGCTTCTGTAAAAAGACCAAAACCATCTGTAAAGAAATAGCGAGCTCCAACGTGGCCTCCAAAATTCTTTAATCCTAAGCTTAAGCCTGGATATAAGTCGAATTTTTCGTCAATTTTGAGTACACTACTCAAATTGGCATTAATTCTAAACTTGGCTTCGAAACGGTCTTTAAATTGAGGACTGGAATTTGCTCCTCCACCATCTAAGCTATTAGCTCCTAAAACATATGCACCTACAAAGCCGTAGGACAGATTTTCACCTAATCCAAAATCGGCAGAGAGCTGAATGCCAGTTCCTTCATTTTGAAACTGCATTCCGATATTGAACTTTGTGTCGCCTTTGCCTTTAAAGGCTTGTTGCGCTTGGATAAAACTAATACTTAATAGAGCTACTAAAAGGGCTATTTTTTTCATTTATAAAAACTTTGTTTTGGTTTAATTTCTTCCTTTTTCGTCGAAATACAACTGATGCAAGGGTTCGCTTTGCCAGTATTCTTTGGTATCGATGTCCATAATTGTGAGTGGTCCTTTGAAGGCGGCACCAGTGTCTACATTCCAAACATTCGCCATTTGAACGGGTGTGGTTTGCTCTAATCGAGTGACTGGAGTGTGGCCAATATAAATTTCGTTATAAAGTGTTAGGCGTTTGGGGTACGACAAATGGTCTTTTGGCAATGCTTTATCTAAGGCTACGGCCGTTTCCCAAAGGGTTCTATCCCAATAAAATAGGCGAGGAAAGTATTCGTAATGGATTCCATTAAGATTGGTAAAACCCGCGTGAATAAACAATCGGTTCTGCTCGTCTAGGTAATAATTGTCTAAAGAGTGTAAAAATTCGATATGCTGCTGAATGGTAGCTTCGTCCACCTTTTCATAAGCCAATACGGTCGCCTCACCTCCGTGTTTGTACCACAAGGGGTTGTCTTTTCCACTATCTAGGTAGTCTAAAAAAAGTTCATCGTGATTCCCTTTAATGCAAATGATGTTATGTGTTTTTTTCATTTCGATGAGCAAATCGATAACTTGTGGAGACTGGCTCCAGCCATCGACATAGTCGCCCAAAAAAATCAATTTATCGGATGGGGTTACTTTGGCTCGCTCTAATACTTGATGCAAGGCACGCAAACCGCCGTGTATATCTCCAATGACTAATGTTCTCATATAGTGTGGTATTCTAAAATAAAAATGCAAAAATAGGGGAAAAATGGGCTCGTTTTTATTTTAAATTAGTTGCTTGCGACACTATTTACTTCTATCCAATACCCATCTGGGTCCTGAAAATAAACTTGCTGAATACCATCGGCGCGAGTAGTGATTTTGTTAGGCTCTCCTGGCCAATCGGAATACGGTATGTGTTCTTTTTGCAATTGCTTTATCAAGGCATCAAAATGTGGTGTGGTTAAAGCCAAATGCACGGCTTTGTTGATTGTCACTGGCGAAGTAATCGTGGAAACCAAATGCAACTCTTTGCCATCTCCTAAGGAAAACCAACGAATGCCTTCTTTTTGAGTTCGATTGGTGATTTCTGTCAAATACAAAACTTTGGAATAAAAAGTCGCGGCTGTATTGACATCTTTTACAGAAATAGCCAGATGATTCAAGCTTAATCCTAATGTTGTTTTTTCTTGGGCAAACAAGCAAATCGACCAAAGAAACAAACTATATGTAATTGCTTTTTTCATAGTTTTTATGGTTTGAATAAAAACTAAAGATAGGTATTTTTATATCATTTACGGTAGTGGCACTAAACCTTAAGCACTCCTCTAAACCCTCTGGCTGCATAATAGGATGATGCGCCGTTATGATATACAAAAACCGTTTTGTAACGGTAATCGCCAAATAAAGCACCACCTAAAGCGCGAATCGGAGCAGCTGTCAACAACCAACTTGAGGTTTTGGTATCGAATGGTCCAAATTGTTGTAAATAGCGGTATTCTGATTCGTTTAGTAGCGTAATTCCCATCGCTTCAGCCGCTGCTACCGCAGAGTTTTCGGGTTTGAATTCTTTTCTTTCGTCCAAAGCTTTGGCATCATAACACCAACTGCGACGTCCTTTGGGACTCTCTACCGAACAATCATAAAAAAGATATTCGTTTGTAGCTGAATCATACGCCACCACATCTGGTTCACCACCAGTTTCTTCCATAGCTTGGAGCGATTGCAACTTCAACGGTTGTTGCTGTAGTTTTGTTACTACGTTCTCCCACTGTATGCCTTGATGGCGATGGCTATTTTGCTCAAAACGATTTTGTAGCAATTGCAACAATTGCTTATGTTCTTCGGAAGTAAGGGATTGTAGAGGGAGCATAGGTTTTGAATTAGAAAATTATAATCGAAATTCCTTTTCGAAATCGAATATAAAAAGAAGGAAACAGAAATTATCTAACTTTTCGTTTTTCTGAATCTTGTCGATTATCCCAAAAAGCTACAATTTCAATAGTATTCCCTCGTAACTCATAAAAAATCAAGTACTTTTTTACTGGAATAACACGAGTAAATTTGTTCGAAGTTAATCTTCCAATAAACGGTGTTTTGGATAACGTTTCTAATAAATCTTCTACTTCCGATAGAAATTTCATACTGTACTTTGCATTTCCATTTCTGTAGTAATAAAACTCAAGTATCGTTTTGAACTGAATTTCGGCTAAAGTTGACCAAACTATTTCTTTTGGAGCCATTCTCTCAATTCTGAAATTACTTGGTCGTTTTTACGAAATTTACCTTCTTGTAGTTCTGCTCTCGAAATTTCAATTGAAGCCTCTTGTTCGTTTGTTAACTGATAGAGTTCTTGCTCTGAGGAATCAAAAATGGTCTGTAAAGCACTTAAAAAATTTACATCCTTTGACTCTTTTATCCTTGAAATCAAATTTTTCTTTAATTGTGAAGTACTGTCCATTACGCCAATTTTTTAATTATCAAAAATAAACAATTTATTTCTAATTAACAGAAAGTTACAAAACCTTTAAAAGTACAATAGTTATAGTACTTCAAACAGAATCAATAATTTTAAAGTAAACGATTTTCTTCTTAATACCTACTTCTCCCCTCCCAACAATTCCATCAACTCCAAACATCTTCGGGTGGTTTTGGCATTATCGAAAGTCAGCAACAAACGAAGGCCAGCTGGGGTTTGCTTTTCTTTCATTTTGCATAGGTTAGGATGCTTTTGTACAAAATCCAAGACTTTGTTGAAGCGATTCGATTGGTAAAAATCCGATTGTTGGTCGGAAACAAAATACCCAATCATTTTGCCTTGTTTGAGTACCAGTTTTTCGATGCCCACGCGAGTGGCAATCCACTTAATGCGAATGCTGTTCATCAAGGCATTGGCTCTAGCTGGCAAAGGACCAAATCGGTCTATCAACTTGTTAATGAAAACCGTGAGTTCTTCTTCGTTTTTGACTTCTCCTAGTTCGTTGTAGAGCAGCAATCGCTCCGAAACAGTATTGATGTATTCATCCGGGAATAACAACTCAAAATCGGTGTCGAGTTGCAGGTCTTTCACATATTGTTTGGTTTCGATGTTGTTCTCTTCAGGATATAGGTCTTTGAATTCATTCTCCTTAAGTTCCTCGATGGCTTCATTCATAATTTTTTGATAGGTATCAAAGCCAATCTCATTGATGAAACCACTTTGTTCCCCACCCAACAAATCGCCTGCGCCTCGAATCTCTAAATCCTTCATCGCAATGTTAAAACCGCTTCCCAATTCACTAAATTGTTCCAAAGCTTGGATGCGTTTTCTGGCTTCCTCGGTCATCGCAGAATACGGCGGACAAATGAAATAACAAAATGCTTTTTTGTTGCTTCGTCCCACGCGTCCTCGCATCTGGTGCAAATCCGACAGTCCAAAATTATTGGCATTATTAATGAAAATGGTATTGGCATTGGGCACATCCAATCCGCTTTCGATGATGGTGGTGGCAACCAAAACATCGAACTCTCCGTTCATAAACGCCAACATCAATTCTTCGAGTTTTTTACCATCCATTTGGCCGTGACCAATGCCTACTCGTGCGTTGGGCACCAAACGCTGAATCATACCAGCAATTTCTTTAATATTTTCGATTCGGTTATTAATGAAATACACCTGACCATTGCGCTGAATTTCATACGAAATCGCATCTCGAATGGTTTCTTCATTAAAGCCAACCACGTGCGTTTCTATCGGATAACGATTGGGCGGTGGCGTAGTAATTACCGATAAATCTCTGGCCGCCATCAACGAAAACTGCAAGGTTCTTGGAATAGGAGTTGCAGTAAGTGTCAACGTATCTACATTAGCCGCAATGGTTTTGAGTTTGTCTTTGACGTTTACGCCAAACTTTTGCTCCTCGTCTACAATCAACAAACCTAAATCTTTGAAGACCACATTTTTGTTAACCAATTGATGTGTCCCAATCAAAATATCTAACTTTCCTTCGGCGAGTTGCTTTAGGGTTTCTGCTTTTTGCTTGGCGGTTCTAAAACGGTTCAAATAGCCCACTGTTACAGGCATATCTTTCAATCGCTCGCTAAAGGTTCGGAAATGTTGGTAGGCCAAAATCGTAGTCGGCACCAAAACCGCGACTTGTTTGCTATTGTCCACGGCTTTGAAAGCAGCACGAATGGCGACTTCGGTTTTACCAAAGCCTACATCACCACAAACCAATCGGTCCATTGGGCGTTCGCTTTCCATATCGGCTTTGACATCCTGAGTTGATTTTACTTGGTCAGGGGTGTCTTCATAAATAAACGAACTTTCCAACTCGTTTTGCAAATAACTATCGGGTGCAAATTGAAAGCCTTTTTCCAAACGACGTTTGGCGTACAACTGAATCAAATTGAACGCAATATGCTTGACTCTCGCTTTGGTTTTTTGCTTTAAAACTTTCCAAGCATTCGACCCTAATTTGTAAATTTTGGGAGGCGTTCCGTCTTTGCCGTTGTATTTCGAAATTTTGTGCAGCGAATGAATGCTCACATACACAATGTCATTATCAGCATACACCAACTTAATCGCTTCTTGGGTTTTGCCTTCGACCTGTATTTTTTGCAAGCCTCCGAATTTCCCAATTCCGTGGTCAATATGGGTCACATAATCGCCTACCGAAAGTGAGGTCAGTTCTTTGAGGGTTAAATTTTGCTTTTTCGAATAGCCGTTTTTGATGCTGAATTTGTGATAGCGTTCAAAAATCTGGTGGTCGGTGTAACAAGCAATTTGGTTTTCTTCATCGATAAAGCCTTGATACATTGGCAACACGATGGTGTGGTATTGCTTTCGAATGTTTTCGGCATTGGCTTCGTCTAAACTTTCAAAAATATCGTGAAAGCGTTTGACTTGTCCATCATTGGAACAAAACAAATAATTCTTGTAGCCATTGAAATGATTTTCGTTCAGGTTATTCAACAACAAATCAAACTGTTTGTTGAACGACGGCTGCGGTTGAAAATGAAAAGGAAACGTTTTTAGGGTTTTAAAAACCGCTTTACTTCCCCATTCCACCACCGAAAAATCCAAAGCGCGCTTAATGAAACTCGCTTGGTTCAAGAACAATTGCTCGGGTGTAGAACGTTTGATTTCTTGGGATAATTTCGCGAAAGCTTCTTCGGCTTTGCCAAAATGTTTGTCTAAATCGGCCAACAACAGCTCGGTATTTTGAATAAAAATTACCGTTTGTGGCGAAATATAATCCAGAAAAGATTCCCGATTTTCTTGAAAAAAAGAGTTTTCTACATTGGGAATAATCGTGATTTTTTTCTTGGTCTCAATCGACAGTTGCGTGGCGACATCAAAAGTTCGAATGCTTTCGACTTCGTTGCCAAAAAACTCGATGCGGTACGGATTATCATTCGAAAACGAAAAGACGTCTACGATTCCTCCTCGAACCGAAAATTCTCCGGGTTCGGTAATAAAATCAACTCTTTTGAACTCGTATTCGAATAACACCTCGTTGATAAAATCGATAGAAATTTTATCATTGACCGCAACTTTCAAGGTGTTTTTGTCTAATTCCTTTCGGGTGACCACTTTTTCAAAAAGCGCTTCGGGATAAGTGACAATTACGGCGGGTTTTTTACGCGAATTGATGCGATTCAACACCTCAGCGCGCAACAACACATTGGCGTTGTCGGTTTCTTCTATTTGATACGGTCTTCGGAAAGAGGCGGGATAAAACAGCACATCTTTTTCGCCCACTAATTGCTCCATATCGTTCAAGTAGTACGCCGCTTCCTCTTTGTTATTGAACACCAACAAAAAAGGCAATTCGGTTTGGGTAAACAACGAACGCGTCACAAATGAAAATCCAGAGCCTAGCAAACCTGTCAAATGCAATTTGCTAGCAGGTTGTGCCGTCAAACTCGCACTGATTTGGATACACTTAGGTGATTTCTCGTAGGTACTGTATAAAATCGGCTTACTCAACGCGTGGGGTGTTTTGTGAAGGTGGCATACTAGATGGAATGGCTCTTGCAGTATCTCTTATCATTTGTAGCATTTCAGATTCACCAAATTCTACAGGAATCTTACTTTTTACGTCAATTTTGTCCATTTCGCGTTGTAAAGCAATCAATTCCAAGTTAATTTCAGCAACTTGTTTGACTACTTTTTTATGTGGAATTTGAGTCAAATGCAAGTACATATCCAACAAACTTACATTGGTTATCAAAATCGAAATCCTGCTTTTGATTGCTGGATTGTTGTATTGTCCGGGAATATTGTCTTTTAATTCCAACGCTTTTTTGGTCAATGCTTTGGATTTCTTTTGAAAAGCGCTAATCGAACTTTTCGGTTTCTGAGACAATTCATCCATAAACGTACGCCATTGTGGCCAAAAAGACATACTGTTTTCTGCTACTGCATTTATTGGCGCAGACTGAAAAACCCAGCCTTTGTTGATATTGGTAAAAATGATTTCGTTTTTTTGCGCTTCCTTTTTTTGCGCTTCCATTCGGAGTTTGTTGTCATCGTTGCAAGAAGACAAAAATAGTGTGACTACAAAAAAGAACCAGAATTGGTGTTTCATCTGAAGAATAAATTAAAAGCACAAAGTTACAAAGTAAATTTAAGTTATCCGTTTCTGTATTTTCTCTTTTCTGTGGCTATCTTTAGTTGATGAATGCCTTATTCTTTTGTGTTGTTTCTATTTTTTTAAAGCTTAATCAACATCTAATTACATTTTTTTATTAAATTTATTGTCATTTTTGCGAAATCGATATTTTTAAGATAAATTCTTATCTTTGTTCTCCTAAAACGGCAACTTATGAATCCAAAAATATTAATCATTGGCGCGTGTGGTCAAATCGGAACGGAACTGACCCAAAAATTGAGAAAAATTTACGGTACCGAGAACGTCATCGCCTCCGATATTCGAAAACTGAATGTAGATGTGGTCAACTCGGGTCCTTTTGAAGTCATCAATGCGCTCGATTTTAACCAAATCGAACATTTGGTCGAGGTACACCAAATCACCGATGTCTATTTGATGGCCGCTTTGCTCTCGGCTACTGCCGAAAAAAACCCAGCTTTTGCTTGGGATTTGAATATGAATTCCTTGTTTCACGTGCTGAATTTGGCCAAAGCCGGAAAAATCAAAAAAATATTCTGGCCTTCAAGTATTGCGGTTTTTGGACCTACTACTCCCAAAGAAAATACGCCTCAATACACCATAATGGAACCTTCGACCGTGTATGGCATTAGCAAACAATCGGGCGAAAGATGGTGCGAGTACTACCACAACCTTTTTGGCGTAGACGTGCGCAGCATCCGTTATCCGGGTTTGATTAGCTGGTCTTCCCCTCCGGGCGGTGGCACTACGGATTATGCGGTAGACATTTACCACAAAGCCCTTGAAAACCAATCGTACGAATGTTTCTTGTCCGCCGAAACCAAAATGCCAATGATGTATATGGACGACGCCATTGCCGCTACCATCCAAATTATGCAGGCACCAGCGGAGCAAATCAAAATTCGTTCGTCGTACAACTTGGCCGCGATGAGTTTTACACCCACCGAAATCGCTGCCGAAATCCAAAAACACATTCCTGAATTCACCATCAGCTATGCGCCAGATTTCCGTCAAAAAATTGCCGACAGTTGGCCTGCCAGCATCGACGACAGCCGTGCGCGCGAAGATTGGGGTTGGAACCACCATTTTGCCCTCGACAATATGACCGTAGACATGCTCGAACATTTAAAATAAAACGGCAACTGACTGATTTTATCAAACATATAAGTCATTGAAGTTTTTCTTATAATAGCAAACTGAAAGTAGCCCATAGAAGTTAAATTCGTGGCTGCTTTTTTAAAACCATATAAGGCACATAAGGACATTTAAGTTATCCCTTTTCTTAACTTAAATTCTTTATGTGCCTTAGTTTTTTTGGTGCAATCAATAGGAGCACAAGAACGGCTATCTCCACACTTCCCCTCCCGTGATACGCTATATCTTTGCTGCCGAACCCCGTCAGCAAAGGATGCCGCTCCTCCCGGGGTTAGTTGAGACGAATTGTTTTCAAAACTTCCAAAAAAAGCAATTTATCTTAAATTATTCACGCTTGCTTTTTAAACTATTTTGCTCCTTAGATTGCTTTTGATTAATATCATTTTTTAGCTTTTTTTTACTAATTACAATAGTTTTTAAAAAATGAATAAAACCGATTATCTTTCTTACTATTCTTATTACGGTAAAAACATCTTTAAGAACTTCGATAACATCTTCAAAACTTTCTAAAAATAGTAGTATTTTATCAATCATAGTCGATGAATTTTTGGGTTATACTTATCAAACAAAAAATTCACAAAGTGTACCTTTTAAGAAAGTTTGGTATTCAATAGAAATCAGTTGTTTTTTCTAAATAAAAACCCTTTCAGAGTTTTGAACTCTGAAAGGGTTACTAAAAATACCAGCTACTCCTGCAAGGTTTTCAAAACCTTGTAGGTGTTCTATTCCTAGGTTTTAAACAGCTAGAAAAAATAGCTTACAAGAGAATTTGTAGGATAATAATTAAAATGTATTTTTGATAAAACACATTACTATGTTAGGAGTTTGTCTCCTTTTTGGGAGATGTTCTTGTTACTTCATAATGGCTAAAGACATCCATGAGCAAATATTTTACGATAACTAACTACAAATAAAAACATAGCACAATTCATATGAAAAAGCCCCTTTTTATCCTCATCTCTATTTTGGCAATAAGCTGTAACAATGATGAGACCGATATTCAAACAGATAAGAATTCAATAAATTTAGTCACAGGAATTAATTGTAGACAAACATCAGACGATTCAGGATTAAAACTTGGAAACCCTAATATTTTAGTGAATAATAAATTTTTACTTTATCCAAATCCTTCAAATGAATCGGTTTATATTTTAGCACAAGAAAATGTTACAGATGTTTGGTTTGTATCAGCAAATCCAGAGAAAATTCATCAAGATATAAATTTCACTAATATTTTCAATTCAAACTTGTACACCGAACAATCAATTATCTCAAATTCAACTTTTTCACTTAGAGGACAAACTTCAAACAGTTTTAAAATGAACATAGGAAATCTTGCTAAAGGATATTATAAAGTATTCGTTAAAATCGGCGGAAAAATATATTGGGATAATTTATATAAATATGAAAATCAAGGAAATAACGAAGAACAATTTAATAAAATAAATGATTTTTGGAAATAAAAGTGCTGAAAAGCGTTTTCTAATAGCTCCAACTCTATAATTAATAGGCTTTCGAACGCTAGTGCGAGCGTCACGCTCGTACACTTTTGAAAAAATTGTTTTTCATTGTAAATATGAACGAAAAAACCTAGTTTTACCTAAAGTCATATTTTCAACTTTCTTTATTTCTGTTACAAATGATTGATAAATACAAAAAAATCACAATCTATATTCTGCTTTTTATTCCGTTAGTTTTTGGACTGTTTTTTATTGATTCCTACATTTTACCAAACAAAACAATTACTGATGAAATCATTTCTTACAGTGAGATTTACGAAACCAATTCTAGCAATAGATTTAACAAAAGTAAAGTTCTAGTAGGGTATGTTTTTTACACGAAAAAAGGTAAAAAATTTTCTATGCAAGAAACCTATATTACTGAGAGTAAAGTAACACTCAAAGAGAGTTATATTTTTAAAAACATTACCGAAGTAACATCAAAAGTAAATGATTATACTCATAAACTGATGTCAGGATTAAGTGGCGCAACTTTATACTTTTCTGTTGGATTAATAATTTCGGTTATAGTTAGCTTATTGTATCTCTATTTCGATAAAAAATTAACCGAAAACGGATTTCAAAATATCATCTTATTTAATGGGTTCCTAATCATTTGCATCCTTTACATTCTTGTATTGCACAATTAATCAAGGTGTAATGAATAAATCCTTGATAAACAGCAACACCTGACAGGTATTTAAAACCTGTCAGGTGAAAATTCACTGCATTAACAATCTCATTTTTATTATGAAAACAAAACGTTCTCGCCTAGCCCCGATGGCAGTGGAAATCCTCTTGTGCTGGGGTTCAGCACAAGAGATTGTAATGAACAGCGGGACAACTCGTGTGGTGCGCAAAAGAAGTACTGCTCCTAAAAAACAAACACGAATGACACGAATTGGCACGAATGCATTCCTTCGAATTACCGTTTGTTGCAAGCGATAGTTTTCCTTTAAGCGGTTACTTCCAGCTTGTATCCTTTGCCGCGTACCACTATGATGTTGCTCTTTGGGTCAAGTTCTAGTTTTTTTCTGAGTTTTGAGATGAACATATCCAGACTACGGCCTACGATGACGCCTTCGTCTTCCCAAATTTCTTTTTGCAAGCGGCTTCGGGCTATGGTTTCGTTGGGAGCTGAAGCAAAAATGCGCAACAGACGTGTTTCGGTTGCGGTGAGAACTTCGGTTGTTTCGTTGATTTGCAGTTGTCGTTGCTGCGTGTCAAACACTACCGAACCAAAAGTAAATAGCTTGTCATCCTCCGTTTTGGCTACCGTATTTTTCGGCTTAACAGGCTTCAAAAAAACAAAACCAAGCAAGGCAACAAATGACAAACCTCCCAAAAGATACGCATAGTTTTTTGCGATTCCATTGGGTTTAAAAGTAATGTTGATGGTATAACAAGCCACAGGTTGTTTTCTTCCTATACAGGCTACAATATCGTCTTTTTTATTTTTGGAAATGGCGTATCCATAAGCGACAGTCGAGTTGGCGCAGTTAAGCACGCTAACCACATAATCGTTGGCGAGCGGGTCTTTGGCTAACCAACGCTGCGTAGTTTTCACCAGAGCATCGGGCTGAAAGCTAAACGCACTCTCAAAAGTGATTTGATACTCGTTTTCGGAAATCTTTTTTATGGGAAGCACTCTTGAAGTACTGTCGCCAGACTGCAGGAGTATGTCGTGTCCAATACGGCGCAATAACACTTCTCTTTTAGAGCTAGGATAGTTGTCATTATCCCCGAAGCTAAACCCAACACAGATTACCACAATGAATAAGAGTCCCATCCATCCGAAGAAGTAGTTGCGTTTTCTGGAAAGGAGATTTTGTGTAAATTGCATAGTGTCAAGTTTATATTTACAAAGTTTACATTTTTATTTACAATCCCAATTGCTTCAGCCTTAAAATATTCAAATACATTCGCAGTATCAATTTTAAAAAACAGCAACGTTATGAAAAAAACCATCTATTTGTTGACCTTAGCCCTGACTTTACTAAGCGGAGTAGTATTGGCTAATTGTGAAATGAAAAATGAAAACAATTCCCCCAAGAAACCTAGCTCGATTGCTGACAAAAAAGCCAATGAAAAAGCAAAAAAAAAATGGGAGGCTTCTCCTGACGGCAAACGGTATATGGCTTGGAAAGTTTCTCCATTGGGAAAAAAAGTGCAGGCTAGTTATGAAAAAATAAAGCCTTCTTTAAAAGCTTTCAACAAAATGGAAGCCGTGGTTACATGTATTAATTATCAGCGTCCAAGTACAAATAATTCGGGACCAAAATGGCTTATTGTGGAAATTAATGGCGAACGATATATGATACAATTCATTCCTAAAGAATTCGAGCTATTGAAAGACCTAAAAGTTAACGACAAAATAACTATCAAAAGCCGCAGCGCCGGACTTTCTGATAATCATCCCTATTTGATTTTATCGAGCGACTATATCGAGTACGACAATAAGGTGCTTTTTGAACGTGATTTGAGCAAAAATAATGGTTGCTGAGGATTGTAATCTCGATTCCATAAAAGCGGCTTAAACGTCTTAAAAAAGCAAAAAATGTTGCTTAAAGAATAAAACCACAAAAAAGCCCAACAGTGCGTTGGGCTTCTTTTGTTATATCTATCACTCCAAGCATTAATGGGTAAAAAATACTTTACAAATCAATGTTTTTTTGTCTAGTCTTCATTGATAGACTTACGATAACTGAAGTACAAAAAAGTGCCAAAAAATAGTTCAATACTTCCGCCAGCGAGTAAGGTCATAAATGCTTGTGCGTGTAAACTAAACAATAAATAGGCAAATACACCCAAAGTAGCTCCCAATACCCAATAGAATTTTTTACCATAAAGAGTTGAAAATGTTAAGTATCTTCCTCCGATAATCAACAACATTGATTGAAAAAACCAAGCAACATTTTGAGTTGAAAGGCCATAGGCAATGGGAATACACATTAGCATCCAAATGGTGTTTTCCATAGCTAAATTTTTTAATGGATTCCAAGCGCTATGCCCTTTAAGTCCAATAAGTTTTCCTAAAATGTTTGACACAGGACTTATCAAAACACCACCAATTAAAAGGGACCAAATGGCTAGCTTAGGTGAATAATAATGAGAAACTAAAGCAGAAACTAGCCACATCATTCCTGAAGTTACTATTCCTAATGAACCAAAGGCATAACCTTTGCACATATCCGTCTGTGCTTTCTCAAGCGTAATAAAATCCTCGAGGCTTTCTTTTGTTGTTTTTTGAGTCATTTTGATAAATTTTTATAGTTTATAGTCCTTAATAAATCATTTAGCGCACCAATTCTAGTCGCATTAGAAGGGAAAATTTCCTAGGATTTGGATAATTATTCTTTCAAGATAGGTCCCAAATAAATGGGGTCTATTTCTTTTAGGTCACTTAATGGGAGTATGAAAGAAGTAGTTGTTTCTACTAAAAATCTTTGTTCTATGTTCCCATTTGAACAATAATAACTTATCGCCATAACTATGAGCGAGGAATAGAATGGCAGAAAAAAATAATACAAATAGTCAAATGAAATAGAGCAATACAATTGGTTTTTCAAAAAGCTTAGATTAAAATAATTGTTTTTCATCTGTTCAAATATTAAGTTCATAATCATATTCCAAAATTGAATAGAAAATAAACCAATATCATTCACCTAAGTTAACAAAGCTATTTCGTCATCCGACTTCTAATTCTGCTGAGGGATTGAGGTTTGACCCCTATAAAAGAAGCAATAAGGTATTGAGGAATACGTTGCGTTAGTTCAAAATAATTTTTCACAAAAAGAGTATACCGTTCTTCAGGCGTATTTTTATTGAGAGAGACTAACTGATTGACTACTATTCCAAATCGATGCTCAATAATAAGACGACCTATTTTATTTCCGTTTAAAGTATCATTAAAAAATGTCTGTAATCCTTGATAAGAAACCACCAATAGTTCCGAATCCTCTATCGCTTTTATATTGTGAATGGCGGGCTGTTGCGCTACAAATGTGTGGTATTCAGAAACGAATTCGCCTTCTTTTGTAAAATCGGTAACCGCTTCCTCGTCATTTTTTAAGGCACTATAATAAACTAAACCACTTACTAAAAAACCCACTTTATCGCTTTTATAACCCGCTTGTTGAAAATACTCTCCTTTTGCCAAATGCATAGGTTTGAAAACTTTTTCAACCAGTTTTTTATCCTCTGAAGTTAATGGCGCTAAATGCTCAAAAATTGCTATAAGTTTTTCGTACATAGATAAAAATTTACTTTTGAGGACGCTTGAAATAATCTTTTAGTAATACAAAAAGTGCCATTACAAAGCTCAAAAGGTAAACCATATCAAGCATAGGCTTTTCAAATTTAAAATTTTGAAAGTCAAAATGGTTAAAGAGTTTGCTTCCCGTAAGAATAACAATAATCAATAAGAAAAAATTGAGTCCTTTTTTGTCCTTCATAATTTGTATTTTTTGTAAATATACTATTTTGAAAAATAGTTTAACAACAACATAACCTAATAGTTAGCTACTTTTTTTGTTTAAAACGTAGGCTAACTTTTCGAAGAGTTGCCTTATTTATAGCGTGTGCAGTATTAAGGTATCACAAGCTCGTAACACGTTAAATCTGCACTATCTTTGCCGTTTTTGTTAACTTCTCAAAGCATTCCTATTTGAACTCTTTAAATTCACAAGCAATATGATATTGGAAAAATACAACCCTTTCTGGATTAACCATTTCGAAGCGATAAAAAGAGCGATTGAACAAGTTCTAGGAGAAAACCAATATGAGATAGCACATATCGGTAGCACGGCTGTTCCAAACTTAGATGCCAAACCCATTATCGATATTGATATCATTTATAACGACCTCAACGAATTGGAATTCATACAATCGAGATTAGAAAAAATAGGGTATTACCACAATGGCAACCAAGGCATTGAAGACCGAGAGGTTTTCAAAAGAAATCAAGATGGAACGCATCCAATTTTGGACAACGTTAAACACCATCTTTATGTGTGTTCTGCTCAAAGTAAAGCGCTTGAAAGACATATTTTAAGTCGGAATTATTTAAGAAAAAACGACGAGGCTCGCCTTCACTATCAGCAGTTAAAATACGAATGCGCTGAGCGCGCGAATCAAGACAGAAAGGTGTATCAACTTCTAAAAGAACAACTAGTAAATGAGTTTATAGACGATATCATTGCAAAAGAGAAAAAGGAATGCACAAAATTATGAGCACAAAAAAAGCCCAACGTACTGTTGGGCTTTTTGCTATATTAACGCTATAGATTACCAAATTTTAACACGCTTTTCTGGTGCTAAATACAAGGAATCTTTAGGTTGTACCTTAAACGCTTCGTAGAATTCAGGTATGTTACGCACTACACCGTTTACTCTGAATTTAGCTGGCGAATGTGGATCAGTTGCGATTTGATTGCGCAAAGAAGCTTCACGCGATTTCTCCAACCACACTTGTCCCCAACCTAAAAACACACGTTGCACCCCTGTAAAACCATCCATCACTGGAGCTTCCTTGCCGTTTAGTGACATTTTGTAAGCTTTTAAGGCAATGGTTAATCCACCCAAGTCTCCAATATTTTCTCCCAAAGTAAACGCTCCGTTTACATTCAAATCTGGAAAAACTTTGAAGGTATTGTATTGTGCAACTAAAGCATTGGTTTTGGCTTTGAATGCGGCCAAATCAGCTGGTGTCCACCAGTTTTTCATTACGCCATCTCCGTCGAAAGTGCTTCCTTGATCGTCAAATCCGTGACCAATTTCGTGACCGATTACAGCCCCGATTCCACCATAATTTACCGCATCGTCTGCTTCTAAATTAAAGAAAGGCGCTTGCAAAATAGCCGCTGGAAATACAATCTCGTTCAGCGTTGGATTGTAGTAAGCGTTTACCGTTTGTGGTGTCATTCCCCACTCGGTTCTGTCTACAGGCTTACCTAATTTGGCAATCATTCTGTTGTATTCAAAGGCTTTCGCACGAGCACGATTGCCATACAAATCATTCTTCACTACTTTCAAAGTAGAATAATCTTTCCATTGGTCTGGATAGCCAATTTTGATCATAAATTTATCCACTTTGGCCAAGGCTTCTTTTTTGGTTTTGGCACTCATCCAATCCAAATTTTTAATGCTTTCGGCATAGGCTTTCAACAAGTTTTTCACCAATTCGGTCATACGCTCTTTGGCTTCAGGCGTAAAGTGTTTTTTCACATACACCTTCCCGATGATTTCGCCCAAACCACCATTTACAGCATTCACAGCTCTTTTCCAATCATCTTCTTGCTCTGGTGTGCCGTATAAAACTTTGTCATAAAACTCAAAATCCTCTTTATCCAATGCTGTGGTCAAACTACTTGCGCTCTTATTGATCAATCCCCATTTCAAATAGGTTTTCCAAGTATCAATTGGTGTATTTTTAATCAAAGCGTTCAAGTTTTTAGTATACGCCACTTGCGATAACACAAGGCTTTTTTCTTTATCCATTCCCGCTTTTTTGAGCATCGCCGACCAATCAAAATCTGGCATCACAGTTTTCAAGTCTTTGATGGCGTATTTGTTGTACAAAGCAGCAGTATTTCTTGTTTCTTCTTTGGTCATTTGGATCTTCGCAATTGCGGTTTCCAATGCCATAATTTTTGCTGCATTTTCTGTTGGATTAGCAATCCCTCCTAATTGTAGCATCTTTTCGATATGCGTCACATATTTTTTACGAATATCCGCCGTTTTGGCATCGCTTTGAAGATAATATTCGCGTTCTGGTAAGCCAAGACCACCTTGCCAAGTCATCAAAGTGTATTGTTTTGGATCCTTAAAATCCTCGGTAACAGCAATCGAAAACGGCACAGAAAGCCCCGTTCTATTGGCTTCCCCAAAATAAGCCGCCAAATCCGAATAGGTAGCAATTGCATCTATGGCTTTTAATTCGGGTTGAAGCGGTGTAATACCTTTGGCGTCGCGGTCTTTTCGGTTCAAAAATGAATTGTAGAAATCGCCGATTTTTTGCTCATCCGAACCTTCAGAAAAACTCCCTTTCGAAGCTTCTTCGATAATCGCTTTCACGTCTTTTTGAGCTTGTTCGTACAGTATATAACCCGCACCATAATTGGATTTATCGGCAGGAATTTTGGTGTTTTTGACCCAAGTTCCGTTAACATAAGCCGCAAAATTGTCTCCTGGTTTCACTAAAGTATCCATATTTTTTTGGAGTATTCCCGAAACCAGTTCTGGTTTTTTATCGCAAGAAGCCAAAATCAATGTGGCCGCCAAAAGCGATAGTTTGATGTTTTTCATAAAATGTGTTTTTGATTAAGGCTAATCTAATGGTTATTTAATTATTGGTATTGGTATGCTTTCGTAACGATTTGTTACATTAATTTGAAAATGAAAGCTTTGAATTGGTTTTTATAACAGAAAATTACTTTTTGTCGTGTTCCGAAGCGATTAAATTCGCTACCAATCGTCCGGATTTCATCGCGGCATTGATGGAACCGTTTAGCAAATGATCCCCACAACAGTATAGATTGGGTGCCAATTTCAGTTCCGCTTCCGAAACATCATCATGGAGTACCGGTAACTTCGGTAACGCATACGCAATGGTATAAGTTTTCAAATGCGACCAATTTTCGACTTGATTACCAAACCAAGGTCGCAATTCTGCCTTAATGTTTTGAGACCATTCGGCATCGCTCAAATCATAAGCTCCATTGCAAGACACCGAAATCAAAACCTTCCCCGCGGGAGCATAGGCTTTACTTATGTTGGTCATCACCGTGAGGTTATTCACCCATTGTTTGTTCTCGGAAGCATTCAAAATAACCACCGCTTGATCTGATGGCGCTACAGTAGCTTGAAAATAGACATTGGTTACCGAATGATGTTCGGTAGTTGCATTTTCTTTATATTTCGAAAGCAAAGCATTGGCCTCAGTCGCAATCACAATAACATCCGAAGTGATTTCCAAACCTTCACTGGTCACGATTGTTGTATCTTGAATAGCAGTGACATTGGTATGAAACATAAAAGCATCCGAAGGCAATTGATCCGCCAATTGTTTTGAAATTTCCTCCATACCCAAGGCCGGAATAGCCGCATCACCCTCGGAAAACATTTTCATTACAAAATCAAACATTCGGTTGGGTGTCGCAAGTTCGTTTTCTAGAAAAATCCCAGAGAAAAACGGTTTGTAAAAACGATTGATCATTTTGGCACTGAAACCATAGTCCGAAAGTTGTGCCAAACTGGATTGTTGCTCTTGCGAAAAAATCTTCTGAATCGATTTGCCTAGCAATTTTTGCTTCAATACAAAAGTGTTGATTTTATCTTTAAGCGAACCAACAGGAGCCAAAACCGTTGCCACAAAAGCCGACGGTCTTCGGAAAGGATCTGCAAGGTCAAATTGACCACCGTCATACAAAACGGTAGCACCCGGCAAAAAAGTTTTGAGCTGCAAGGCCTCATAATTCAAAAGACTTTGAGCCTCTGGATAAGAAGTAAGCAAGACTTGAAACCCACGATCGAGCCTGAATCCCTCCACCATATCCGTCTTGATGCGTCCGCCGGGTCGATCACTAGCCTCTATAATTTTTACTGAAAATCCTTGACGGTGCAAATGCAAAGCAGCCGAAAGCCCCGAAATTCCTGCGCCAATAATGGTTACCTTTGGTTTCATAATGCTGAATCTATTGATGTCCTCACAAAACTACGCTTTAATTTATTCGATCACAACAGTTTCGCTAGAACAAAAAAGCCAAGTTTTCACTACCTCAAAAAGCATCTTAATGAAAAAATAAATGGGCAACTAGACTCCAAAAAAGTATTATTTGCAAAAGTATTAGGAGCACACCACCCTTCTTTACCACACGACTCCTCCCGTGATCCGCTATATCTTTGCTGCCGAACCCCGTCAGCAAAGGATGCCGCTCCTCCCGGGGCTAGTAAAGACGAATTGTTTTCATAACGCATAGTGTAAGCTATAAACCTAGCTCCTGCAAGGTTTTCAAAACCTTGTAGGTGTTTTAGTATTTGCTTATAAACAACTAGAAAATAAATAGTTCGATTATGATTTGTAGGAATAATTGAATATATTTGAAGAACGATAAAGCGAAATCAACCTTTTCTTAGCGTTCCTATTTTGATGAATATATGGAGGGTTGTTTCGCATATATACAAGTTATGTGACATTGTCAGAAACTAAGTGCTAAATGGAACAAAAAGAATTTTCAAAATTGATAATTGAATTCCTCGATGGAAATTATCCAGAGTTTACGCAGACAATAAAGTACCAAGATGATGGATCATTTGATTGTAGTTTGAAAAGCGAATCCGAGATATTTTCGATTTGGATTGCAACATATAATTCTGAAATTACTATTGGAATTGAAGACCCGAAAGGCGAATGCAATATTCATACTCATATTGCGTGTTATGAATTGGACGATTTAAAATCGTGTCTTGAAGAACTCACAACATACATAGAAAATATTAAAGCCGACAAATTGATTTTATACCAAGATGAATCGGAAAAATATGACTGGATAGACTCATCGAAGTTTGAAAACCTAAATGGTAACAAAAAAATTTCGTGGAAAATCACTCCCTAGCTAGAGTAGTGCCAGAAATTATGGTAATAATGACCAAACTATTTTAGAAATTGATATAAATTAGTTACGGGCACGAGCGTGACGCTCGCGCTAGCTAAGGAAACTTAAATGAATAAATAACTACACCCCACGCTAATGCGAGCGTCACGCTCGTACCCAATATCATCAATAGCTAATAAACTTCAACGTTCCCGAGACAAATTTGAAATATTCATCTTTGCGGGCACGAGCCTGAGGCATCGCGCTAGCGAAGGGGAACAGTCATATTGCCAATTAGATATTGCTGTTTTTTTTATGAAAACAAAAAGCTCTCGCCTAGACCCGATTGCTTCGCCAGTTCGCTTCGCTCGGGTGTAGTGGAAATCCTTATGACCCGGGGTTCAGGGCATAAGATTATAACGGAAAGCGGGACAACTCGTGTGGTACGCAAAGAAGTCCTGCTCCTAAAAACTTAAACACGAATGACACGAATGGGTACGAATTCGTAGTCAAATGGTAGTTCCTTCTCGTAAACCTTTCAGAAATTTGATAAAAAAAGTCTAGCTTTCACTAGACTTTTTTAAGATATTTCGAAAAAATTATTTCACTTCCAAAATGTTGTTAGCGGGTTTTACATCGGCTAGTAAACCACTAGGGTCGATGGTGATTTTTTTGATGGCTGATTTGGGTTTGCCAATCGTCAACTCATAGGTGGGATACGCCCAAGCCCAATCCTTGGCCACCGTTCTTTTGATGGCTGGCGTTGGATTTTCTTTTTCAAAACTCATCATTCGCAACGGAATGTAGAAGCTTTCGGTAGTGCCATCGGTGTATTCTACATACAAATCGATAGGCATTGGCATACGCCCAATGCGTTCTAACGTCACCACGGTTTTATCGGAGGCGTCTTTAGCGTCTTTTATGGCGTAATCAATCGTGTTGGTAGTTTGGGTCCAATCGGTCAAATACCAGTCCAAATTGGCGCCAGAAATGCGTTCTGCGCTTCTTTTGATGTCATTTGGCGTTGGATGTTTGAATTGAAAGTCTTGATAGTACTTTTTTAGCGTTTTCAAGAGGTTGTCTTTTCCAATCAAATAACCCAATTGCGTCAAGAAAACTTCACCTTTGCTGTAAGAGGTGATGCTGTACCAACGGTTTTTGTCAAATCTATCGGCGTGCGTGCTTTGTGGCTGCTCTTCGCCAGAATTGGCCATAGCAAGGTAGCCTTTGTAAGCATTGATAAAAGGATTTTCAACGGGTTTGTCGGAAATGGCATTCAGACCAAAATCTTCTAAAAACGAAGTGAAACCTTCGTCCATCCATCCGTGTTTGGATTCGTTAGACGCCAAAACGTGTTGGAACCAAGAATGCGCCATTTCGTGACCGGTAACTCCCAATAAACCTTCGAAAGTTCCTTCGCCTAAAATCAAGGTACACATGGCGTATTCCATTCCGCCGTCGCCACCCTGAATTACAGAATACTGTTTGTAAGGATAATTGCCAACAGTTTCATTGTAGATTTCCATAAGCTTAGCGGTCTTGGGTTGCAAGGCTTTCCAATTGGCAATAATCTTTGGATTGTTTTTGTATAAAAAGTGCAAATCGACGTTGTTCGGTCCTTTCACCACATCGTGCAAATAGTCTTTGTCGGCAGCCCAAGTAAAATCGTGCACGTCTGGAGCATAAAAATGCCACGTCAGCGTTTTCGATTTTTTGTTGACTGGCACCGTAACGCCAGCATCTTGGTAACCATAACCAATGTTGTTTTTGTTTTGCAAATAACCAGAGCCTCCCAAAACATAGGCTTTGTCAATCGTAATTTTCACGTCAAAATTACCCCAAACACCGTGAAATTCACGAGCGATATACGGATCGGCGTGCCAACCTTCAAAATCGAATTCGGCCATTTTTGGGTACCATTGCGTCATCGATAATTCGACACCTTCTTTGTTATTGCGCCCAGAACGACGAATTTGAACGGGAACTTGTCCTTCAAAATCTAGAGTAAAAATCGTTTTTGCGCCTGGTAATAACGGTTTGGCTAAGGTAACTTCGAGTATCGTTCCTACTTCTTTTGCCGAAGCCGCTACTCCATCTTGTTTAAAATTAGCAATATGCAAAAAACCAATTTCGTTGGGTTTCAAATCTTTGATGCGGCTTTGTTTGGTTTCTACTCCATTCACCGTGGCTTTGTGCACCATACGTGCATCAGGATCTTTGATGGTTTGGATTCTCGCATCCATCTCACTTCCAGGTGAAAAAGCATTGGGATACAAATGATAGAAAACTCTAGTCAAGGTCTCAGGCGAATTATTGGTATACACCAATTCTTGTTTCCCTTTGTATTGATAGGTTTTCACATCCATCGACACATCCATTTTGTAATCGACGTGTTGTTGCCAATAGCTAGTGTTTTGAGCCGAAAGCCATCCAAAACCGGATAATAAAAAGGAGACTAAAACTATTTTTTTCATTCGAATAACTTTATGATTAGTATGTTCAAGGTTTTATCCTTGGATTTTCAATTTTGCTTTTGGGTTTTTACTCAATTGCTCTGCCATTTTAAAAGCATTATAAGCATTGACCATCGAAGCGGATTTGCCTACTTCAGCAGCGTTTTTCAATTCTTTCTTTTCGCCAACAACTACTTTTGATGGTAATGGTGTACCTGAACTCATCAAGATTTGTTTTACTTGTTTGGCGGATAATTTTGGGAAATAAGAACGAATCATTGCCGCTACTCCCGCTACATTTGGAGAAGCCATTGAAGTTCCTTGCAAATATTTGTATTTGTTATTCGGGATGGTAGCATAGATTTCTTCACCTGGAGCAAAAACATCTACATTGAAAGCGCCATAATTAGAAAAACCAGCAATTACCTCTTCGCCATAGTTATAGTTTAAAGCGCCAACAGTGATTACATTCGAAGCAAATTCTATTTTGTTATCGTCTGAATCGTTCGGGAAATTAGCATTTTCGGCTAAATCAATATTAAGTCCATCATTTCCAGCTGCGTGTACAAAAAGCACATCTTTTTTCTCAGCATATTTGATAGCGTCATACACCCATTGCTTGTGTGGTGAAAAACTTTTTCCAAAACTTCCGTTAATGACTTTGGCGCCATTGTCTACCGCATAACGAATAGCCAAAGCAATATCTTTATCATATTCATCTCCATCTGGAACGGCACGAATGGTCATAATTTCAACATTGTTAGCAATCCCATCTCCGCCTAAATTGTTGTTTCGTGTTTGTGCAACAATCCCCGCAACGTGAGTTCCGTGTAAGGCCTCTTCTTTGTCTGGACCAAAAACAATATTGTTGCCATATTTAGTGTTTTTGATGTCTTCTGGATTGTCTCCGACTGCTTTACGTCCGTTTAACTCCAAATTCAAATTGTAGTTCAATTGATCGTATACGTACTTACGGTACTCCTCTAATTGTGAAGAAAAATCGGCACCACCTGCATTGGTCAAAATTTGAGTCATCACGGCTTTCGCATTGGTCAACTCAGGCTCTGTAGTTGTGATAGCTTTTACTTCATCTAGCGTATATACCGCTTTCTGCAAATGTTTTTGCACGACTTTATCAACGTTGATAAGAAAATCAACTTGTTGCTTGCCTTGCATCGCCTCTGCATATTTTTTATCATAGGCTGCTTTGGCTTGTTTGTAGGCAGCTGAACCATCGTCGCCTTTTTTGACAATACGCGTCATTTCTAAGGTTTCGTGCAAATCGTTGCCCAAGAAATTCCATCCGTGTACATCGTCAATAAACCCATTCTTGTCATCGTCAATACCGTTGCCAGCAATTTCTTTCTTGTTGGTCCAAAGCACTGATTTCAGGTCTTCGTGCTCGATATCCACTCCAGAATCGATGATTCCCACAATGACTTTTTTTCCTTTTTTATCTTTAATTAACTCTGCATACATTTTGTCGACACTCATTCCTGGAATACTGTCTTTAGCCAAATCCAAATGCGACCAACGCTGCAATTGTTGCTCAGTTAATTTTCCTTTTTTACCCGTAAATGTCTGTGCATTCCCTGATAAACAAAAAGCCAATGCCAATGCCAAAGCCCATTGGGTGTATTTTATTTTTTTCATTGATGATGAATTAGAATTAGTTTTTCTTTCCAAAAATAAGAGAAGTGAATTAGATAGCGTGCAATTGTTAACGGTTTTTTGTGAGAAAAGCAGGTTGCATCTGTTTCAAACCCTTTTTATTGATAGGAGTTTGTTTTTTACAACACCTCTTCACATGTAAAAACCTCTTTTAAACGAACGCCTTTTTCGGTGTGTTGTACCGTAATGATTTCGTTATGGGCATCGTGTTCTAAGAACAAAAAGTGGTTGTGATTTGCGGCGGCTGTGAGTACTTTGTTTTTCTCAGGCATAGTCAGCAACGGGCGCGTGTCGTAGCCCATCACATACGGCAGCGGAATATGACCTGCCGTAGCGAGCAAATCGGCACAAAAAACGATGGTTTTTCCGTTGTATGAAATATGTGGTAGCATTTGCTTTTCGGTGTGGCCGTCGGCGTAGAAAATGTCAAAACCCATTTCGGTTGATACGCCAAAATCACCTTCTGGACGTTGGATAAAATGAAGCTGGCCGCTTTCTTTCATGGGCAAAATATTTTCGGATAGAAAGGAAGCTTTTTCACGCGCATTGGGTTGTGTGGCCCATTGCCAATGGTTTTCGTTAGTCCAAAATTTAGCGCTTTTAAAAGCAGGTTCATAGCCTGTTCTGTCTTTATTCCACTGAATGCTTCCTCCGCAATGGTCAAAATGCAAATGGGTCATAAAAACATCGGTAATATCATCGCGATGAAAACCGTGCTTTGCCAAGGAAGTGTCCAAAGAATGACTGCCCCAAAGCGAATAATATCCAAAAAACTTTTCGGATTGTTTGTTGCCCATTCCTGTATCTATCAAAATCAAGCGATTACCATCTTCGATTAACAAACAACGTGCGGCAATGTCTATCAAATTATTAGCATCGGCTGGATTGGTTTTGTTCCAAATGGTTTTGGGCACCACGCCAAACATAGCGCCTCCGTCGAGTTTAAAATTTCCGGTTTCTATAGCGTATAACTTCATTTTTGATTTTTATTTCAAAAGTATGATTTATTGTGAAGAAAAATGAAAATTATAAGTTAAGATCGGGATTCGCGTGAGGGATGGCAGTGGAGCTCTCCCGATTTTTCATCGGGAAGCGGGAACGTACAGCCCGACCCGAAGTTTTTACGTAGGGGCACGCCCAAATAAAAACAAAATCCTCGTCTATATCGCTTCAAACAATTTGCCTGGTAAAGGACGAATGACGCCTTTGAGTTCCATGTTCAAAAGTAAACTTGAAAGTTTGAAAGTAGGCAATTGACAATCTATTGCAATGCTATCAAGCATTTCTTTGCCAGATTGTAAAAGGTAATCGTAGATTTTTTGTTCATCGGGCTCTAAAGCCACGAAGAGTTGTTTTTGAATGGCTTTTGGATTGGTTTGTATATCCCAATTGAGATTATAAATTAAATCGGCAGCACTTGTAATCATTGCTGCTTTTTGAGTTTTGATAAGATTATTGCATCCTAATGAATACTTATCGGTAGATCGACCCGGAACCGCAAATACGTCACGATTATAATCGCTGGCTATTTGGGCTGTGATTAATGAACCTCCTCGTTCGGCAGACTCTATGACGATAGTTGCCTGAGCCATACCGGCTACAATGCGATTGCGACGGACAAAGTTTTCTTTATCTGGTGGTGTTGAACTCCAAAATTCGGAGATAAATCCGCCATTTTGTTCCATTTTGACCATGTATTTTTTATGGTTTTTGGGATAAATATGTTGCATCCCATGTGCCAAGACTCCAATAGTTTGAAGACCATGGTCCATTGCTACTTGGTGCGCCACTATATCCACACCATAGGCAAATCCGCTGATGATTACTGGGTTTAAAGGAGCCAAATCGGAGATGAATTGTTTGCAAAATTCGGTCCCATATGCTGTGATTTGACGCGTACCAACAATGCTAATCATTTTTTTGTTGGTCCAATCTTGTTCGCCTGTACTGAACAAAAGTAGTGGACCATCAACACATTGTTTTAAGGATTCAGGATAATTTTTGTCTTGAAAAAACGAAACATTTATCTGATTTTTAAGAAGGTAATCGAGTTCCGCTTGTGCTTTCGAAAATACGGTTGGGTCTTTTAAATTTTTAATGAGAGTCGCTCCTATTCCATCAATAGCGGCCAATTGCTGTGGTTTTGCTTTGAAAACGGCTTCGGCTGAACCTAAATGTTGTAGTAATTTCTTAGCAACTATGTCACCAACCCCTTCAACACGCTGCAGGGCTAGCAGAAAAAATAAATCTTGATTGGTCATGCTTTTACTTTAAAATTTTGGCGTATAGAAAAAAATTGAACAGAAAAAAACCAAAAAACATCCTCAAAAAGTATTTTTTTCAGAGGAATCCAATGGAACTATCGCTGCTTCAAATGTAATAAGTAATTGAAAGTGAAATATATAAATTTTAATGGAATTTGTTAATAAAAATTGTGAATAAAATTTTGATAACTATTTTGGTTAGCTAACTTTGTTAGTATGAAAATCGAACAATACATCTCTCAGCTTTTGTACCGTTACCAATGTGTAGCTGTACCGGGTTTTGGTGCTTTTTTAACTGAAACACAGTCTGCTCAATTGCATGAAAGTAGCACGTCTTTTTTTCCGCCCAAAAAAATGATTTCGTTTAATGCGAATTTAAAAAACAATGATGGTTTATTAGCCCATCATATCGCTCAAGCGGAAAAGACTTCTTACGATTATGCCGTAAGTGCTATTCAATTTGAAGTATTCAATTGGAAAAAAAGATTGGAAACACATGGTGTTCTTTCTTTCAAAAACATTGGTACTTTTAGATTAAATGCTGATGCTAACCTAGTATTTACTGCCGAAGATAGTAACAACTACTTGACTAGTTCGTTTGGTCTAAGTCCGTTTGTTTCTCCAATGGTTAAAAGAGAACTGTTCGAAAAAGCAGTAGAAGCTAAAACTTTGGTTGAAGAACCGATAATTAAACATACACTTACTTTATCTCCTGAAGAAGAGGAAGAAGAAGTTACAAAAGGACAACGTTACCCGTTTTTACGTTATGCGGCAATCTTTGTATTAGGTTTGGGTATCACTTCTAGTGTTGGGTATAGCATATACCAAAAACAAATTGAAGAGGCTACACTTTTGGTAGAGACATCTGTACAAAAGAAAGTGCAAAACAAAATACAAGAAGCTACTTTTTTTATAGAAAGCCCGATTCCAACAGTAACATTATCAGTTAAAACGAATCCGAAAAAAGAAGTAGTTTCGTTTAAATACCACATTATGGCAGGAGCTTACAGAAGTGAAGTTAATGCTAATAAAGAACTTAGAGAACTAAAAAAATTAGGCTATGATGCCAAAAGAATTCCAGAGAACAAAAATGGTCTTTACCCCGTTGTTTATGGAAGCTATGCTACGTTTGCCGAAGCTCAAAAAGCTCAAAAAGAAATCATAGAAGACCATAATCCTGATGCTTGGATTTTGATTCAATCTTTATAAAAAACGAAAAACCTATTCACAAACGAATAGGTTTTTTTGTAAATCAGCTATTTAAACTTGCTTTATACATTCGAAGTTCCTCCCAAGTGAAGGTTTCACCGTATTTTTCTTTTAGAGGTGCCAATGTTTCTTCACTATACCCATAAAAAGCCTCCGAAAGCGCTTTCAATTTATCTTCTGGCAAGACTGCTTCAATTTTTATTTTTTGTTGCGAGATTAGCTTAGTAATGTGCAGCAAGATGGTTTCTTTTGTCAACATTCGAAGAAGCGCTATTTCGGTAATGGATTTATTTTCCAACCACAAAGCATGCGTTTCTTCAACAGTATTTTTCTTTTGCGCTTTTGCTCCTTTATCCTTTGTTTTATAACGCATTACATCTATTTCCTCATCAAGTAAATTGGCATGTTGCTCATTAAAAGCATTCTTTACTTTTTCAATTTTATGGGACAAATAATTTTTAATCTCTGGAGAGGTTAATTTTTCTTTAGAAATAGCCTCCCCAGCAACAACTGTAGCGACTAAAAGTTGTGCTTTCATCAATCTAAGAACTGCTTTGGTCTGTAATTCTTCCAAAAGTGATAACTCCTCAAAATAACCTTTGGATTTCTTACTATACTGCGTTTCTTGCAATTTCCAAAGTAGGGATTCTACCATTGCATCCATTGGCTTCCAAAAATAATCGAAAGCGGCATTGATACGTTGTAAAATAAGATTGAGGTCAACCGTTTCATTTGCAAATAGTTTTTGCAATTGTAAAATAAATTTAGACGCAGGCTCTAATAGCTGTTCCATAGCATCTGATTGTTCCTTTGCCCAATTTGCATTCCTAGATTTAAGAGACGAATCTGAAGCCTCCTCATAACTAAAACGGTGATTACGCCATTCTTGCGCTAATTCCTTCCAATTGAAGGTAGTACACAAATAATCTAAGATGAAATGTTTGGTTTCAAAATGCAATACCGATTGCAAATACGTATCACTAGCTTTATTTTGAGCATACTCCATCACATCCTGGTCGCTAGAAATACCATTCATACGTAGCGGAGAAAGCAAAATAAGCCCTTCTAACGAACGCAAACGAGATAAAGCAACATAAGCCTGCCCAGGTAAAAAAACTTGCGATACGTCAATTGCAGCTTTGTCAAAAGTTAAACCTTGACTTTTATGAACTGTAATTGCCCAAGCTAATTTGATTGGATATTGAACAAAGGTACCCAGCACTTCTTCTTGAATTTCCTTTGTGAGTGGGTCAACTTGATAACGGATGTTTTGCCATTCGTACTTTTCAACTTCTATTGTTTTGTTCTCCTCTGGAAAATGTACCCTAATTTCTTTCTCGGTCAAAGAGGCAATAGTTCCCATTTTACCGTTAAAATATTGTTTATCAAAAGATAAATCATTTTTGACAAACATAATTTGTGCACCCACTTTTAATTCTAATTGTGCATCTAATGGATAAATTTTTTCGGGAAAATCTCCTGTTATCTCAGGATAAAAACGATATAATTTACCTGCTAATTCTTTTAAAGATTCTGTATTAATCGCATCAGCTTTAGCATTATGGGTGGTCAAGCATATAAAACCTTTATTCTCTTTTAAATCAAAATTAGGTTGTACGAATTGATTTAAAATAGCAATATCTTGATTTGTGATTTGGTTATTTCTCAAATGATTCAAAACGGTAATGAATCGCTCATCTGTTTGTCTGTAAATATGCGACAACTCAATATACAGCGGTGGAAATTGAACTAAAACTTGAGCATGAAAAAAGAATTTCCCTCTGTAATAATTTCGCAAAGTACGCCATTCTTCATCTTTCACCACTGGTGGTAATTGTAGTAAATCTCCTATAAATAAAATTTGCACCCCACCAAAGGGAAACGAATTTTTACGAACCGTCTGCATCATGAAGTCCATTGCGTCTAATAAATCTGCACGCAACATACTCACTTCGTCAATTATAAGCAATTCCATATTCCGAATAACTGCTTTCTTGACAGCATTCATCTTGAAATGACGCTTTAGCGTGGACTTGGTTTCAAACTTTGTACTTTCAAAGAACTGCGGATCAGAATGATCTGGTATGAAAGCACCAAAAGGCAATTGAAACATAGAGTGTATTGTAACTCCATTTGCATTTAGAGCAGCGATACCTGTCGGAGCAACAACTACTGTATTTTTATGAGTAGTTTTAATAATCTCACGTAATAAAGTAGTCTTTCCTGTTCCTGCTTTTCCCGTGAGAAAAACAGAACGATTGGTTTGATTGATAAATTGCAACGTATAAGCAGCGGCTGTAGATAAGGTTTGCATAAGGCGTATAAATAAAGAACTAAAAATATTAAAAAATAGTAGAAGTAAAGTATTATAAATCAATAAAAAAATAAATAATCTGTGACATAAACAACAAAAAATACATCTCATTTATCCAAAAAAAAAAGCCTTCAATCTTTAATAGATGAAGGCTTTTCAATAGCTAAAAAAGCTTATTTTTTTGTTTCTTCTTTTTCTTTACTAGAACCAGAAGCTTTGTATTTTTCATTCAAGGCTTTGATAATATCTTTAGTAATATCAAATTTATCTTCTGCATACAAAATAGAAGCAGCATCACCTGTACCATAGATGTAAGCATATCCTTTTTCTTTACCATAAGCTTTGATAAACTTCTTTACACCACTTACTAATGAATCCATCTCTTTACTACTTTCCATTTGCAATTGTTGAGATAATGCTTGTTGTGCATATCCTAATTGTTGTTCTCTTTTTTGTAATTCAGCACCTTTCTTCTGAGCCCACTCCTGACCATTTGCTTGTGCCTGTGCTTGAAAATTAGAAGCTTCTTGTTTGAAACGATTTATTTCAGCCTCTAATTGACGACCTTTTTCTTGTGCTTGTGCTTTGTATTTAGCTTCAAGGTCTTTTGCCTCTGTATATTCCTTCATTAATTCAGAAGTATCTACATACGCCGTTTTTACTTCTTTTACTTCTGCTTTTTTATCACAAGACACAATTGAAATTGCTAGTGCAAGGATAAGTAATGATTTTTTCATTTGAGTTAATTTATTATTTTAAGATGTTTGACAAAAATATAAAAAAATAGTTAGTAGCGACATAAAGTTTAAAAAATGAACAAAATTAACAACATCAATTTTTATTATTAAAGGCGAAAATGCAATAAGAATACTTGATAAAAAATAACATTCATAAATTAAAAATAAGGCGCTTTTAAAAAAAACCGACGAAATACATCCTTTTAGAGTAAAATCGTCGCTTAAAACGCTTAAAAATAGATTTTACTTATTTTTTAGCACATAAATCAGCGAAGAATACTCATTTGTGCGTCTTGCTTTCCAATTTGAACGTAGCCCTACAAAAAAAGCTGAAAAATAATTCATTTTACCCGTTTTATATTTTTCGGACAATAGACTCACATAAAATGAATCAAACTTCATTGGAAGTACTTTGCTTAATTTCATGTTTTCTTTTTGAAAAAGCAGCTCAATAGCTTTTTTTGAAAAATGCCAAAAATGAATCGGAACATCATAAGCAGCCCAAAACTCTTGGTAATAGTTTGCATCGTATGATTTGAAATTGGGTACAGCAACAATTAAAGTTCCCGTAGGTTTTAATAATCGCTTTAATTCTTTGATTTGAAAATCTAAATCAGGAACGTGTTCCAAAACATGCCACATTGTAATACAATCAAAACTATGCGAAGCTAAAGAAGAGGTGTCGGGTACAAAAGAAATTCCTTTTGTGATTGCTATAGTTTTCGCTTTTTCACTTGGTTCGATACCTATCGTATTCCAACCATCATTTTTAGCTACTAACAAAAAATCACCTGTACCTGCACCAATATCCAAAAGCTGTCCTTTTGATGCTTGTTCTGCATTAATTAATTGCAATTTATTTTTTAGAGCAATTCCTTTTACAAAATGATAGGCTTTTTCAAATAAACTACGTTTTGAATCAGTATGCGAAATATAATCTATACTTTCGTAGTAGCTTCCTAATTTATCTAATTCTGGTTGTGGATAGGTAACTAACATATCCAAAGTTGCATCGTAATGCAAATCAAAAATTTCTTTAGAAACCGAAAAATCTTTTACAGTAAGAAAATGTTTTTTATCAGTTAAATTCATTTGAGGTTGATTAATTGCTGAAAAAGGCATTACTCTTTTCACGAGTAATGCCATTATTTTTTATTTAAGTTTCACGTGGAACAATTCGATTAAAATTTTATCTGCCCATATAGATTAATAGCACAGATATATCGCTAGGAGATACTCCACTAATGCGTGATGCTTGAGAGATTGTAATTGGACGTATCTTACTCAGCTTTTGTCTAGCTTCGATAGACATCGATTTTATTTTTGAATAATCAAAATTTTCAGGAATCTTTACTTCTTCCAGACGCGTTAGTTTATCTGCATTATTACGTTCTTTTTCTATGTAACCAGAATATTTGACTTGTATTTCTGCTTGTTCTAAAATTTCTTGGTCTAAATTATTATCCTGAACGTATTGCTGCACTTTTTCAAATTTTAAAATATCTTCTAAATCTATTTGCGGACGTGAGAATACTTTAAACATTTTATCACCTTGAGAAATCAAAGCCGTTCCTTTTGATTCTAAAATTGGATTTGCTTCAGCAACAGTAACACTCGTTTCTTTAAAGAAAGAAACCATTTTTTCAGATTCATTTAGCTTGTGCTCCATTCGACGTAATCTTTTTTCAGAAGCTAATCCAATTTCATAGGACAAAGGCGTTAATCTAAAATCTGCATTATCTTGACGCAATAAAGTTCTATACTCTGCTCTGGAAGTAAACATACGATAAGGTTCTTCAGTTCCCTTAGTAATTAAATCATCAATAAGAACACCAATGTAAGCTTCGTCTCTTTTTAAAATTAATGGTTCTTTCTCATTAATTTTCAAATGAGCATTAATTCCCGCCATCAATCCTTGAGAAGCCGCTTCTTCATATCCAGTAGTCCCATTAATTTGTCCAGCGAAATATAAACCATCAATAAGTTTAGTTTCCAAAGTGTGCTTTAATTGCGTTGGTGGAAAATAATCATACTCTATAGCATAACCAGGTCTAAAAAATTTTACATTTTCAAAACCCACAACAGAACGCAAAGCTTTAAACTGAATATCTTCTGGTAAAGAAGTTGAAAAACCATTAACATAAACCTCACAGGTATTCCATCCTTCTGGTTCAATAAAAAGTTGATGACGTTCTTTATCTGCAAAACGATTAATTTTATCTTCTATAGAAGGACAATAACGAGGGCCTAAACTTTTAATACGTCCGTTAAACATTGGAGAACGGTCAAAACCTTCTCTCAAAATAGAATGAACTTCATTTGAAGTATATGTCATAAAACAAGAACGCTGATGAGTAAGCGGAGAAGTCACATCTGAATAAGAAAATTTATCAGGACGTGCATCCCCTTTTTCTTCATTCATTTTTGAGTAATCCAAGGAACGACCATCCACTCTTGGCGGTGTACCTGTTTTCATTCTTCCAGATTCAAAACCTACTTTTACCAAATCTTCGGTTATACCATAAGCAGCACTTTCACCTGCTCTACCACCACCAAATTGTTTTTCTCCAATATGAATTAAACCATTTAAAAAAGTACCATTAGTTAAAACAACTGCTTTTGAACGAATTTCTACACCAAGTGAAGTTTTAATTCCTTTTATGCGACCATTTTCAATAATAAGACCACTAACCATTTCTTGATAAAAATCAAGATTAGGAGTGCCTTCTAACATCATTCTCCATTCTTCCGCAAAACGGATACGGTCACTTTGAACACGTGGTGACCACATTGCTGGACCTTTTGATTTGTTCAACATTTTAAATTGAATTGCAGTACGATCAGAAACAATCCCAGAATACCCTCCAAGAGCATCGATTTCACGAACAATCTGACCTTTCGCAATTCCACCCATAGCGGGATTGCAAGACATCTGAGCAATGTTTTGAAGACTCATTGTAACCAATAAAGTCGAAGAACCTAAATTTGCGGCGGCGGCAGCAGCTTCAGAACCTGCGTGTCCTGCACCAACCACAATAACATCATACTCATTTAAAAACATAATACTAAAATTAAAATCTATAAATGTTCCACGTGAAACCTATACTTCAGTTACAAATGAAACCTGTGTTTGAGTTCCACGTGGAACAAACAAAAAAACTTACTTAAAAATGTTTCACGTGAAACATAAAAGAGAGTTTATAAATTACTGTTCCACGTGAAACAGTTGTATTTTTTCATCTTCCTTTTGGCGCATTAATAATTCATCGGACTCCGATTTGTCTTTATATCCGCAGTAGTGTAAAACTCCGTGAACCATAACGCGTTTTAATTCTTCAGTAAATGAAACATTAAAATCATTAGCATTATCTCTAACTCTTTCAATAGAAATAAAAATATCACCATTCAATTCATTACCTAATGAATAGTCAAAACTAATAATATCCGTTAAAGTGTCGTGATTTAAATACTCAACATTTATAGCAAGTAAATATTCGTCATCACAAAAAATGTAATTAATTTCACCCAACTTTTTGTTTTCAGACTCTATAACCTTTGTAAGCCAAGAAGCATATACCGCTTCATCATCTAGAGCAAACTCTAGTTCGTAATTAAAATCAATCATTTTTATTAAAATATTCTTGAACCTTTTGGTTAAAATTGGAGCGCAAAGGTAGTGATTGTCTGTTTAATATTTCTATACTATTTATATATTGAAGTAAGTTAGTTGGCAGCTGTTTAGCTGGATTAGAAAAAGACTTGAGATTAGTTTCAGATTGACGTTTTGTATCTTGACCTTGCTGTTGTAAAGCATTATCCAGTTTAAGCAATTCGTGGTTGAGATTTAGAATGCGTTGTAATACTTCATTCTTAAAACCTATGTTCAATAATTGCTTTTCTATCTGTTTCATTTGTTCTAATGCATTTTGTCCTGCACCATTGATGCCGTTTTTATTCAACTCATCTTGCAATGCATCACGCAATTGTTTTTGCTCTCTATAGATTTCTAAAATAGCTTTTGCATCCCCTTCTCCACTTGAACCTTCATCACCTTCTTTGGAAGAGGCACCACTAGAAGAAGGTTTCGGTTTGCCTTCACCTGCTTTACCATCACCCTTCATTTGTTGCTTCATTTTATCACCAAGACCTTTTTGCTTAGAAATAATATCAGGAAGCTGCATACCTTTACCTTGTCCTGGTTTTGGATTTCCACTACTCATACCAGAAAGATCCATTTGCATATTATGAAGTATTTCACTTAAAAAATCTGCAAGTTTATTAGCAGATGCAACACTAAATTGCTGATGAGAAATACCTTTAGATACTATGCCGTTGCCTAATTTATCAATTGCATTATCTATATTATACTGAACATTACCGATTTCTTTTGTGACATCCTCAGCAATTTTAGCATTACGCAATGACATAGAAAACAGTGAATCATCAACGTGCTTGAATTGCGTCTTAAGTGTTTGTTGTGTTTTTAAATGTTTATTATAAGTAGCGGAACCTACTTTAGTAGCCTTAAACTGTTTCATAACATCTTCCTGAGAATTTGAAAATGCTAATAAATTATCAAGGACTTGACGAAGCATTTTAACATCTTCTTGCAATTGCTCTTGCTCTCCCCCTTCCATAGCTTGCTTCATTGACTGACTCATTTTCTTTAAATTCTGTGAAGCGTTCTTTTGAGATTCTTTAGCTTTAGAAGTATTCTTTTTATTCAACTGTTCCTTTGCATTAATCAAATCACTATTAATCTTTTGTTCTAATTCTTTAGTATTAGGAATATCTAATGGTGATTTTAAAGCATTATTATCTTTGGATAACTCTTTTAATTCATCTTGAATCGCTTTAAATTCTTCATTAATTTTCTCCTGATCTTTGGCTGTACTAGGATTCGAATCCTCAGATAATTTTTTTTCTTCTTGAGATAACTTATCTAACTTATCTGCTATTTGATTGGCTTTTTTATCGACATAATAACGCTTGGTTAATTCTACTAATTGTTCTAAAGTCTTAACTTGATTTTTACTAGATTGCTTAAATTGTTGTAACTTATCTTGAAGTTCTTCTTTATTTAACTTTTCATTTAACGCTTTCAATTCATCCAATAATTTTTTATTCTTATCTAAAGCATCCGAAACTTTATCCAGTCTTTTCTCTAATGACTCTTTAGTTTTATCATTAGAATCCTTCTTACCTTTGCTGAGATTCTCTTTAATTTTTTCAGAAAAAGATTTCATCAACTCATCTAGTGCTTCTTGCTTTTTGATAAAATCATTAATCATTTGTTGGTCCTTGAACTCTAAATCTTTCTTTTCTTTATCTGATTTATTTAGTTTATCAATATCCATAAACTGCTTAGATTGATTTTTTAAAGTCTTCTCAAGGCTATTCAAATTAGAATTTTGATTCTCTATTAACGCGTCTTGCAATTCAATCTCAGTACTTATACGATTACTAAAAACAGAAGAACGTACACTTTTAAAGTTATGAAGTATATCATTGTCAAAAATCTCAAAGTAAAAATCATAAGCAACACCTTGATTAACTTTTAAATTACCAGGAAAAGAATAAACAAATTGATCAAAAACTCCTGTATTAGTAGTTAATGTTCCACGTTTGGCAGTAGCAGGTTTTCCTTTTTCATAATAAACAATTTGAAGTTTAGAAAAACCATAATCATCTGCAATTTTACCAATAAAGAAACTCTTATCAACCTTAAGACTGTCGGGTGCTTGTTGTACATCTATAGAAGGAAACTGGTCTTTTACTATAGCTATCTGATATTGTAATTTTTCGAAGTTTTTAAGATTACTATTAGATGTAATTACTTGATATTCTGTATTTTGATTTATTTTTTTAGCAAAAACAAAAGAATTATCATTAGCGAAAAATTTTGAGGACATTTTATTTGAATTAAAAACTATAGATTCAGTTGAAGAACCAATAATTTTCCATTCTACTAGAGTTCCTTCGGGTATAACTGCATTACCAGTACCCATGATTATTTCAGTTTTTCTTTTTAAGTAATTGGGAAAAGTTAACTTCATTTCAAAACTAGAAATTGAAGGTACAGATACGACATTTAACTCATAATCGGGTGAAATAACAGTATTAGCCTCGAGATGAAAAACAATAGTTTCTGAAGGAGAATTGATTTTGTATTGAAAAATACCCGAGCCATTGTTCTCCATAAAATAACTTTCATCGCCTATAAAAACAACAATGTTTTCAGGTAAAATTGAGCCTTCAGCTTTAACTTTCAAAACAAAATCACTATTCTGTTGTACAACCAAACTAGGATTAAGAATAACTAAATTAAAAGGAGCGGGCTTAATAAAAGATGCTTTGTAGTGAATAACACGATTTAAACTCTGAGAAATAACACTACTGTTACCAGAAATAAAAAAAAGTAAAAGAAAAACTAAAGGAATTAAAGCTATAGGAAGATAACGCTTATTCTCACCAAAGTTTATAGCTCTAACAAATGGAATAGGTGCTAAATTTTGAGACTTTTGTTCAATTGAAGCATATAAAAGTTCTGAACCAGCATTTGAATTCTGTGATAACTGAAGAAAATTAAGTAATTTATCACTCACCTCTGGGAAATGACTACCAATAATCTTAGATGCCTCAAGGTAAGAAATTCCTTCTTTCAACTTAAACAGTTTAAAGATTGGAAATGCAATAAAACGAGTTAACAAATAAACTTCAACAAGGATAAATGTCCAAAACAAAAACGTTCTAGCCGCTGGTTGCAACCATAAAAAGTATTCAATAAAAAGCGTAAATAAGAAATACAAAAGACCAAAACCAATGAATAATAATGTTCCACGTAAAAGTTCATTAGTGTAAAACTTCTTTATAAAAGCTTCTAATTTTTGATATATGATAGTAGATGTATTCACAATAATTAAAATTGATGATATAACCTATAAAAGTACAATTTTATATGAATTAAAAAGTTAAAAGACAATCAAAAGCATGGTATATAACACATGTAAAATCATAAAGGATACTAAAATCGTATATTTGCAAAAAAAATATAAAGAAAATGTCAAAACCAGTACGCGTGCGATTTGCACCAAGTCCAACAGGACCATTACATATTGGTGGTGTAAGAACTGCCCTTTTTAATTATTTATTTGCAAAAAAAAATAATGGTACATTTTATTTAAGAATAGAAGATACAGATCAAAACCGTTTTGTAGAAGGTGCAGAAGAATACATAATGGAGGCTTTAGAATGGTTAGGAATTGCGCCTGAAGAAACCGTAGGAAAAAATGAAAAATTTGGACCGTATAGACAAAGCGAAAGAAAAGAATTGTACAAACAATATGCAGATAGATTAATTGCATCAGGTAATGCTTATTATGCATTTGATACTCCTGATTCATTGGATACTTTAAGAAAACAATTTGAAACAGAAGGAAAAACGTTTATTTACAACCATAGTAATAGAGAAAGTTTGAATAACTCATTGGCATTGTCCAAAGAAGAAACTGAAGCTAAAATTGCAAATGGTGAAGAATATGTAATACGTTTTAAAACTCCGGTGAATGAAACTTTACACTTGAGTGATATTATAAGAGGTGAAGTTAAATTTGAAACAAGTTTACTCGATGATAAAGTGTTATTCAAAAGTGACGGTATGCCAACCTATCACTTGGCCAATATAGTAGATGACCATTTAATGGAAACTTCACACGTAATTAGAGGTGAAGAATGGTTACCATCAATGCCGTTACACGTAATGCTATATCGTGCCTTTGGTTGGGATGCTCCAGAATTTGCTCATTTGCCTTTAATTCTAAAACCAATTGGTAATGGAAAATTATCTAAAAGAGATGGAGATAAAATGGGCTTTCCAGTGTTTCCATTAGAATGGAAAACTGAAGAAGGAATATCATCAGGATACAGGGAAAAAGGATTTTTCCCGGAAGCTGTAGTTAACTTCTTAGCGTTATTAGGATGGAATGATGGTACTGAAAAAGAATTGTTTTGTTTAGAGGAATTAGCTGCAACATTTGATTTAAAAAGAGTGCATAAATCGGGTGCAAAATTTGATCCTGAAAAGAATAAATGGTTCAACCATCAGTATTTAATACATAAGTCAGATGAAGAATTGGCAAAACAATTTTTACCAATTGTTGCAGAGCAAACAGGAAAAATAGAAGCAATAGAAATAAATAAATTGACAAAAATCGTTTCCTTAATCAAGGAAAGAGCTCATTTCGTAAATGAATTTTGGGAGTTAAGCAATTTCTTTTTTGAAGAACCTACTGCTTATGACGAAAAAGCAAGTAAAAATTGGAAAGAAGAAACTCCTCAGTTAATGAAGAATTTGATTGAAGTCCTAAATGAAATAGAAGACTTTACTTCAAACACTATTGAAACTCTTGTAAAAGAATGGATGACAAAAAATGAAATTGGAATGGGTAAAATTATGCAACCTTTCCGATTGAGCTTAGTTGGAGCGCTTAAAGGCCCTCAACTATTTGATATTGTAGAGATAATAGGGAAAGAAGAAACCATAAAAAGGATTCAAAAAGCCGTTACAACTTTATAAAAAAACAGCTCTCCAATTGGAGAGCTATTTTTTTTGTAACATTAAAAGTATTCTTACGTATAAACAGTAACTAATCTTAAAAAAAGAATCATGAATCCTATTTTAATTGTGTTACTAGTCTTCGGATTATTAATTTTATTGTCTTCCTTCTTTACTGTAAAACAACAAACAGCAGTAGTTATTGAACGTTTTGGAAAGTTTACAAGCATCAGAAATTCAGGTTTACAACTCAAAATTCCAATAATTGACAGAGTTGCGGGTAGAGTAAATCTAAGAATTCAACAATTGGATGTGTTGATTGAAACCAAAACAAAGGATAACGTTTTTATCAAAATGAAAGTTTCTGTACAGTTCAAAGTAATTCAAGATAAAGTCTATGAAGCATTTTATAAATTAGAATTTCCACACGACCAAATTACGGCTTATGTATTTGATGTAGTACGAGCTGAAGTTCCAAAGTTAATTCTAGACGATGTTTTCGTAAGAAAAGATGATATTGCAATAGCTGTAAAAAGAGAATTAAACGAAGCAATGACTACTTACGGATACGATATTATCAACACCTTAGTTACAGATATAGATCCAGATATTCAAGTAAAAAACGCAATGAACCGAATAAATGCAGCAGATAGAGAAAAAACAGCTGCGGAATTTGAATCAGAAGCACAAAGAATAAGAATTGTAGCCAAAGCAAAAGCGGAAGCTGAAAGTAAAAAATTACAAGGACAAGGTATTGCGGATCAAAGAAGAGAAATTGCTCGTGGACTTGTAGAAAGTGTCGAAGTTTTGAACAATGTTGGTATTAATTCTCAAGAAGCCTCGGCGTTAATTGTTGTTACTCAACACTATGATACCTTACAAGCCATTGGTGCAGATGCCAATTCTAACTTAATATTATTACCAAACTCTCCACAAGCCGGAAGTGATATGTTGAATAATATGATTGCCTCCTTCTCTGCTTCGAGTCAAGTAGGACAAATGATGAAAAAAACGGAACGCGTTAAACCAAAAGAAATTGTGAAACCGCAACCACCTGAAGAAACTCAAGAAACAAATTCAGAAGAAGTATAAACAAAAAAGAGGCTTAACGGCCTCTTTTTCTATTTATAATCCACCCAATAATGTAAGGTAGAGCTGTTTGTAATATCTGAACATAATTATTAGAAATGGTTGATTTGAAAGAACCTAAATAACTATTAATTATATTTTGTGGTTCAAAACTCTCTTTGGTTTTTTGAACACTCAATAGTAATTTTTGATAATGAATTTCTTTTTCCAATTTCAGAATTTCTAAATCACGATCAATATCTGCATAAGATGAATATTTTTTTGGTTCCATAATTAATCGTTAAAAAAGATTTCTGAAAACTTCTCTAAAATTGGTCCTTCAACAATTTTATCTTTAATCAAAAACAAACCAAAAGTAATTAAAAGATAAAAAGAACCTACAGCTAAGAAACCTAAAGCATTGCTTTCTAAATAAGTACCAATAGCTAAAGCGGCTGCAATAGAACAAAACAACAAAACCATTGAGAAACATAGAAGTATCAAAGAAAACTTCAAAATCATCGTTGTGGATTTCATAGTTACTTTGAAACCCCAAAGTTTGTAGTAAGCTGCATTGCTTTCAATGTATGCTTGAAGTTGCTCTTGAATGTCTTCTGTCTTTTCTTTAAGTTCGTCTAATGCCATAATAGAAAGAATTATTTTTGAAATTTAGCATTCTTCAATTTTAAAGCAGCTAACTTTTCTTCTAGTAAGGTTATTAGCTCTTCCGTTTTATGACTTGCATTAGAAACAAAATTTTCGAAATTTTCATCAAAATTGTCTTTTGTTAAAAAAGCCTTATCAACTAATTTTTCAGAAACTTCAGAAAATTTTTCATTTAAATTTTCTTTTGCTTCATCAACTCCTTCACGAATTTTTCGTCGTGTATTAGTTCCTTTGTCGGGAGCAAATAAAATTCCAATTCCTGCTCCAATAGCAGCTCCTGTTAAAAGTGCTAAAATGGTATTTCCAGTGTTACTTGCCATGATACTTAAAAATTACTGTTATTAATTATAAAGATACTACTTTATTAACAAAACAAAGTTAACAACGTGATAAACTATTAAAAAAGGGAGTGAAAATTAAAATAAAGCTTTTATTTTAAATAAAATTTAAAAGACATAAATTGAGTCGAAGAAATAAAAAAAATGCCTTAAAATTGATTTATGAAAGTCATTTTTAATAATAAAAAATAATAAAACTTTAATTTACAATAGAAATTATAAATAATAAAAAAGCATCCCAATAAAGGATGCTTTCAATAATAAAAACTTATACTTTAAAATCTTAAATTAAAGTTTTAAATTGATTCAAATGAACAACATCATTCTGTAAATTATGAATAACGATTTCACGAACCAAAGTAGATTGACTTTTTAGAGACATCGTATACAATTTTTGTAACGCTTCAGATTCTATATCTTTAAAAGATACTTTATTTGAATATTTCAAAATTAAATTAGAAAACAATAATGCATTATTATCATTTTTGATGTTCTTGGTTACTGTTTGAGTCAATAAACTATAATTATCAATACTTTCAATATTATTAACAATGGAAGCTAACAAAGTAGAAGCTACATTATCATCTTTTTCTTTTACGTATTTGTTAATTTCTTTTTGAGTATTCATCAAAAGATTTGATTCTTTTTTGTCTTTCTCTTCCCAAGCATCTTTCAAACCAACTGTTTTGTTAAACACTAATTTGGAATCAGTTGCATCTTTATCCACAGAAAAATAACCCAATCTTTGAAATTGATAATGAGTACCAGAAACCGCATCTTGTAAACTTGGTTCCACATAACCAGTTACAATTTGCAAAGATGATGGATTCACAAATTCTAAGAAACTTTTCTCTTTATGACTATCAGGTGCTTCATCAGTAAATAAGCGGTCATACAAACGAACTTCAGCTTCAATAGCGTGATTAATAGCAACCCAATGAAGTGTTCCAGCTACTTTACGTTTGCTGGCTTCACTCCCACTTCCACTCAAAGAATCCGTGTCATAAGTGACGTGAATTTCTTTAATAGAACCGTCGGAATTCTTTACAACAGACTCACCTTTAATAATATAACCATTTTTTAAACGTACTTCATTACCAATACTCAATCTAAAAAATTTAGCTGGAGCTACTTCAAGAAAATCTTCTTTTTCAATGTATAATTCACGTGAGAAAGGAACTTTTCTAAAACCAGCTGTTTCATCTTCTTGATTATTTTCAGCGTCTAACCACTCTACTTTGTCTTCTGGATAATTGGTAATAACCAATTTCACAGGATCCAAAACAGCCATAACTCTAGGTGCTTTTTTATTCAAATCTTCACGTAAGCAGAAGTCCAACAAAGAGATATCAATAATATTTTCACGTTTAGCAACACCTATCGTATCACAAAATTTACGAATAGAAGCAGCGGTATAACCTCTTCTACGTAAACCAGAAATAGTAGGCATTCTTGGATCATCCCAACCATTAACTACTTTATCTTGAACCAATTGTAATAATTTTCGTTTGCTCATAACAGTATAATTCAAGTTCAAACGAGCAAATTCATATTGATGTGGTCTTACTTTTTCCGTATCATAAATTTGATCCAAAAACCAATCATACAATTCACGGTGCATTACAAACTCTAAAGTACAAATTGAGTGAGAAATTTGTTCTAAATAATCACTTTCCCCGTGAGCATAATCATACATTGGATAAATATTCCAGTCATTACCAGTACGATGATGATGACGATGTAAGATTCTGTACATCAATGGATCACGCATCAACATATTAGTAGAAGCCATATCAATTTTGGCTCTCAAAACATGGCTACCTTCTGGAAAATCTCCATTTTTCATACCTTCAAACAATTGAAGATTTTCTTCTATAGTACGATTTCGATGAGGACCATCAACACCAGGTTGTGTAGGCGTTCCTTTTTGAGCAGCCATTTCTTCAGAAGTTTGGCTATCCACATAAGCTTTTCCTTTCTTAATCAAAAGAATAGCCCAATCATACAATTGCTGAAAATAATCAGAAGAATACAATTCTTCAGACCAATTAAAACCTAACCATTTTACATCTTCTTTAATAGCATCAACGTATTCTTGCTCTTCTTTTGCAGGATTCGTATCATCAAATCGAAGATTAACTGGGGCATTATATTTTAAACCTAAACCAAAATTGAGACAAATAGATTTGGCATGGCCAATGTGTAAATAACCATTAGGTTCGGGTGGAAAACGGAAGCGTAATTGCTCTTTAGGAAAACCATTAGCAATACTATCTTCAATGATTTGTTCTATAAAATGAAGTGATTTTTCTTCTGCAGCCATTATATTGAAATTTGAACGGCAAAGTTATCAAAATTGTTGAGGAATCTAGGTATAATAGGGTTCTTTATTTATTTATTCCATTAAAAAAACAAAAGAATTTGTACTTTTAACGCAAGAAAAAAATATTTTATTTCATCAAATAATGGGCAAAATTAAACTAAAAAATATACGCACCTTTTCTTATCACGGTTGTCTAATTGAAGAATCAAAAATAGGTTCAGATTACCGAGTTGATTTAGAAATTGAAACCGATTTAACACAATCTGCACTATCAGACAAATTAAGTGATACCGTAGATTATGTATTATTGAACCGAATTGTAGTTGAAGAAATGTCAATTAGAGCGGAATTATTAGAAAATGTAGCTCATAGAATCATTGTTCGTGCTATGAATGAAGCTCCAACTATTACAAAAATTGAAGTTGAAGTTTCAAAAATAAATCCTCCTATTGGTGGTGATGTAGAAGCGGTTACCATTATTATGAGTAAAACACGTTAATAAATTTCAAAAATTAAAAAACCAAAAGAAAAGTCATTCTCTTTTTATTTGGAATTTGGAATTTGCTTTTTGGAATTTTTGTATTACATTTGCAATCCGTTTAAACAATGGCGTCGTGGCCGAGCGGCTAGGCTGGGCTCTGCAAAAGCTCCTACTCCGGTTCGAATCCGGACGATGCCTCTGAAACCTTCAAGGAAACTTGGAGGTTTTTTTTATGGTTAATTTTTAAGAAAAATTAGATAAAGAAAGCGTTCGAATCCGGACGATGACTTTAATGCCTTCAAACAAACTTGGAGGTTTTTTTTATGGTTAATTTTTAAGAAAAATTAGATAAAGAATTGTTCGAATCAGAACGATAACTATAAAACCACTAAGTCTTCTTGAAGATTTTTTTATTTAATTTTTAGGAAAAATTAAATAAAGAAAGCGTTCGAATCCGAACTATTACTCTGAATCTTCAAACAAACTTGGAGTTTTTTTTTATGGTTAATTTTTAAGAAAAATTAGATAAATATAGAGTTCGAATCCGGACGATAACTTTGAAAACTTCAACGAAACTTGGAGTTTTATTATGGTTAATTTTTAAGAAAAATAGATAAAGAAAGCGTTCGAATCCAAAAGATGTCTCAAAACAGATGCATAAATGTATCTCTTTTTTTATCATTATTGTAACTACTCAGCTTGTCTTACTTTCAATTGACTCCAGCTAAAGCTGCAGTTATGATGAGGATTGATTGCATTGGCTTTAGCCAAATAAAAGCAACAAATTTTGGCTAAAGCCTTTAAAAATTTCAAATTTCATTTGTGCAACTAAATTTGGAGGCAATTAATGTCAAAAAAATACCTGATTAGTAACTCATTATTTTAAAAAATATGATAGTTAAGAAGACTAAATAAAGTGTAGTCATAAACAAAAAAAGCTTCTGAAATTCAGAAGCTTTTTAATCTTTTTTTGAGTAGAAATGGCTCCTACTCTATCTTTTCTAAGGCATTTTTTACCATTTCTTTTTTACCTGGAAAAACACCTTGTGCTATTAAAACAATCCCAAAAATCATTAAAACTACAGCAATTCCTTTTTTAATTTTATGAATGTTAGTAGGTGTCATTTTTGATTTTAATTTTTTAGCCAAAACAATTTTAATACAATCAATTAACAAATAAGAAAGGATAACCGATGTAAAAAAAGTAAGCATTCTAGAAGTTTGCATGTCCATTTTTGGACCTACAGAAATGATAACGGCTAACCAAAAACCCAACACACCAATATTGATAATATTCAGGAAAAAACCTTTCATAAATAAACTTCCGTAGTTCTTTTTAAGGATTTCATCTTGTAAAATTTCTTCAGGAGATTTCTCGGTATTTCGCAATTTTATAAAAGAAATTATACCATAAGCTAACATCACAATTCCACCAAAAATAAACAAAGAAGGTTCATCTTTAAGACTAGTTATTAAACGATAACTTCCTAAATAAGCAATAGAAATAAAGACAATATCACCAAAAATAACACCTAAATCAAATACCATTGCGGCTCTAAATCCTTTACTAATACTAGTTTCTAGCAAAATAAAGAATACTGGGCCAATCATAAAACTTAAAAAAATTCCCCAAGGAATTCCAGCTAAAATATCATTAATCATTATAAATTTTAAAATGTTTATATAGTGAATAAAAAAACTAGTGCTAACACTAATCATTTAGTACTGTTCACAAGGAACTACTTTTCAATTATAGTTCCACCAAGGATGGTTTCTTGATTGATTTGTTTTGGTTTACCATAAATGTAAATAGAGCCTCCAGCCTTCACTTTTGCATCCACTAAGGTTGTAGCATGTATTTCAGCTTTTCCTCCCGCAGAAACGTTTACAGTAGTTTGAGAACTAATTAAATCTTTGGCTTCTAAAACACCACCAGAAGCAATCGTAATGGTTTGACTGTTGGTTTTTCCTGTCAAATCTAAAATACCTCCAGAAACTGCTCTAATCGTTGCTTTTTCGGTATCAAATTCTACTTTTATTTGTGCTCCTTCTTTAGCATTAACTGATAAAACGGTTTGTTTGAATGGCAAATCGCTAGACACATAACTGCCTTCGCTAGCATCAATACTTTCTATTCTCTTGAAATACAATTGGATTTTGATGTCATTCCCAGCTAATAATTTTGGGAAAGGCATGCGTAATTTTACTTCACCATTTTTATTAATTACTTCAACTTCATCTGCTCTAGTTCCGGTTATGCTTACTTTATTCTCATTGGATGGAACTAATTTAACAGTAAGTTTATCAAATACTTTGACACTATCAAAATCACCTAAATTCTTAGTTACTTGAGCTTGTAAATAACTCGTTAAAAACAATGCTACTACTACTACTATCTTCTTCATAACTAACTTTTTTTTAATTATTTCTTCTGATAAAATTAAAATCCAATTGTTTTTTAACCAAATCAGCGTTCTTAACTTTTACATAAATTTCGTCTCCTAATTGCAATAAATCATGCGAAGTAGCACCTACCAAGGCATATTGTTTCTCGTCAAAAGTATAATAATCTTCTTTAATATCGCGAATTCTTACCATTCCTTCGCACTTATTTTCGATGATTTCAACATAAATTCCCCACTCGGTTACTCCTGAAATTACACCTAAAAATTCTTGCTCTTCATGATTTTGCATGTATTTAACCTGCATGTATTTGATAGAATCACGTTCTGCATTAGTAGCCAAACCTTCCATTGTTGATGAATGTAAACATTTGGTTTCATACGTTTCTTCATCTACAGATTTTCCTCCATCTAAATAAAACTGTAACAATCTATGCACCATTACATCAGGATACCTACGAATTGGTGAAGTAAAATGAGAATAATAATCGAAAGCTAATCCGTAATGACCAATATTATCCGTTGAATATTTGGCTTTACTCATCGAACGAATGGCTAAAGTATCAATCAAATTTTGTTCTTTTTTACCACTTACCTCTTCCATCAAAGCATTCAAAGATTTAGAGATATCGCCTTTGTTTCTAAAGTCAATTTTATAACCAAATTTAGCAATCACATTTTGCATTGCAATTAGCTTATCTTCATTGGGTTCATCATGAATTCTGTAAATAAAGGTTTTCTTTTGTTTCCCAATATATTCAGCTACTTTTCTGTTGGCCAAAAGCATGAATTCTTCAATCAAATGATTGGCATCTTTAGCAATTTTGAAGTACACGCCTTCTGGTTCTCCTTCTTTATCTAAATTAAATTTTACTTCGACTTTGTCAAAAGAAATAGCCCCTTCATTCATTCTATTTCTTCTTAAAATTTTGGCTAATTCATCCATTTTAAGAGTGGCTTCTACAATTTCATCGGCCACAACATAACTACTTCCTGTGATAGAAGTTTCTATTGGAATCGTATTGTCTTTGGTTTCGATGATGTATTGTGCTTCTTCATACGCAAAACGTTGGTCTGAAAAAATAACCGTTCTTCCAAACCATTGGTTCACTACTTTGGCTTTGGCATCCAATTCAAAAATAGCCGAAAACGTATATTTCTCTTCTTGAGGACGTAACGAACAAGCAAAATTTGATAAAACCTCAGGTAACATTGGCACTACCCTATCTACCAAATACACCGAAGTGGCTCGTTGATAGGCTTCATCATCAAGTATAGTTCCTTCTTCTAGATAATACGAAACATCAGCAATGTGAACCCCTATTTCGAAATTACCATTCTCTAATTTTTTGAAAGACAAGGCATCATCAAAATCTTTGGCATCTTTTGGGTCTATGGTAAAAGTGAGTGTATCTCGCATATCGCGACGTTTCGCAATTTCACTTTCTTGAATTGTAGTATCAATTTTTTGAGCAAAGGTTTCAACTTCTATTGGAAACTCAGAAGGTAAACCATATTCGGCCAAAATAGCGTGAATTTCTGTATCGTGTTCTCCTGGTTTACCGAGTACTTTTTCTACCCTACCAAAAGGACTATCCGCTCTTTTAGGCCAATCTTCGATGTGAACCAGAACAACATCTCCTTGCTCTGCCTCTCCTATTTTATCTTTTGGAATAAAAATATCCGTGTACATTTTTGGATTGGCAGTAGAAACAAAAGCAAAATTCTTTTGAATATCGATTACACCTACAAAATCAGTTTTGGCTCTTTCGACTACTTCAATGACTTCGCCTTCAGGACGTTTTCCTTTTCTTCGATTATAAACATAGACTTTTACTTTGTCTTTGTCTAAAGCACGATTCAAATTATTGGTTGGAATAAAAACGTCTTCTTCAAAATCAGGACAAATGAAATAAGCCGTCTTACGCCCTGTCATATCGATGGTTCCTTCGTAATAATCTTGGCTTATGGCTTTCACAAGATACTTTCCTGGTTCGGTTTCAATTATTTTTTTGGCAGCAGCCAAAAGTTTCAAATCTTTGATAATTTGATTTCTACTTTGAGTATCATCTAGTTCAAGCGTAGCTCCTATTTGTTTGTAGTTAAACCCTTTATTAGGGTTTTGAGCCAATATTTTTAAAATTTTATCGCTAAAATCTTTCTCTTTCTTGATTGGCTTTCTTAATCTTTTACGCATATATCTTTTCTAATAAAGTCTAAAATTACAAAATAGTTAACGGTAAACAGTGAATGTGCTTTAGTTTTAAATAAAATATAACTTTAAATATTTTTTTTATCTTTATAAAAACAACCTCATGGAAGATTTTAAAACTATAGCAGTCTTTACTTATCCACATGAAATAGTGGTTTTAAAACACATTTTAGAGCTAGAAAAAATCCCTTTTTTCTTTGAAAACGAAATCACTCTCTCGGTAGCTCCTTTTTACACCAATGCGCTGGGCGGAATCAAACTCAAAGTACATCCCAACGATTTCGAAACTGTTCAAACCATTTTAGACAATCTCAATAACCATTTGAAAATTGTCTAACAGCTCCTACCCTACTTTTTCAAAATTCAAAGTTGTCAACATTCATTAAAATAATAAAAAAGAAAATTTAAAATTTAAATATTTTTTAATGGTTATTATAGCGTGTTAATAATGGCAATAATTTTTTTATTAATTGCTTAAATATGGAGTTTTACTTTTTTATTTAGAGTTATTAACACTGTTTTTAATACTTAAAAGGTTTATTTTTAGCTCTTTTTTAATTTTAATTAACAACGGTTGATAACCAAATTTTAAATAAAAATGTAAATAAGTAATTTTAAAAAACTTGTTAATAAACTATAAATAGTTATTGATAAATATTCCAAAAATTAGCCAAACTTTTTTTGTTTAATTCATTCCAATTTTGGATTACATTTTTTTTAAATACTACCTAAAAAAACTTCTAATTTTCTTTCCGAACTTATTAACATTTTGTGTTAATTTAAAGTTAACTGAATATCAAGTAATTACGTTTTGCTATTAACACTGCAAAAAATTAACATTTTAATTAAAGTAAATGATTTGATTTTTAGTATTTTATAGAAATATAAAAATTGTTGAAAACAGCTAAAATACTCGTAGTATGTGAGTTAAATGTACGCTACTTTTTTTGTGATTTTTAGCAAAATAAGTACTTTATGTTAGCCGTTGTAAAAGTAAAATTTATCATCAAAACTCAATTAGATTGGTTAAATTTGCATTCTCACAACTTAATACATTGACAAATGAAAATTTCTATCGGAAACGATCACGCAGGACCGGATTATAAAAAAGCTATTGTTCACTATTTAGAATCTTTAGGACACGAAGTAACTAATTATGGAACAGATTCAGAGGATTCAGTAGATTACCCAGATTTTGGACATCCTGTTGCCAATGATGTAGAACAAGGTAAAGCCGATTTTGGAATTGTGATTTGTGGTAGTGGAAATGGAATTGCAATGACGGTAAACAAACACGCTGGTGTAAGAGCTGGTCTTTGTTGGACCAAAGAAATTGCTTATTTAACACGTTTACATAACGATGCTAATGTTCTTAGTATTCCAGCACGTTACACTTCTATTCAACAAGCTGTTGAGATTGTAGCAACCTTTTTAACAACTGATTTTGAAGGTGGAAGACATCAAAATAGAGTGAATAAAATTGCTTGTCAATAAAAATTTTTTCGAGGTGCTTCGCACCATTTATGATAAAAAAGCCGCTTTGAAAATAATCAAAGCGGCTTTTTTTAGTTTTTCAATTTTTCAAAAATTGACTTCAAGTTTGTATTTTGTTCGTAAGAATACTTTTTCGAGTCGATTAATGTTTTTATAGTTTCAATCCTGTCTTTTGTGACTGGATGCGTACTCAGAAACTCTGGCACTTCTATACTGTGTTCTTCTTGTAAACGTTTGAACAAAGTCACCATACCTTTAGGATTAACTTTATTTTTGGTTACAATTGCAAATCCATCTTCATCTGCTTCTCGTTCAAATTCCCTTGAAAAAGATAAGGACTGTAAAGTATTCACATTGTCGCCTAATACTGCCATAACCCCATTTACATCGCCCAAAACTGTCGAAATAAATATATAGCCAGATAGATTTCTACAAAGCATTTTCATAGAATGACGGTTGTTTACGTGTGCCGCTTCATGACCTATTAAACCAACTAACTCATCATAACTTTTCATTTCATTTAAAATACCAGTGTATACCACTATTGTTCCATCAGGTAACGCATAGGCATTCATAATTTCTGAGTCGATTACATTAAATTTCAATCTTTTTTTGTTATTCAATTGTAATTCAGCTGCAAATTGATTGAGAAGTTTTGATTTCAAAGTATCATTAGTCCCCAAAAGAGAGTTTTCATCTATAAAAGTGCCACCCAATGCGTCGTCATAACTTTCTGGAATTAACACTACAGATTTCTCTCCAACCCATGGTAAAATATAGATATACGATACTCCTATGGTTGCTAACAGAAAAAGCGCTAATAAAACATGAAATTGTAATGGCTTTTGTATAAGCGTTTGATACCAATTTAGTTGACCCGAATCTTTTCTGTACTGATTGATGGTGGTTATTAAAGCAACATCTGTTATTTTAATACTTTGAATAGGATCTTGACCGTGTTGTAAAAACAGAACATTACTTCTATTCTCAAAAACGATATCACTCATTAACCAAGTAAAGGACTCTACAGGTTTAGGATACGATTCCAATTCTTCATTGTCAACAATTTTATTTTCTATTTCGAACGTAAATTGTCCAGTATTGGAATCAAACCATAACTGAATATTTTTGGGAACAGATGATTGTCCGTCGTAAAAAACACTTTTAGAAGCTGTAGTCATTTTTTAAATAATAAATCCTAAATCTAAGAAGTCACTAATGTCTTCGCCTGTTGCATCTTTGAAGTTTTCCTCTGTTTGCGTAAGACTGTCCAAATCGATATTTCCTTCAATTTCAATATGTTCGAAAATATATTTCATTGTTCTTGTAGCTACCCAAGCATATCCAAGTCCTAAAGTAAAAATCAAAATCAAAAGGTTTGTTATTCCTAATGTTAAGAAATCGCCACCAGTAGCTGTAGAGGTCAACTGTAATTCTTTGTCGTCTTTGTGTAAACTTAAATTGGAAACATAGTAATCAAATAAGTCTTTTTGCCACCAAAAAATATAGATACCAAAAGTAATGATAGTCAAAAAATAACCTTTTATGTACAAAAAGAAATAATCTGTTCCGTCTCCGCTATAATTAAATTCAGCATCTCCAAAACGAACATTTCCAAGAACATATCTTCTCATATTAATCGACATCCAAAAGCTATAAAAACCTAAGGTAACGATAGTTAAAAGAATCCATTTGAAGAAATTTAAAGTAAATTCTTTACGATCGCCTCTATAACCAAACCGGATCCCTCTCCAAGAAGTTCTAGACATTCTATAACGGTAAGAACCATGAATAGCCAATGGTAAAAGTGCCAAAAAGCCTAAGTAAAAAAGGATTAGACCCACTGCAGGAATTTCTAAGTAAATAAATAAAAATAACAACCCATAAAGTGTTCCGAAAATAAGTAGGGCTTTGATAAAACCTTTAAACATTTCTTTTCCGGTACCATGAAACGCGAATGAGTCACCATTAAGATGCGTTTCTCCATACAGATAATTAAGTTGTTTGGCTTTAGCCCAAGGGTAATAAAGACCTAATGTAATCAATGTTAATAGCCAGTTAACAATAATGATGCTAAAAAAATCGCCACCTTTTCCGGTATAAGACAATTGGTACTCAAGTTTTTTGGTAGTTGTTTCTTCCATTTTGGATTTGTTATTTTTCTTGTTAATAAATACGATTGGCTAAATATATTATTTTTTTATGTAATAGTAGTATCAATTTTTCTTATCGAGTTATCAATCATAAAAATGTTAAGAAGAGCAACAAAAACTTTTTAATGTAATACATTTGCAGTTAATTTAGACAAAATCAATATAAGATTGATTTATCATCAATTTATAGTGTTATCACAGCAAGAAATTTTAATTAAAATAAAAAAACAAACACATGATAAAAGTTTCTGATACAGCCAAAAAGAAAATCATCGATTTAATGCAAGAAGATGGTTTTGATGCTGCCAGCGACTACGTGAGAGTAGGCGTAAAAAGCGGAGGGTGCTCAGGTTTGTCTTATGATTTAAAATTTGACAAGTCCAAAGGCGAGGACGACAAGATATTTGTTGACAATGATATTACAATTGCAGTAGAAAAAAAATCTTTTCTTTATTTGGCGGGAACTATTTTAGAGTTCTCTGGCGGATTAAATGGTAAAGGTTTTGTTTTCAATAATCCAAATGCGCAAAGAACTTGTGGCTGTGGAGAGTCATTTTCACTTTAGTCTAACGTTTAAAGCCAAAATGTAGGAAGACTATAAACTGACTTTAAGACCTTAGATTTTTAAATTTTTATTACAAAAAAATGAGTAAATACACTGAAGACGATTTAAAAATCGAATTAGAAAATAAAGAATACGAATACGGATTTTATACTAATTTGGATGCTGAAACTTTTCCAATTGGTTTAAATGAAGATATTGTTCGTGCCATTTCTAAAAAGAAAGAAGAACCAGAATGGATGACGGATTGGCGTATTGAAGCGTTTCGTGCTTGGCAAGAAATGATCGAACCAGAATGGGCGAATGTGCATTATGAAAAGCCAGATTTTCAAGCTATTTCCTATTATTCAGCGCCAAAAGCAGTAGATCCAAACAAGACATTAGATGATGTGGATCCTGAGCTTTTAGAAATGTATAAAAAATTAGGCATTTCTGTAGATGAACAGAAAATGATGAACAATGTGGCTATGGATATCGTAGTAGATTCAGTATCAGTGGCTACAACCTTTAAGAAAACATTAGGTGAAAAAGGAATTATCTTTTGTTCTATTTCTGAAGCTATTAAAGAACATCCAGAATTAGTTCGTAAGTATTTAGGAACAGTTGTGCCACAAAAAGATAATTTTTATGCTGCTTTAAACTCGGCGGTTTTCTCAGATGGTTCTTTTTGTTATATACCAAAAGGAGTGCATTGTCCGATGGAATTATCTACGTATTTCCGAATTAACCAAGCTGGAACAGGACAATTTGAGCGCACCTTGGTCATTGCTGATGAAGGGAGTTATGTTTCTTATCTAGAAGGTTGTACGGCTCCAAGTCGTGACGAGAATCAATTGCATGCTGCTGTGGTAGAATTAATCGCTTTGGATAATGCGGAGATTAAATACTCAACGGTTCAAAACTGGTTCCCAGGAAATAAAGAAGGAAAAGGCGGGGTATATAATTTTGTAACCAAAAGAGGATTATGCGAAACCAATGCTAAGATATCTTGGACTCAGGTAGAAACAGGATCAGCTGTAACTTGGAAATATCCATCTTGTGTATTAAAAGGAGATAATTCAGTAGGAGAGTTTTATTCTATTGCAGTAACCAATAACTTTCAACAAGCCGATACGGGAACTAAGATGATTCATTTGGGAAAAAATACCAAATCGACTATTATTTCTAAAGGTATTTCGGCAGGAAAATCACAAAACAGTTATAGAGGTTTAGTACAGATTAGCCCAAGAGCTGAAAATGCTCGTAACTTTTCACAATGTGACTCATTGTTAATGGGTAATAATTGCGGTGCTCATACTTTTCCGTACATCGAAAGTAAAAATCCAACAGCAAAAATAGAACACGAGGCTACAACAAGTAAAATTGGTGAAGATCAGGTGTTTTATTGTAACCAACGTGGAATCCCAACCGAAAAAGCCATCGCTTTAATCGTAAACGGATTTAGTAAAGACGTTTTGAATAAATTACCGATGGAGTTTGCTGTGGAAGCCCAAAAATTATTGGAAATTTCGTTAGAAGGATCAGTAGGTTAAAATATATATAGTATTAAAAAACACATTCGAAAAATGTTATCAATAAAAAATTTACACGCCTCGATAGGCGACAAAGAAATATTAAAAGGAATCAACCTTGAGGTAAAGGCTGGCGAAGTACATGCGATTATGGGACCTAACGGTGCTGGAAAAAGTACACTTTCGGCCATTATTGCTGGAAATGAAAACTACGAAGTAACCGAGGGTGAAATTATCTTAGACAACGAAGATATTGCGGAATTAGGTCCAGAAGAAAGAGCGCACAAAGGAGTATTTCTTTCTTTTCAGTACCCAGTGGAGATTCCAGGAGTTTCTGTAACCAATTTTATGCGTACGGCGATCAACGAAACACGTAAAGCGAATGGTAAAGAAGAAATGCCAGCCAACGAAATGTTGAAAGTCATTCGTGAAAAGTCAGAATTGTTAGAAATTGATCGTAAGTTTTTATCTCGTTCACTTAACGAAGGTTTTTCTGGAGGAGAGAAGAAACGTAACGAGATTTTTCAAATGGCGATGTTAGAGCCAAAATTAGCTATTTTAGACGAAACAGATTCTGGTTTGGATATTGATGCGCTTAGAATTGTAGCGAATGGCGTAAACAAGCTAAAAAGCGATAAAAACGCCATTGTAGTAATCACGCACTACCAACGTTTATTAGATTATATCGTTCCTGACTTTGTACACGTTTTATACAATGGTAAAATTGTAAAATCCGGTACCAAAGAATTGGCCTATGAGCTAGAAGAAAAAGGATACGACTGGATCAAACAAGAACAAGAAGCGTAAAAAATGTTTGTAGTTTATCGTTTATTGTTGCCTTAAGGAACAATAAACCTAAAACCATAAACCATAAACAGTAAAACTATGTTAAGAGAAAAATTAGTATCGTCCTTTATGGCTTTCGAAGAAAAGATTGATGTCCAAACGGATCTTCATGATATTCGTACTGCCGCAATAAAGAACTTTGAAAATAAAGGTTTTCCAACCAAAAAAGAGGAAGCTTGGAAGTATACATCCTTAAATGCTATTCTAAAAAATGATTTCAGCGTTTTTCCAAATACCGAAAATACGATTGAGTATAGAGATGTAAAAAAATACTTTTTACACGAAATAGATAGCTATAAAGTGGTTTTTGTAGACGGAGTATTTAGCTCGAATTTGTCCTCAACTACCCATGACGGAATTGATGTTTGTTTGATGTCATCGGCATTAAACAAGCCTAAATATAAAATGGTTATTGATACCTATTTTAATCAAATTGCAAGTAAAGACGAGTCATTGACTTCTTTAAATACGGCATTTGCTAATGAAGGTGCTTATATCAATATTCCAAAAAGTAAAGTAGCAGATAAGCCTATCGAAATCATGTATTTTTCTACGGGTTCTGAAAAAGCTTTGTTGGTTCAGCCGCGTAATTTGGTGATTGTAGGCGAGAATTCGCATGTGCAAATCATAGAAAGACACCAATGTTTGAATGAAAATGCGGTATTGACCAATTCAGTTACCGAAATTTTTGCTGCAAAACGCGCTATTGTGGATTACTATAAAATTCAAAATGATGCTGCCGAAGCGAACTTAATTGATAATACCTATGTTTCTCAAAAACAAGAAAGTCATGTCTCCGTACAAACTTTTTCTTTTGGAGGAAACTTAACTAGAAACAATTTGAACTTTTATCATTTTGGTGAACGTCTTACCAGTACGCTAAACGGAATTACGATAATAGGAGAGAAGCAACACGTTGATCACTATACTTTAGTAAACCACGCTACGCCAAACTGCGAAAGTTTTCAAGATTACAAAGGAATATTTTCAGATAGAGCGACAGGTGTTTTTAATGGGAAAGTTTTCGTAGAAAAAGAAGCTCAGAAAACCAATGCTTTCCAAAAAAGTAACAATATTTTGTTGAGTGATAAAGCTACTATCAATGCTAAACCACAGTTAGAAATTTTTGCCGATGATGTAAAATGTTCTCACGGTTGTACGGTTGGTCAATTGGATGAAACGGCTTTGTTTTATATGCAACAACGCGGGATTCCTAAGAAAGAAGCCAAAGCATTATTGATGTACGCTTTCTCGAATGCAGTAATCGAAAACATCAAAATCCCGGAACTTAAAAAACGAATTACCGCTATTATAGCTGATAAATTAGGAGTGAAACTAGGATTTGATTTGTAAATCTAAATCTTAAGAAATATATCTTTTAAACCTCTCAAAAAGGACAAAGTTTAACCTTAAACTTTGTCCTTTTTTCATTCTTGAAGAATAGGTTTTCTTTTAAAAATTATTTTTTTGTAATATTATGAACTTAAACTATTCATAATAAATATTTTATAAAAAAGTAATCGATGATACCTCAAGCAACCACAATTGACGAAGTGATACAATTGCTTCAAGAAATTATTCAACAATCCATTACACAAAAATCGACCAAAGGGTATTTTGCGGTACTTTATCTCAAAGTCACACAAAAAGTAAAAGAAGGAATTCAAAACGGAACCTTTGAAAACGGCCCAAGAATGGAAAAATTAGACGTAATTTTTGCCAATCGGTATATCAAAGCGTATTATCAATATCAGGCAAAGGAAACTACATCTAAATCTTGGGAAGCAGCTTTTGTAGAAGCAGATAATTATTGGATTATTGTATTGCAGCATTTATTACTCGGAATGAACGCACACATCAACCTTGATTTAGGAATTGCAGCGGCTCAAGTAAGCCCAAAAGACGAAATTCATAGTTTGCAAAATGATTTCAATACTATTAACACTATTTTATCTTCTTTGGTGGCCGATGTTGAGAAGGATTTGACCGAAGTTTGGCCAATTTTAAAGTGGATTCTAGAAAAAACAAAATCCATAGACACTTTTCTTATCGATTTTAGCATGCAAAAAGCTAGAGAAGGTGCTTGGAAATATGCTTTAGAATTAGCTCCTCTTGAAGGAAATAAGGCAGAAGAATCTATTAAAATTAGAGATGTAAAAGTAGCTCAAAAAGCAAAATTGATAACCAATTTGGGCGGAATTCCTGTTTTTTTATTCAAAATTATGCGCTTGTTTGAGGTTGGAACTGTAGATCAAAAAATTAAAGATTTACAAAACTAAAGAGAATAATTTTTTTCTAGTAAAAAACGAAGAGCATTAAAAATTTAGTATTTTTAACGTAAGAATATTTTTTTATTCTTAATTTAAAGCGAAATTTTTATCAATTATATAAACGCAGTTTTAGAGAGTAGATTTTAGTACATCAAAGTATGTTTTGTCATTGACAGCTACTTTTTGCTGACGCCAAAAACCAAAGACGGAGTATTCCAAAATGCTTAACCAATAAATTTTACATATATGAAAAAAATTATTTTATCCGTATTGTTTGTTGCTTTTCAATTTACCTCACTTTCTGCTCAAAATACATTTGTCGCTAATGGTGTAGTTATTCCTAGAACACTTGAATTTAAAGGAAAAGTGATGGAGTTAAGCGGTTTTGGTGTTCGATCGAAAATGTGGGTTGATGTCTATGTTCAGGCGCTTTATCAATCTTTTTACAGCGACAAACCTTTTGAAGTGATGCAAAGCAATACGGAAATGGCAATTCGTATCCAAATTACTTCTGCTATGGTTTCCTCAGGAAAATTGACTCGAAATTTTAATAGTGGATTTGAACGCTCTGCGGGAGCCAACTTGGAGGCTTTACGTCCAAGAATTGAAAAATTTAAAAGCTATTTATCCGATCAAATTGTTGAGAAAGATGTCTTTAATTTGATATACAATCCAGCAGATGCTTCTGTGTATGTGTATAAAAATGATGAATTAAAAGGAACCGTTCCTGGGATTGATTTTAAAATTGCATTATTTGGAATTTGGCTTTCCAACAACCCTGTAGACGAACAATTGAAAAAGGATTTACTCGGAATAAAATAATTTAAAAACCACAAACCCGACAATTTAGAAAGTTGTCGGGTTTGTGGTTTAATAGGGTAGAGGTTACTTTTTAAAACTTCCAATCACACCTGCTAACAATTCATTGACATCATATTTTCCTTCATCGCTTAATCCCATTCTAACAATAACCAAATCCAAAGACGGAATAATAAACACCTTTTGTCCTTGGTAGCCGTTGCAAGAGTACATATCACGCGGCGCGGCAGGGAAATGACCACCGGCATTCAGCCAAAAGTGTGCTCCATAGCCTTCGTTAGAATCTTTGGTAGGTGTGCTTACATAATTTGCCCAACTGGGATCAAAAACTTGGTCACCGTTCCAGTTCCCTTTATGTAAATACAATAACCCAAATTTCGCCCAATCCCTTGCGGTAGCCCATCCATAAGATGATCCAACATAATTACCAACCATATCGGTTTCGATTAGCATGGAATGCATTCCAATTCGATCAATCAATTGTGCATACCAAAAATCCAAATATTCTTGATGGGTTTTGAACTGCTTACGCAAGATATAAGACAACAAATTACTAGTTCCCGAGGAGTAATTCCAATGCGTATCGGGAGCGAAGGCGGCTGGTTTTTCAAGCTGTACACGTCCCATATCTTCTGCTATGAATAACATTTTGGTAGCATCGCATATTTTATCATAGGCTTCTTCCCATTCCAATCCAGAATTCATATGTAACAAATCGTTGGTCGTGATTTTTTTTCGTTCATCCTTTTGCCATTCGGGAATTGGAGCGGGTTTGTTGATGTCGTATTTTCCTTGTTTTTGGAGTATTCCAAAAAGAGTAGCAGTGATACTTTTAGTCATAGACCATCCCAAAATTTTACTGTTTTTGGTAAATCCAGTATCGTATTTTTCGGCAATAATATGGTCTTTATAAATTACTAAAACCGCTCTTGATCTTTTTTTCTTTTGCCCTTTTGGATCGAAGGCATTGTTTACTGCGGCTGTTAGTTTTGAATAATCCACATTAGCAAAAACAGTGTCTTTGGGCTCATTATTTCCATAGGGAAAGGGCAAATTTTTTTTTGTAAAGTTGCGTTTTGGTATTAAATAGGGTTTTGAAGCATCAAAATCATCATTGATTAAGGTGGCCCCTAAACCTTCTCGATAAATCGCTTTTCTAGTTTTTAATCCGTAAACAGATGAAGTAGCGGTTTTGGCGTTGTCATCGATTTCATTTTTGGCAAGGTCAATCAGGTCAATATCGTTATCTCCTTTTTCGATCATCTCTTGTGAGCGATGGTCAATAAAATGTCCTGAAGCCATACTTTTGGCCGAAAAACCAGAGATTAAATCGAGTTTAGGATAGGTGGTATAGCCAATGTAACCCAAAACAAGCAAAAGAAGGATTCCGATGCTTTTAATTATATTCTTCATAAAATGTTATTTTTAAGCAATGTAGTAAAAAGTAGGAAACCTTGTGTTGGGTTTTATTTTTTTCTTTCCTTGCTCAAATTACGAATGGTTTTAGCTATAAATGATGCCTATTTTGGTATTAAGTTTTATTAACAACTGTTTGGTAGAAAATAGTTTCAGTTTCACTACTTTTGTATTTAGAAAAATTCTAAATTAAGTCATGTTAGATCTTCAAAAAATAAGAGCCGATTTTCCAATCCTTTCTCAAAAAGTCAACGGTAAACCTTTGGTTTATTTCGATAACGGAGCGACTTCGCAAAAGCCACAAGTAGTGATTGATGCGATTGCAAAGTATTACCAAGAAATTAACGCCAACATTCATCGTGGCGTGCATACCTTGAGCCAATTAGCTACAGATGCTTACGAATTGTCCAGAGGGAAAATACAACACCATATCAATGCCAAGCACGCCCACGAAGTATTGTTTACTTCAGGTACGACTCATGGTGTGAATTTGGTAACGAATGGGTTTGCTTCTCTATTAAAATCAGGCGATGAGGTATTGGTGTCTGCTTTAGAGCATCATAGCAATATTGTGCCTTGGCAAATGCTTTGCGAGCGTACAGGCGCTACGCTAAAGGTTATTCCGATGAACGAAAAAGGAGAATTAATTTTGTCTGCATTTGATGAATTACTATCCGAAAAAACCAAAATCGTTACGGTAAATCATATCTCTAATGCTTTAGGAACGATTAATCCCATAAAACACATCATTGATAAAGCGCACGAATTTGGAGCAGCTGTTTTTATCGATGGAGCGCAAGCGGTACCGCATTTGAAACCTGATGTTCAAGCCTTGGATTGCGATTTTTATGCTTTTTCAGGACATAAAATGTGTGGACCAACAGGTACTGGAATTTTGTATGGAAAAGAAGCTTGGTTAAATAAATTACCACCCTATCAAGGTGGAGGAGAAATGATAAAAGAGGTAACTTTTGAAAAAACCACTTATGCCGATTTACCACATAAATTCGAAGCAGGAACGCCTAATATTGCTGGAGGAATTGTCCTTGGAACTGCGGTAGATTATATGAATGCCATAGGTTTTGAAAACATTCAGGCCCAAGAGTTGGCACTTTTAGAATACGGTACACAACGCTTGTTAGAAATAGAAGGCTTGCGTATTTTTGGTACTTCAGAAAATAAAACTTCGGTAATTTCTTTTAATATAGACGGGATTCACCCATATGATATTGGGACCATTATCGATAAATTAGGAATAGCCGTTCGAACGGGACATCATTGTGCCCAACCGATTATGAATTTCTTTGAAATTCCAGGAACGATTCGAGCGTCTTTTTCGTTTTATAACACCAAAGAAGAAATCGATAGCTTAGTGGAGGCGGTAAAAAAAGCCAAAATGATGCTGTCATAAACACCTAAAAAAGATGAAGTGGATTAGTCAATTGATTTTTGTTTTTGTTATCATGAGTAGTTGTAAAAGTCAAAAAATCAATGATTTTAGTACTTCATCCATCACGTATACTGCGCAATCTAGAGGAGTATATTTGAGTGTTTGGGTCGAAAATCAAAAAGTTTGGGTCATCAAAGGTAGGAATGAAAAGCCCTATGAAGTTGTGCTGACAGCGCAAGAAATGAAAGAGCTTGAAAGTGTCTTTTCTGTATTGAATTTGGAAAAAGTACCTTCATTGAAAGCGCCAACAGCAAAGCGATTATATGATGGAGCAGCCATTGCCAACCTAGCCATTTCAGATGGAGGAAAGGCCTACATATCCAAAAGTTTTGACCACGGATATCCCCCAAAAGACATAGAAAAAATAGTAACCTTATTAGTTTCATATAGCGAAAAATAAGCATGAGTATCAAAGAAATACAAGACGAAATTGTAGATGAATTTTCAATGTTCGACGACTGGATGCAGCGTTACGAATACATTATTGAGTTAGGAAAAAATTTGCCTTTAATCGAGGAAGCTGCCAAAACCGATGATAATTTAATCAAAGGATGCCAGTCGAAAGTTTGGTTACAAGGCCAGCAAAAAGAGGATAAAATTGTATTCACTGCCGATAGTGATGCGATTTTGACGAAAGGCATAATCGCCATTTTAATTCGCGCATTCTCGAACCAGAAACCTGCTGATATCTTGAACGCAGAGATGGATTTTATTGATGAAATTGGACTTAAAGAACATTTGTCACCTACCAGAGCCAATGGTTTAGTATCGATGATTAAAAACATCAAAATGTATGCTTTGGCGTTTGATGCAAAAAATAATTAAACATTTAAACATAGAAATAATAGACTTTTGACTTGTATTTTTGAGTTTCAAATAATTTCTAAAATTATACAATAGAGAAATCTTATATGGCCTTCAATGCCTTATATGGTTTAAATAGAATAAAAACTCATATGTTTTAAAAACAAAAAAAAATGACAGAAGAAATAAACACCGCCGAGTTAGGAGAAGCCATCGTAAAGAAATTAAAAACGATTTACGACCCAGAGATTCCAGTAGACATTTATGAATTGGGATTGATTTATGATGTAATGGTCAATACCGATTATGAAGTAAAAATCTTGATGACTTTAACTTCACCAAATTGCCCTGTGGCAGAGAGTTTACCAAGAGAAGTAGAAGAGAAAATCAAATCGATAGAGCACGTAAAAGATGCCGATGTAGAAATCACCTTCGACCCACCTTGGAGCAAGGATTTAATGAGCGAAGAAGCTAAATTAGAATTGGGAATGTTATAACAGTTATAAAGTTTGTGGTTTATTGTTTTAAACTATAAACCACAAACTATAAACTTTTCAAATGGACGAAATAATTAATAAAGTAGCGAACAGTTCGTTACAAGTTTTTGATTTAGAAGATTATTGGCCTGTTGGTATTCGTTCTCAAATAGATATATCACAATGGCTAGTCGAGGGATTCTTACTCAAAGAAACAGAGTACAGACAAGCATTAAAGCAACACGATTGGACCCAATATCAAGGTCATTATGTGGCAGTATATTGTGGTACAGATGCAATTGTTCCTGCTTGGGCCTGCATATTGGCGGCTACTTATTTGGTGCCTTATGCCAAGAAAGTGGTATTGGGAACCGTTCCTGAACTTAACACAGCCTTGTATCTCGAGGTTCTGAATACGATAGATTATTCAGACTATTTGGATAAGGCAGTAATACTAAAGGGCTGTTCCAAAAAGCCCGTTCCAGAGAGTGCTTACATAGCCGCAATTCAAAAACTGCAACCTTTAGCCAAAAGCATTATGTATGGTGAGGCTTGTTCTGCAGTGCCTTTGTACAAAAGGCCCAAAACGTAATTTTTTTTAGAAACCCCAGCAATGGGCATTTTCAGGAAGCAAAGTCCCGCTATCCGCTATAATCTTTTGTGCTGAACCCCAGCACAAAAGGATTTTCGCTTCTATCGGGGTTAGGGAGCTACAATTTTTCTTTTTGTTATGATTTTTAGGAGTTTATAACCATTTATTTTTCAGTGTTTTAATGGTTTTTACTACATTTGAGTAAGAACCTTAAAACCAAACGAAATGAGAGCCATTGTAATTACCCTGTTTTTGCTTTATTCCGTTACTGAAGCACAAGCACAAAACACCGAGAAAGAGCTAATCAAAAACACCGAAGCTGCGGTTAAGAACATCAATGATACTTTACCTAATGGTTGGCGTAAAAAGGGAAATATCGCTTTTCTTTTCAGCCAGTCCAACTTCAATAACTGGATTGCAGGAGGGGAAAACAACTTGTCTGGAAATTTAGGCATCAACTATGATTTCAATTACAAAAAAGACAAGCTAACTTGGGACAACAAAATCATTGCTTCTTATGGTTTACTACAAACCAAGAATGCCGATTTTGAGAAAAAAACCGACGACCGTTTCGAATTCAATTCTACGCTAGGACAACACGCTTTTGGGAATTGGTACTACTCGTTGTTCCTGAATTTTAGAACTCAATTTACCCGTGGTTATATTTACGGAAAAGATGCTAATGGAGCCGAGATAAGAACCGAAAACACCAACTTTTTATCGCCGGGGTATCTTACTTTTGGTCCTGGTTTGTTCTGGAAAAAAGGAGACCATTTGCGTTTGAATTTTGCGCCACTTACTTCTAAAATGACCTTCGTAGACGATTTTTATACTTCGCAACCGGGTTATGTAGACGGAGCGTATTTTGGGGTAGATGCGAATAAAAGCTTGCGATATGAATTGGGTTTTTACACTTCGGCTTATTATAAATTCAACTTAATGACGAATGTTTCTGCTGAAAATACGCTGAATCTTTACACCAATTATTTAGAAGACCCTCAAAATGTAGATATGGATTATTCATTGGCTATCGTAATGAAAATTAATAGATTCTTATCAGCCAATTTGAACTTTCAAGCCATTTATGACGACAACGCTTTTCAGGGATTTCAAACCCGACAGGTTTTTGGTTTAGGAGTGAATTATGGGTTTTAGCAGTTGATAAATTTTTTCACTTGATGAGTAAAGTAATTTTGTATATCGCCACCACAATAGATGGTAAAATTGCCCGAAATGATGGGAATTTAGATTGGCTTTTTAACATTCCAAATCCTAATCAATCGGATTATGGATATCAAGCTTTTTATGACACAATAGGAGTTGCGTTTATGGGAAGACGCACTTATGAGGAAATACTTGGTTTTGGAGTGGAATGGCCTTATCAAGGAATCGAATCGTATGTAATTTCACAGCAGCAGGACTTTTCAGTAAGCACCCCTGATACTTTTTTGCTCACCAATGACATCGTTGAGTTTGTTAACCAAAAAAAATTAGAATGTGATAAAGATATATGGCTAATTGGAGGAGGGGAGTTGATTACTTTTTTCTTAAACCACCAATTGATTGACCAAATGCAATTGACTATTGCTCCAATAATTATTGGAGATGGGATTTCTTTATTTCCTAATCAACCTATGGAAACCTTATGGTCACTTTCAGCAACGGTGTCTTATTCTTCAGGTATTGTAACCTTGATTTATGATAAATAATAGGCTTTAAAAAAGCATTTGGAATATATTTGGATGAGGTTAGTAACAAAAACAAGCCCTTTTGATGGTTCTCAAAAGGGCTTTTTTAGTATTATTCTTTTTCTTCTTTCTCAATGGCATCCTTATAATCTGGATACAAGAATTTGTTGTAAGGGAAGCGCGTGATGTGAATTTGTCGCACTGCTTCGTATACTCGTTCTCTAAATTCCTCGAAGTTTTCTTTGTGGGTGGCCGAGATGAACAAGGCGTTTTCGTGGCCCACACGACTCATCCAAGTTTGTTTCCATTCGTCGAGTGTGAAGTGACGCGGCGTTTTTTCGGTCATTAAATCGTCTTCGTCTATCGTTAAATGTTGGTAAGCATCGATTTTATTGAAAACCATAAGTGTAGGTTTGTCATTGGCTTTGATGTCCAACAAGGTTTGATTTACAGAAGCGATATGGTCTTCAAAATCAGGGTGCGAAATATCTACAATGTGCAATAACAAATCGGCTTCGCGTACTTCGTCTAGGGTACTTTTGAACGAATCGACCAATTGCGTAGGCAATTTTCGGATGAATCCAACGGTGTCCGAAAGCAAGAAAGGCAAGTTTTTGATGACCACTTTTCGAACGGTAGTGTCTAGGGTAGCGAACAATTTATTTTCTACAAAAACATCGCTTTTGCCCACCGCATTCATCAAGGTTGATTTGCCCACATTGGTATATCCTACCAGCGCGACACGAACCATAGCACCGCGATTGCTGCGCTGAATCCCCATTTGTTTGTCGATGGTTTTGATTTTATCTTTTAGCAACGAGATACGATCACGAACAATACGTCGGTCGGTTTCGATTTCGGTTTCCCCCGGACCACGCATCCCGATTCCTCCTTTTTGTCGTTCTAAGTGTGTCCATAAACCCGAAAGGCGAGGCAACAAATAGATGCATTGTGCCAATTCTACCTGCGTTCTGGCATAAGAAGTTTCGGCGCGTTGCGCAAAAATATCCAAGATTAAATTGGTTCGGTCAAGGATTTTGCAGTCGATAATTTTGGAGATATTCTTTTGTTGCGAAGGCGTTAATTCGTCGTCAAAAATCAAGGTCGAAATGTCATTTTCTTTTACAAAAAGATGAATTTCGTCTATTTTACCTGTACCCAAAAACGTTTTGGGATTGGGTTTGTCCATTTTTTGCCAAAAGCGTTTTACCACTTGTCCACCAGCAGTAAAGGTCAAAAACTCTAGTTCGTCAAGGTATTCACTCAGTTTGTCTTCACTTTGATTTTGAGTAACAATCCCGACGATAGCCGTTTTTTCGAAATTTATTTTTTCTTTTTCTAACATATCATCAAATAAGTCGCAAATTTAATCATTTGCTTTGTACTTCTGATGCTGTTCCGTTAAAAACCGACGTTGGTTCGTATGTATAGGTTTTTACAGTTTTAATCATTCCGCTGTCTTCGATAAGGGAATAAGAGGCAGGATAATTTTGAGCATTGTACTTAAACGTTCCCGCTCGAACAATTGTGTTGGCAGTTGAGGTAAATTTTAATTCGTTGTTAGGACTTATAAACGTAAACTCAAATTCCTCTTCTTGGAACGAAACCAAAGGAACAATCACTTGGTAATTGGGACCAAAAATATTTTTCACCATCAACAAATTCGCTGATTCTTTGTCATCATAACCAAAATACTTGATGGTCTTGTCGCCCAAAAGGCCGGTTTGTTTGGTTTGATTTTCTTTGTCGTAATAGAATTCGGTTTTGTGAATGATTTGTTTGTTTCGGTCACGAACGGAACGGCGTACAACTTTTCCGTTTTCGACTACAAAATCTACTTCTTCCACAAAAAGTTGTTGGGTGGTACTTTTTTTGGTGACTTGCTTAATTCGGGAGCCGTCATAGGTATACGTTACGGTTTTGGTTACAAATTTACCGTCTTCGTCGTACTTTTTGGTAAACAAAATCAAGCGGTCTTCAGTGTCATAAGCGTAGCTAATTACTTCTTTCCAATTGCTTCCGTTGCGGTCTTTTACAGTGTGGTCGAGTAATCCTTTTTTGTTGTAAAAGAAACTTTGGGTTACATCCGAGGTTTTGATGGTGGTTAGTTTTCCGTTGTCAAAAGCATAGGTTTTGTTGACCATTTCACCACTTTTTAGGTTTCTAAAATTGGTCTTAACTACGGCAATTTGTTTTAATTGCAACGATTTGTCTAAGGTTTGACTTTGTAAGCCATACGAAAAAGCCATCAGAGCGAAGGCCGCGAAATAGGTTTTCATTTTTGTTTAGTATTGATTTGGGACGACCAAAATACAAAAATGATTTTTAGTAAACGCGATTTAGAAAATCATTTCTTTGTGGGTAAAAAAGAGTGCTATTCTAGATTTTCAGCAGCCTTTCTAATTCGTGCCGAAATATCAAACAAAGCATTTCGTAGCATTTCTTTTTCTTCATCAGTAAATTCGCCGTGACCGCCGTTTCCATCTCTACCATTGAGTTTGTTGTACATCCAAGAACTCGATTTACCAAAATAGGTTTTAGCAATATCTGCCCAAGATATATCTAAAATTATATCATCTAATTGCTGTCTTGCTGTTTTTTTGTCTGCTACTTTCATACTACTATATTTTATGAAACATAATTTTTCAAGTTAGCCGTCTAATAAATTGTAAAACAACTCTACTATTAAAACTCTTAACGTTTTAGAAGGATTATGTTTGGCATTTTTATAATTTCTAATTTGCTCAATCAATTCCTTTTCTTGGTCGGTTAATTCCATTTTATTGGTTTGATTTTACTTTGTAAATGTACTGCGAATATTCGCAGTAAACAAAATTATTTATATTCTACTAAGTTTGCTATTGGGTGATTTTATTATTCATTATTTATCCCCAAAAATTTGCACATCATCCACCATAAAAGCACCGTCTAATGCGGCATTTTTTCCCGAACCTGTGTAGCGAAAGGCAATATTGACTTTGCCTTTGAACGTACTTAAATCTATGGCACCCGAGCCGATGAATTGGTACCAAGGAGTAGCCTGTTTGGGGACTGTGGTTTTTAAAGGAGTCCAAGTGGCGGTGGCAATGTTTACGCCATCAAAATTGGTGGAAATAAAAACGTCTAAGGTATTCAGAGGCGAATCAACATCGAGATGATGTTGAGCCGAGCGGAAGGTCAAGATTTCATTGGTGTGAATATCTAAGTCGATTTTGGGAGAAATTAGCCAAGCCACATTCGAAACTACTTTGGTTCCCGAAATCGCAAACTCGGCGTACCCATTGCCATTGTAAACGGTGCCTTTCCATACTGGAGTTCCTTTTTGGGCTAGATTTGTCCAGCCGGGTAAACTTAGATTGGTTTTATCGACTACTTTTTCAAAATCTTCTTTGAAGAAGGGCGTGATACTAGCGCCTGTTAAGTTCACATCTTTTTCGGAACGGGCGATAAGTTGGTAATCGGTGCCAAATTTGGTCAAAATGCCTTTGACTTTTCCGCTTCCTTTTGGGACTGTTTTGGTGGCAAAATTGGCAAAACTAGAGGTTCTAAAAATAACCTGATTCCCCAATTGGTCCATCAAATTCCAATTGGTGCCGCCACCAATATCTTCGCTTTCCTCATAGTATTTTCGTCCTACAGCATCGGCAGTAAATTGTACGTTTTGCAATTCTACCAAAGTGTTTAAGTTGGCGTCATTCAGCAGTTCGGGAATGGTTGTAGCTTTGGTCAATTGCGATTCTTCGATAATGGTGCAAGAAGGGAACAGCACTTTTTTATAATCGTTTTGGGAGAGTCTGCCCACGCCACCTTCGTTATAGGAATTGACATATATAGCCCCAATTCTGAGTCCACCGTAATTGATATCCGTATATTGATTTTTGAGTTTAAGGTAGACTTTGTTGCCCAATCGAAAATCGATGTACAAGTTGGTGGCATCGATAGGCACACTAAAACCAATGGCTGGCGAAGTAGGCGTGGCCAAGGTTTGAAAACTAATGGTTTTGAAAAAATTCCCGCCTTCGTCACTCGAAACCACATAGGCTTCGATACTATCGTCATAAGGATATTGCGCCACAATCGCATTGGCGTTGGCTTTCACTTGAGCCACGGTTTGGTTGACTTTTAAATCGGGTTGGGTGCATTCTAATTTTGGAATATCAAAATCTTCCTGAGCACAATTCGTCAAGAAGAAGGAAAAGACAAAAAGGATTGAAAGAGAAGAAATATAACGTTTCATACTTTTTAATTTTAATGAGGTTGATTATAAATTCAGATAAAGAGAGACAAAATAATTGCGGCCATAGCCTTGGAAATATTTGTTACCAAAATTGGGAGTCCCGCTTGAGACATCTTGATTGCGTTGTCTAAAATTGGCATTTCTGGCTTGTTCATACCCACCCGTTTGGTATTGGGTGTCCAAAAGATTGGTAACACTCATAAACAATCCGAGTGTTTTCCCTTTGATTCTCCACGTTTTTCCACCAGTGAGATTGAGGAGTAGGATAGGTTCTAATTTTTCTTGACGCAGTAATTCCTTGGCTCGTTCTTCGGTGGCTTCAGGAAAAGGAAAACCATTGGCTGGATTTCGGAAGAAAATAGACGTTCTGGCAATGGGGGAAACGGAGATATAGGATTCGGTGATGTAGTTTATGTTGGTACCAATCCACCAATAGTGAGGATTGCGATATTCTAATCCCGCACTATAGGCCTGTTGGGGTAAACCTGCTTGATGGTAATTTTTGAGGATGGCTTTTCCAAAATCAAAAACAGGATTGGTGTTGTCTAGCGATGCTTGGGCATCATTCGTTATGGTAACGTTGGGGTTGCTGGTATAAGTGTAGCGTCCGTAAGCGGCAGCTAAAGTTGTTTTGAGTGTGGCACTAATGGGATATTCAATACTTAGTTCTGCGCCATAATTTTGTTTGTCGAGTTGGGTAAGCGTTTGCCCCACAAAAGCATCGGTATTGGTGTAACCCGCTCCATCATCGAAAATACCTTCGGCGTAGAAAAAAGAATTTTCGGTGGTGTTTTTTAGATAAGAATAATAGGCAGTCGCTCTTACTTTTATGATTGGCGTTCGATACAAGTAGGTTGCTTCAATGCTGCTATGGGTTTCATTGGTAAGGCCGTTCACAATACTATTGTTCAAGCGGGCATTGGGAAAACTGTTTTGAATCGTAGGGGCTTTACTTAGGTGAGCAGCGTGAAATAAAACAGCTTGTTTTCCCGAAAGCGAATAGGTCATTCCTGCTTTGAAACCAAAATTCTCGAAGTTGATTGAATTGCTTTTGCCCAAAGAATTGTTTTCATAGAGTCCGTTATTGTACAACCCTTCGCGTTGATACTTGGTCATTGAAAATTCCTGTCCAAGATAAAATTGCAGCTTTCGGAATCGGAATTGGAACTGGGTGAACGCTTGAATTACTTGCGCTCTTATAAAATAGTTATAGCCATAGGTATCGCCTTCGACTACTTGTCGGTTGGGATGATTCAAATCGGATTGGGCTTGATTACCGTTATAAAACGCATCGATGTCTTCAAAATAACTGCCGCCCAAAAGGTCGATTACTTTTTGATAGTGTTGTGTTTTTGAGCTTTTAAAATTCGCGCCAGCCGTTACCGCAACAGTTTCTGAAAGTTGAGAATTCAAAAGCGTATTCGCGGCTAGGACGGTTTCGTCGGCTCGGTCTTCATAGACGATATAATTGCTCTTGGAAGGTTCGTAGCCAATGATGGTTCCATTCGAATTTAAAATCGGTTGTTGATTGGCTCGATAGAGTGCCGACCAGTTGATTTGTGGATTTTCTAAAAAAGCTAACCGACTTTTTTCGGCATTCTCCTCATCAGGAATAAAAGCGCCTGAAAATTCGCCATTGTCTTTTTCGTACAACGAAGTGTAGTAGCTTGGCATTTTGCGATAATAGGTAGGGTCGGGATTGTTGGCATTTTGAAAATCGATATTGCTATTGCTGATGTTGCCCCACTGATAAAGTACTCCCGATTGTAGCTGCGTTTTGTCGTTGATTTTGAAATAATGGTTGAGTAGGAGTAGCGGTTCTTCTACGGTTTTGATTCTGGCGTTTCGTTTTTTGCCATTTTGAAAGCCCCAATAGGAATTGTAGCGCGACCCCATTAAATTAAATACTTCGGCGGTATTGGGAGCGGTTTTGGCTCTTGAGTTGGGAGTATAAATCCCCGTAAAGTTGAGCGAATGGTATTCATTGAATTGTTTTTCAACGCTGATGAAAGCCGAGTTGCCGTCAAAATGCGTTCCTTCGAAATACGGATTTTCACCGATTCGTTTGCCAGCCGAAACCACGAACGCCCAGCCTTTTTTGCTTATTCCAGAGGCATAGGTTGCCATCGCTCGCCAGTTGTAGGTGGTATTGGTTCCAGCAAAAGAAATTCGGGAACCAGCCCGATAACTAGAGGCTCTGGTGCTGATGTGTTGTGCGCCTAAAAGTCCGCCAAAACTGTAGTCAAAGGCGGCAGTACCAATAACGATTTCTTGGTTGCGCAGCACATCGTTAATGCCACCCCAATCACCCCATTGGGGACGACCATCGTATACTTTGTTTAATGTTAATCCATTTAGCAGTAAAGTGGCATTTTCGGCATCGAGTCCACGAATCCTAAAACGGCTTTGTCCCCATTGAAAAGCGGCGGCTTGCTGGAACACATCTCGAGACGCTTGTAATAACGGTGCGGTACTTTCTGAACCATTGAAATCATCATTCAATTGTTCTTCGGATAGGGCGATGGTGGCGCTTTGTATTTCGGCCATTGGGTCTGTGGAGAGTGGAATGGTCCCTAAATCGGTGATGGTTTTGGGAGCAACGGTAACGGCTAATAATTGGTCTTTGTAGCCTTGACTGTGAAGCAGTACATAATAGGTGTTGGGCGGTAACTGGTCGAAAAGCACGGTTCCAGAAGCGGAGGTAAGTTGTAAAAAGCTAGTGTTTTGGATACTAACTACCACTGAGGGCAGCGCTTTTTGGGATTGGGCTTCGATTACTTTGAGGGTAAAACCAGCCGTGTTTTGTGCGTAATTTTTTTGAATGAATAAAAGGCAACCAATAACAGATAATTTTTTCAGCATAGGCGTTTATAAAAAATAAAGTACTGCTCCATTGGAGGACCCAACATAATGGAATCCTCCAATACAACAGTTTTGTGGAGTGCAACACTCCCATTAATTAATAAAACGTTTTTGGAAATTTGAGCACGAAACTCAAATGCGTTGCTTAAAAAAATGGTATTTAAAAGTGTTTTTTTATAACTGACTGATAATCATTGATTACGTTTTATAAATGTAATAAAAAAACTATTAACTTGTACGATAACGATTGAAATTTTTTTTCTTGTGATGAAAAGCCAAAATTTCTCGTCTAGCCCTGATGGGAGCGGCATCCTTTTTTTCCTAGCTGGCCGTTTGAAAAACGGTGAGCTAGGGAAAAAAGATATAGCGTACAGCAGGACAACTCGTCTGGAAAAGCAGGGTCGTGTGCTCCTTACAATTAGGCATCAATTTTTATTTTGGATACCATTAGGGCGATTAAAAATCCGAAAATGCCAATAAATGCGAATGAAAATTGCAAACCAAAAGCTTGAGCAATATGCCCAATAACGGGTGGTCCCATTAAAAAGCCGAGGAAACTTACGCTTGAGACAGCGGTAAGCGCTTCGCCTGTTGGTATGGTTGGGTGTTTTCCTGCGATACTATACAAAGTTGGAATGATGGTCGAAACGCCTAGTCCAACAAACATAAAGGCGATGGTTGCGGGAATGATGTAGGGAAAAAATACGGCGGTGAACAAACCTGTAGAAATGACACACCCACTGATTTGCATTACTTTTTTGCGTCCCCATTTTTGGGTAAGACGGTCGCCGAAAAAGCGGCCGCTGGCCATCATAATCATAAAGGAAGTGTAGCCCAAAACGACTAAAGGACCCGGAACTTTGACAACGTCTTTGAAATATACGCCACTCCAATCGAACATTACGCCTTCGCTAGCCATACAACAAAAACCAATAACGCCAAGCCAAATTAAGGTGGGGTCGGGTTTGAAAAAGGGTTTTTTCTTTTCGGTTTTTTGGGTTTCTTTGGCGCGGATGAGCAATTTGTAATTGAAGGCTACCAGTCCTAAAACGATGCAAGCGACAATAATAAAATGGGTGTAGGTCGTTAAATCTAAAGCCAACATTCCCAAGCCCACCAAGGCTCCTGTAAAACCAGCCAAGCTCCACATTCCGTGAAAAGACAACATAATGTTGCGTTTAAAAAGGCCTTCGGTATAGACGCCTTGGGTGTTTACCGAAATATTGGTTAAGTTGGCGGTAAGTCCAAAGGCAAAAAGTCCGAGAGCCAATTGCCAAGCGTTTTGTGCCAAAGCTAAGTTGGTCAAACTAACAGCATATAATAAAATTGAGACAGGCAATACTCTGTGACTTCCATAACGTGTGACCAATTTTCCTGAGAAAAACATCATAGTAAGTTGCCCCACTGGAAGCGCAAATAAGATGGTTCCCAAGGTACCTTCACTAAGTTGCAAAGCTGTTTTGATGGTTGGAATGCGACTTGCCCAAGTGGCAAATGTAAGTCCCATTCCGAAATAAAACATTGCCACTGCCCAACGTATTCTGTTGAGGTAAGAGACTTTTGCTTCGGCGTAGGCTTTTTTGTATTTCCCTTTGGGTTTAAGCCGCCCTAAGAAGTTGAGGTAAATCAAAGGATTGGTTTTTAGAGTTTTAAGCGCCAAAATTACAAAAAAGAACGGCTTATTGTGTCATAATAACACATTTTAATGATTTACAACGATATTGTTTATAATTTAAATACGTTGTGTTTATTTTTTTACCACATAGAATCATAGAATTTATAGTTTTACAAAGAAAGGTATAGACGTTTTACTATTCACATAGCTACATAATACTATGTGAGAAATAACACTATTTCTATTTTCTCTTTATACCCTTGTACTATTAATCTATGGTTCTATGTGGTTAAATTTTATTTGAACTTTAATCAAAACTACTTACCTTAATTCTTTGCTGTTGTTGATGACTAGCGATTGCCGCTTCTATGATTTGCATCACTTGAACGCCTTCAGCAGCAGAAACGGGTACTTTTTTTCCGTGAAGAATGGCTTGGTACATTCCCTCAAAAAAAGCATAGTAATTGCCTTGCTCTGTAGAAACGAATTCTTTGATAATCGTTCCGTTGTTTTCGGTGTGGAGCAGTCCTTTTAGGTGTTCGGGTTCGGTGCCCCAATCTGTGGTATTGGGTTTTTTACCTAATTTTAATTCGTCTTCTTGCACATCGCCACGGGCTTTTAGAAACGAACCTTTTTTGCCGTGAAGCGTATACGATGGATGCGGTTCGCGCACAAAGAAACTAGCTTTGAGTCGGACTCTTAGGTCGGGATAAAATAGGGTGATATCAATCCAATCGTCTACTAAAGAATGGGCTCTAGTAATCCGAATGTCTCCGTTTACGGCATCTGGAAAACCAAACAAGCACAAGGCTTGATCGATGATATGAGGCCCTAAATCTTTCAGAATTCCAGCACCAGCGTTTTGGGTTTCTTTGTGGACTTTTGGACTCAAATTGGGATTGTAGCGGTCAAAATGAATTTCGGCCTCCACGATATCGCCTAGAATTTTGTCCTGAAGTATTTTTTGAACGGTTTTGAAGTCGCTGTCCCATCTTCGGTTTTGAAAAACGGCCAATTGCAGTCCTTTTTCGTTGGCCAAAGCAGCTAGTTCTTGGGCTTCGGCAACGGTGGTGGTGAAGGCTTTTTCTACTATGGCGTGTTTTCCGGCGAGCAAGACTTGTTTGGCGTACTCATAATGCGTTCCCACAGGCGTATTCACAATTACCAAATCGCAATCGTCTTGGAGTAAAGCTTCTAAAGTGGCGTAGCTTTTTACTTCAGGGAAATCCGTTTGTATGAGCTTTTTGCTGCGTTCCCAAGCGCCTGTTATTTCAAAACCGGGATGTAAATCGAGAAAAGGAGCGTGGAATACTTTTCCAGACATTCCGTAGGAGAGTAGTGCCGTTTTTATTTTTTGCATAGAAATGTTTTATAGTGGTACTTTTATCTTGTTTTGGCTCTTTCATATTGTTTTGGCCAAGCTACGGTTTCCTTTAAAGCAGTAGCAAAATCTAACCCTAAATTAGGATTGCGAAGGGATTCTCTAGCAAAAAGTACTAAGTCGGCTTGAGATTCAGACAGTATGTTTTCTGCTTGATGGGCTTCGGTAATCATTCCTACAGCGCCAGTTGGTATGCCGGTTTCCTTTTTAATTTTTTCCGCAAACGGAACTTGATAGTTGGGGCCAATGGTGATTTTTTGATGGGAGACCAATCCACCAGAGGAGACGTCTATCAAATCGACGCCTTTTTCTTTTAAAATTTGGGATAGTTGCACCGATTCTTCTACCGACCAACCGCCCTCAGCCCAATCGGTTGCTGATATTCTAACGAACAAAGGTAGGTTCGAAGGCCATTCGGCTTGCACCGCAGTTACGGTTTCTAGCGTCAATCGAATTCTGTTTTCAAAACTACCGCCATATTCATCGGTTCTTTGATTCGTTAAAGGCGACAAAAACTGATGCAATAAATAGCCGTGAGCTGCGTGTATTTCTAGGACTTCGTATCCCGCTTGTACAGCACGTCGAGTCGCCGATTGAAAATCATTTAGTACTTTTTGAATGCCTTGGTTGTCGAGTGCGATTGGAGCGGTTTCATTCTCATGGTACGCTATAGCGCTTGGGGCAACGGTGGTCCATCCGCCTTCGTTTTCACTTAATTTTTTGTTACCCAACCAAGGCGCCGAAACACTGGCTTTTCTCCCAGCGTGTGCCAGTTGAATACCGGGAATCGCGTTTTGGGATTTTATGAATTGGTTGATGGACTGTAGTTTTTCGATATGTTCGTCTTTCCAAAGTCCTAAATCTTCTGGTGAAATGCGAGCTTCGGGAGAAACAGCCGTAGCTTCCTGAATCAATAATCCTACACCTCCAGCGGCACGACTGCCCAAATGCACCAAATGCCAATCATTGGCAAAACCATCTGTAGCAGAGTATTGGCACATTGGAGAAATTACGATACGGTTTTTGAAAGTGATACTTTTTAGCGTAAGCGGAGAAAACAAAAGACTATTCATATATACTGTAACTTTTAGGGTGGTACATGACCTATGAAGGCTGTACGGTTTAAAAAGTAAAGTTAAAGCATCTCTTTAAAGGAGTGTTCTAAATTTTTGTATTTAACAAACATTTAAAGCCGTATGTAGTATATTGCGCTATCAAATTAAAATAGAAACGCTACTTTTGTGCGTTATTTAAGAACTAAAAGTAAACAATGGAAATCGTTATCAAGTTTGCTCAATTTTTATTGAGTTTGTCCTTATTAATTATTCTTCACGAATTGGGACATTTTATTCCTGCCAAATTATTCAAAACTAGAGTAGAGAAATTTTACTTGTTTTTTGACCTTAAATTTTCGTTACTCAAAAAGAAAATAGGCGAAACCGAATACGGTATTGGTTGGTTGCCACTTGGCGGTTATGTGAAAATCTCTGGTATGATTGACGAAAGTATGGACAAGGAACAAATGGCCTTGCCTCCACAACCTTGGGAATTCCGTTCGAAACCCGCTTGGCAACGTTTGATTATTATGTTGGGAGGCGTTACGGTAAATTTCATTTTGGCTTTCATTATTTATATAGGAATGGCTTTTGCTTATGGTGATGCTTTTGTGGCTATGGCCGATATGAAAGACGGATTGCTAATTGAAAATCCGGTGATGAACAAAATTGGTTTCCAAACGGGTGATAAAATCCTTAGTGTTGATGGCGAAAAAATCGAAAAATACGACAACGAAATCAATATGAAATTGATAATGGGGAAAGAAGTCCAAATCGAAAGAAATGGCGCTACTCAAACCATTCAAATGCCTGTTGATTTAGTGGACCAATTGTCAAAATTAGAAAAAGGGCCTTTAGTGAATATCCGTATGCCGTTTGCTGTTACCGCTATTCCTGAAGAATCCTTAAATAAACAATTACAGCCTAAAGATGTTATTGTTTCTATTAATAGTCAACCTGCCAAATATTACGACCAAGTTAAGGCCATCCTAAATGCGAACAAAGGTAAAACCCTTCCTGCAGTTGTAATTCGCAACGAAAAAGAAGTTCCTGTGCAAGTAATCGTGAACCAAGAAGCGAAATTGGGGATACAAATGGGTAGTTTAGGATTAGAATCTTTAGAGAAATTAGGCTACTACAAAATCAGCAAGCAAGAATACGGTTTCTTCGAATCGATTCCAGTGGGGATTGAAAGAGGGAAAGACCAATTGTTGGGCTACGGCAAGCAGTTGAAAATGATTTTCAATCCAGAAACCAAAGCGTACAAACAAGTGGGCGGATTTGCAGCTATTTTTAATATTTTCCCAAGTTCTTGGAGCTGGGAAGTGTTCTGGAATATCACCGCTTTGTTGTCGATTATGTTAGGGGTAATGAATTTATTGCCGATTCCAGCGTTGGATGGTGGACACGTAATGTTTTTGTTGTACGAAATCATTAGTGGCAAAAAACCAAGTGACAAATTCCTAGAGAATGCTCAAATGGTTGGTTTTGTTTTACTTATCTCATTGCTTTTATTTGCTAACGGAAACGACATTTATAAGGCGATTGTTGGCAAGTAAAAAAAATTAAAAAAAATTTATTTTTTGTTTGCAAAACTTGAAATTAGGTGTATCTTTGCAACCGCTTAGACAAACAAACAATGTCAGTCAAAGCCACAGAAAACGTTCCTACTACGCATTATAATACACAGTTTCCTCCTTAGCTCAGTTGGTTAGAGCATCTGACTGTTAATCAGAGGGTCCTTGGTTCGAGCCCAAGAGGGGGAGCTTAAAAGCCTGACAGCAATGTCGGGCTTTTTTTATGGAATAAACTTTGGGCTGGGAGAGGTCAATACTTTAAAACTGATTATATCACAAATACTTCTTTCTTGTGCCAAATTAAATTTTCGGGAGAAGGATAGTCTTTTTTGTTTTCAGGTAAAATAATTCTACGTCCTGCAAATTGTGATATTGAGAAAGGGGTTTCATTTTCTTTAATTACAGGTGAAATTCTAACGATGTAATCTTCGTTGATAGTTATTAAGCCTCTATCGTAAGCTCTATGTAAATTTGGAGATAGTGCAATGCCATTTGAAACGGTATCGTCATTAGAAATACTAAATGGAACAATGTGACAAGCGTCTATCATTTGAGCGTTTGTGTTTGATTCTATTCTCATTCCAGAAATACAGCATTGGTTCAGATATATTTTGGGCACTTCTCGCTTAAAGATGCTTCCTCTTATGAATCTTTCTTCCTCAATTTCATTTTCCGTTAAATCCTTTGCAATATGATTCATCAATGTTTGATATTCTTCTTTGGTATCGTTTAGAATTTGGTCTTTGATGACTCTTTCTATATCATATTGGACTATTGTGCTAGATTGAAAATTTGCTATTGTTTCAGGGAAATATTTATTTAATAAAATACTTTCAATTTCATTTCTTGTAATTGGATTTAAGAGTAATTCGAATAAATCCTTATCTATTTCTGCAAAAGCAATCCTATTTTTGAGCTTACCAAGACTACTGATTTTTTCTTTATGGTCAATCACTCCGTTTATATAAACCAGCCTCCAAAAAGGTTCAGAATTCAGATGAAAAAAAGGCAATGAAAAATTTGGGACGTGATTGGTGGTAACTAATTTATTCCAGTTGTTTTTGAATGCAATTACTAATTCACCGGTGATATAAATTCTATTAGATTGTATTTCGTTTTTTTCGATTAATTGGATTATTGACAATAATAAAATAGGCTTATGAGGCGCTTTCCCTAGTGTTTTGTTTGACGCTCTATTAAGTGATTGTAATTGTTTTGTGTACTTAAGGACAAGTTCTTTAGAAACCATAGAAATCAAAATTTTAGTAAAACTAGTAATTTTATTATTTATAAGAGTTTACGTAGAGGGATAATGCAATTTAGGATTAAAAGATTCAATAAAATATATATAAGTTCAAGTAAATGCTAGAAAGAATTTATAAGATTAATGTTTTAGATAATAGTACTAAACAACCAAAGCCCGACAAATTTTCTTGTCGGGCTTTGGTTATTGTACAAATCACTCTTTAGATCACCATCGTCAACTGAATACGTTTTCTATCCTCATCAACTTCGGTGACTTTTACTTCAACGTGTTGGTGGAGTTTGACTACTTCGTTGACATCGCTTACGAAACCGGCTTTGAGTTGGGAAATATGTACCAAACCGCTTTCTTTGATTCCGATATCGACAAAGCAACCAAAATTGGTTATGTTGTTTACGATTCCTGGCAAAATCATCCCTGTTTTCAAATCTTTAATGGATTTGACATTCGGGTCGAATTCAAAGATTTTGGCCGATTTTCTTGGGTCTAATCCTGGTTTTTCGAGCTCTTTGAGGATGTCTTTGATACCCAAAATCCCAATTTCGGCCGTTACGTAGTTTTCGGGTTTGATGAGCGCTATTTTTTCTTTATTGGCAATCAAATCAGTAACGGAAGTTTTCAAATCTTTGGCCATTTTTTCTACTATGGCATAAGCTTCGGGATGTACTGCCGAATTGTCTAATGGATTTTTACCATTGGCAATTCGGATAAATGCTGCGCCTTGTTGGAAGGCTTTATCTCCCAAACGCGGTACTTTTTTGAGTTGTTTTCTATCGTCAAATGGACCATTTTCAGAACGATACGTCACTATATTTTCGGCCAGCTTTTCTCCAATACCACTCACATAACTCAACAAATGTTTGCTAGCGGTATTGATGTTGATTCCCACCGAATTCACGCAACGAATTACCGTTGCGTCCAATTCTTCTTTGAGTTTGGTTTGGTCCACATCGTGTTGGTATTGTCCCACACCAATGGCTTTTGGGTCGATCTTTACCAATTCGGCCAAAGGATCCGACAAGCGACGTCCGATAGACACCGAACCACGAACGGTGACGTCGTAATTGGGGAATTCTTCACGGGCAATTTTGGAAGCGGAATACACAGAAGCTCCAGCCTCAGAGACAATAAATACTTGTACAGGCTTATCGAAAGCGATTTTCTTGATGAAGAATTCGGTTTCTCTTGAGGCGGTTCCGTTCCCAATGGATATGGCATCAATATTATAAGCGTTTACCATCGATTTGATTTTTTTCATCGCCATCGCCGTTTCATTTTGTGGCGCGTGCGGATAGATGGTTTCGTTGTAGAGCAAATCGCCTTTTTCGTCCAAACAAACCACTTTACAACCCGAACGAAATCCAGGGTCGATGGCTAAAATTCGTTTTTCGCCCAAAGGTGGAGCCAATAATAATTGCCCTAAATTATTCGCGAAAACCTGAATGGAATTGGCATCGGCTTTGGCTTTGGCTTCTTGCAAGGTTTCGTTGGCAATGGCAGGTTGTAGCAATCTTTTATAAGAATCCTCAATGGCCAATTGTACGTGTGAGGTGCTTGGACTTTGACCTTTCAACACCAATTCGTCGATTAAGTCATAGGCCTCGTCGATATCTGCTTCTACTTTGAACTTGATGAACCCTTCATTTTCGGCACGTAGCATCGCCAAAAGTCGGTGCGAAGGCGCTTTGGTCAACGGTTCAGACCAATCGAAATATTGCGAAAACTTTTGAGCATCAGGTTCGTCTTTTTTTGTTTTGACTACTTTGGTGGAGATGGTCGCTTTGCGTTCGTACAAACGGCGCAATTGTTTACGAACATAAATATTTTCGTTAATCCATTCGGCAATGATTTCTCTGGCGCCTTGTAAAGCCGATTCTTCATTGACAATAGCGTCGTTCAAGTATTGTGTAGCCAAGAAATCGACATCGTCATTTTTCTGTGCCATTATAATTTTGGCCAAAGGTTCTAGTCCGTTTTCACGAGCAACATCGGCTTTGGTTCTTTTTTTCTTTTTGTACGGCAAATACAAATCCTCCAACTCTTGTAGGTCAAAACTTTGTTGGATTTTTTTATCCAATTCGGGCGTCAAAGCGTTTTGCTCTTCGATGGATTTTACGATGGCTTCTTTTCGTTTCAAGATGGCCTCGTACTCTTTTTGGAGTTTGGCAATTTGTTCGATTTGTGTTTCATCCAGATTACCTGTTTTGTCTTTTCGATAACGCGAAATAAACGGAATCGTACAATCTTCTTGTAATAATTGAACGGTGTTTTGAATATTGATGGCTGCGGTAGCTACCTTTTGGGCGATGAATTGTAGGTTGGTCATTTTTTGAATTTTTCGGACGGCTAAAATAATATCTTTGGAGCGTAAATGTATCGCAATGGATATTTTATTGTATTATTTTTTGATTCTGAACGTCATCGGTTTTCTGTTGACTATTTTTGATAAACAGCAAGCAAAAAGTCATAAACAAAGAATCCCCGAAACAACACTTTTAACCTTCGTGTTCTTTGGAGGAACTGTTGGTAGTGGATTAGCGATGCTTTTATTCAGACATAAAACAAGTAAAACCAGTTATCTTTTGAAGTTTTGGTTAATAGTTATATTACAAATTATGGCCATTTGTTTTGTTTCATTAGACTATGAAATCTAAATAATTCTGTTTGTTGATTACTTCAAAACTAGCTTCAGGATAGGCTTTTGCAAAAGCCGTGGGGACTTTCGCTTTTCTGTTTTCATTCCATTTGAATTCGTAGCCTCGTAGCTGGCCATTTTCTTCTTCCAACCAATCTAATTCTTGTTGGTCATACGTACGCCAAAAATAATTGGTTACTACTTTTTGAGTATAATTTTGGTGTTTTATACGTTCCGAAGCCAAATAATTTTCCCATAATGCACCAACATCGGTGCGATTGTCTAATCGATTAAAATTGGAAATAATAGCATTGCGAATTCCATTATCATAAAAATACCACCTATTGGATTTGGTAATTTCCTTTCGCAAATTTCTGCTAAAACCAGGTACTTTATAAATAACAAACACCTTGGAAAGTAAATCTAAATAACTTTCTACCGTATTTTTAGAAATACCTAATTGTCTGGCTAATTCTTGCAGTGAAACTTCTTGTCCTACTTGAAAGGCAATCAGTTTTAAAACCTCTAAAATTTTGTTAGAATGTTTGATACCTTCATACACCAAAATATCCTTCAATAAATAGGAATTGAGTATTTCTTTCAAGTAGTTGATTTTGTCGTTCCAATCTGGGTATTGTTCAAGTTCAGGATAGGAGCCAAAAAGCAATCGTTCTTCCAGTTTTTGAGTGGTTTCCTTGAAATTTTCATAGTTGGAAAATTCCATCTGAGCCAGTGGAAATAAATAAATCGTATTTTTTCTTCCCACCAAAGGTTCTCCTAATTTATTAGACAAATCAAAAACCGATGATCCTGTGGCAATGATTTTAATACCCTCAATAGAATCCACAATTAATTTCAGAATCAAACCAATGTCGGGGATGTTTTGCGCTTCGTCAATAACTAATAATTTCGTGTTTGCTAGAAGTCGACGATAATTGCTTACGGAACGCTCTTTTAATAAATTTGCATCCTGAATATCTTCGCCGTTCAATTGTAAATATTCTTGTTTTGGGAGCTGTGAAAGATAATTTTTGATAAACGCTGTTTTACCTACACGCCTTGCGCCCAATAAAATAAGTACTTTGTTGGGTAATACTCTTTTAGCAAACAATACATCTATGCCTCTTTCTAAAAAATTCATAGCCTGCAAATTTTTAAATTTAGATACAAATATACTCAAAAAATGTAAATTCAGTCAATGAAGTGACGGAATTAATGTAAATTCAGTCAGTTAGTTGACTCAATTTACATTAATTAGGTCTATTGAGAAGTGTAGCACTAGTTTATTTGTAGCCAATTATTGAAATGTGTTGCTTGTTTTTTTATATGGAAAAGAGGTTAAGTAACGAAATTAGCTTAAGGTTTGGGCTTACTTTCACAACGTATTTGAAACAAAAAAGGAATACCCCAATCGGAATATTCCTTTTTATAATTTATTCGTAGGAACGTTTACTGTAACGACTCGAAACCTAATTTCAAGCGTACGCGATTCAAAACGTCATTGGCGATGGTTGCTGCTTTTTCGGCACCTTGTTTTAATAAGGCGTCTACTTCTGTTAGGTTATTGATGTAATAATTGTAACGTTCTCTTTCGGTTTTGAATTTTTCTACAATTAGTTCGAACAAGGCTTGTTTGGCGTGACCATAACCATAATTGCCTCCTAAATAATTGGCTTTCATCGTCGCAATTTGGGCTTCATTGGCCAATAATTTGTAGATAGCAAAAGCGTTACAAGTATCAGGATTTTTTGGATCTTCCAATGGAGTACTGTCGGTTTCGATGCTCATAATTTGCTTGCGCAACGCTTTGTCATCCAAGAAAATATTGATAACGTTATTGGCCGATTTACTCATCTTTCCGCCATTAGTACCAGGAATCAACATACTGTCTTCTTGGATTTTGGCTTCGGGTAGTACGAAGGTTTCCCCCATTTGGTGATTAAATCGTGAAGCCACATCACGAGTGATTTCGAGGTGTTGCAACTGGTCTTTTCCTACAGGCACAAATTCGGCGTCATACAATAAAATATCCGCAGCCATCAACATTGGATACGAAAACAATCCAGCATTGACATCGTCTAAACGATCGGATTTGTCTTTGAAAGAATGCGCCAAAGTCAAACGTTGAAAGGGGAAAAAACAGCTCAAGTACCAAGACAATTCTGCTGTTTGAGGTACATCGGATTGTCTGTAAAAGGTAACTTTGTTTACGTCTAATCCACAAGCTAGCCAAGCTGCTGCAGTACTGTAAGTATTGTTTCTTAAGGTTTCGCCATTTTTGATTTGTGTAATAGAATGCAAATCGGCGATGAAAAGGAATGATTCATTTTTGGGATCATTCGATAAAGCAATTGCAGGAATAATTGCGCCTAATAAATTGCCCAAATGTGGAGTTCCTGTACTCTGTACTCCCGTTAATATTTTTGCCATTGTAGTAATTTCTGAATCGCAAAGTTCGCAAAGTTTGTGTTCTTTCCTACCATATTTGGGTAATTTTTTAATTGATAGCGATCGATTTTTATGAGGATAGGAGTGAAGTGGCCTTTTAAATTTCTCTGATAAAAGGGGCTTAATTGTATATTTCCTTTTTTTCTACTTGAAAAAAATTTAATATCGAAGAATTGCTTAGGGATTTTTATGGATTTTTTTCTCTTTTTTTAAGCGTATTTCTATAAATTGCAAAAGACAAAAACAAATAGAGCTATGACAGAGATAGACGCAGAAAGAGCCCGATTACTCGAAAGAAAAGACAATAAAGGCTGGAAAAAATGGGGCCCCTATTTAACTGAAAGACAATGGGGAACTGTTAGAGAAGATTATTCTGCCAATGGAGATGCTTGGAATAGTATTACTCACGATATGGCACGTTCTAAAGCGTATCGATGGGGAGAAGAAGGAATAGGAGGAATTTCAGATAACAAACAGCATATTTGTTTTGCTTTGGCGTTTTGGAACCATCACGACAAAATTCTTAAAGAACGTTTTTTTGGTCTTACCGGAAACGAATCCAACCACGGAGAAGACGTCAAAGAAATTTATTATTACCAAGACGCTACGCCTACGCATTCCTACCAAAAAATGCTGTACAAGTATCCACAGGCGGCATTTCCATATGAAAAATTAGTCAAAGAATCCAAAAAGCGCAATCGTCAGCAACCCGAGTACGAACTTTTGGATACGGGCATTTTTGATAAAGACGCTTATTTTGATATTAGTATTGAATATGCCAAAGCCGATCAACAGGATATTTTGATTCAAATTACTATCGAAAATCAGTCGGATGTGGCTGCACCTATAACGGTTTTACCTACTGTTTGGTTCCGAAATACTTGGTGCTGGGGCTATGATAATTACAAGCACAAGCCTTCTTTGGTCGGCAACGGAAAATCAGTAATCGAAGTCAATCATCGATTAGTTGGTCATTATACTTTGTATGCAGAAAATGCAGATGAACTGCTTTTTTGTGAAAACGAAACCAATTTTCAACGCTTATACCATTCGGAAAATTTAACCAAGTATACCAAAGACGGTATTAACGATTATATCATTAATAAGAAAAAAGATGCTGTAAATCCGAATAAAATAGGAACTAAAGCTTCTGCAAAATATGAACAACTTATTCCTGCTAAAGGGAAAAAAGTAATCCGATTGCGTTTTACCAATCAAACGCCAAGAGCTCCTTTTGAAGATTTTGATGCTATTTATGCGCAACGTCTTAAGGAAGCCGATTTGTTTTATGATAGTTTGCAAAAAAACATCAAAGAGAAGCATTTGAAATCGGTACAACGTCAAGCTTATGCTGGAATGTTGTGGACCAAACAATGGTATTATTACAATGTTTATGAGTGGATCAAAGGTGATCCTTCGATGCCTAAACCCGATGCGAATAGAAGCAAAGGAAGAAACAGTGCTTGGAAACATTTGTACACTTCCAATATTTTATCAATGCCCGATAAATGGGAATATCCTTGGTTTGCCGCTTGGGATTTAGCCTTTCATACTTTGCCTTTGGCACGATTAGATCCCGATTTTGCCAAACGTCAATTATCGGTTATTTTGAGAGAATATTATATGCATCCCAACGGGCAGATTCCTGCTTACGAATGGTCGTTCTCGGATGTGAATCCTCCCGTGCACGCTTGGGCAACTTGGAAAGTGTATGCCATTGACAAAGAAATGAATGGGGGAAAAGGTGACCGCGTTTTCTTGGAACGCATTTTTCATAAATTACTGCTCAATTTCACTTGGTGGGTGAACCTGAAAGATGAGGGAGGAAACAATATTTTTGGAGGCGGATTCCTTGGAATGGATAATATTGGTGTTTTCGACCGTTCGGCTGCTTTACCCACAGGTGGTCATTTAGAACAAGCCGACGGAACAGGTTGGATGGCAATGTATAGTCTAAATATGTTGCGAATTGCCTGCGAAATTGCGATTGAAAATCCGGTGTATCAAGATATGGCTTCTAAGTTTTTTGAACACTTTTTGCATATTGCAGGTGCTATGCAAGCCATTGGTGGAGACAAATTGAATCTTTGGGACGAAGACGATCAGTTCTATTATGATATGTTGCATAAGGAAAATGGCGAAGCCGAATTGCTTAAAGTGCGTTCGATGGTTGGATTGATTCCGCTTTTTGCTGTTGAAGTTTTAACCCCAGAATTATTAGATCAGTTGCCAGATTTCAAGCGTAGAGTGGAATGGGTTATTTCTAACCGACCGGATTTGGCTGCCTTAGTGTCAAGTTGGTACAATCCCGGAAAAGGAGAGAGCAAGTTATTGTCTATTCTTCGTGGGCACCGAATGAAGATGATTATGAAGCGTATGTTCGATGAATCGGAATTTTTGTCTGAATTTGGTGTTCGTTCGTTGTCTAAATTTCACAAAGAACATCCCTATCGATTTACCTATGATGGAGGAACCGTTCAAGTAGATTATACACCTGCCGAAGCTACCGGAGATATGTTTGGAGGAAATTCCAATTGGCGTGGCCCAATTTGGTTCCCAATGAACTATTTGATTTTGGACTCACTCGAGAAGTTCTGTAACTATTACGGAAATGATTACAAAGTAGAGTTTCCAACGCATTCAGGAGTAATGATGAATATAAAAGATGCAGCTGATGGCGTAGCGAATCGTTTACTCTCACTTTTTGTCCCTAATAAAGAGCAATTTATACCGATGTATGGGCCTTATGAAAAGTTTCAAAAAGACCCAAACTTCAATTCGAATCATTTGTTTTTTGAATATTTTGATGGCGATACCGGAAAAGGATTGGGCGCCAATCATCAAACAGGATGGACGGGACTTATTGCAGAAATCATTCATCATTTGAATAACGATTCGGAACAAATTTAAATGTAGAGTAGTACTATTTCCTTTAGAGATAGTACTCTTTTTTTCCTTTTAAATTACGGCTTGGAATAAAATGAACTCATATTCCGAATCAATCCTTTACCTTGAATTTAAAATTAGATGATTGAATTGTGTTTTTTCTGCTAAAGGGTTTAATCAATAGCGAGACTTTTCCATATGCCTTTAGGAATTAGTGTTTGATAATTCAGTAAGTTGTTTTTAAGTAAAGTGGCTTTTTCTGTGTTTTGATGGTCTTTGTAGTAGGCGTATTCAAAGAAGAAACCCCAAAATTGAACTACAGGTTCGGTATCGGTTTGAATTAATTGAAGTTTATTGATTTCCAAATTTTTGGCATTTTGGTCTAATAGCATTTGGAAAGATGCTTGTAAAAGGGCTAATTCTATTTCGCCAACTTTGCCTTTGTTCAACAAACGTTGCAATCTTTTTCTATCCGTAAAAAAAAGACCAGATTTTGAGGGAATGGTAGTAGCAAAAAAAAGTGCAATTGAAATGAGGCCAACTATACCATTGAAACCATTCCAAGCGGAATCAAAGTAATAAAAAAGAAAAAGAAAAACACCGCCAAAAAGCAATGAAAACAAGGGTCCGGCACCCAAAATTCTTGCAAATTGTATCTTTAAATTACCCTCTAATTTTATAGGTGATGTTGCACAAACACCACCAAAGTATTGCATTTCTTTGTTAAAAAACAATCGTACTCGCTGGTTTTCTCTTTTCAAACCAAAGAAAGCCACGACAAATAATTGTAATTGGTGTTTTTGAAGAAGTCCTGCTGTTAAATGTCCTAATTCGTGCAAAGCAATGGCAAAAAACGGACCTACTAAAAGTGAAATAAAAAAAACAAAAGTCTCAAAATCGCCTTTTGGATAGAATTTCAATAGGAGTTCTTTTGGAATGAAATGCAAAAAAGTAAACATTGCAACACCACCAATTACCATCCCGAGTAACGATTCGATTATCATTTTTTTATTCATAACAGCACTGTTTTAGTTGTTGTTTGATTCGTTTTTTAGTTAGTATTTATTTGAGTCAAACGTTACAACTAGGTTATGAAAAAGGGAGTTGGTACCTTACACATCAATAGCGTCATAAACCACAACTTTTTGCCAGAGATGCGAATACTTTTTGATAAAGTCTTGATGGATTGGGTGATCTTGATAGGTTTTTTGCCCTATTTCATCTTCAAAAAAAAGTAGTTCTGAAACATCCCAAGAGGTATCTACCACATCGCGTTTTTCGGTCGAGGCTAAAAGGCCCACATGAATTTGTTTCACAGTCGGAATAGCCGCTAAGGTTTTGAGTCCTTCGATGAGTTGTTTTTTATCGGCGGTATCATTGGGATTTTTTAGCCAAAAAAACACATGATGCAATAAAGACTTTGCTTGTTTTGGGCTGGTGTTCATTGCCAATCCTACACTTGCCATACCGGCCAAAGCAGTTGATGCGATAAATCGTCTACGTTTCATTTCTTCTGATTTAAAAGTATATAGAACGTAAATATCGAAATAAATAAAAGTAAAATGAAAATCTAGTGGAATTTTTATGTGGTAGATTTGTTTTTCTTCCAAATAAATCCATCCAAGAGATAATGAGTAAATTGTGGTACGGTTAGTAAGGGTACAATTAAGAAATACCAATTTGAAAAATCTTCTGTCGTACCTGACAACTGTTCCTTCCAAACTAAAATTTCCCAAAGATATTCTTCAGAAAAAGCAATCAAAAGCAAAACGACGATGAAAAGTAAAAGTCCTTTAAAATGTTTGAAATAGTATAACGAATGCAATTCTTTGGTTGTTTTTTTATCGATTTCATTGAGATAAATAAGTGCTATGTATGGAATGCCGTGAGAAACGACATTAAGCAAAGTAAAAATCAAATCGTTATTAAAATAAACGATTCCAAAAAACCAAGACAAAATGGTTCCTAGCAGTATTGCATTTTTTGGAATATTGATATAATTATTCTTTACGCCAAAGTAACTTGTTCGGACTACATAAAAAAGAAGCATACAACCGTAAATCCAGCTCAAAACCATAATTAAGAAAGGACTTTCGAAATGCAAGAATTCGTTTTCAACAAACCAATTAAATTCCCTTGGAGACGATAAAAACCAATACAACATAGGGTAAATTGTTGCGGTATAAATTATTAAGTTGTCAATCCAAGCCCATTTTTTAGATTCATTTCTTGCATATAAACGCATAAAGCCATATTGTTGTCTGATGAAATGAAAAACAGCTATATATGCCATTACAGACCAAAAGACTTTACTTCCAAAAGAAAATAAAACGATTCCAATTAAAAAGCATAAAATAGGTAAACCGATTAGTAATTTTTTCCTTTTTTGAAATTCGTTTGCAACAAAATAGGTTTTGAATAAAGTAGCATAAACGTGTGCGACATCGATAAAAACAATTAGAAAGAGCCAAGTATAAAACGAATACCTAGTTTCTATTTGTTGCAGCTGTTTTTGAAATAGAAATACAATAGCAACCACCAAAAAGGAAGGCGATAAGATAAATATACTATCTGTTTTGGCTTTATGAATCCAAGGTTGTTGCATCGAGCATTGTATTTACTGTGTTAATTCCTTGATGAAAGGCTTCTTCAAAAATAGAGATACCCGATAAATCACTATGAGCAAAAAACAGCGTATTGTCGATAGGTTTTGCAGCTTCTTTTTTGGTATCACTAAAAATAAAATTAGGAACAGGACTAATCATTCCGTGACCTAATAGATGAACTTCAATGCTTTCTGTTTGAGTTTCAATATTGGGATGCGCTATTTCTAAATCATCAAAAACCATTTGTTTCCAATATTCTTTGGTCTTTTTATACACTTCTCTGCGTGTTTTTTTCAAGTCGGCACTGGAGAAACTGTAATAATAAGTGATTACTTTTTTATCCTGTAGTTGTTGAAGGGATTGATGTTGGTCGTAGACATATCCCAAACCTTTTGAACCATAAATTACATTATCCCAACACAAAGGAAAGCTTCCGTTATCGTTTATATCAGACACAACTAAAGTAGCCAAAAGCCAAGGAGTATAATGAAAATTTGAAGCCAAATCTTTTCGGTCTTTCAACAAGTATTGATTTACAAACTGAGGCGTTGCTAGTATCATCTTATTTGCAGTTATTGCAATGGTTGTTTTAGTTTCATTATCAAAAACTTTGGCAACTGCTTTTTGGGTATCATTTTCAATTTCGAAAACCAAGTGGTTTTTTAGTGTTTTCCCTTTTACATATTTTTTCAAGTGATTGGCTAATCTTGAGTTTCCTTCAGGCCAAGTAAGCACTGAATCTTGATGGTCTTCGGAAGCATTTTGTTTTCTTGCGGCAAAATAATGAATACCTGCATAAGCAGAAACGTAGGTGATTCCTAAACCAAAATCATCTTTGCAGCAATAATCAATATAATTAAAGAGAGGTTTTGATGTAAAATTTTGACTCTCAAACCATTGTTGCATAGTCAAAGTATCCAATGCTTTTACTGCTTTATTTTTGGATGATTCAGCATGAGGTATTGTGAACCAATATTTTCCTTCTTCATCTTTTTGGCGTCTAAAACCATCCATTACTTTGAAGAAACGGACGAATTCTTGATCTTCAGAGGTAGTATTTCCTTCCTTTGGAACGACTCCTTCTTGCCAATTATTTCTATAAAACAAGCGTTCTTCGGGAGCCAAAGTCAGCTGAGTTTCATCAAATTTTGGAAACCCTTTGGAGTCATAACCTACTATTATTTTTTCTTCTTCTAAAAATTGCAATAAGGCTTTGTCTTCTATATTCGGTAAAGGCAAATAATGGGCTCCCAATGGATATTTAGAATACTGGTTCTCGCCATTAGATGAATTGCCACCCAAATGACCTTCTAATTCGACCATTAAAAAATCAGTAATTCCTCTTTTGGTCAGTTGTCTGGCCGCACTCAATCCTGAAATTCCTCCACCCACAATTAAATAAGGAACGGTAATTTCTTTTGTTGGTTTAGGGAAATTTTTTACTCGAAGGCGATGTCCCAAAATATGATTGGTTCCGGATAATCGAATTAAAAGAGTAACCACTTTTTCTTTACACGCCTCCAATAAAGGAATAGCAAGTAGCGAAGTGGTTATTATTTTTAGAAAGTTTCTTCTTGAATTATTGTAATTTTCCCCATTCTTCATCGAAATAGCGTACTAAAATTTGGTTATCTAATCGATTGATTTCGATGTCTTTTGAAATCATATCTTGAGAAAAATAATTGAATTTATCAAATTGATAATTATAAAAACGCAAGGTATCCACTTTTCGATTTACAGTATTAAATGTAGTTCCAAAACCATTAATTGCGATGGTAAAACCCCATTCTCCAAACGATGGAACATACGCGTGATACGCATCAATTTGTCGAAAAACTTGCATTACCGTTTTATTAATACACCAAAAGGATTTGGGTGCAAAATAAGGTGAAGTAGTTTGAATAACGACCACAGCATCTTGGTTTAAAAGGTTTTGAATCGTAGCATAAAAATTAAGCGAATACAATTTCCCTAGACTGTAATTGGATGGATCTGGAAAATCAATAATCACGACATCAAATTTTTCTTGGCAATTTTTTGCCCAAATGTAGGCGTCTTTATTAAAAACACTCACTTTAGGATCGTTGAGCGAATTAGCATTAAAACCGCTTAAGATGGTATTGGTTTTAAACATTTTGGTCATTCCTTCATCCAAATCTACAAGAGTTACTTTTTGCACCTCTTTGTATTTCAAAATTTCTCTAACGGCAAGGCCATCACCACCACCTAAAACTAAAATATTCGACACGCTTTTTGCCATTGATAATGCGGGATGCACCAGCGCTTCGTGGTAGCGGTATTCATCGATCGAGCTAAACTGTAAGTTATTGTTGAGGTACAGGCGATAGTCACTTTTGTTATGCGTTAAAACAATTCTTTGATAAGGAGTAGTGTTGGTATACACAATATTTTCACCATAGAGTTTCCCTTCTGAGTAGGACAAAATTTTATCAGAGAATATAAAAACAGCTAATAAAATTACAAAGGAAAGTATGGCTTTGCTTCGAACCAAATGCACTTTTTTCAACTCATTTTTGAGTAAGTAACATAGGGCAATTGCAATAGATACATTGATCATTCCGAAGAACAAGGAAGTACCCATAATGCCTAGTTTTGGCACTAAAACCAATGGAAATAGTATGGAAGCCAATAAAGCTCCAATGTAATCAAAAGTAAAAACGTTTGAGACTAAATCTTTAAATTCGACTTTGTCTTTCAGAATATTCATCAAGAGTGGAATTTCTAACCCTACCAAACAACCTGTTACAAATACAAGAAAGTAAAGTATAAATTGAAAGGAATAAATACTTTCAAAAAGCAGGAACAAAACCACGGAGCTCAACCCTCCAATTAATCCAACTAAAATTTCAATTTCAACAAAAGTATTGAGCAGATTTTTGGTCAAAAATTTTGAAAAGTAGGAGCCAATTCCCATTGAAAAAAGATAAACTCCAATGATAAACGAGAATTGTTTTACCGAATCGCCCAATAAATAACTGGCCAAAGTACCCGCAACTAGCTCGTAAACGAGTCCACAAGTAGCAATGGTAAATACGGCAAAAAGTAATAAATATTCAAATTTTAAAATCTTTTTACCCATGAATTGCGGCACTAATAATCATTGAAATTCCAATGATAAAGGCTCCAAAAACAATTGCCAAAGCCACATTATTATTCTTTGAAATTTGAGACCAAGTATTTTCGGGAGTTAATTTTTCGATGATAAAATAGGTAATCAATAAAATTGCAATACCTATAAGCGAAAAGATGATAGATGCTAAAATAGGTCTCATAGTTAAAATTTCCATAGTATTTTGTTTAGTTATTTGTGATAAAAATGATTTACTGAGCGATTGCCTTGTGAAGGGCGATAGTTCTCCGTGGTTTCGCAATCGCAAATGCTATTGCCTTGCCAATTGTAATACACAAAAAGCGCATAAAATAAACCTCCTAAGAGCAGTGCAATAAGGTTGGTTTGCACAGATTCTTTTACTTTTTCCATATTGTATTAAAAATGATTATTCCCATCTTTTTTCTTCAAATGATCTTTCTAAATAATAAATAGCTAAAACAAACACGGTCATAAAAATATAAACCATCCAAACATTTCTTGTAGAGGGACTGGACCAACTAGCTTGAATTTTGATTCCTTGTGTTTGAGTATCTTCTGTTGCTTTCATTGGGGTAATAGCCAAATGGTATTTACCAGCAGCGACTCCACAAATATTAAATTCTTCAGAAGTATCGCCTTCAGTCCAATTTTCACCATCGGTATAGCCATGATAGTATTCTATATCCTTGTTAGCATACACTTCGTCGCCATTTTTTTCATTAATCAATGCTACTTGTACGTTTGCCCAAGAATTATCCACGTTAGAATATAATTGTATGGTCAATGGGGCAGAACTTCCTTTCAATTCAAAAGATGGAGTAACAAAATCTTTTTTAGCATATTCATCAAATGCGATGGAGGTATCGAGAACCTTTTGTTCGACACGATCTTTGTTTAGGAACCAATGAGTAATCAAAATTAAAAAAGCAATGCCACAAAAAATAAGTGCCGTATTTCTAACATTTATAAGAAAGGGTTGCACTTGACCAATGCCTCTTTTTGAAGGTAAAGAAGTAGTAGCAAACGCTTTTTTTATCGCTCTATTTGAAATATGTTTCCCCAAGAAAGCCGTTTGTTGATGGCCTACTTTTTCAAAACTAAGCAAGAAGGGGGGATGAATATATTCTATAAGCTCAACATTTTTGTAAATATCAAAATCGAAAAAACCTTTTGAGGCTACTAGTTTTGGATAATAATAATCGTAACGATCATAAGTGATTTCTTCATGTTGTACCGTTAAAGGATGATTGCCAACTTTGGTATCATAAGTAATCTCGTTTAGAAGAATCCAATGCCCATCAGATTCAGAGAGGTATAAAAAGCCGCCATTTTTTGATTGTAAAATGTATTCTCTCCACTCAAAGTCTTGGTGTGATTTGATCACTAATCCAGTTACTTGATAGTCAACATTATCAAATACGGCAGTTTTGCCAATCTCAAATGTATTCTCAAAGGAGCAGGGTTGAGACTTCATATAAAGAGAAAGACCTGCACCTTCTCTGTTTTTATAGACATAGTTACAAGCAGGGCAAGCAAAAACTTCAACTTCAAAATTTACCTCAAGAGTTGTAGTTGTATTACAATTAAAACAAGGGACAGTCATGTATTATCTATTAATTTCGAATTCCTTTAGAATTTTTGCTTCAAAGTAGCTGATATATTCTTGTGTAATGTCTTTTACTTTTTGTGTATTGTCTTGCAAATAGTTACATAAATATACATCCAAAGTCAATTGATTGAATTCAGGCCATGTGTGAATGCAAATATGAGATTCTTTTAAACAAATGGCTATGGTGAAACTATTGTTTTCGAAAATATGTTCACTAATCCCCACTTTTTCTAGTTGGTATTGTGTAATTAAATTTTCAGAAAATTTGATAAAATTTTCACTTGTAGTCAGTTTAGCATTATCTTGTACTTCGAGTGTTACAAGCTTATGTAAACCAGGATAATAGTCATTTGCAGTCATTAACTAGGGACAGTTGAGGCTAAATTATAGTATATTTTTTACGAATATAGTATTTTTTACTAATAAACAAACATTTTTAAAAACATACTCCTTTTGGAATTCATTAATAAAAAACACCCAAATAAGTAAACTGCATTTGGGTGTTTGATGGGGAAGAATTTATTTTTTAATTACTTTTTTGACAGTACTTTTAGTATTGGAAGTAATTTTTATCAAGTAAACTCCAGAGGGCTCGTTGACTAATTGTATTTCTGTATTTTCGGGACTTGCTTTGAGTTCAGAGATGATTTTACCTTCGGGAGAGATTACTGTAATGGTAGATTGCTCTGGAGTTATGAGGGTAAATTTGTCTGAACTCGGATTTGGATACACGGTTATTTTTGAATTTTCTAAATCGAAATCACCCGTGGTCAAAGTAGTATTTTGTGGCAAATAAAAATTACCCGTTAGCAAAAACAAATACAAGGTTTTGAGGGTTTGATTAAAGTAACTATTGGGTTCATTTAGCGATTTCAAATCGGTGTAGGAAGCATCTAAATGGGATTGGTTTTCGCCTCCCATTGCAGCACAAGCAAAAGCGCCTACAAAAGTTGCATTATGCCATTGTCCACTCAAGCTACCGTTTTGATTATAGCCGTCTTTTATATTACTGGAGCCACCCAAATTAACCCTAACAAAGTCAGATGATTTTTTCACATAAGATTTTGCTTCAGCATTTCCATTCCAAACATAATCAACCGCTATACGCCAAGGAGTTCTTGCAGCATCATAACTGTATGTTTTTCCTTCTTTGTTGTAACCACTAGCTTGAGGAGAATAGGCTCCAGAGGCTTGACACCAGTCTGAAACTAACCCACCAACAGCATTGTTTTGGGACAAATTGTTATTGATAATTGTATAACATTTTGAAGCTACAGCATTCCAAAAAGTGTTATCATTGGTATAATTTCCGAAAGCTCTAAAATAAGCAGGTGCAAAATAAGATGGATTGGTGATTTGGCTACCACCAAACTGGTCTCCTGGCTTAAGCACAAAAGTATTGGCTTCGATCTCGTGAGTTTTAATAGTGGCAATTAAAGATTTTGCTTCGTTTTTGTAGTTTATAGTTCCAGCGCTCGCCCACTGATAATCAGCTACAATTAAGGCAAAAGCAACATCAAGTTCAGCATCTGTTGCGCCATTGGCTCCATTTACTCCAGAACACCCGTTGATTTTCCAGTTCATGACTCCGTTAGTATTGACATTATCTTTATAGTACAACCAAAGACCATCAAACAATGTTTTATCCGCTGCATACACGCTTAGTAGCATTCCGTAGCCAATACCTTCTGAGACTGTTTCGGAAGGATTGTCAAATTTGATGCGATACCTTCCATTGTTGCAAGCTGTGACAAAATTGGTTTTCCAAATGTTGTAATTGTCTAAGGCATCTTGACTGTTTTTGGCACTAGCCATAAGTCCGCTGGGGTAAATCTTGTTAGCCGGGAAGGCTTGAGTTTGGCAATAGCTTTTTAGGCTAAAAAAAACAACTGCCAGAAGTAGTAGGTTTTTCATAGTTAATGGGTTTAGTAGAATAGGAAATCGCTATTGCAATACAAGAGCAATTTCAAATTCAAAGATTTAGGGATTATAAAAGTAAGAATTATAATAACAGAAAAGCTAAAATCGAAAGAATTATACCTTCGATTTTATCTTAAAATTATTAATTTGATGTTTTTTATTATTACAATTTCAAAATCCAGTCGCCCAAAGTGTATAAAATAAACGGAGATACTGTTTGGGTTTTTGATTTAATAATTATTTATCGTAGAAGTAGTATTGGTAATCATTTTTTTAATAACTTTAGTCTGTAAATCAATTAAAATCAATGTTTTATGAAATCAATTTTGAAACAAGTTTTTGTAATGGTATTATTTGTAGCAATGGTACCAATGGTTTCTTTTGCACAAAAAAAGGTAAGTGTGACTTTGCAACCAGACAGTCCAAAAAAAGTAATCAAAGGCACTTTTAAAGGAGATGCATATATTGATTACACTGTTTATGTAGAGGAAGGACAAACGTTTAAAGTGACTTTTAAAGGAAGTACCAATTCGTCATCTTTTAACTTGATGGCTCCAGACTCTGATGGTGCAGCTATGCACATTGGCGATACGGATGGAAATGTGTTCTCTAAAAAATTAACCAAAAGTGGTGAGTACACAATAAGAGTTTCTCAAATGCGAAGTGCCGCTAGAAAAGGAACGAGTGTGTCTTTTACTCTTACGTTAAGCAATACGAGTCCAAAATAATTGATGCTTAAAATAAAAAATGACTGTAATTAGATTATTCAATTGCAGTCATTTTTTATTGCAGTTTTACATTTTAGAAAACTAAAAACAAGTCATTTGTTACCAAAACAAAAATCCAAACCTCTTGATTATTTACAAGAGGTTTGGATTTTTTTATTTTTAATTTTGAAAAGTTTATTCTTTTGTTTCTTCTTCTTTTTTAGAATTAGCAGGTTGGTCGTCTTTGGCCGCGTTTTTGAATTCTTTAATTCCGCTTCCTAAACCTTTCATTAATTCTGGAATTTTTTTACCTCCAAAAAGTAATAAAACAACTGCTAGTATAACTAGGATTTCTGTAACTCCAAATCTTCCCATGATTGTATTTTTTATTGCCGAAGCAAATTTGTACTAATTAATGCTGCAAATGTATACAGAATTCCTTAATCTGTTTTGTTTTTGAAAGAATTATTTATTCGTCTAAGCGTTAAATATATGATAAATTTAGGTTTTGGACTTAATAATTACGACTCAGACGCTTTAAGCTAACAAGCATTAATCGTTATATTTGCCCAAATAAAAAGGAATTATGCTTAAAAATCGTTTGTTATCGAATCAGCTTAAGAGAGTAGTATTCATGAAAAAACGGTTGATTCTAATCAATGAAGAAACCTTTGAGGAATTGTTTTCGTTCAAATTGAGTCTTTTGAATGTATTTGTTGCGGGTACTTTGGGCGCTATTTTTTTAATCACAACGACCACTGTTCTTATTGCTTTTACTCCGTTGCGCGAATATATTCCTGGGTATTCTTCTTCACAACTAAAAAAAGAAGCTACGATTCTGGCATTAAAGACCGATTCGTTGAGTCAGGCGTTAGAGAAAAACGAGGCCTATCTCAAGGGCATTCAAAAAGTTTTAACGGGCAAATTAGAACGTGTAACTTTTAATAAAGATTCTATTTTGGCACAAACGCAAAAAACGATTCCTCCAGAAGCACTAAAAGCTGGTGAAGCCGAATTGGATTTAAGAAAAGAAGTCTCCGAAGAAGAAAAGAAGGGCACTAACGAGCTTGTATCCCCAAAAAAGAAAAAGTAAAAACCATCAAAAACATCTTGTTTTAAATTCAAAAAATACATGTCAATAAAAGCAATTGCAGCAAAATTATTTGCCAAAAAAATAGTCCGAAAGACACAAGAATGGGCACAAAATCCCGTAGCGACACAAGAAGCTGTTTTTAAAAAATTGATAAAAGAAGCTCAAAGTACTCAATTTGGGAAGGACCATTATTTTGAACAAATACAATCGTATGCGGATTTTGTTCAAAACGTTCCCATCAGAGATTACGAAGGATTAAAATCATATGTAGACCGTGTGGTGAATGGAGAAGAAAATGTACTTTGGAAAGGCAAACCACTTTATTTTGCCAAAACTTCGGGAACGACATCGGGTGCTAAGTACATTCCGCTAACCAAAGAGTCGATGCCGACACATATTCAAGCCTCTCGAAACGCCATTTTGCATTATATTCATGAAACGGGCAATGCTGATTTTGTAGATGGAAAAATGATTTTCTTGCAAGGAAGTCCAATTTTAACCGAGAAAAACGGTATCAAATTAGGAAGATTATCAGGTATAGCAGCTCATTTTGTTCCAGGCTATTTGCAAAAAAACAGAATGCCTTCTTGGGAAACCAATTGTATTGAAGATTGGGAAACCAAAGTCAATGCTATTGTAGAAGAAACCGTAAAAGAAGATATGCGAGTGATTTCTGGAATTCCTTCTTGGGTGCAAATGTATTTCGAAAAATTGCAACAAAAGGGGCAAAAGCCAGTTGGAGAATTGTTCAAAAACTTCAATCTTTTCATTTATGGAGGTGTTAATTTTGAACCTTATCGCGCCAAATTCGAGAATTTAATTGGTAGAAAAGTAGATAGTATCGAACTCTTTCCTGCTTCCGAAGGCTTTTTCGCCTACCAAGATTCTCAAAAAGAAAAAGGAATGTTGTTGCTTTTGAATTCAGGAATTTTTTATGAGTTCATTAAAAGTGAGGATTTTTTTACTGAAAATCCAAAGCGTTACACCATAGGCGAAGTTGAATTGGGTGTCAATTATGTATTGATTATTTCTACCAATGCGGGACTTTGGGGCTACAATATTGGTGATACAGTACAATTTACTTCATTGAAACCTTATCGCGTTATTGTTTCGGGTAGAATCAAACATTACATTTCTGCTTTTGGGGAACACGTGATTGGCAAAGAGGTAGAAAGTGCGCTGCAAGAAGCGATTCAAGGCACTAACATTCGCATCAATGAATTTACGGTGGCGCCGCAAATCACGCCAAAAGAGGGATTGCCTTATCACGAATGGTTTATTGAATTTGAAAACGAACCAAAGGATGAGGTTGCTTTTGCAGAAGCTATTGACCAAGCGATGCGCAAGCAAAATATCTATTATGACGATTTGATTGTAGGCAATGTTTTGAGAAAAGTAGTCATCACCAAAGTCGCCAAAAACGGTTTCCAAGACTATATGAAATCCATCGGGAAATTGGGTGGGCAAAATAAAATCCCGAGATTGAGTAATGATCGAAAAATTGCTGCCTTTTTTGAAAACAAAAATTAAAATGATAAATAAGTATTGGTTTTGGATGCTGCTTTTTGCATTTCAATTTAGTTTTTCGCAATTAAAAGGTGTTGTCAAAGATAGTATTTCAGGTCAGCCCATTCCTTATGTAAATATTTGGGTGGAGAATGAAAACATTGGAACCACCTCAGAACTAGATGGCACTTTTACTATCAATACAACGTCGGATAAAGTATTGGTTTTTTCGGCCGTAGGCTATCTAAGAAAAAAAGCAAGAGTGGCAGATAATCAAGGGATTTTGTTGTCTTTAGAAGTAAATCATTTGAAAGATGTTTTAGTTCAAAAGAGACTAGGAAAAGAACAAATAGAAATCAATACGTTCAAAAGTAAAGAAGTCAATAGTTATCATTCAGCAGATAATAAACCAACGATAATAGTTACGCACATTAAAAATTCTTCGATAATTGAAGAACACCCATTTATTCAAAAGATTACTTTTTTATCTAATTCACAATTAGCAACTGCAAAAATTAAGTTACGAATCTATGATGTTGCTCCTGATGGAGGTCCAGGAGCCAATTATAATGATGAAACTATAATTGTTTCATTAAAAAAAGGAAAGAGAAAAAATACAATTGATGTATCAGATCAAAATATTATTATTCCAAAGCAAGGATTATTCATTGGTTTTGAATGGATAATTATTAAGGAGAACAAATATACTTTTAACTATACTATTGATCAAAAAGGCAACAAGAGAATTGGAGATCTAATTAACAAAACAAGTAAGATATACTCAGATGGACAAGATTACCAGCCTTATATTGGATTATTGAAAAGTGAAGAATCTTTGAGATGGTTTTATTCTGGAGGGAAGTGGCACAAACTATTAAATAATATTGAAAATAAGGGGCATTTGGTGTTTTCCAAAGGAAGTTTAGCTATTCAACTTACCTTAACCAACTAAAAAAAACTTTTACTTACCTTTGAGAAGTGATAAAAAACAAAGAAGATGAATACAACCAAACATATATCAAGATCTAGAGCGCAAGAATCTTCTGCGGCTATAGAAAAAATGTACATTACGATGCGCCATTTATTCAACCGTGGGTTTTATAAACCAATGGGAATTTCGGGAGATACCTTACGGGAAGCTTTATTGGCTTTACGCCCAGAAATTTATGGTTCTATTGCCGATGAAAAAGTAGAATTGAATGGTTTATTATACGTTATCGAACGACTTCCAGTAGGGATTGAAGAATGTCGATTTATTAATCTTACTTCGGATGAAGGGTATTCTAAATCGCATTTTCAGGCTATTGTTCCGCCAAAGCGAAGAAGAAATTGTTACCGAATTGACGAAGAACAAATGAATGTTGAAATCACTCGCGGACGTTCCGATATTTATGATATTTTGACGCATTTGACTTTCATTTTTATCGAATCCCATAAAATCAAAGACCGCGTTTTACTTGATGATACTGGCGAAGTTTCTAGAGATTGGCTAAAATTGGAAGCAGCCGTAAATCAAACGAAGAAACTAACACAAATCGAAAAAGAAAAAGCGATTTCACATGCGTCTAATATTTTAGGAAGAACTTTTGAAGAAGTATTAGACATTTATGATGCTTTTGGTTCAGAGAATGCACCTGATCGTTTTTTGCATGTGATCTATTGGTTAGGAAAATTAGCCATCGAGGAAGTGGTAGACAACAATAAAAGAACCATCACTTTTAGCCCTATTTTGAGAGAACGTTTGGGACACCACATTCATGGCGAAGTTTGGGCGAATAATATCAAAGAGGTTTTACAATCCAAAAACTTATTAGACAGACCTATTCACGTTATTAGTGCTAACATGCACAGTGTGATGAATTCTATTTTTGCCACACCACTACTCAAATCGAAGTTTAAGGATCAATCTGATTTTGTGATTTATGAAGAATTGAGTAAATCAGGCGCCAAAGAATTACGCAAGCAGGTAGAAACGGTGGCCGAGAAAAACGGAATGGTATTTTTGCCTGATACTTCAGGAACCAATATTGATGTGCAATTGTTTGATACCGCTAAAATTGATTGGTCCAAAACCGCTTTTCCAAAGGCAAAATTAGGTGACAAAGCACCTGTTTTGATTGTTATGGATTATGCTTTTGGGGAACAAGCCTATGAAACCATTGATGAATTATTAAAACCCTACAAAAAAGAGACGTTGCTTAATGTTCAGTCCGTTTCTATTATGGGAAAAGCTGGAATTCTCGAAGGAGGTAAAGGCGATATTATGATTCCAAATGCCCATATCAACGAAGGAACAGCCGATAATTATTTCTTTGAAAATGAATTGACCGCTGAGATGCTCGAAGGTAATGACATCGCTGTTTTTGCAGGACCAATGGTTACCGTTTTGGGAACATCACTTCAAAATAGAGATTTATTGAAGTTTTTTCATGAGTCTACTTGGGGCGTGATAGGCCTAGAAATGGAAGGATCCTATTATCAAAAAGCGATTCAATCGGCCTCTAAAATCAGAAAGAGTGTACCAAAAGATATCAAAGTGCGTTATGCATACTATGCTTCGGATAATCCGTTAGAAACAGGAAGTACCTTAGCCTCTGGCGGATTAGGAACTACTGGCGTAAAACCTACCTATTTGATTACCATTAAAATTTTAGAACAAATCTTGAATAGTAAATAAAAGCTCATGAGTACACCTTCGCATAGCGATTCAGAAATAGATGTATTTCAAATTACCACCAAAGTAAAAAAGGGTTTCGAACGATTGAATACCCTGCTGTTCAATTGCATTCAGTTTTTTGTACACCAATGGAAAATAGTAGCAGCATTGCTTATCATTGGTTTTGGTTTGGGATTATTTTTGGATAAAAGCAATAAATTGTATACCCATGAAATCACGGTGATTCCCAACTTTGGAAGCGTCGATTATTTGTATGCTAAAATCAATTTGATTCAATCAAAAATTAATGCTGGAGATGCCGATTTTTTGCAAAAAGAAGTAGGACTATCCCGCCCAGAAGCTTTAAGAAAAATTGAAATCAAACCCATTGCCGATGTTTATAAATTTATTGAAGATAAAGAGCGCAACTTTGAGTTGATTAAGTTAATGGCTGAAGTTGGAGAAGTTAAAAAGGTGCTCGAGGACAATATTACCAGTAAAAACTATACTTACCATAATATAGCAGTTGTTACTAATGGAGTCACGAATGAAAAGGAGTTGATTGCACCTTTACTGAATTACCTCAATCAATCTGATTATTTCTCAGCAGTACAACAAGTAGGTTTAGCAAACTTGAAACAAGATATCGCACAAAATGATACCATTATTCAACAAATTAATGGTGTTCTTAATGGGTTTTCGGCTAATGTAAAGAGTTCGTTAAAAAACGACAAATTGATGTACTATAATGAAAATACGCAACTCAATGATATTATCAAAACCAAGCAAGATTTGATATACCAACAAGGTAAAAACCGTTTGAAATTAATCAACTTTCAAAAAACCATTAAAGAAGTAACATTTACTTTGAATAGTAATACTTCAATTGTAATGAATGGAAAGATGAAGTTTGTTTTGCCGATTGTTCTTCTATTTTTGTTTGTAGGTATTCATTTGTTCATTCGATTTTATCAAAAACAATTAGTTTTATCAAAAACTGTAGCTTCCTAAAAAATATTTTTCTTTGCTAACAAGACCTAATGTGTTAAAAAAAATTCGATTTCACTTACTTAAAACGGTGCAAAACCCTGTGGTTCGGCAAAGTTTTTTAACCTTATTGATTCGGATTTTTGGGGTGGTGCTTTTGTTTGGTTTTACTTTGTTTTTAACTCAAAAGTTTACCCCTCAAGTAGTAGGACAATATGATTTTGTTCGCACTTTTCTTTTTGCTATCGGAAGTATTTGTCTATTGGGTTTTGATCAATCGATATTGTATTTCAAAGGACGTTTGTATCCCAACTACTCTTTGGGACATCTGAAAAAAGTATATCTAAAAATGGTCTTAATGCTGTTTTTTGCTTCCCTGCTTTTATTTGTTTTTATTTTACTATTGGATGCTTCTATAGTTGCCCAATTTTTCTCTGACGATGCAACCTATCTACTTCTGTTAAAAGCTTCTGCAGCCTTGTTTTTTTATGGACTTTCTATACTCAATGTTGAGGTTTTTAGGGCATTAGAGGAAATAGTAGTAGCTGAATTGTTTCGGAATATATTTAAGTACTTGCCCATAATTGTGGTAGCTTTCATATTAGTACAATGGCAATTAGAACCGTATTTGGTTGATGCTTTTTTGTTGAGTTTTGTTTTTTTAGGAATTTTGACAACACTATTGACAGTTTATTTTTTCAGCAAAAAACCTGCAACTTCTGCTGTTGATTGTTTTTCTTCTCGTGAAATTATCACGCAATCATTTCCGATTGCCGTAAGTGGAATGGCTATTTTTTTGATGATGAGTTTTGATATCCTTTTTTTAAAAAAATACCAAGGTGATGCAACCGTCGCCTATTATGCTGTGGCGGTCAAGTTAATGACTTTGTTGTCTGTTATTATTTTAACAGTAAATATTACCGTTTCGGCAGCTATAGCAGCCAGTTTTTCCAATAAAGAAATAGATAAAGTACAGAAAATAGTCCAAAATAGTTCCCGATTAATAGTAGCGATTACGCTGCCCGCAGTTATCGGACTGCTTCTCTTTCCAGAGTTTATTTTGCATTTTTTTGGTTCCAATTATATAGTGGCAAAAGAGGCATTAGTAGTGTTGGTTTTAGGACAAGGGTTTTGTGCTTTTTTCGGATCGGCTCCTGTTTATTTGAATATGACAGGGCGCCAACGTATTTTTCAACGTATAGTTTTGGGTGCTCTTGCCCTTAATTTTCTACTCAATTATTGGTTGATTCCTTTTTATGGGATGGTGGGTGCCGCTATTGCTTTTTCAGTAAGTGCCTTATTTTGGAATCTTGGAACCGCTCTTTTTGTGTATGTCAAAGACGGAATTAAGCTGTTTTTGAGTTAAGTTTGTCACTATATTTTCAATTAAACCTGAATGTCTTTATTCCTAAAAAAAAACACTGCGGCTTTTTTCCTCCTTTTAGGACTCAATCTTCTTGTGGCTTTTGCTGCTAGTTTTATTTTGCCCAAACGTTTTTATTACGATGCTGCCATAATTGCTTATGATAAAGGAAATGAAATAGGCTATTTTGGAAGTTATCCGTTGACTATTTTGTTTTATAAGATTTCGGGTTTACGGTATTTGCCTTTTGCTGTGATTGCTTTGATTCAGTTTCCTATTCTGATGGGTGTTTTGTACAAAATTGGTGTTCCGAGCACGTTCGAGAAGATTACCATCAAGAATGTTTTGACTTATCTTGCTTTTAGTATGATGGCAATTTTTATGGCGATGCCTTCTAAGGAGTTTATTACTTTTTTGTACCTCTCGGCAATAGTTTTTTTATTTCAGAAAAGGCTATTTTCTTTTCAGAAAACATTGTTTGTAGCCCTGTCTCTTTTTGTTTTTTTTGGAGCGATGTATAGACCATATTTTGCCTTATTACCGATAGTTGCTATGGGAATGTATTGGGTTACTTGTATCAAAATTCCTAATCGAACTTTTGCTACCTTGTTTTACGGAATTGCAATAATTATTTTTTTGTCATTGAGTTATGGCTTGGTACAAGGGCATTTTTTTTCGGAGCAAAGTCGAGAGCTTATTAATAGTGTTCGAATGGGGTCTGTTGATGCTAATTCTAGTATTGTTTCTCCGGTAAAAACAGACACTTGGTATGGTGAAATCATAGGGATTTTGTATGGTTTTTTTACGGTAAATGTTCCGCTTAATGGATTGAAATATATTTTTTCTCCACAGATTTTATTGTTTGTAATTTGGCAGTTATTCCTGTTTTATATTTTATTGGTTCGATTGGCTCGTTGCATAAAAGACAAAAAAGAATATGTTTACGAGTTATGGATACTTCTTTTTGTTTTCTCTTTTTTTATACTTCAAGGCGTTTTTGAACCCGATTTAGGATCAGCGATTCGTCACAAAATGGGTGTTTTCCCACTAATCTATTATGCTCTTTATTATGACCATTTCCGAAAAGCACTTCAATAAAATTTTTTCTTTTTTTTTGGTCGCGATTGCTTGTACCTTAATTTTTAGAAAGCCTTGTACCTGGTTAATTTTTGCTTTTGCGATTTTTAATATACTCTATTTCAAGAAAACGCAGTGGTCTAAAAAGGCCTTGATTTTATCAGGTATCATCGCCTCTCCATTTTTGTTAGAATTAGTGCTTTTTTGGAACAATGATTCTTTGGCTCAAGGCCTTAAATCAATCGAAAAAACGACGGCATTGGTCTTATTTCCATTGTTTATATTGGGGAATTACCAAAGAATATCTTTTCTAAAATTGTTGCGGTATTATGTAAATGGTACGACCTTAGTAGTGATTGTTTTTACACTTCGGTTTGTATTTGTTTTTCCGGAGTATGTCACTAAGTATTGGCATGGAGTTCACCTTTGGGAAATGGGTTATGTTTTTGCCAATTCTATCGGAATTCATGCCCCAGCACTCAACATGCATTTGGCTTTTGTGAGTATAGCGGCTTTGTATTTGTTATTGCAAAGTTGGCAAATGAGAAAAGATAAAAGCGTTGTTTTTTTAACTTCTATTGTATTTGCTTGCTCTTTTTTCTTTGTTCTTTTGGTCAATACTCGAATGGCATTATTCAATGTATTGGTAGGCTATTTATTTGTAGTGTTCTCGTTCTTTTTAGCTCATTTTAATTTAAAAAAAATGATACTGTATAGTCTATGTATTGGTGGAGTGGTAGTGGGGATTTTTATGCTTTTTGTTCAAAAAAACCCTTATATGAAAGAAAAATACAGTTCGGTTACTTTTGCTTATATGGACAAGGTTGGAAAACTAGACGAAATTGATCACCCCGAAATAAAGGTTTTTAATTCTTTGGTAACCAGAGTTTCTATTTGGAAATCCGCGTGGGAATTATCGTTGCAACATTTGCCCTTTGGTGTAGGCTCATCGGATGGAAAACCAGAATTAGTGAAGTATTTTAAACAAACCCATCAGCATTTTTTAGCAAAATATGCTTTTCCTACACACAATCAGTTTCTTGATTTTTTACTCAAATTTGGTGTTTTAGGGCCGCTTGTAGTGCTGCTTTATATTGGTACGATTGGCTATTTGGGAATCGATTTGAAAAATGCTTTGATTTTTTCTTTTTTCTTTCTTTTTTTCACGTCGAATTTGACCGATGATTTTTTATTGCGTTTTGATGGAATTACGTTCAGCGGCTTTTGGTTTTCTATTTTTGGGAGTCTTTGGTTGCAGCAAAAAAATACTGTTCGTATAGCTTCGTTAGAGCCTTAAAATTCTTGGTGGTATCAAATAAATTTTTGCATCTTTCTTCAGCATTATTGCCTAATCGGGCTCTAGCAATTGGGTCTTCAAGGTTTTTGAAGTGGGTGGTTAATTCTGATATTTCTTGAAATAAGAAACCTGTCTCGTTGGGAACAACCGTATCTTTATTACCATTTATTTTTGTCGCAATTACGGGTTTCATTAATGCCATAGCCTCAAGAACCGCTATAGGTAATCCTTCCCAAAGGGAGGTTTGAAGGTAAACATCCAATGCATTTATTTGCTCATACACCTGTTTTTTTTCTAAAAACCAACCGGTAATTTTGATATTTGGAGCTGTAATTTGATTTCGTTCTTCTCCATCGCCAATCCACACAAATTGATACTCTGGGAATTGCAAGGCAATGGCATTGAATAGTTTGGGATTTCTAGCGGCAGTTATTCTGCCTGATATACCAATGGTTAGCTTGGTATTCGAAATAGGTTGAAGATATTTCTGGATCGTGGTTATGTCTATACCATTTCGAATCATTTCGGCTTTTCCTAGTTGTTTTGCCAAATCAAACTCAGAGTCGCCACAAGCGATAGTGATTCCTCCGAAGATTTTTTGGAAGTATTTCTCAATACACCAATACATTTTTTTGGAGAAGAAAGAAATGTCAGTACGTTGAAAAGCATAACCGTGCGGCGTATAAAAAACTAATGGTTTGATGTTTAGAAAGCAGCAAGCGATTCTTCCCAAGACACCAGCTTTGGAGGAATGCAAATGGACCACATCGGGTTTGATTGCTTTAAGTTCACGGATTATGGTTTGTATGGCTTTAAGGTCCGAAATTGGATGGATTTCTCGTTTCATCACCACTTTTTTGTTTGGGAGGGTTGCAAACAATTGGGTTACTTTTTGAGGATCGATTTCTTTGCGGTTATCGCTGTAGAGGATGAAAGTTGGCACTTTTTGACGGATATCTTCTTTTTCGAAATGATGGGTTAGATCTTCAAAATAGGTATAAACGCCTCCGCCTAATGCTTCGATGATATGTACAACTTTCAAATTTTTATTTTTTGTCTGGGGAAGCAAAAATAAAGTATTCTAAAGAACTTATACCATCATTGCGATACAATTAATGGAAAAATGTACCCAAAAAAACTAGTTGTTGCGCTGTAGCCCCGGGAGTAGCGGCATCCTTTGCTTTTTTCTTTTAAAAAGCAAAGATACAGCGGATCACGGGACGATGCAGCCAAAAAAGCCTTTGCTGGCTGCTTCGAATTTAAAAAGAATGAGGGGGGGTGTAAGGGAATTTTCTTCAAATCAACTACATTTGTTATTGAATAATATGCAAAAAGAATGAAAAGAATACTTATCACTGGAGCCGCAGGATTTTTAGGATCACATTTGTGTGATCGTTTTATTAAGGAAGGATATCACGTAATTGGGATGGATAACTTGATTACTGGAGATTTAAAAAATATCGAGCATTTATTTAAATTAGAACATTTTGAATTTTACCATCACGATATTACCAAGTTTGTGCATATTCCCGGTAATTTAGATTATATTTTGCATTTTGCTTCACCAGCAAGTCCTATTGATTATTTAAAAATTCCGATTCAAACCCTAAAAGTGGGTTCATTAGGCACTCACAATTTATTGGGATTGGCTAGAGTTAAAAAAGCCCGAATTCTTATCGCATCCACTTCAGAGGTATACGGAGATCCTTTAGTACATCCACAGACGGAGGAATATTATGGGAATGTCAATACCATTGGTCCTCGTGGTGTGTATGATGAGGCGAAACGTTTTCAGGAATCGATTACGATGGCGTACCATACTTTTCACGGAGTTGAAACTAGAATTGTTCGTATTTTCAATACTTACGGACCCAGAATGCGTCTCAATGACGGGCGTGTAATTCCAGCATTTATTGGACAAGCCATTCGAGGCGAAGACTTAACTATTTTTGGCGATGGGATGCAAACGCGTTCGTTTTGTTATGTAGACGATCAAGTAGAAGGCATTTTTAGATTGTTGCATTCAGATTATGTATATCCCGTAAATATTGGAAATCCAGATGAAATTACGATTAAAGATTTTGCCGAGGAAATCATCAAACTAACGGGCACTTCTCAAAAAGTGGTGTACCATCCATTGCCAATAAATGATCCTTTGCAGCGTCAACCAGATACTACCAAAGCCAAAGAATTATTGGGTTGGGAAGCCAAAGTGAATCGTGCAGAAGGGATGAAAATTACCTATGATTATTTCAAATCGCTATCCAAAGAAGAGTTATCTAAGGAAGAACACAAGGATTTTTCGAAATATATTTTTTAATTCCAAAGCCTCATTCTCATCATCAGTGAAGACCAAAACCGGTAGATATTCAGGATACATTCGACCCTTTTCCTATGTTTTGGACTGTGGAATCATTTTAGTAGCGGCTATTTATTGTACCGATTTACCATTGCTGTCGTATAATCCTATTGCTTTGATTATGGCTTGGTTGGTTATTGCATCGACCTTAGGGTTTTATGAAGTATATCGGTATACTAAAGTTATTGCTATTCTGAACTGCGCTTTCAAGCAGTGGATGCTATTTTCACTGTTTTCGTTTGCCGTAATTTTTATCAATAACCCTAGTGCAAGTATTCAAAAGACGCTCTTTTTTAGTTCAATTATCATTGCGGTGGTATTGTTTTTTAAGTTGGCGATTTATTTTTTTCTGCAAAAATTCAGAGTACTTTTTGGAGGTAATTTTAGAAAAGTGGTCCTTTTAGGTAGTGCAAAAAACATTGCGCCATTGCAGCATTTTTTTACCGAAAACCCAGATTATGGTTATGTGTTAGAAAAAGTATTCGACTTAGAACATCATCGGAAAGATCATATTATAGAGAGTTGCGAGTATGTTTTAACCCATAAAATCGACGAGATGTACTGCGCGATGGACGACTTGAGCCAGAGACAAATCTCGGACTTGGTTGATTTTGCAGACAATAACTTGAAAACCTTGAAATTTATTCCCAACGAAAAACAAATCCTTTCTCGCAACTTTACCTTCGATTATTACGATTACATTCCAGTAATTTCGCTGCGAACCATTGTTTTGGATAGCGCATTGAATAAAGGAATTAAAAGAGCTTTTGATTTAGTATTTTCATTGCTGGTTATCATTGGGATTCTGTCTTGGCTCACCCCAATTTTAGCGATTATCATCAAATTAGAGTCTAAAGGCCCCTTGTTTTTTGTTCAAAAAAGAAACGGACTCAACTATCACGAATTTGATTGTTACAAGTTCCGTTCTATGAATTTGAATCCAAAAGCCCATATTGAGCAAGTTTCCAAAAACGACCCTAGAATTACTCGGGTAGGACGATTTTTGCGAAAAACTAGCATCGACGAATTACCGCAATTTATTAATGTTTTTTTGGGACAAATGTCGGTAGTGGGGCCAAGACCACATATGGTGAGCCATACCGAAATGTATGCGCAACGCGTTAATAAGTTTATGGTGCGTCATTTTGTTAAACCGGGCATTACAGGATTGGCGCAAACCAAAGGATATCGCGGCGAAGTAGAAAAAGAAACGGATATCATCCACCGAGTGAAATATGATATTTTTTATATGGAAAACTGGTCGATTTTGTTGGACATCAAAATCATTTTTATGACCATTTTCAACACCATCAAAGGCGAAGATAAAGCGTATTAATATGGAGAAACTAGTTTCTATAATCATTCCAACCTACAATTCAGCCGATTTTATTGCTGATACGCTTGCTTCGGTACAACAACAAACGTATCCGCACTGGGAAGTAATTTTGGTAGACGATGGCTCAACAGATGCAACGCTCGCCATCGCTCAAAATATCGCTCAAACCGACCACCGCATTCGTATTTTCCAAAATCCAATCAATTCCGGAACCGGTGTTACACGCAACAATGCCCTGCATTATTCACAAGGCAACTACATTGCTTTTTTGGACGCCGACGATTTATGGAAACCTAATAAGTTGGAACGGCAGCTTCAATTTATGCAGGAACAACAACAGCCATTTACTTTTTCTTTTTACGAATGCATTGACGAAGCAGGAAATCCATTGCATAAACTAGTCGAAGCCCCCAAAAATCTATCGTATCGTCAATTGTTTTTTTGCAACTATGTGGGCAACTTGACAGGCATTTACGACGCAGATTTTTTCGGAAAAATCGCCATTTCTTCCATACGAAAGCGTCAAGATTGGATGCTTTGGCTCACCATTCTCAAGAAACTGAAAAGCGCCAAACCCGTTCCCGAAAGTCTGGCCTATTATCGCATTCGCAACAACTCCTTATCGGCTTCCAAGGCCGCCTTATTGCAACACAACTTTGCCGTTTATCGCCAATTTCATCGGTATAATTTTGTGGTGGCTTTGTTCATTATGCTCGGCTTCTTGTTCACACAGTTACTCATAAAACCTAGGTATATCAAAAATGTAGTTACTGTTTAGGAGCAGAAACAATAGGTTTTATCAGCTAGCATCGTCCCGTGATACGCTATATCTTTGTTTTTTTAAAGAAAAAAAACAAAGGATGCCGCTCCTCCCGGGGCTAAAAGGAGAGATTTAGCCTATTTGTTGGCAACCAAAAAACGATTTATTTTTTATATCCAATCGTTGTTCTCTTGGGTTCGTTCTCTTTCTTCTCAGTCAACTCATCCAAATACGAAAAAACCAATTCAATATTTTTGTCGTGATTTTCTAGTTTTTTCTTAATCTGCAGGATGTCGATTTTTAATTCTGTAGTGTCCAAAAGCATTTGTCTTACTTTGGTAAATATGCGCATAATTTGGATATTCACTTGAATGGCTTTATCGCTTTTTAAAACGCTCGATAACATCAAAACGCCGTGTTCGGTGAAAGCCGATGGTAACTTTCTGCTTCCTCCCCAACTTGAAGTCACAATTTGTGACTTCAAGTTTTGGAATTCAATTTCAGTTAATTGAAACATAAAATCTTCGGGAAAACGTGACATATTACGTTTAACGGCTTGATTTAATACTTTAGTTTCGATGCCATAAAGTGCAGCCAAATCACGATCCAGCATCACTTTTTGGTTACGGATAAAGTATATTTTGTTAGCAATAGTTTCTTCCGAAAGTAGCGAATTGATAGTCATAGGTTCTCTTTTGAAAACACTAATATACGATTTTATTTACTTTTTAAAAATGAAGTAAACTGCTTCAATTTGCCACGATGGCTTCGTTCAAGCTTTTCTTTTCGAATGAAACTAAAAATCAATCCACTTTCTAAATACAAGGCTATCGCACTTTCAATTTTTTGAATTTGTGCTGTGGTCAATTCGGTTGGACTCACATATTCAATTTCAAACGAATCGATTTGGGTTTGTTTGATGATAAATTCCTTGATAGTACCGTCGTCTTCTATGATGCTTTTGGTTACGTAATAAAAAGTCAGCCCCGGTGATTTTTTTCCACTTGGTAATTGTGCCACATCATTGGTTCGCCCAATTAGTTGTGTGAGAATAGGTTTTTTTGCAGTGCTTTTTTCATCCAAAACACCAATGTCACCCAAGTCATAGCGAATAAAAGGATGCGCTTTATTGAAAAGAGAAGTAATCACAATTCGTCCAGGAGTTCCATTCGGAACCGCTTGGTTGTTCTCGTCCAAAATTTCTACAAACAAGGTTTCAGCGTTGACTTGCCATTCTCCGTCTTGATTTTCAAAGGCAATCAAGTCCAACTCAGAGGCGCCGTATTCATTAACTACTGGGATTCCAAATTGTTTTTCTAATAAGGTTTTGTCTTCTGGAAAAAGCATTTCTGAAGTGACCATACACACCTTTAGCGTTGGGCAAATCGTTTTGAGCACCTTGTTTTTTTGCTGTAAAAATTTGGCAAACAAAACAATCGAAGAGGTATAGCCATTGATATAATCAAATTTTTTGGTCTCGAATTGTTTCAAAAATCCTTCTAAAATGGTATCCGATAAATCAAAAATCGGAAAGCGATATCGATGACTCAAAAAGTCTTTGAGTCGTTCTTTTCTGTAGCCCAAAAAATCCATCGGAATGCCGTAAAATCTGGCTTGATAAGAGCTGTTAAAATCGATACCGTGCCAACCGAATCGTGTAATATTCGATGCCCAAGTTAGCGCATGGGCGTATTTGTCTTTGGCAAAAACAAAAGGAGTTCCACTTGAGCCGGAGGTTTTATTGAGATAAACATTTTTGGTTGTAAAGCCTTTCGACAAACGTTCCGCCAATGGTTTTTGAAGATGATGTTTGTTCAAAACAGGTAAATCGTTCCAGTTTTCAATGGTTGTTTTGCCAACCAATGTTTTATAAAAAGCATTGTTCTCTAAATGATACGCCACAATTTCCTTCTTTTTTTTGGCTAAAAAGACCTGGTGTTCGGTATCGGATAATTTAAAAATGGTATCCAATTCCAATTCTGCTTCACGAATCGGAAAACCATTTAGGCGAAGGGTTAAATTAAAAAGACGAAACATTGCATAAAATTTTATCAAAAATAAACTATCTAAGTGGGCATAGGTAGATATACACGAACTTTTTACAATTAAATTATTTTTTACGTTCAAAAGCAATTATTTTTGCACCACTTCTTCAATAGGAGAAAAATCAACACAATAAACAACTACAACATGAATATTTTACTATTAGGTTCAGGCGGAAGAGAACACGCTTTTGCTTGGAAAATGACTCAAAGTCCACTTTGTGACACGCTATTTGTAGCGCCTGGAAATGCAGGAACAGCAACGATAGCAACCAATTTAGATTTTAGCGCTACAGATTTTGAAGCCATCAAAACCGTGGTGATAAAAGAAAACATAGAGATGGTAGTCGTAGGACCAGAAGACCCATTAGTAAAAGGCGTGTATGATTTCTTTTTGAATGATGCCGATTTAAAACACATCCCTGTTATTGGTCCTTCAAAATTGGGAGCGCAACTTGAAGGAAGTAAGGAATTCGCCAAAGAATTCATGATGAAGCATCAAGTTCCTACTGCAGCTTACGATAGTTTTACAGCCGAAACAGTTGAAAAAGGGTGCGAATTTTTAGCAACACTACAACCGCCATACGTTCTTAAAGCCGATGGATTAGCTGCTGGAAAAGGTGTTTTAATCATTCAGGATTTAGCCGAAGCCCAAACCGAATTACGCAATATGTTGGTAGGCCAAAAGTTTGGCGCTGCGAGTTCAAAAGTAGTTATCGAGGAGTTTTTGGACGGAATTGAATTGAGTTGTTTTGTACTAACCGATGGTAAAAGTTACAAAATTTTGCCTACCGCCAAAGACTACAAACGCATTGGTGAAGGAGACACAGGATTGAATACTGGCGGAATGGGAGCGGTTTCTCCTGTGCCTTACGTAGATGCTGTTTTGATGGAAAAAATCGAAACTCGAATTGTACAACCTACTATTGCTGGTTTGCAAAAAGATGGCATTCCGTACAAAGGTTTTGTATTTATTGGTTTGATTAACGTGAATAACGAACCTATTGTAATTGAGTATAATGTTCGTATGGGTGACCCAGAAACAGAAGTAGTGGTACCACGTTTGAAATCGGATATAGTGGAGTTGTTTTTGGCAGTAGCCAATGAAAAACTAGACGAATTCAATTTAGAAGTTGATGAAAGAAGCGCTACTACAGTAATGATAGTTTCAGGAGGTTATCCAGAAGATTTCGAGAAAGGGAAAGTAATTTCAGGTTTAGAAAACGTAGAAAACTCTATTGTTTTCCACGCGGGTACCAAATTAGACAACGGAGCTGTTGTTACTAATGGTGGACGAGTGATGGCTATTACTTCTTACGGAAATACTTTTCAAGAAGCTTTGCAGCAATCTTATGACAATGTATCTAAAATTCAATTCGAGAAAATGAATTATAGAAAAGATATAGGATTTGACTTAGTGTAAAAGTCTCCATAGAAAAGCCCAGTAGTAAAACAGTAACTACTGGGCTTTTTTTATTTTAGCCGTAAAATAGAAATAAACTATTTTAAGAAAGAATGTGCAGTCGTGTCTTGGTTTTCAGTTCCTGCTTCGTCAAAAATTTGTAATTGTTTAATCCAATATACAATGGCAGCAGAACAAATAATCATAAAAATCCAGTTGATTAAATTGGCACCAAACCAAGAAATAAGTTCAAATTCACGTAACAAATCTAGTGGTTTGAATAAAATGTCTACAAACAAGAATTGTATTGCTTCGAAAAATGCTTTCATAATTTATTAAAATTAATGGTGTGTTGGGTTTATAAGAGTAGCGAAAGAGTCAAAGCAATCAAAAAAATGAAGAATCTTTAGTCACTTGCGCAATTCCTTTTTAAACAAGTATTATATTTACAGTCACAAAAGTATAAAATATCCTTATGATTACAAGTGTTTTTAAAAAATCTACACCATTAAATTATTCGTTAGTAGTAATTTTAATGTTGTTTTTCTTTTTATTGTATCAATTTCAAGATTTGGCTTGGTTCAAATCTCTGTTGTTGATAACACAAAAGGTGTTTATTTTTCTGCTTTTGGTAGGAACACTTTTTGTTGTTAATTTTATTTGCAAAAAGAATGGACTCAGCAAAGACAGTACCTACACGGTTTTCTTCTTTTTGTTGTACTTGCTTTTCTTCCCTTCATTGTTTGATAATTTGAAAATTGTTGCGGCTAATGTTTTTTTGCTTTTAGCTCTTAGACGATTACTTTCTTTACAATCCTTAAAAGCTTCGAAGGAGAAAATTTTTGATGCCGCTTTATGGATTTTGATTGCCTCAATTTTTCAACCATGGTGTATTTTGTTCATTGCGTTGGTATTTATATCGGTGCTTTTTCATGTATCTAGCGATTATAGAAATTGGTTTTTACCTTTCATAGCATTATTGGCGGTAGCGATTGGTTTTTTGGTTTTCCTTACTTTTGAAAATACTACAGTAGAAGAATTTTGGTTAAATAAGTTGTATGTAGATCCTGCATTAAATTATTTTACAAATAACTATCAAAATTGGGCTTTCTCGATTTTTATGACAACGGCTCTTTTTTTTCTAATAATTATGTTATTATCCTATGCGAGTAAACCTCAGTTGTTGCATAGCTCTTACAAAAAGCTGATTGCATTTTTTGTAATTGCGATAGTTGTTTTTTTTATTTCACCTGATAAAAATAACGATGTATTGCTTTTTGCTTTTGCGCCATTGGCCATTATGGGAACCAATGCCCTAGAAGTCTTTCAGCAGCAGTTAAAACAAGAATTAATTTTAGGAGTTTTGATTGTTTGCAGTTTGTTTACTTTTTTTACACAATTATAATTTAGTGCCGTAAGCCAAATCGCCAGCATCTCCTAGTCCAGGAACGATATAACTTTTTTCGTTTAATTTCTCGTCGATGGCCCCAATCCACAAATGACAAGTGCTAGGTAAATGTTCTTTTAAGTAAGCGATTCCTTCTGGCGCAGCAATAACCACCGCAATGTGAAGTGCGGCTGGTGTTTTCTTTTCAACCAATTTTTTGTAAACCGCAACAATAGATTGTCCAGTGGCTAGCATTGGGTCAACAAGAAGCACGTTTTTGCCTTCAATGTCGGCTACGGCTTGGTATTCGACTAAAATATCAAAGTAATCATCATTATTCGGATGATGACGATAGGCAGAAATAAACCCATTTTCGGCAGCATCAAAGTAGTTCAAAAAACCGTGATGCAAGGTTAATCCAGCTCGAAGTATGGAGCAAATTACTAGGGGATCTTTGATTTTTGTGGTAGCTTTTGTTCCCAGTGGAGTCGAAATGGAAACGTCTTCATAGGATACTACTTTGCTTAATTCATAGGCCATAATTTCGCCAATACGTTCAATATTTCTGCGAAAACGAAGGCTGTCATTTTGAATGGAAACATCGCGGATTTGTGCTAAAAAATGATTTAAAACACTATTTGATTCCGATAAATTATGGATTTGCATGATAAGCGAATTTGAAATTTAATTTTTGTAAAATTTTGAATACTATAAAAGTATAAAAAGTATCTTTGTCTTTTTAAAATTTAAAAGATATGTTTTCAAAATTAGCGTATTCCGTATTCGAGCAAAGCATCAAAGATTATCATCAATTTGATAGTGTTGATCAACCGATAAATAATCCTTACCCAAAAGAAAAATTCGAGCATTTATTATACTTGAAAAACTGGATAGACACTGTACAATGGCATTATGAAGACATCATCCGTGACCCGAATATCGATCCAGTAGCAGCTTTGACATTGAAAAGAAAAATCGATGCATCTAATCAAGAACGTACCGATATGGTAGAATACATCGATAGTTATTTTCTTCAAAAATACAGCGGTGTAGCGGTAAAAGATTCAGCAAAAATCAATTCTGAAAGTCCAGCTTGGGCATTTGACCGTTTATCTATTTTGGCTTTGAAAATTTATCATATGAACGAAGAAGCTACTCGTGCTGAAGCTTCTCAAGAACACAGAGACAATTGTCAAACCAAGTTAAACGTACTTTTGGAACAAAGAACCGATTTGTCTACAGCCATCGACGATTTGTTGCAAGACATTGAAAACGGTGACAAATTCATGAAAGTGTACAAACAAATGAAAATGTACAACGACGATGAATTGAACCCAGTTTTATATCAGAATAAAAAATAAAAATATATTAATTCTTCATTAAAGGAAGTAAGAGCGTTAAGTACCACTTAAAATTCTTATTTCCTTTTTTTTATAAAAGTTATTTCATTGTCTAGTACTATACAACATATCGCGATTATTCGACTTTCGGCTATGGGAGACGTGGCGATGACCGTACCCGTTATTCGTGCTTTTGCTCAGCAGTATCCCAAAGTAAAAATTACGATGGTCTCTCGACCTTTTTTTCAACCTTTCTTTGAAGGCATTCCAAATCTTACTTTTTTTGCGTTTGACGAAAAAGTAAAACACAAAGGATTTTTGGGACTAGTACGTCTTTTTCGTGAGTTGCATTCACTTAAAATAGATGCTTTTGTAGATTTACACAATGTACTTCGTTCTCAGGTCGTGCGAACCCTTTTTAAGTTATCTGGTAAGCAAGTGGTAGCCGTAGATAAAGGCAGAGCTGGCAAAAAAGCCCTAACACGTCCTGAAAAAAAGGTTTTCAAACCTCTGACGACGATGTTTGAAAGACATCGCCAAGTTTTTGAAGAACTGGGTTTTACTTTAGATTTGTCCAATCCTATCTTTCCTGAAAAAGCAGTTTTATCCGATGAAATCTTGAAAATCATTGGGAATCCGAATCAAAAATTAATTGGAATTGCTCCTTTTGCACAATATGAATCGAAAGTCTATCCTTTTGACTTAATGGAGGAAGTCATTTCAAAATTAGCAGCCAATCCAGAGCAAACTATTTTGCTTTTTGGTGGCGGGAAAAAAGAAAAAGAGCTGTTGGATGCTTTGGCTAAGCCTTTTGGTAATGTAATCAATATAGCAGGAAAAATCAAGTTTACACAAGAATTACAATTGATTAGTAACCTTGATGTGATGTTGTCTATGGATTCTGGTAATGCACATATAGCTGCGATGTTGGGCGTAAAAGTCATTACGCTTTGGGGAGCAACCCATCCTTATGCTGGTTTTTCGCCCTTTAACCAACCCTTAGAAAATGCCTTGGTTGCTGATAGAAATTTGTATCCAAAGTTACCCACTTCGGTGTATGGCAATAAAAAAGTAGAAGGCTATGAAGACGCTATGCGAACGATTGCCGTTGATTCTATTTTAAAAGCTTTGAAATTGTTATAAGTCAGTAAATTAAGTTGCATTCTTAGTTAAACCTAATATTTCCTTAGTGTTTTTATTGAAAGAATAATTTTATCAATTTTTTAACTAATAGCTTTTAATTAATTCGTATTAAAAATACTACTTTGGCTCCCTGTGAGTTTGCTCTTACAAGTAAGAGTAAAATCTAAGAGAATAGAGTATTTTTTGAGATGCTTTGTTATCGTGAAATTTTAATACAATTAAACAGAAACTATTTATGCAAAGAATTACAGGATTAATTACAATTTTGTTTTTATGTTCATTTCCAGTCTTTTCTCAACAAGCACATCTCTCGGGTACTCTAACCGATGGAAATGAAAAAGCACCCGTTTACAATTCAGTTGTTGCTTTATTAACTCCAGTAGATTCTATTTTATATAAGTTTACCCGTTCCGATAAAAAGGGAAATTTTAATTTTAAAAATGTAAAAGCAGGAAACTATATCCTGATGACTTCACATTATCAATATGCCGATTATATAGATCCTATAATTATTAAGGAAAACGAAAATAAATTGGAAACAATTGCTTTGAAAAGCAAGATAGAACTGCTCCGCGAAGTGGTTATCAAAACAGGTTCGATTAAAATCAAAGGGGATACTACCAGTTACAGAGCAAGTGATTTTGTTGTTAGTGAAAACGCAAATGTAGAAGAACTTTTAAAAAAATTACCTGGAATACAAGTAGATAAAAATGGAACCATAAAAGCTATGGGTGAGACGGTGCAAAAAGTTTTGGTAGATGGTGAAGAATTTTTTGGAGATGACCCAGGTATGGCGGTAAAAAACTTACGAGCCGATGCAGTAAAAGAAGTACAAGTTTTTGATAAGAAAAGTGATCAAGCCGAATTTACAGGAATAGACGATGGTAACACTAAAAAAACAATTAATTTAAAATTAAAAGAAGATAGGAAGAAAGGATATTTTGGTAAAATTGACGGAGCCAACGAACCTTTTACAGATGCTGATTCCCGATACAATACTAATCTTATGTTTAGTAGTTTTAAAGGCAAAAGAAAACTATCTGCATTTTTATTAAACGGAAATACAGGTCAAGATGGACTGGGTTGGGAGGATAGTGAGAAATTTGGATCTCGCGATGACAGTTTCAGTATGAATATGGATGATGATGGAAATGTAAATTATGAATGGATAGGCGATAATAACGATGGTGAACCATACGTAGATACTCAAAATGGATTTATCAAGAACACCAATGCAGGATTACAATACTCTAATAAGTGGAATGAAAAACAAAATTTGAATGTATCTCCAAAATTCAATAAGCAAATTTATACTAATAATAGTAGTAGACTTTCTCAATCACAAGTTGGAGATACGCAATTGAACGTAGATGAGACGACAGTGACAAATGTAAATCGAAGTAATTTTAAACTCAAAGCTATTTATGATGTAAAATTAGATTCAGTAAACTCCTTGAAAATTACAGCGAACTCAAATTTTTATGATACAGAAAGTGATGAATTTACAAACGGTACAACAACAGGAAGTGATGGAATATTGAAAAATAAACAACAGCGAGCTTTTACCACAAATTCAGATAAGGCAGTTTTGTTTGCTAGTGTTTTGTTTAAACATAAATTTGCTAAACCGCGTCGTACTTTTACTGTAAATAGTAGTTGGAATATGATGAATACCAACTCAAATAATTTTTTAAAGTCCTCTAATGAGAGTTATGTGAATGGTGTTTTTGACACAAAAAATGAAGTAGATCAAAATAAAATAGGAGATAAAACAACTAAAAACTTTTCAGCTAGTTTTAGTTATTCTGAACCTATTGCTAAACAATTTTCACTTCAGTTTGCTTATCAAATTGCTTTTGATAAAGGTAAAAACAACTATTTTACTTATGATTATTCAGCAAACACAGGACAGTACGATCAATTGGTAGCTTCATTGTCAAATGAATTTGACCAAGCAATAATTACGCACAGACCCAATTTAAAATTGAGTTACAATGCAAAAAAAATCAATTATAGTATAGGAAGTGGTTTTGGTTTTACTTCTTTTGATTTGTTGGATAAAACAATGAATAAAGAATACAAACGCAGCTACACTAACTTTTTTCCATCGGCAAGTTTCTCCTACAAGTATAAAAGCAATAGCAACTTAAGGGTTAATTATTATGGGAGAACCATTCAGCCTACTCTAGATCAATTACAACCATTAAGAAATAATCAAGATTTTTTTAATCAAACGTTAGGGAATCCAGATTTAAAACAATCTTTTAATAATAGAATAGAAATTTTTCAGAGTAGTTACGATATGTTGACGGAAACTCAATTCTATCAAGGAATTTATTTTAACACAACCACTAATGCCATTATCTATAGTAGTATAATAGATCCAGAATCAGCTAAAACCATTTCTAAACCTATTAATACCAATGGAAATTTCTCAGGAAATTTTTATTTAGGATACGGATTAAAAATCAAGAAACTAGATGTAAGAGCTGATTTCAGTCCATTTTTTGGTTATATTAAATCAGCACTTAGTATTAATACTATAATGGGTAGTTCTGAGAATTTAAACACTGGATTTTCGGTTTATTTAAGTAAGTCCAAACAAAAGAAATATGATATAAACTTAAGTAATAGGTTTACATATAATCGCAACAGTACTACTCAAAACAATGAAATCAAATCGTTTAACACTAATACTTTGAGCTTAGATATGGGTATTTATTTTGCAGAAAAATGGAAACTATCTACAGATTATAGTTTAAATACAAGACAAAAAACGGTTGATTTTCAAGACAATCTAACCAATCAATTGTGGAATGCTAGATTACAACGTACTTTTAAAAACGACGAATTTACGGCCTATTTTATGGTACGCGATATTTTGAATCAAAACATAGGCATACAAAGAAATATTTCCGGAAACACCATTAGTCAGGAACAAAACGATAGGCTAAAAAGATATGCTATGATAGGTTTTACCTGGAATTTTAAAAATAAAGGTGAAACAGAAAAAAAATAGACTAAAGGCTAATTAGGTTATAATAAACAGAAATTTTAATAAAAATTCTATCATCTGTAATCTTAACTCACAACTTAAAAACAATGAAAACAATACTTTTTTTTATAACGGCACTCTTTTTTACAATAACATCAACTGCTCAGCAATTTGTAGATAAAGCTGTAATTGAATACGAAGTAAATACCAATCTAAAAAAGACGATGAGCAACGATAGCTGGGATGAGATGATGAAGGACAATCTTTCGGACCTTAAAATTTCTTATTTCAACTACACTTTTGCCGATAATAAAAGTGTATTTAAATTTGATAGATGGAGTCCAAAAACAAGAATTCCAAAATACCTTAAAGATTCAGATGAAGAAAACAGCTGGTATTTTGATTTTAATTTAGGAATATTCAATATGCAAAAGCAAATTATAGGAACTAATTTTGTTGTATCTGATAGTATTCCAAAAATTGAATGGAAGATTACGAACGAAAACCGAGAAATTGCGGGATATAATTGCAGAAAAGCGGTTGGTAAAATATTTGATGACGTCTATGTATTTGCATTTTACACTGATGAAATTACGATTTCTGGTGGTCCAGTTTCAATAAGTGGTTTGCCAGGTATGATTTTGGGGCTTACTATTCCAAGGTTATATACTTCTTATGTAGCTACTAAAGTAGATGTTTCAGTTAAAGATTCTACTATTATAAAGCCCATTGCAGCCAAAAAAACATATGACGTGATAGGTTTAAAATCGTTGATGGAAGAGAAAACAAAGGAATGGTTTACCTATGGTGAGGATAAAGAAGAAAACAAAAGGCAAAAAAACATATTCTTGTGGAATGCTTTTTTATAGTAATCAGTAATAAAAATTCCAAATCCCAGAAGTTATAGTTCTTGGAATTTGGAATTTTTTTATTGTGATTTGATGAATTTGGAATTTCATCATAAATAAATCTTTTCGTCTCGACAGCGTTCTAGGATATACCTTTTCAAATTCGAAATTGTAGCTTGATAATTCGGAGCTTCGTAACCAAAACGCTCGTGTTCCATTTGTTCTTTTTCGATAGCGTTGCAGCCTTTGAGCACTTCTTTCAGCATATCGAGCATTGCCAATTCTTTGTTCTTGGCTTGTTGAAATTTGAATTCCACAATTTCATCTTGCAAGGCCTCGCAATAGTCCATCAATTCTACCACTTCAGGTTCGTCCAAAAGATAGTCTTTGTTTTTAAAAATTTCACGTATCGATTTCATAAAACGCGGCTAATTTCAATTCCAACAATCAATAATAGTATTCACAATAGCGACTGACGACCAAGGACTGACCACTGAATACTATCTATTACACATCATCAAAATCCACACGAAGTGTTGAAGAAGTTGGATAAGCTTGGCAACTTAGAATCAAACCTTCGGCAATTTCATCATCAGAAAGAATTGAATTTTTCTTCATTTCGGCAGTACCTTCTGTGATTCGACATAAACAGCTGCTGCAAATTCCACCCTGGCAAGAATAAGGAGCATCGATACCCTGTTTAAGAGTCGCTTCGAGTAGGGTTTGTTTGGCCGACATTTCGAAAGTAGTTTCTTCGTCGTCTACCAATACGGTAATAGTAGTGTGACCATCTACAGCTGCAGAAATTGTTTTTTCTTGCGTAGAAGAAGTAAACAATTCAAATTTAATAGCTGATTCTTTTACATTTTTCTCTTTTAAGATAGTAGAAACGGTTGTAATCATTTCTTCTGGACCGCACAAAAAGTACTTGTCAAAATTCAAAGCGGCGTGTTTTTGCGTAAGCACAGCGTTCACAACCGATTTGTCAATTCGTCCAAAAAAGCCTTCTCCAGCGTGTACTTTGCTGTAAACGTAATGTACGAAAAGACGTCCAACATATTGCAATTGCAAGTCGTGTAATTCTTGATAAAAGATGGTTTCTTCAGGAGTTTTATTACCGTAAACCAATACAAAAGAACTTTTTGGTTCGCTTTTTAATACCGATTTTAAGATAGAAATTACAGGAGTGATTCCGCTACCTGCTACAAAAGCGGCGTAGTTTCTTTGACGCTCGGCATCGGGAGTGAAGGTGAATTTCCCCTCAGGTTGTCCTACTTCGAGTACGTCTCCCGCTTTTAATCGGCTAGTAGCAAATTGAGAAAACAGTCCATTTTTTACCGCTTTTACGGCAATACGCAACTCGCCACTTTCAGGAGCAGAACAAATAGAATAGGCTCTACGAATCTCTTGATTGTCTAGGGTTAAACGCAAGTTAAGGTATTGTCCTGCGGTAAAAGTATAATTGGATTTAAGTTCTTCTGGGACATTAAAAAGTATAGAAACGGCGTCTTTGGTTTCGCGTTTTACTTCTTTGATGAGGAGTTTTAAAAAGGAAGGCATAATTTGATTTTTTTTACAAAGATAGCAAAGACCATAACTTGGATAGCGCAACCGATTAAAATTTTTATACCTAATTTTGTTATGTATAAGAATCTTATGTATATTTGAATTTCAAAAACAGATTTTCTAATCCTTCAAAATATGAAAAACTCACAGTTATACAAAGGCAGTCTCAACACCATTATTATGAAGTTGTTGGAAGAGAATGGCAAAATGTATGGGTACGAAATTACCCAGAAAGTAAAGGCGTTAACGCAAGGGGAATTGACCATTACAGAGGGCGCTTTGTATCCAGCGTTGCATAAATTGGAAGCGGAAGGATTACTTGATGTAGAGATAGAACGAGTAGACAACCGCTTGAGAAAGTATTATAAACTCACCGAAAAAGGAACCACAGAAACCGTTAATCGATTGGCAGAATTGGAAGATTTTATCCGAAATATGCAAAGTTTAGTGAATCCAAAATTAGAATTTTAGTGCGTTATGGTAGTTTTAAATCAAGAACAAATAAGATTTATTGATGATTATTTACAAGGTTCTAAAGTGCGTTATGTTGATGTGCGTTCCGAATTAACGGACCATATCGCTACAGCTGTAGAGCATAAAATGCAAGACGAAGCGCTGGATTTTTATGAAGCTTTTAAAGCGTTTATGGCAGTCAATAAACAACAGTTATTGCAAAGAAATAATGCAACTTTTGCTTATTTCAAAGAAGCTATTGTTAGTTTTTGTCCCACATTATGGCATCCGATAACCTTAATTTTTGGTGGTATGTTGCTTTTTTTAATGGGGTATTTTGATTCGATTTTATCGCTTCAAGGAATTCATTACGCCTGTTATTTTTTGATTTTGTGTTTAGGATTAACGCAAAGAATGTACTTCTCTTTGGTAATGAAAAAACACTATTTGCGATTAGAGTATTTGAATTACGCTTTGATGACAATTTATTTTTTAAGTGCTATGCTCAATGGTTGGTTTGATGGTTTTAAAGGAAACGCTATAACTCTTTCAATAAGCATAACCTTGTTTTTTGCCTACAGTCGTTACGCTTTTGCTACTATTCAGAAATTTAAAACCAACCGAATTTAATTATTTACTATGAAACTAACCACCGAACAAATAGACCAATTATATACATTCACACGCCAACATTATGTAGAATGGTATGATCTCCAAACGGAATTAGTAGATCATTTGGCCAATGCTATTGAGGAACAATGGCAAGAAAATCCCAAGCTTACGTTTGACCAAGCCTTACAAAACGAATTCAAAAAATTTGGCGTTTTTGGCTTTATGGATGTGGTGGAAGGTAAACAACGATTTTTGCAAAAAAAATACAATCAGATTGTTTGGGCTATCGTAAAGACTTTTTTTACGCTGCCCAAAATTATGGGAACAATTGGCGCCACGGGCTTACTGTTTTTGTTACTAAAAGCAAGTCAGTACAACGGCGATTGGGTGTTGCTTTTCTATGGGTTATTGGTTGTTTTTGCTTTTTATGGAATGATTTCAAATCGGTTGAAACGCAAAAAACAAATTCAGAATCAAGAAAAACGTTGGTTGTTTGAAGATATTTTAAACCAATATGGGACTTTTGCAGGCGCGATTGTTTTGCCGCTAAATATCTTTTTACAACTCTTTAATCGGGCAGAACATTATTTGGATAACACCTATGTTTTAGGTTTCGCCAGTTTCTTTTTGGTACTGATGACTATTTTGATGTATGTTATCTTTTTTGAAATTCCGTCACAGTCTAAAAAATACCTTTTACAAACCTATCCAGAATATTCTTTGGCTAATTTGTAACGTTTTATATCTTTTGTTTACTTACTCTTCAACTAAACCCAAATAACTATGTTTTTACGTTTTATTTACCTCGAGTGGAAAGCCTTTTTGCGTTCAGCTTCCTTTGGAACGAGCTTGGCGATGCGAATTTTAATGGGCTTTTTGATTGCTTATTTTACCTTGTTGTTTTTAGTGCTAGGAATTGGGAGTTTTTACGCCCTTAAGAAAATGAATTTAGACCCATTAGTAACGATTAATAAATTTTTGGTCTACTATTTTCTGTTTGATTTGGCCTTTCGATTAATGCTTCAAAAAATCCCTGTGCTCAATATTCGTCCTTTACTAGTGTTACCGATTAAGAGACCTACGATTGTGCATTTTTCTTTAGGAAAGACAGCCTTATCTTTTTTCAATATTTTGCACGCTTTTCTTTTTATTCCTTTGAGTGTCGTTTTGATTTATGAAGGGTATGATGTGGCATCTGTAGTGTATTGGCATTTGGGTGTTTTTGCCTTGGTGTACATCAATAATTTTTTGAATATTATATTGAGTAATAAAGACCAATTATTTGGTATTTTTCTTGCGATTCTTGCAGTGCTTGGTGGATTACAATATTACGGTTATTTTGATGTAACGCTATACAGTGCTCCTTTTTTTGAGGCTTTATTTCATACTGTAGGACTGTTTCTTATCCCATTAGTAATCTTAGGATTATTGTACTATTACACCTTTGTTTATTTCAAAAACGAATTATATCTCGATGCTGGTTTGGCAGTAAAAGGTGAAATCGCTAAAACCGAAGATTTTACTTGGTTGAATCAATTTGGAACTTTGGGTACCTTTTTAAAGAACGACATCAAGTTAATCAAAAGAAACAAACGTTCTAAAACAACGGTTCTTATGAGTGTGCTGTTTTTGTTTTATGGATTGATTTTCTTTGGCAATCCAACACAGCCTCAAGTGATGTACATATTTGCAGGGATTTTTGTTTCGGGTGGCTTTTTGTTCACATTTGGTCAGTTTGTACCGAGTTGGGATAGTTCGTATTATCAATTAATGATGACGCAAAATATTCCGTATCGTGGCTATTTGAATTCCAAATGGTGGTTAATTGTAATAGCAACTTTTGCTTCTACGATTTTGGCTAGTTTCTATCTTTATTTTGGGTGGCAAGTATATTTGACCATTGTGGCTGGCGCGATTTACAATATTGGAATCAATTCACATTTGGTCTTGTTGGGAGGTGCTTTTACGAAAACGCCAATCGATTTAACACAAAGCCAAGGCGCCTTTGGAGACAAAAAAGCCTTCAATGCCAATACGATGCTGCTTTCTATTCCTAAATTGGTTTTGCCTTTGCTTTTGTATGGTTTGGGGAAATATTTTGGTGGACAAGAATTAGGTTTGGCTTTTGTTGCTCTTGCAGGAGTTATTGGCTTTGCCTTGAGAAACTGGGTATTCCTTCAAATTGAAAAAATTTACAAAAGAGAAAAATACAAAACCATTGCGGCTTACAAACAAAAAAGCTAATTTAAAGAATACCTTCTAACCTCTAATTTCTAACTTCAGACTTTTCATTATGATACAAGTACAAAACCTTTCAAAATCATACAACGGAACCACCGTTTTAAAAATAGACCAATTAGAAATTCCAAAAGGAGAAAGTTTTGGATTGGTCGGAAATAATGGTGCTGGAAAAACCACTTTTTTCAGTTTACTACTTGATTTAATTCACCCAACCACCGGGGCTGTTATTAATAATGGTGTTCAAGTGAATACCAGCGAAAGTTGGAAACCTTTTACAGGTTCCTTTTTGGACGAAAGCTTTTTGATTGGGTATTTAACCCCTGAGGAATACTTTTATTTCATTGGTGATTTACGCGGACAAAACAAAGCCGATGTTGATGCTTTATTGGCAAAACACGAAGAGTTTTTTAATGGTGAAATCCTAAAGAATAAAAAATACCTGAGAGACTTGTCTAAAGGAAATCAAAAGAAAGTTGGGATTATCGCAACTTTAATTGGCAATCCCGAGGTCGTTATTTTAGATGAACCTTTTGCCAACTTAGACCCAACGACCGTAAACCGATTAAAAAAAATCATAAAAGAATTGGCTCAAAATCCAGACGTAACCGTTTTAGTTTCTAGTCACGATTTGTTGCATACCGTTGAAGTTTGTAACCGAATTGTAGCTTTGAACAAAGGGGAAGTAGTGAAAGATATTCAAACATCAACTGAGACTTTAGCCGAGCTAGAAGCGTTTTTTGCGGTTTAAATTCGAATATTTCAAAAAGAAACGTATTTTTACCAGTCATTATACTAAAATGATGTTTTTCAAGTTAAATGATAAAACGTTTCCTATTGAAGACTACCGGTTGTAAGCCTTTTTATCCCTTATTTTTATTCATTTTCTTGATAGCGTGTTCTACCAAGAAGAATACTTTTTTGGCCAGAAATTCGCACGCCTTGAGTACGCGTTATAATATTTTATATAATGGTCAAATTGGTTTAGACAAAGGTGTAAATGGGCTTACATCGGGTAATAAAGATAATTTTTGGGAGTTGTTACCCATTGAAAGAATGCAACTTTCGGAAAGTACAACAGCTGAAGATAAACCCAAAAATGCCGATTTTGAATTGGCAGAAACCAAGGCCACCAAAGCCATTCAAAAACACTCTATGAATATTGGTGGGCGAGAGGTCAATTATCAAATGGACGAAGCGTATCTTTTGCTTGGGAAAGCGCGTTATTACGACCAGCGTTTTGTACCAGCTTTAGATGCTTTTAACTATATCTTGTACAAATATCCCGAAAGTGATAAAATATACGAAGCTAAAGTTTGGCGCGAAAAAACCAATATGCGCTTGGGCAACGATGCTTTAGTGGTAAAAAATATCAACAAATTACTCAAAGACGAGGAATTCAAAGACCAACCTTTTGCAGATGCCAATGCCCTTTTGGCTGAGGCCTTTTTGAATTTAGAACAAAAAGATAGCGCCGTTGCAAAACTCAAAATCGCGGTAGATTATACTAAAGTAAATGAAGAAAGAGCTCGTTATCGCTTTATCTTGGGACAATTGTATCAAGAATTAGGAAAAAGAGACAGCGCGCTTTTTTGCTACGATGCAGTAATTGATATGAATCGCAGTGCTAAGAGAGAGTATACTATTCAGTCCTACGCTCGAAAAGCCCAATTATTTGATTACGAAACTGGTGACCCCAATGCTTTTGTAGCCATTTATAACGAACTAATGGAGGACCGAGAGAACCGCCCTTTTTTAGATGTGATTTACCACAATATGGGATTGTTTTATGACAATTATAAAAAACCAGATTCGGCTACCATTTTCTATAAAGCTTCTCTAAAAGCACGGCCTAAAGACCCTTATTTAGAAGCATCCAATTATAGAAACATTGGAACTATTTATTTCAAGGGAACCAATTATCCTTTGGCAGCCAAATACTATGATAGTACTTTAGTAAAGCTTAATCCCAAAACAAGAGAATTTTATAAAATTCAAAAAAAGCGTAAAGATTTAGACGAAGCCATTCGATTAGAAACTAGCACCAAAAGAAATGATAGTATTCTAAATGTTTTGGCGTTATCTCCTACTGAAAGAAATGCCTACTATGAAAAGCATATCGTTGCCATTAAAAAGCAAGATTCTATAAAGCTAGTTAAAGAAGAAATACAAAAGCAAAAGTTAGCTAATATAGAGCGCAACTTAACGGCTTCTAGTGCAGACCCAGGAGCTGTAGCGACAGGCCCAGGTTTGCAAAACAAAGCGGCCTATTTACCCCCAAGTGATAACCAACAAGCGGAGGCGACCAACACTTTTTATTTTTATAACCCAAAAACGGTGGCTTTCGGAAAGTTAGAATTCAAAAAAATGTTTGGAAATCGTGCTTTGGTTGAGAATTGGTTATTCTCTAATGTGAAGAAAGGAGCCAATGATACAGCAGAAGAAGTCACGGTTGATGAGGAGCTGACCTCTCAGAAAAGTAGTGAAGAACCGCGTTACACTTTGGCTTATTATTTAAATCAATTGCCTGCTCAATCTTCTGCAATTGACAGCATCACCAAAGAAAGAAATACAGGATATTACCAATTGGGTGTAGTTTACAAAGAAAAATTCAAAGAGTATGAATTGGCAAGTACTAAATTGGAACAATTACTAAGTTTTCATCCTGATGAAAAACTGATTCCTCCTACTCAGTACAATTTGTATAAAATATACGAAATCACAAATAAAGCCAAAGCCGCAGCCGTTAAGAATGCGATTACGGCTCAATTTCCTGATTCGAGATATGCCAAAATTATAAATGACCCAACTTTTGATGGAGCCAAAGACAAAGATTCTCCAGAGAACAAATACAAGGAATGCTACGAATGGTTTAAAGACGAAAAATTTGCTGCAGTAATTGCGCGCTGCAACACGATGATTAATCAGTTGACGGGAGAAGAAATTGTCGCCAAGTTTGAGTTGCTCAAGGCGAATGCGTTGGCTAAAACAAAAGGATTGCCAGCCTACAAAGAAGCGATGCAATACGTTGCAGACACCTATGCCAATACCGAAGAAGGGAAAAAAGCAGAAGAGATTATCACCACACAAATTCCTATTTTGGAACGAATGGCTTTCAGTACGGTAGATAACAAAAAGTGGAAGATTATCTTTAGAATTCCTATCGATGATTACAAACAAGAACGAGCAATCGAAAAGCAAGTTTTGGAATTTATGGCCAAAGAAAATATAGAAAATCTATACTATACTTGTGATAATTATACCGACAAAGAACGAATCTTATGTATACACGGATTCCAATCAGAAGTGTATGCCAATGATGTCTCGGTGATTTTTAATAAAAAAGGTTCGCCTTCAGAGGTGCAGAAGGCGATTACTATAAGCGAGGAGAATTACAAGATTGTTCAAATGAAAAAGAATTTAGACGCCTATTTAGCCCCAAAAACGCCCTAAACTATGTTCGACAAAAAAAACAAACAACCCTATACTGATTTATTGGGTAAGACCAATAGAATAGTGGAAGCTACTCAAATAAAAGGAGATATTTTTTCTCCTGCCGACTTTAGACTGGATGGAGAATTACTTGGTAATTTCACTTCAAATGGGAAATTAGTGATTGGTCCTTCAGGAAAAGTTATTGGCGACATTGTCTGTAAAAATGCAGATATCGAAGGTGTTTTTAATGGAAAAATAACGGTACACGAATTACTTAACATTAAAGCATCTGCTACAGTTGAAGGAGAGGTTGTTATAGGAAAGTTAGCGATTGAACCTGGTGCTCATTTTACAGCCACCTGTGTAATGAAAATAATAGACACCAAAGTAGATGGAACCCAATCCAAATAAACGAAAACCCAATAAGTGGTTAGCCTTAATCAATATCCCTATTCAAATGGGAATATTGATTTTTTTATTTGCTTACTTAGGGCATTGGTTAGATGAAAATCACCCGAGTCCAAAAGTGTACTACGTTAAAATTTTAGTTATTGTTGGTGTTTTTTTGGCAATGTACAATGTGTACCGACAAGTAAATGAAATCAATAAAAATCAATAAATGAATACCTCTTTTTTTAAAAAAATCATTCCTCTTTTGTTAGCCATTTTAATTGCCTTTGGAGTACACGAAGGGCTGTTTTTTGTATTAAAAATTAACACACAAAACTTTATCTATTCCTTGCCAGAACTTTATGCTTGGTTTACTTTGTTTACACTACTAGTGGTTTTTGTTTTGCTATTGGTTAAGAGGAAAAGCTTGGATAATGTAGGAATGAGTTTTCTATTGGTAACGAGTATAAAAATGGTCTTTTGTTACCTAATTTTACGTCCTATATTAAAAGTAGCAACTCTTCAAAATTCTGCCGAAAAAATAAACTTTTTTGCACTTTTTATTCTCTTTTTGCTAATCGAGACACTTTTCACTATTCGCTTAGTAAACGAAAAGCAAAAATAGAGGGTTGAAAAAGCCAAATCCGCAAAAAAATTATTTTTTATATTCTTTTGCATATTAATAAAAAATGTACCTTTGCACCAAATTTCAGAAACGTAATAAATTAAGATAATTAACTGTTATGGTGATTTCAAACAAACCACTTCGATTTTTAGTAGCAATTTTAGTAGCCTGCCTTCCTTTATTTAGCACTGCAAACCCTGTGGTTGATAGTACTAAAGTAGAAGTAGTAGCAGAGGGTCATGAAGGAGCTGTAGCGCATGAAGGAGCTCACGCTGAACCAAAAGATGTCAAAACCGAAATCAAAGAATTCATCAATCACCACTTATTAGATTCACATTCTTTTAATTTTAATGCTAATAAAGAAACAGGAGAACACTACGGTTTCTCATTACCAATTATTCTTTGGGATAATGGTTTGCAAGTATTCTCTTCATCTGCATTTCACCACGGTCCTGTAGCTGATGTTGCAGAGCACAACGGAAACTTCTACAAGTTACACCACGAAAAAATTTATAAAACCGATGCTAAAGGTACACTTACTGAAGAGCACGGTCATCCAACAAATGTTCAGCCATTAGATTTGTCAATTACTAAAAGTGTAGTTGGTATTTTGTTTGTTGCTATTTTGATGTTGGTATTGTTCTCAAGTTTAGCAAAATCATATGCTAAAAATGGAGGAATTGCAAAAGGAGCAGGACGTTTCTTTGAACCATTAGTAATCTATGTAAGAGACGAGATTGCTATTCCAAATATTGGAGAGAAAGGGTACAAAAAGTATATGAGTTATTTATTGACTATATTTTTCTTTATATTGTTTTTAAATATCCTTGGGTTAACACCATTTGGATTCAATGTAACAGGTAATATTGCGATTACTTTTTCATTAGCTATCTTGACGTATTTAATTACAACATTTACCGCTAACAAAAATTATTGGGCACACATTTTCTGGATGCCAGGAGTACCTACCCCAATGAAATTTATCTTAGCACCAATCGAATTATTAGGAACAATCATTAAACCATTTTCATTGATGATACGTTTGTATGCTAACATTTTAGCAGGTCACGTAGTATTGATGAGTATCATTGGGTTGATGTTTATTTTCAAAAGCTGGATTGGAAGTACTTTGTCATTCGGATTGGCATTTGCACTTTCTATTCTAGAAATATTAGTAGCGTTTCTTCAAGCGTACATCTTCACTATGTTGTCTGCTCTTTATTTTGGAGCTGGTAACGAAGAACACCACCACGAAGAAGCACACCACTAAAAGTTAGAAATTAGAAGTGTGAAGTTAGAAATTTTCTAACCTCGAATTTCTAACCTCTAACCTCAAATTGAATGTTTAATTTTTAATATATATATTATGCAAATTCCAACTATTGTAGGAGCAGGATTAATTGTAATCGGAGCAGGTTTAGGTATTGGTAAAATTGGTGGTTCAGCAATGGACGCTATTGCTCGTCAACCAGAAGCTTCTGGAAAAATCCAAACAGCTATGCTTATTGCAGCTGCACTTATTGAAGGTATTGGTTTCGCTGCGTTATTCGCATCTTAATTAAAGACTAAAAAGCAATAGTTACAACGGTTGGTTGTGACTATTGTTTTAAAATTAAAACATTAAAATTAAATAATAGAGATAAAAATGGATAAGTTAATAAATGATTTTTCGTTTGGTTTGTTTATTTGGCAAATAGTAATTTTTGTTGGATTAATCCTTTTGTTGAAAAAATTTGCTTGGAAACCAATTCTTGATGCGGTAAACGAAAGAGAAGAAGGAATCAAAAATGCTTTAGAATCTGCAGAAAATGCAAAAAAAGAAATGCAAGATTTGCAAGCAGACAACCAACGTATTTTACAAGAAGCGAGATTAGAGCGTGACAGTATGCTTAAAGAAGCTCGTGAAATGAAAGAAAAAATCGTTGCTGATGCCAAAAATGAAGCTCAAGCTCAAGGTCAAAAAATGATTGAGCAAGCAAAAGCGGCAATCGAAAGTGAAAAAAATGCAGCTATGAATGAGTTGAAATTACAAGTTTCTACTTTGTCATTGAGTATTGCAGAAAAAGTATTAAAAGACGAATTATCTAACAAAGAAGCTCAAACTAAATTGGTTGAGAAAATGTTAGGAGACGTTAAATTGAACTAATTATGGCAGGTACAAGAGCAGCAATTCGATATTCGAAAGCAATTCTAGACATTGCCAATGCAAAGCAAGTAGCTGAAGCAGTAAACAATGATATGAAGTTGATAGGTGATACTATTGCTTCTAATTTGGAATTAAGCACTTTCATTCAAAATCCAACTTTAAAAGTTGAGGTTAAAGAGCAAGCGCTTTTAGAAGTTTTTAGTTCTGTTAATGGTGTAACCAAAAGTTTGTTTCATCTATTATTTGAAAATAAAAGGTTCGAAATTCTAGAAGGTATTACTTCAGAATACAATAAATTATTTGATAGTATGAATGGGGTAGAAGTTGCGAATGTAACAACTGCTGTCGCTATGGATGCAGCTTTAGAAGCTAAAGTATTGGCTAAAATTGCAACCCTTTCAGATAAAAAAATTCAAATTGAAAATACAATAGACCCTTCTATTATTGGAGGTTTTGTTTTAAGAATAGGTGACAAGCAATACAATGCTTCTGTTGCTAACAAATTGCAAGTTTTAAAAAGAGAATTAAGTAACTAGTTTTATCACACATTTAAGTGTCTAAATTATAAAGTAAGATGGCGGAAATCAAACCTGCTGAAATTTCAGCAATATTAAAGAAGCAAGTTGAAAGTTTTGAATCTGGTGCTACACTAGAAGAAGTAGGAACAGTACTTAATGTTGGAGATGGTATTGCTCGTGTTTACGGGCTATCTAATGTTCAATATGGTGAGTTAGTTGAATTTGAAAATGGGTTAGAAGCAATCGTTTTGAATCTAGAAGAAGACAACGTAGGGGTGGTACTTTTAGGACCATCAACTGGAATCAAAGAAGGTTCTACTGCCAAAAGAACACAACGTATTGCTTCTCTTAAAACAGGAGAAGGAATGGTAGGACGTGTAGTAAACACTTTAGGTCAGCCAATTGACGGTAAAGGACCAATTACAGGTGAATTATACGAAATGCCATTAGAAAGAAAAGCTCCTGGAGTTATCTTCCGTCAGCCAGTAACTGAACCATTACAAACAGGTGTAAAAGCAGTTGATGCTATGATTCCTGTAGGACGTGGACAACGTGAGTTGGTTATTGGTGACCGTCAAACTGGTAAATCAACAGTTTGTATCGATACTATCTTAAATCAAAAAGAATTTTACGATGCAGGTCAACCTGTATTCTGTATTTATGTTGCTATTGGTCAAAAAGCTTCTACTGTTGCTGGAATTGCAAAAATGTTAGAAGAAAAAGGTGCAATGGCTTATACAGTGATTGTTGCAGCTAATGCTTCTGACCCAGCGCCAATGCAAGTTTATGCTCCTTTCGCAGGTGCTGCTATTGGTGAATACTTTAGAGATTCAGGTCGTCCAGCTTTAATTGTTTATGATGACTTATCTAAACAAGCGGTAGCTTACCGTGAGGTGTCTCTTTTGTTAAGAAGACCTCCAGGACGTGAGGCTTACCCTGGTGACGTATTCTACTTACACTCTCGTTTATTAGAAAGAGCTTGTAAAGTAATTGCTGATGACTCTATCGCTAAAAATATGAATGACTTACCAGATTCTTTAAAAGGAATCGTTAAAGGTGGTGGTTCATTAACAGCTTTACCAATTATCGAAACACAAGCGGGTGACGTATCTGCGTATATCCCAACAAACGTAATTTCGATTACAGATGGTCAAATTTTCTTGGATGGAGATTTGTTCAACTCTGGGGTTCGTCCAGCGATTAACGTAGGTATCTCTGTATCTCGTGTGGGTGGTAACGCTCAAATTAAATCAATGAAAAAAGTAGCGGGTACTTTAAAATTAGACCAAGCACAATTCCGTGAATTGGAAGCGTTTGCTAAATTCGGTTCTGATTTGGATGCTGTTACTTTAAACGTAATTGAAAAAGGAAAAAGAAACGTTGAAATCTTGAAACAAGGTTTGAACGACCCTTATACTGTTGAAGACCAAGTTGCAATTATTTATGCTGGTTCTAAAAACTTGTTGAGAAATGTTCCTGTAAATAAAGTGAAAGAATTCGAAAAAGATTTTATCGAGTACATGAACAATAAAAACAGAGCTACTCTTGATGCGCTTAAAGCTGGTAAATTTACAGACGAAATTACAGATGTAATTGAAGCAGCAGCAAAAGAAATTTCAGCAAAATATAACTAAAAAGTACTAAGTTAAGAGTATTAAGTATCAAGATTTCGTGGTACTTAATACTTGATACTTAACTCTTAATACTACAATTAAATGGCTAATTTAAAGGAAATCCGTAATAGAATTGTTTCCATTTCATCTACGATGCAAATTACATCGGCGATGAAAATGGTTTCTGCTGCAAAGTTGAAAAAAGCACAAGATGCCATCACTGCGATGCGTCCTTATGCTGAAAAACAAACGGAGTTACTACAAAACCTTTCTGCTACCTTAGACGGTGATGTAGGAGGTGAGTATACTACACAAAGAGACATCAAAAAAGTGTTATTGGTAGCTATTACTTCTAACCGTGGTTTGTGTGGAGCTTTTAATTCTAACGTAATCAAGGAAGTTAAAGTACGTGCAGACTATTATTCAGGAAAACAAGTGGATGTTTTTGCTATTGGTAAAAAAGGAAATGATGTTTTGGGTAAAAGTTTTGCAGTAGTTGGTAACGAGAGTAAAGTTTTTGATGCCTTAAGTTTTGAGAACGTTGCTACAATTGCTGATAATTTAACACAACAATTTATTGGAGGTAATTATGACAGAATTGAATTGGTTTATAACCAATTTAAAAACGCTGCTACTCAAATCGTTCAAACGGAACAATTTTTGCCTTTAGCACCAATTAAAGCTGATAAAGCGGTTACTCCTGGAGATTATATTTTTGAGCCTTCAAAAGAAGAAATCGTGTTGACTTTGATTCCTAAATCATTGAAAACGCAATTATATAAAGGAATTAGAGATTCATTCGCTTCAGAACATGGTGCTCGTATGACTGCTATGCACAAAGCAACAGACAATGCTACAGAATTACGTGACCAATTGAAGTTAACGTATAACAAAGCCCGTCAAGCTGCAATTACAAGCGAAATTTTAGAAATCGTTGGTGGAGCAGAAGCTTTGAACGCTTAATCCGTTCTACACTTAAAAACAAAAAGAGCCAACATCTGTTGGCTCTTTTTGTTTTTAATATTTCTTTTGATTCCACTTTAATACTTGTTGTTTTTGCTTTGGTTTTTCATTGGTGCTAATCAGCACTTTTATGGCTAAAATGGAGTCTATTTTTTTCTGGTCATAAATGACTAACCAAGAATAAGACTTTGTTTTTTTACTTTCCCATGGAGAAGTTGCTATTTCTTCTTCTATGATGGGTAAGGCCATCTTTCCTTTTTTTTGTGAATAAGCTAAAGTAGAAAGTATGGAAAATAGTAGTAAAGAAAGTAATTTTTTATGCATGGTTAATTTTGGGTTAGTTTGTCTGTACTCTAACTAAAATTGTGCCAATGGCTTTTTTTTAGTTAAAAATCGTAAGAATTAGATTTAAAATTTGTGTAATCCATTCGTTTATAATTTTTAGAATAAGAGAAGTCATGTTTTTTTGGATTATTGTTTCTTCTTTTTATAAGTATTATAAGTAGCTTTAGCTACTGAAAAGACTATGATTAAGAGAATATGCTCTAAATCTAAGAGTTTGTATAGGGTATTGTTTTTCTGGTCTCTAAAAATATTTAGTACAATAAAAAAGAAGACAATTATAAGTATGTTTTGTATCGTTTGAGAGATAAAGTATTTCATTAGTTGTATCTTTTAATTTTCAGTAAACTAGTTGTAACTGAAAAGATATACTTTTAAACAATTTTTTAGATTATAGAATACTGAAGTCTGAACTCATATTTATTGATTGAGTTGTGACATATCGTTGGTTCTCATTTTTAAATATATCTTTAAAAACACTACAGCAATGAACAATCTATAGCCTCTGTATACCCAAATATTTACTGGGAAAGAGAACAATTCGTAAGTCTCTTTGGTTTCAATTAAGGAATAAATGAAGTTTATGGTAAAGGCAATTCCAAAGAATAAATAGAAGTTTTTGGGTAGTTTCATTTGTTAGTGATTGTTAGGTAGTGTACCCATTAGTCCAGCCATAAAATTGGCCCAATCAGAAATTATCGCTACTGCCGCGGCAATAAGCACTAAAAATGCAGTAAAAGTTGGCCCTTTAAGAGTTTTTACTTTTGCGCTATTTAGTTGACCTAAAAATGGTTTTAAATTCATTTTTCATTTTTTTTATCCAGTTTTTTAAAAAAAGTTTCTCGAGAACTTTTGTGCTTGGTTTTTGGAGACCATAGCTTTATAAACTCCTTGCTCTGTTTTTTATAGGGTTACACAACAGCTGCATCAATCCCTCATAGCAGTAACTATATTTTTATAAATTTTAATAGAAAAAACTTTTGCTTTTCTGCGGTCAAAACTACTGTTGCAATTGTAGTTGTACAAACACTTGTTGTCGGAATTCCGCGAATTCCGACATTTTAAATTTATAAACACCTTTAAATCAGTAAATTAAAAAATAATTAAAAATGTAGTTTTTTACTGCCAATTTAGTCTTGATGCTGTATTTTTGTATCAAACCCTACTATAATGACTAACCTACAATCGATTAAACTAGTGCTTTTGGTACTGTGTCCGTTTTTTTTATTGGGACAAACATCAGATAAACAATTAACCAAGCTTACTTATGATCAAATCAAGAAGTTGTATTATGACAACGAAAAGAGCAAAAGCAAACAACTTGAATATGCAAATGCCTATGTACTCAAAGCTAAAAATGAAAACAAAGCAATAGAAAAAGCTAGAGGATGGTACTTGATTTCTAAAAAATGCACAGGGATAAGGGCTATCCAATATCTTGATAGTGCTATCGTCGTTTCAAAAGATGAAAATGATAAAAAATATCCAGCTTACGCCTACTCGGCTAAGGGACATGAATTAAGAAAGCTATTTAGATTTAGAGAAGCGCTAGATAATTTTATTCTAGCTGAAAAAAAAGCATCTATAAATAATATAGATTTTTATTACTATTCGAAGTTTTCTATTGCTATTTTGAGATCCGAAGAATTAGGGGAAGTTCGTGAAGCTTTACAATTATATAGAGAATGTTTTAATTATTATAAAGATAAAGATATTAGAGGTCCCCAATACTCACTCCCATATCAAGGAGTTATTTTTGCCTTGGCAGATGCACATAAATCATTATTACAAACAGATTCAGCTAGTTACTACAATAAATTGGGTTATACAGAATCTTTAATCACTAAACAGAAAGAATTTAATGCGCTTTTCACATTAAATGAAGGAGCTAATTTAGTGTTAAAAAAAAATTATAAAGCTGCGTTAGACAGTATAAAAAAAGCACTGCCTTTAATGATTTCTTATAAAAATGAAGGTAACACTTTGGCGGGGTATTACTATTTAGGAAGGTCTTATGAAGGACTTGGTAATAAATATCTTGCTCTAAAAAATTTCATTAAAGTTGATTCCATTTATGGCAAAACTAAAAGAATTACTCCTGAATTTACAAGCGGCTATACTTTCCTAATCTCTTATTTTAATAAAAAGGGGGATCAAGTAAATCAGTTGAAATATATTACAAAATATATGTCTATTGATAGTATGTTGCAAAAAAGATATAAAGAATTAAACAAAGTTTTACTTAAGGAATACGACACACCTCATTTGTTTGCGGACAAAGAAGCCTTAATACAATCTTTACAAAAAAAGCAATCCGTTTCGTCTGTGGGAATTTTGATTTTAGGAATTTTAGTGCTGGGAGTTGGAGGATTTGGAGGTTATCAGTATTATTTGAAAAAGCAATACCGCAAGCGATTCGAAGCAATTATTCGTCCTACTTCAGCTACTGTTGAAAGTGTTTTAGAAAAAGATGATAGACATCTTGACGAATATGAAACACAAAAATCAATAGGTATAGCAGCAGAGGTAGTACAATTGTTATTAGAGAAATTAGCCGACTTTGAAAGTACTAGAGGATTTTTAGAGCACACGATTTCGATTCAGAAACTAGCTTTACAATTGAATACTAACACCAAGTATTTGTCTAGAGTTATTAATGAACAAAAAGGAAAAACCTTTGTACATTACATTAACGATTTGAGAATTACACATGCAGTAGACCAATTACAGGCTCAACCTAAATTACGTAATTATACCATGCTGTCATTGGCAAAAGAATTTGGATTTAATTCTGCAGAGTCTTTTTCAGCAGCTTTTTATAAGAAGCACAAAATAAAACCTAGCTTTTTTATAAAATCACTTGAAAGTATAAAACAATAGTAACTCTAATGTTTTGAGTGAATTTTGTTTTTTGACACTATCGGAATTCCGCGAATTCCAATAACAACTTTTGTTTGAATTTATCTAAACCGCTCAAGTTTAATACATTTGACCAACAAAAATCAATCGCTTTTATGAAAGTTTCATTATTTTATTTTATCGTTTTTATTGTTGTTTTAGGGCAAGGCGTAAACTGTTATTCTCAAGAAAAATCAGTAAACGACATCCTACCTGTCAAAAAGCAAAATACCTATTCTAATGATTGATATCAGAAGGATTATCAACAGGATACTATTCCCGGAATTTCACTAGATAAATGGTATAGTCAAAATAAAAAGAAGCCAAAAAATAAGGATTTAGTGGTTGCAGTTATTGATACTAAAATCGATATAAATCATGAAGATTTGAAAGGACATTTCTGGGCTAATTATAGAGAAATAGCAAATAATGGAATTGATGATGACAAGAATGGTTACATCGATGATAGTATTGGTTGGAATTTTTTAGGCTATAAAAATGGTGGGTCAGTCGTTTGGAATAGATACGAATTTGTTCGAATTGTGGATGAGTGGGGGCATTTATTTAAAGATAAAACAGAATCAGAAATTGCTATTCACGAAAAACATAAGTATCTCGAATTTAAAAGAGCACTCAAGCTTCTTGATGACGAAAACAAATTTTATAAGAATTGGTTAAAATCATTAAATCATAACGTTGCTATATTTCCATTGGTAAAGGACACCTTAAAACATTTTTTCCCAAAAGAAGATTATACATACCAACAATTAGATAGTTTGTATAATAAGTACAAGATAAATGATAAAAGTTATAGACAGAGACGCAATGATAATGATAAAGATTTAGGAGCACTAATTTTTTATATGATGGTAAGTCTAGAGGTGGGTCAGAGAACTTTTGAAGATATAAAGCAACAAGAAATGCAGCTTGATTCAATAGTAAATAAGTCCTTAAACTTAGAATATAAAGATAGAGGTCCAAATGAAGATGAGCTAAAAATTTTAAAGAAAGGACTTGGAAATAACAATGTCAACACGGTCGTTATTCTAAAAAAATTGGAAGAGAATCACAGCACAATGGTTTCTGGTATCATTGGAGCAAATAGAAGTAACAGTATAGGGATAAAAGGAATAGCACAAAATGTCAAAATTATGCCAATAGTTATTTCTTCCCATGGTGATGAACATGATCACGATATTGCTTTAGCTATACGTTATGCTGTAGATAATGGAGCTAAAATTATTAATATGTCTTTTGGAAAAGAATTTTCATTGCATAAAAATGGGTAATAGACGCTTATAAATATGCAGAAAAGCATAATGTTTTACTGGTTCATGGCGCAGGGAACAATGGTTTTAACGTAGACGAAAATCCATATTATCCAAATGATGTTGATTATGAAAAACCGGGTGAAGTCGTAGCTAACTTCATTAATGTGGGATCCACAACTCGAAAATTAGATAACACATTCGTTTCTAATTTTTCTAATTATGGAAAAATGAACGTTGATTTGTTCGCACCAGGTGATGAGATTTATACTACTTCAGCGGGTAACTCATACAAAATTGATTCAGGCACCTCTTTAGCAGCGCCAATGGTTTCTGGAACAGCGGCTTTGATTTGGTCGTATTATCCAAAATTTAGTGCTAAACAAGTCAAGCAAATTATTTTAGACTCTGGAACGGCTTATGATATTGAGGTTTTGGTTCCTGGTGGCGAAGGTAAAAAAGCCAAATTTTCTGAACTCTCTAAATCAGGGAAAGTATTGAATGTCTATAATGCGATGCAATTGGCAAAACAAAGAGCAAAGGGAAAGTAAAGATTTATTAATGTAATTGCATTTAAGTCTGTCAAATTTCAATGAATTAATACAAAATTCACTTCCCCACATCTTTCCATCTCATCCCTTTTTTCTCTAATTTTACACTTTTAAAATTACCTATGGAAATTCAACTTAGAGAATTGAGCACTAAAGAAGAGATGCTGGCTCATATTGACATGATGCGTCATTTGTATCCCACTTTTACCATTGAAAAATACGACACCTATCTTACCGAAATGATTCCGCATAACTATAAACAGCTTGCTGTTTTTGAAGGCGAAGTTTGTTTAGGAATTACGGGTTTTTGGCAAGGGTATAAATTATGGTCTGGGAAGTATATCGAAATCGATAATTTTGTAGTGCATCCCGACCATCGGGCGAAAGGTATTGGAAAAATGATGACGGATTATATTGATGCTAAAGCCAAAGCTACGAACTGCACAATGATAGTTTTGGATGCATTTACAGGAAACTTCAATGCGCATCGTTTTTATTACAACCAAGGGTACGTGCCCAAAGGCTTTCATTTTTTGAAAATCATCAACGAAGACGGGCTTTCATAAATAATAAACCATATAAGGCATATAAGGTGATTTAAGTTTTTTCTTTGTGAACCTTGTGTAAGTCTTTGTGCTCATTGTGGTTAAATTTAACACCAAAGCAAACGGCTAGTATTCTTATATGACCTTAAATGCCCTTATATGGTTCAAATAACAGTTGCTATCCCAAAAAGACTTCAATGGCTTCAATGTTTAAATAAAACCGTAATCCATACGGTTAATTTTTTTTTATTAAGTCAACCTTGAATTCGCTATTTTTGTTTTCTTAAGTCAAATCAAAACCAAACTACTTTGGGATTATATAAAAGTTTATTCAAACAAACTGCGATATACGGACTAGCAACCGTTTTGCCTCGTATGCTCAGTTTTTTATTGGTGCGCTTGTACACCGGAATTTTACCAACAGCAGAGTATGGCGAAGTTTCTATCGTTCTCTCTTGGATGGTTTTTTTCAACGTAATTTTATCCTACGGTATGGAAACCGCTTTTTTCCGTTTCTACAGTGCCGAAACCGATAAAGAAAATGTCATCGCTACCAGTACCATTTCTATTTTTTGGTCTTCCATTTTGTTTTTGTTTGGTGCCTTAATTTTTAGAAACACCTTAGCCTCATGGGCTCATGTAGATGTTCAGTACATTACTTTTACCATTTGGATTTTGGTTTTAGATGCTTTGGTGATTATCCCTTTTTCAAAATTAAGGGCTAACAAACGCCCAATGATGTATGCTATCATCAAAATAGGGAATGTAGTCGTAAACTTAGCACTCAACCTGTATTTTTTATTGGTTTTACCTAAAATTTATGCCGATAGTCCCGACTCTTTTTTAGGGAATATGTATATCGATAATTTCGAAATTGGATATATTTTCGTTTCCAATTTGTTGGCGAGTTTACTCACTTTTGTGGTACTTTCACCTAATTATGTTTCCTTAAAACGCAATTTTGATGCGGTACTTTGGAAAAAAATGATGCGCTACGGATTACCTATCTTAATTGCAGGAATCGCTTTTGCCGTAAACGAACATTTCGACAAAATTTTATTAGGCTATTGGTTGCCAGATAGCATTGCTAAATCCGAAGTAGGAGCTTATTCCGCCTGTTATAAATTAGGCCTTTTTATGGTGCTTTTTGCTACTGCTTTCCGATTGGGAATTGAGCCTTTTTTCTTCAGTCATTCTAGTAATGAAAACGCCCCTCAAACTTATGCGATGATTACCAAGTATTTTGTCATTTTTGGTTCTTTGATTCTTTTGGGAGTTATTGTTTTTGCTGATATTTTAAAGCTATTATTATTAGATAATGAATCGTATTGGGAAGCGATGAAAGTGGTTCCACTAATTATTTTGGCCAACTTCTTTTTGGGGATTTATAACAACCTTTCGGTTTGGTATAAATTAACGGACAAAACGATTATTGGAGCGTATATTTCTATCGTTGGCGCACTTTTGACATTGCTTCTGAACTACATTTTGATTCCAACATTTAGCTATTACGGTTCTGCTATCGCTACGATTTCAGCTTATGGAAGTATGATGTTGATTTCCTATATTTTGGGCAAAAAACACTATCCTATTCCTTATGATATGGAAAAAATTGGTGCTTATTTGGGCATTTCAATTTTGTTTTCGGTGATTTCTTTTTATGGATTTAGAGAGAATTATTTCGTGGGAATCCCGCTATTGCTAGTGTTTCTTTATTTCATTTATCACAATGAGAAAACCACAATTTTGAATATTATTAAACGAAAAAAATAACCCTTTGTAGGGACAAATCGCGATTTGTCCCTACGCACAATAATTAAAAAATAAAAAATGACTATCAATATCATCAATACATCCGCACACGATTTACCTCATTATGAAACTATCGCTTCGGCGGGAATGGATTTGCGTGCGAATATAACCGATCCCATTACTTTGGCACCTTTGTCTAGAGCTATCGTAAAAACAGGTTTGTTTATTGAATTGCCTATAGGTTACGAAGCACAAGTAAGACCTCGTAGTGGCTTGGCTGCCAAAAACGGAATCACCGTTCTCAATGCCCCAGGAACAATTGATGCCGATTATAGAGGTGAAATTGGTGTGATTTTAGTAAATTTATCCAATGAGACTTTCGTAATCCAAAACGGAGAACGCATCGCTCAATTAGTAATCGCCAAACACGAACGCGCCGAGTGGGTTGTAGTCAATGAATTATCAGAGACATCTAGAGGCGCTGGAGGCTTTGGTAGCACGGGAGTAAAATAGTAAACAGTGTTCAGCTTTTAGTGTTCGGTTCGCAGTCTTCAAAGACAGTGTTTGAACAAAAGTTGGTATATAATAATCAGAAGAGTATTTTGTTTTATCTTAATACTTAATTCTAAAATCTTAATACAAATTTATAATGAAAATAATAGTACCAATGGCGGGACGTGGGTCTCGTTTAAGACCACATTCTTTAACCGTTCCAAAACCATTAATTCCTGTTGCAGGTAAACCAATTGTACATAGATTAGTAGAAGATATTGCCAAAATTTTAAAGCAACCGATAGAAGAGATTGCTTTTATTTTAGGAGATGAAGCCTTTTTTGGAGACGATGTTGTGTCGAGTTTACAAGAATTAGCACAAGGATTAGGTGCCAAAGCTTCTATTTACCGTCAGGATTTACCGTTGGGAACTGGCCACGCTATTATGTGCGCCAAAGAATCTTTATCAGGACCTGCAGTTATTGCTTATGCTGATACTTTAATTCGTGCCGATTTTGAGTTAGATCAAGAAGCCGATGCTGTAATTTGGGTAAAACAAGTGGATGAACCAGAAGCCTATGGTGTAGTAAAGCTTAATGAGCAAAATGAAATTATTGAATTGGTAGAAAAACCAAAAGAATTTGTGAGTGACTTAGCCGTTATCGGGATTTACTATTTCAAACAAGTGGAAGTTTTAAAACAAGAATTGCAAAACGTTTTGGACAACAACATCCAAAATGGAGGTGAATACCAAATCAACGACGGTATCAAAGGAATGATGGCCAATGGTAAAGTTTTCAAAACCGGAAGTGTAGACGAATGGATGGATTGCGGAAACAAAAACGTAACTGTTGAGACTAATGGTCGTATGCTTGGATTCTTGCAGCAAGACGGTGTTAATTTAATTGATCCTTCAGCAAAATTAGAGAATGCTACTATTATTCCTCCTTGTTTTATTGGGGAGAATGTTGTTTTATCGAACGTAACCATTGGACCTAATGTATCTTTAGGAAAAGCTTGCCACGTTTTTGATTCAACCATCAAAAACAGTTTGATTCAAACGCACGCTCATATCAAAAACGCAACTTTAGATAATGCGATGATTGGAAATCACGTAACCTATGATGGGAATTTTACAAGCATAAGTATTGGAGATTATTCGGTTTTAGAATAAAAAATAAAGTAAAATGAATCGTAGCATTGTAGCAATCTTAGTTATGGGATTCTTTGGAATTCCAACTTTCGTTCAGGCACAAGCTGAACCGGAAGAGATTGCTATGGCTACCAACGAATTTCAAGATTCTTTTTATGAAGCATTAAAGCAAAAGGGAATAGAGAATTATGATAAAGCTATTGTATCTCTTGAAAAATGCTTAAAATCGCAACCCGATGATGCCGCGGTACATTATGAGTTGGGCAAAAATTATTTAGCATTAAAAAATTATGAAAGTGCTTATGCTTCTTTCGAAAAAGCAACGAGTATCGATCCAAAAAATAAATGGTTTTGGGTTGGAATGTACGATGTGACGTATGCCACCAAATCGTATACTCAAGGAATTTTGGTGCTTCAAAAGTTAATTCCATTGGATCCAAATTTTAAAGAAGATTTGGTGACTTTGTATATGGCTACGAACCAATACGACAAAGCTTTGGAATTAATCAACCAATTGAATGAGTCGGTTGGAAAAACAGATCAACGAGAAGCCTATAAAGCACGAATTTTATCGCAAGGGAAATATCAAAATACTGAAATTGAGCATTTGATTGGACAGATTGAAAAATTTCCGAAAGAGGAATCCAATTATATTGACTTGATCTATCGCTATTCCAAAAATAATGAAGTAGAAAAAATGCTCGAAGTAGCCAAAAAGTTAGAACGAGAAATTCCTACTTCGGAGTGGGCGCAAGTGAGTTTGTTTAAATTTCATATCGAGAAAAATGATGGACCGAAAGCGGTTCAATCGATGAATGTAGTTTTGGCGAGTAAAAAAATCGACACTAAAATAAAGCATCGGGTATTGAATGAGTTTTTACTTTTCGCTGGAAAAAATCCACAATACGATGCTGATTTAGAAAAAGCAATTACAATGTTGGAGGCTGATCCAACGGTTCCTGTTGCCAAAGAAGTTGGTAATTTTTATTACAACAAAAAACAATGGGAAAAGGCAGCAAAATATTATGAAAAGGCATTAGCCACAGATTCTAATTTGCCACTAGAAACGCCTATCTTGTTGCTACAATCTTACACCGAAATGAAACAATTTGAGGTATTGTCCAAAAAGGCACAATCCTTGTTAGAGCGTTATCCATCGCAACCTCATTTTTATTATTATGCTGGTTTGGGATACAACCAATTACAACAATTTAAAAAAGCAAAAGATGTTTTAGAAACTGGAATAGATTATGTGATTGAGAATCCAGTTTTAGAAGCTAATTTTTATATTCAATTAGGCGAAACATTTAATGGTCTTGGAGATATGGCTAAAAAAGATTTCTTTTTTTCCAAAGCCAATCAATTAGTAAAAGAAAAGAAATAATGAAGAAATACGGATTACTTTTTGTTCTCATAACACTGATTTCTTGTAAATCTAAGTCGGGTGTGGTGATGACTGTACCAAAAGAAAATAAGAATACTACTAATTCTGTCATCGAAAAATTATACCAAAACAAAAATGATTTTTCGACTTTGTACATCAAATCTAGTGCGAATTACGCTGATGAAAAGATGTCACAAAATGTTACGGCTGAGATTAAGATAAAAAAAGATGAACAAATATTAGTGAGTGTTCGTTTTTTGGGAATTACTATGGCCAAAGCGTTAATTACTCCAGAAGGAGTAAGCTATTACGAGAAAATTAATGGGAGTTATTTTGAAGGCGATTTTAAAGGTTTAAGCCAGTGGCTTGGAACTGATTTGGATTATTCGAAAATTCAAAATTTGTTAGTAGGACAAGCCATAGACGATTTGACGAAAGGCAAATATAAAGAAACGCTTGAGGCAAATCAAAAGTATAAATTAGAAGATTTGTCTAATGAGAATACCCAAAAATCTTTTTTTATTGATGCCTTAAAATTCGTTCTTCAGAAGCAAGAAATTGCCCAAGCCAAAGAGGGTAGAAGTATAGAAGTTGCTTATGGTAATTTTGAGCAATATACAAATGTAGCTTTACCTTCTAATGTTCAAATAGTAGCGCTACAACCTAAAGGGAAAACCGAAATTAAACTCAATTATAACACCATAACTGTAAACGAAGCACTTTCTTTTCCATATAGTGTCCCAAGTGGGTATAAAAGAATTTTAATTAAGTAAATTTGAATCCAAACATTTTTGATATGCCAAAATTTCTCCTAAGTATACTTTTCTTGTGTTTGACTTCATTGGTTTGGGGGCAGGAATCGCAGCAAGAAAAATTAGAACAACGCAAAGCACAGATTCTTCAAGAAATTAGAGAAAATGAAAGTCAATTGCAGTCGGTTAAGAAAAAAGAAAAATCGGCAGTAACGGTGGTAATGTTGCAAGCCAACAAAATCAAATTGCAAGAAAAGTTAATTAAGACCACTGAAAAGCAAGCCAAGGTTTTAGGAAATGATATGTACATTAATCAAGTTAAAATTAATAAACTAAAAAAAGAATTAGAAGTACTCAAAGAAGATTATGCTCGAATGATTGTCAAATCCTATAAAAGCAGATCCGAAGAGAGTAGAGCAATGTTTTTGTTGTCCTCTGAAAATTTCTTGCAAGCCTACAAGCGTGCGCAATATATGAAGCAGTATTCGAGTTTTCGAAAAATGCAAGGAGAAGAAATCAAATCCAAATCACTCGAATTACAAGACTACAACGGCCGTTTAGCTATTCAGAAAAAGGAAAAGCAAAAGATTATTGCCGAAAGAGAAAAAGAGCGTTTAGCATTAGAAAAACAAAAGAAAGAACAATTGCGTTTGGTCAATGCCATCAAGAAAGACAAAAACAAAATTATGGCTGCGATTCGTAAAAAACAATCCGAAACCAAAGCCATAGACCGTCAGATTGATCGATTGATTAGAGAAGCCATTGCCGAAGCTAACAGAAAAGCGGCTAAAGACGGAACAGCGACAGGTGGCTCGTCCTCAAGAATAGCATTAACAGCTGAGGCTAAAGTTTTGGCCGATAACTTTAGAGCCAATAAAGGCAAGTTACCTTGGCCAGTAGAAAAAGGCTTTGTCTCCTTGGGATATGGTAAACAGCCTCATCCAGTCTATCCAACTCTTGTAATCAACAATAGTGGTGTAGAGATTACTACAGATACAGGAGCTTATGCACGATCTGTTTTTGCCGGTGAAGTAACGAATATTATGGTTCTTTCTCCGGTAAATAAAGCGGTAATGATTCAGCACGGAGATTGTTTTACGGTATACCAAAACTTGAGTTCTGTATCGGTTTCTAAAGGAGATAAAGTGGGGATTAAACAAAATTTAGGAAAAATTAGAACCAATAGCGATGGGAAAACGGTACTTAAATTTACCATCTCTCAAAATGCTACATATAACAATCCTGCGAGTTGGTTGTACAATATGTAATCATTTTTTAAGTTATACTAAAAGCACTATTTTCTCTTAAGATTAGATAGTGCTTTTTTTAATTCTACTTTAGAAATAACTATTTTTGCAAAAAAAATAAAGCTACATGCCTAAGTCTCTTTTTAGTTTAGTATTACTTGGTTTTACCACTTTTGTATTTGCTCAAAAATCCCAACAGGAAAATCTAGAACTCCGAAAAGCTAAGATTCAAAAAGAGATTATTGATAACGAAAAGAAGTTACTGACCGTAAAAAAGAAAGAAAAAACGGCCGTTGAAGTAATGGATTTGCAGACGAAAAAAATAAAACTCAAAGAGACTTTAATTCAAACTACCGAGAAACAAACGCAATTGTTGAGCAATGATATGCAGGCCAACGAGTTGAAAATTGACCGTTTGGACAATGAATTGAATTTGCTAAAAGTAGATTATGCTGAGATGATTCTAAAATCCTACAAGAGTCGTTCAGAAGAGAGTAAAGCCATGTTTATTTTATCGTCTTCCAGTTTTTTACAAGCTTATAAACGTTTGCAATACATGAAGCAATATGCTAGTTATCGCAAAACACAAGGCAAAGAAATTGAACTCAAATCAAAAGAGTTAATGAGCTATTATGAACAGTTAAAAGCTCAAAAAATTCAAAAAGAACGCCTTATTGCCGAAAACGAAAAAGATAAAAAGTCCTTAGAGGTAGCCAAAAATGAACAACAAAAGATTGTGCTTTTGCTTCAAAAAGACAAAAGTAAAATTGTAGCGGACATTAAAAAGAAACAACAACAGGCCCGTGCTATTGATAGAGAAATCGACAGATTAATTCGTAAAGCTATAGCCGAGGCTAATAGAAAAGCAGCTTTAGCTAGAGCCGCAAAAGAAAAAGCACTCAAAGAAAAAGTTGCCAAAGAGAAGGCTTTAGCCGATAGATTGGCAAAGGAAAAAGCTTTGGCAGAGAAATCAAAAAGTGCTAGTAAGAAAGATACTAAAACGAAAGAAACAGTGGTTCCTGTTAAAGACAATCCTTCAAAAGCGGTAGCCATTGCACCCGTTTCGTCTACAGTAATGGAATTGACCTCAGAAAGCAAATTGGTTTCTGATAATTTTAAGGCTAACAAAGGTAGATTACCTTGGCCTGTTGATAAGGGAACCGTTTTTTTAGGTTTTGGCACACAAGCTCACCCGGTTTACAAAACCCTAACCATCCAAAATAGTGGATTGTCTATTGCGACTTATAATGGCGCTCATGCAAGAGCAGTTTTTGCAGGAGAAGTATTTTCGGTTATTGCTATTTCAAATAACAAAGCGGTGATGATTCAGCATGGCGATTATTTTACCGTGTACCAAAACTTGAGTACAATAAATGTAAGTAAGGGAGATAAAGTAACTACAAAGCAAAGTTTGGGAACCATTCGTACCAATTCTGACGGCAAGACCATTTTGAAATTCACTTTATGCCAAAACGTACATTATGTCAATCCAAAACCTTGGTTGTCTCCTAAGTAATCGACTAATTTTATTGTTGCTGCTGTTGCTGTTGTAACAAATCAATGTAGTTCAGTTGTTCTTGGACTTCAGAGGATATTTCTTGTAGTTGTACATCATTGATTTCTTCAAATTGGCGACCATCTTCATAACCAATCGATACGCATACAGATAGCGTTTGTCTGGCCAATCCTTTAAAAGTTCCTTTGACAGGAGTACAGTCATAAAAATTTCTTCCTACCGAAAGTTTAACATGATTGTCCATAGTCCAGATGTTGTTGGTAGGGTCTAAGCCCAGCCATCCTTGTGTAGGTGTGAAAAATTCGACCCAAGCGTGAGTGGCACCTTCTCCTCTTAGACCGCTTTCGTTGGGACAAATATAGCCACTTACATAGCGTGCAGGAATTCCAGCTGTTCGAAGTAGCTGAAGCAATACATGTGCAAAATCTTGGCAAACTCCTTTTTTGATATTAACGATTTCGTCTACTGTAGTTTCGATATTAGTGATGCCTTTTGTGTAGGTAAAATTCTCAAAAATATATTGATTACACTTTTGGGCTATGGCTACGACAGATTGTTCGTCTGAAAGAATGGGATGTAGTATTGCTCTAATGGCCTCTTGATTTTCTATTGCTTCGGGATAACTCAAGCGTAAAAGTGTAATGCTATCGTTTTTGAATGGAACCAAATCATCAATAGTTGTAGTGTCTATTTTTGGTATTTTCAGAGAATGATTTACTCTGACCAGCATTCTTGATTCTATGACCATTTCACTATGCGCATCAAGTGTATTGAAGTTCCCCACATGATTACCATAATAGTCCTTGGAGATTTTTACCTCTGGATTTTGCGTAATCAAAAGTTGGTGTTCTAATACGTCTTGGTTTTCAAAATTGTGAGGGAATAGACGAATTTCATTAATACTTTCCTTGATTGGCCAATTGTATTGGTATTTTGTGATATGAACTATTTTAAATATTGCCATTGGGTTTAGGTATAGGAAAAGAATAATTTTGAAAAGTCTGTCGAGAATTGATTGAGTTGAACTCTAGTTGTATGAAGTACTTCTTCTAATTGTTGATTGTTAAGGTGGTGATAATCGGTATATTCAACATAACTTTTGAGTCGTCCAAATTGATTATGCAACGACCTGGCTTCGCTTAGGGTATTATCTTTAAATAAATTATCTAGATATACGCCAATTAAGTCTAAGGTATAGATTACAGAATGGGCAAAATCACGGTTAAATATTACTTGTTGTACTACTTTTCGGTTATGAGGAATGTTACTGTAACTTTTTAAATAAAGTTCATATCCAGACAAAGAGAGGAGCAATCTTCTCCAATACATTAAATCTTCATTACTTTCTAAGTCGTAATTTATGGGTGAAAAATACGCTTGAGTCATTGATATCGTTTGTAAACAACGTTCAATATGTTTGCCAATACTCGAAAAGCACCAACCCAAACCTCTTGGCATCGTTACTTGTAAAATACCATTGTATAGTAGCAAGTCTTTGTTGAGTTTTGTCACAATATTCAAAGCATCTGATGTTTCTAATTTTTTAGGCAATTCAGGAGAGTTCATATAATGGTACATTGAATTGATGTGTTCCCAAAGTTCTTTCGTTATTTTATCTTGTGAACCCCTTGCATTTTCTCTGGTTTTAATAACCAAATTTTTCACAGAATTCAGGTTGGAATTGTCGCAGATAATATATTTCAAAACAAAATTAGTGTCGTTTTGAACCGCTAAGATTTGTTCATTAGACAAATCGGTATAGTATTCTAAAAGAGGTCTATAGCCTTGACAATCTTCGCTTTCTTTGTCAAAAGACAAAATATAGCAAGTATTTAGTGTGAGCAGCATTCCATCTGTTCTCTCCATATAGCGGTTGAGCCAAAACATCGAATCCGCTACTCTACTGAGCATGTTTACTTTCATATGCAATTTTTTAGTTGGCTATTGTGTTTTGTTTTAAGCTTGCCAATGCATCTTTTTTCTTTATTTTATAATCCAAGTGTCTTTACTTCCGCCACCTTGTGAAGAGTTTACGACTAAAGAACCTTCGGTTAATGCTACGCGCGTTAAACCTCCTGGTACAATTTGAATTCCTTTTGGGCCACACAAAGCAAATGGTCTTAAATCAACATGGCGTAGTTTTAATTCACCATCTATGAAACAAGGCACGGTGCTTAATTGGATAATGGGTTGAGCGATGAAATTTCTTGGATTTGCAGTGATGGCAATTTTCGCATCGTCTAGTTCTTGTTGACTAGCTTTGTTTCCCATAATCATTCCATAACCTCCACTTTGATTGGTTTCTTTGATTACCATATTTTCCATATCGGAAAAAACCATTTCTCTTTCTTCTAAATTTTCCATTTGATAAGTAGGAACGTTTTTAAGAATTGGTTCTTCGTTTAGATAGTACTGAATCATTTGTGGTACATAAGCGTATACGGCCTTGTCGTCGGCAACACCGTTTCCAACCGCATTTACTAGTGCAACATTACCTTCTCTATACGCACTTATTAATCCTGGCACACCCAATGTACTATCTGGTTTAAATACCAATGGGTCTAAGTAATCATCGTCTAAACGTCTATAAATCACATCTATTTGTTGTAGTCCAGAAGTGGTTTTCATATAAACTTTATTATTGTTTACTACCAAGTCTCGTCCTTCAACTAATGGGATACCCATTTGTCTTGCCAAGAAAGTGTGCTCGTAGTAAGCAGAATTATAGACTCCAGGTGTTAGGAGTACTACTGTTGGATTCGAAATGTTCCTTGGGGATAGAGAGACAAGTATGTTGTGAAATATCATCGGATAGTTTCCAACCATACTCACTTTATTTGAGGTAAGCATGTCTGGAAAAATTCGTTTCGTAATTTCTCTATTTTCTAGCATGTAACTCACACCACTCGGACATCTCAGATTGTCTTCTAGGACATAGAATTCTCCTTTTTTTCCTCTTATTAAATCTATTCCAGCTATATGTACGTGGATATTGTGGGGTACTTTTATACCATGTACTTCTTGAATGTAATGTGGACATGATGCAATTAATGAAGCCGGAATTATGTCATCTTTTATGATATTTTGCTCCCCATAAATGTCTTCTAAAAAATAGTTTAATGCCTTTAATCGTTGTTTAATCCCATTTTCTACTTCATCCCATTCTTTTTTGGTTATAATTCTGGGTATAATATCAAAAGGGAAAATCCTTTCTATTCCTTGGTTATCATCAGTGTATACCGTAAAAGTTATACCTTGATTCATAAATAAATCAGAAGCTTGTTTCTGTTTGTCGTTTAGTGTTTGTTGATTCAGACTTTGTAATGCTTCTAAAACTTGTCTATAGGAATCTCTAACGCCATGTTGTGAAAACATTTCATCCCATGCGTTTTGGCTTAATTTTGGGGTCAAATTTACCATAGTTTCAAGTGTTATATATTCATTAAAATATACAATTTAACATATTATTTATATCATTTTAGCTAAAATATTAATTATTATTTACACAAAAACCGTTTAAAGTTCTTTAATCTGAATTTTTGTCAAATTCTATATTTGCTTAGTTTTTTTTGATGATTTGAATAAAATTTGAATCCTTTTTTGTAAAATGTGAGTTTTAGAAATTGAACTTTTTTTTACCATTTTCGTTTCATTCTTTGCATTTCAATTTCGTTAAAATAGTTTCTTGGTAATTAGGAAGTATTCCTTACTTTTGAAACTATGAGAATTTTGAAAGTATTTTTTTGGATTGTTTGGAGGATTTGGTTTTACATTTTGATGGCCATTCCAATTTTGATAATGTTTCCTTTTTTGGTTATTTCCATTCTGACTGAAAGTGGGTATCCTTATTTTTTTATGATGGCTCGTATTTGGGCAAAGGTTATTTTGTTCGGAATGGGTTTTAGTTATAAAGTAAATCAAGAACCTGTTTTAGAAGCAAAGACGAGTTACATGATTGTAGCGAATCACACCTCGATGGTTGATATCATGTTGATGTTGGCTATCATAAAAAATCCATTTGTTTTTGTTGGAAAGCAAGAATTATCTAAAATCCCTTTATTTGGATTTTTCTACAAAAGAACTTGTATACTTGTAGATAGAGGTTCCGCTAAAAGTAGGAGGGATGTTTTTGAAGCGGCCCAACAAAGGATTAAAAGAGGATTGAGTGTTTGTATTTTTCCTGAAGGAGGTGTTCCAGATGATGAATCAATAATATTAGACGAGTTTAAAGATGGCGCATTTCGATTAGCTATCGAACACCAAATTCCTATCTTACCTATAACTTTCCCAGATAATAAAAAGCGTTTTTCTTATACTTTTTTTAGTGGGAGTCCAGGATTGATGAGGGCACATATCCATTCTGTTGTTGATACGGAGGGTTTGACAAGTGAGGCTAGAAAAGAAATTAAGGAAAAAGTCCGTACAATTATTTTAAACAAACTTACGGATTTTGAAATGTCCCAAGGTAAATACTAAGTTTTTTCTTAGTTTTATTCTTCTTTATTTTTAAATATTTCGATACAGCATCCAATTTTTTTTAAATATCCGATTCTCAGGGACTTTAAAAATAAGTTTTTTCTTTCTTTTATAAAAAACGCACTATAAAAAAAGCTATTTATTCCTATAAAAAAGGGGAATAGATAGCTTTTTAGATTTTTTTGAAAGGATTATTCGTTAGCCAATTCTTTGATATGTGCTTTTATTTTTACTTCCAATTCGTCTGCTAATTCTGGATTATCTTTGATGAGTGTTTTTACAGCATCGCGACCTTGTCCTAGTTTGGTTTCTCCATAGCTAAACCATGATCCCGCTTTTTTAATAATTTCGAATTCAACGGCAAGATCTAGAATTTCTCCAGTTTTAGAAATTCCTTCACCATACATAATATCAAACTCTGCTACTTTGAACGGTGGTGCAACTTTGTTTTTTACAATTTTAACTTTGGTTCGGTTTCCTAAAACATTTTCCCCGTCTTTAATTTGAGTAGAACGACGAATGTCTAAACGAACGGAAGCATAAAATTTCAAAGCATTACCACCTGTTGTTGTTTCTGGGTTACCAAACATTACACCAATTTTCTCTCTTAATTGGTTGATGAAAAACACAGTACAATGTGTTTTGCTAATAGTTCCTGTTAACTTTCTTAAGGCTTGTGACATCAAACGAGCATGTAAACCCATTTTTGAATCTCCCATTTCGCCTTCAATCTCACTTTTTGGAGTCAAGGCAGCAACAGAGTCAATTACTACAATGTCAATTGCACCAGAACGAATTAAATTCTCAGCAATTTCAAGCGCTTGTTCTCCGTTGTCAGGTTGAGAAATGATAAGGTTTTCAATATCAACTCCCAGTTTTTCAGCATAATTTCTGTCAAAAGCATGTTCTGCATCTATAAAAGCTGCAATTCCACCAGCTTTTTGTGCTTCAGCTATGGCGTGTAATGTTAGTGTGGTTTTACCTGAAGATTCAGGTCCAAAAATTTCGATGATCCTTCCTTTTGGATATCCGTTAACTCCCAAGGCTAAGTCTACACCTAATGAACCTGAAGAAATTGTTTCCACTTCTTCAATGGCTTTATCGCCCATCTTCATTACAGTACCTTTTCCGTAGGTTTTATCTAATTTGTCAAGCGTTAATTGTAACGCTTTTAATTTGGCTTCTTTGTCTGAACTCATCTTTTCTTTCATCTAAATTTTTGGGTTTATAACTAATTATAGGCGTATAGGTTACTACTATTTAAGGTAATAACGAGTGGGTTGTTTTTTACAAGTTTAGGTAAAAATACACTTTTTTTTTATGCTAATAAAGCTGTCTTTTAGTATTCTAATAAAAAAAAATAATACTACTACTATTTATTAATTGAATAAGGCTTTCAATTCTGTAGCATCATGAGGATTCATTTTTCCTGCGAGTACCAAACTTAATTGTTTTCTTCTCAAAGCGGCATCAAATCGTTGTTTCTCTAATTCTGTTTCTGGAATAATTGGAGCAACTTCTACGGGTCTTCCAGTATCGTCAACGGCTACAAATGTGTAGATACCTTCGTTTGCTTTATTGCGTTGGCCGGATTCTCGGTCTTCAATCCAAACATCTATATATATTTCCATTGAGCTTTTGAATGATCTAGAGATTTTCGCTTCAACGGTAACTACGCTGCCAATAGGAACTGCTCTATTGAAGGCGACGTGATTTACAGAAGCCGTTACCACTATTCTTCTAGAATGTCGGCGTGCAGCAATACTGGCCGCGCGATCCATACGTGCTAATAATTCTCCACCAAAGAGGTTGTTTAATGGATTGGTTTCGCTTGGTAAAACTAGGTCGGTTAAAATGGTTAGAGATTCTGATGGATGTTTTGGAATCATATAAGTAAAAATAAAATTGTGTTGAATTAATTGAGCCAGTATACGGCTATAACTGCTGGAATGAAATAGATTACTATTGTTCTTGCTCCGTCATAATCTTTCGCTAGACGTTGACCGAACAGTAACATCAATAGGGTAATACTAGAAAACAGGGCGCCATAGTATCCGTAAAGTTTTCCATTGGTTAAGTACAGTTCTATACTGCCAACAATACATAATATTCCAGAGATCATTTCTAGGAGTAATACGTGTGCAAGTGCTAGTGGGACTTGATTTTTTAAAGGGGTTTTAGAAAAATGTTCTTTTAACCAACTTACATTATCTTTCCAGTAAAATATTTTATCGTATCCAGATTGAATAAATGTAATAGCTAAAAAAACTAATAATAGCATTGAGGCTGTGTTGTTCATAATGGTTATTTTTTATGAATTAATCGGGTTAATTGAATGGACACATCTGTTAATATGATTTTTGCATTTCCATTTCTTTCAATATGATACAATGCCTCTGAAAGGGTATTGAAAATAGCATTGATATTATTACCATGAATAAAAGGAGCAAAATTTTCTAATTTAAATTTTTCCATTTTAGGTTCAAAATAGACTAGCTCTTTAGCCTGATAATTGAGTAGCAAAGCCTGTCTGAAAAATTCGATACAGTATTCTAAAAACTTTTTTTGTTTTTCCCTACCTAATTGTGCAATCTGTTCACTCCATTGTATTAAATCTTGAATCGCGGCAGCATTTCCTTTTGCTTTAAAAGCAGCTCTAACCCAAACAACAAACCATTCCTCAAAAACCAAATCATCGCCATCTTGATGCAATAGATGGAGGGCTTTATTGTAATTTCCTTGAGCTTGATGTGCTAGATTTTGTGCTGATTTTTGATCTAATTTATGTTGATGTAGTAATGCGTCCATTATAATCTCCTCAGGAACACCATTAAAATGGATGGCTTGGCATCTCGAGCGAATAGTAGAGATTATTGCTTCCTCATTCTCAGTTATCAATAAAAAAATTGTTTTTTCAGGTGGTTCCTCTAAAAGCTTTAGTAATTTATTGGCTGCAGCAGTATTCATTTTGTCGGCCATCCAAACAATCATTACTTTGTGTCCGCCTTCATACGATTTTAGCGCCAAAGATTTAAGGATTTCTTGAGCATCATCTACTCTGATTTCACCTTGTTTGTTTTGGACGCCTAAAAAAGAATACCAGTCCAAAAGATTACCATATGGATTTTTAGTAACAAATTCTCTCCATTCTGTTATGAAATCAATACTTTTGGGCTTGCTTTTAACCTCTTCGGTACTTACTGTTGGATATATAAAATGAAGATCTGGATGGGCTAAATTTTGAAATTTCAAATTACAACTTTCATTTCCATTTGTATTCTCTCCATTTGTATTTGAACACAAAATGTATTGTGCGTAGGCAATAGCTATTGGTAAAGTACCGCATCCTTCTGGCCCTATAAATAATTGAGCGTGAGGAATTCTACCAGTGTCTGCACTTTTGATCAAATGTGCTTTAATGGGGTGTTGTCCTAGTATAGATGAAAATTGCATAAAGCAAAGATAATAGAAATTGATTGAGACCGAAATTTTATATAATAATCTTTAAATAGAATCCAATTGGTCTTGTAAATCAGCTTTTTGTATTTGTAAATATTTACTGTTATTAACATTTTTAAGATGTTAAAATTTAAGTATTTTTAAACAACAATCTTATTAAATCTTGTTTTGTGTATTACGTATAAACACCTGTTAATTAATGCTTTAAACTCTTGTTTTATCGATGAAATACACGTTTTTTTTTAATCTGTAATATTTTTTATTCATAAAATTATCGTAAAAAGTTGTGGGTTAAATTAATTTGTTTATTTTTGTTATTAACATTTTAATTAACAAAAAAGAAAAGCATGAAAGGGAAAATTATTTTTTTTGGGTTAGTATTATTTTTCGTGGTAGGTTTTGCATCAGCTCAAACTAAAGTACCACAAAGTATTATTAGTAGAACAGCTCTTGTTAAGAAGTATCACACAAAGCCTGAGTTAGAAAATTTACAAAAAGGGCCACTGTTAGAGTTGTATATTGAAAGAATTAAAGTTTTGGTTAAAACTTTGCCTTATATCGCTTTAGTAAGTAAGCCAGGAGTTACATTAACAGATTTAGGTATTCCAGAAGATGCAAATAACACTAAAGCATTAACTGTTCAATCAGATAGTATGAACGCATTTTTAGAGGTTACTGTTGAGTTCCAAAGAAAAATGGTTCCTTATGCAGATAAAGGAAATTTGATTTCAGCGATTTTGTTTTATGAAGAAACACTAAAGTCTTTAAACACTTTAGGAGAAAACTAGAACTAATGATTCTTAATTTAAGAATCATTAGTTGCCACAAAATCTTAAAGTCACTTTCATTTTGTTAGTGTCTAAATAACCCCACCCCACTAAATCTTAACCTTATGAAAAAAAGTTTTCAAATATTAGCATTGTTACTATTTGTAGCTTGTGGTGCTAATGCACAACAAGAGAAAGGTATCATAGGTTCTACAAATTGGTTGAGCAATTGGACTGAGTTCAAACCTGCAAAAGTAGATTATGGAGAGCCAAATCAAATTTTGGCTGGAAATATTTCTACCAATACCAAGTTGTTAAAAAAGAATGTGTACTTGTTACAAGGACCAGTCTATGTTGATAATAATGCAGTCTTGACTATTGAGCCAGGAACAGTGATTATTGGAGACTTTGATTCTGGGGCAGCATTAGTAATTACTAAGGGTGCTTCTATTGTTGCTGATGGTTTAGAAACCGATCCAATTGTATTTACCTCTAATCGTAGTGTTAAGAAAGCTGGTGATTGGGGAGGAATTGTAATTTTAGGAGATGCTCCAATCAATAAATTTGGCGGTGTAGCTTCCGTTAATTATGATTTAGATAATGCCTTGACGGTTTATGGTGGTAATAATCCTGTTGCTTCATCTGGAATTTTGCGATATGTTCGTATTGAGTACGCAGGTAAAAAAGTAAGAGGAAGCGGTAACTTCAATGGTTTATTTTTAGGAGGCGTTGGAAACAAAACTATCATTGAAAATGTGATGGTTAGCTTTTGTGCAGGAGACTCTTATGAAGTATATGGCGGAGATGTAGTAATGAATAAAATGGTTTCATTGAAAGCCAACGGAATTGACTACAAATTCAATTATGGTGTTCAATGTAAAATAGATAATTCATTGGCAATTCGCTCTTCTTATATTTCTAGCAATACTTCTGCATCAAGATGTTTTGATTTAGCTTCTTATGAGCAAAAAAGTGAAGTTGATTTTAATAAGAAACAAACCAATGTAGTTGCTACGAATCTTACATTCGTTAATGATAGTGGAGATTTAGCAGCTGATATGCAAAATGGTTTAATTAAAGACGCAGTACGTGTAGCTGAAAACACCTTTTTAGAATTAAAGAAAAGTGTTATTTCAGGTTTTAACCCTGCTGTAGTTTTGGATGCTAAAATGGAAGTTACAGCACCAAACTTGAAAAAAATTAAATTAGAACAATTGTACATTAATTTCTGTAAAGGAAATATTTTTACAGAGTTTAATCCTGAAAATGAGGAATTAGAGAACTGGTATGGTAATAGTGCTTTCTTTAATGTATATGATAAAAAGAATAACTCAGAAGCATTTATTGATTTCTCAAATGAGAAAAGACCTGATTTCAGATTAAGAATTTCAAAAATAACAGCTTCAAATAACAACTAGATTGTTTATTAAAAATAATGACTTTGGTTGCCCCCCAACAACCGAAGTTTTTATTTTTTTTTATTTAAAAACCTTGTAAAAACCAGATTTAAAGCATGAAAAGGTACAATAAGGTCTTTTTTTTGGTACAATTTTTTTTTTATTTAGTAATAGGGATTTCCCCATTTTTAAATAAACTTCAGGCACAAATAGCAATCGGAAAACCTACTTTCCTATTCACTCAGATTTGTGCTAATCCCTCATTCAATACTTTTGATGTTAACTTTAGTTTCACACCAACTAGTGGAATTACAGCTTCTAATCAATTTATTGTCGAGATGTCAGATGGTACTGGAAGTTTTGCTACACCTACAGTAGTGCATACTTCTGTAGCTGGAGCTATAACGACTTCGCCTGCCAAAATTACTTTTTCAGTTCCAGTTACGACTAGCGGAGAAGCTTACAGATTGCGTATTCGTAGTACTTCACCAGCGGCGACCAGTCAGCTTTCAAATCCTTTTCCAGCCTACTACAAGCCACAAGACAGTCAATTTACCATCAACAATAATATCTCTAATGTGGTATTTTGTTCTGGAGGTTCGTATGTACTTTCGATTGATAATCCAGGAACAGGAACCAATGATTCTCCTTTAAAATACCCAGGACTTACCTTTAATTGGTTTAGAGACAACGGACCAACAGTTTTACCTACAAAAGTCGCTTCTGCAACAGGAGGCACTTATACAGTAACCACTCCCGGAGTTTATTATGCAGAGACCAATTATGGAACATGTACTTCCGACTCTTATTCTAACCGTGTTACCGTAACTTCAGCTAGTTCTGGCGCAACAGCAATTATTACTTCTAGTTTGGGTAATCCTTTTTGTACTAGTCAAGGTCCAACAGTTTTGTCGGTTACCAAAGGGAATACTTATCAATGGTATAAGGACAATGTTGCTATTGCTAATGCAACTAATCAAACCTATTCAGTGACAACGCCTGGCCAATATAGTGTAAAAGTTAGCTTTGGAAGTTGTGATGCTAATGCAAGTATAGATTTGCAAGAAATCACGTTTTCAAGTAGCTTAAATGTTAATGCTACTAATGCAATAGTACCAGGTGAAAATCTTGATGTTATTGTTACAACTGCTGCTGTTAATCCAACTTACAAATGGTTTTTTAATGGGGTGCAAATTCCAAATGCTGGGACTAGTACTTATTCTGTTACTACAAAAGGGAGTTACAAAGTGGCTATTACACAACCTGGAAGTTGTACCGTAACGAAAGAGCTGTCTTTTGATGTAACCTATACTACCGATCCTAACCCATTTCCAGATGTACCTAATATTCCAAATATAATTAGCCCTAATGGAGATTTTATAAATGATACTTGGATTTTACCTTTAGATTATGTGAGTGGAACAGATACTGAGGTAATGATAATAAGTGCCTTAGGAGAAGTTGTTTTGCAAACTAAAGATTATCAAAATGATTGGCCGACAATCACTAGCCCTATTGATTTTAAAAACGTGAATCCCATTTATTATTATATTATCACAACACCAGATAAAAAGGTAAAAAAAGGATCAATAACTGTGATAAAATAATATGAAGAAAATTTTACTATTCATTGCTTTTTTTTATGGTATGCACCACGAACTCTATGCTCAAGCTGTACCAGCTGAGGATGGAGTTGTTTCGTTTTCACTTCCTATTCGTACTTCTTTAAAGTACAATCGTTTTGTAGTAAACCCTACTTTTAGTTTTGTACGTGAGCAAAACACTATCGCTAGTATATTTAGTAAAAGACAGTGGGTACAATTTGATAATGCTCCTACTACTTATTTTGCTAGTTATTCAGGTAGATTCTTAGAAAACGAAGGTGTTGGTTTAGGTGTTTTTAAGCAAAATTATGGTGTGCTTACAACTTTTGGTGCTTTAGCCAATTTTGCGCATAATGTAGTTTTAGAACAAGATAGTAATCTGACTTTTGGACTTAATTTAAGTGCTTATAAAAGCGGATTAGATGCAGGAAAAGTAATTGCCAATGGTGTATCCGATCCTTCTTTAAACACTATTCCTTCTAATTTTCTATTGACCGTAAGTCCTGGTATTAACTATGGAACTACTTTTTTTGATTTTGGTCTAGCTCTAAATAATATTGTAAGTTACAACTTCAGTACCTCTAACATGCTTCAGGATGACCCTGAAAAAGCGGTTCAAGCACATATTATGTACACAGGCTATTTGGACACTTATGGCTTTTTTGATAAAAGTAAATTTTCAACTTTAGTTCGATCTGAATTTAAAAAAGACAAAACGGTTCTTTCTGGATTAGCCATGTTTTCCATTCCGATGGGTGTTTGGGCACAGGCAGGTTATAATACATTATATGGCATTTCTGCAGGTATAGGAATGAACATTACTTCAAGTATATCTATTGAATATAATTTTGAGAAAGCTATGGGTGGTTTCGACGCTTTTGGCTCTTCACATGATATTGTTTTGGCATATAAGTTCAAAAACAAAACGTATTATTATGGTGACGATGAAGAAGAAGGCGCTTTAATTAAACCAAGTGAAGCACCTTCTAAGCCCTCTACTACTCAGCCTAAACAAAGTACTTTATTATCCCCTGTGGATAAAGCTAATTTAGAAGCGGCAAGAAAAGAAGCTCAAGCAGCTAGAGAACAAATGCGTTTGGCTAAATTAAAAGAGATAGCAGATGCTAAAGCGAAAGCAGAGGCTGATGCCAAAGCGAAATTAACTGCAGATGCTAAAGCAAAAGCAGATGCTGAAGCTGCACAAAAAGCAGCTCTTGAAAAAGAGCGATTGAACAAAGAACGATTAGCCGCAGAGGCGAAAGCCAAAGCTGATGCTGAAGCAAAAGCTAAAGCAGCCGCACCAACAGCAGCACAAAAAGCAGCTGCAGAAAAAGCCCGTTTGGCTAAGTTGGCTGCAGATGCTAAAGTAAAAGCTGATGCAGAAGCTCTAGAAAAAGCTGCAGAAGTTGAGCGTCAACGACAAGCTAAATTGGCCGCTGATGCCAAAGCTAAAGCAGATGCAGAAGCCGCACAAAAAGCAGCTGCTGAAAAAGCAAGATTGGCTAAGTTGGCAGCAGATGCTAAAGTGAAAGCAGATGCAGAAGCACAACAAAAAGCAGCAGCGGATGCGAAAGCGAAAGCCGATGCTGAAGCAGAGCGTTTACGTCAAGCGAAATTAGCAGCAGATGCTAAAGCCAAAGCAGATGCTGAAGCACAACAAAAAGCAGCAGCGGATGCAAAAGCTAAAGCGGATGCTGAAGCAGAACGTTTACGTCAAGAGAAATTAGCTGCAGATGCTAAAGCAAAAGCAGATGCTGAAGCCGCACAAAAAGCTGCAGCCGATGCGAAAGCTAAAGCTGATGCTGAAGCAGAACGTTTACGTCAAGAAAAATTAGCTGCAGATGCTAAAGCAAAAGCAGATGCTGAAGCCGCACAAAAAGCTGCAGCCGATGCGAAAGCTAAAGCTGATGCTGAAGCAGAACGTTTACGTCAAGAAAAATTAGCAGCAGATGCTAAAGCAAAAGCAGACGCAGAAGCCGCACAAAAAGCAGCAGCTGAAGCGAAAGCAAAAGCGGATGCTGAGGCAGAACGTTTACGCCAAGAGAAATTAGCAGCAGATGCCAAAGCCAAAGCAGATGCAGAAGCTGCACAAAAAGCAGTAGCGGATGCGAAAGCTAAAGCGGATGCTGAAGCAGAACGTTTACGCCAAGCGAAATTAGCCGCAGATGCTAAAGCAAAAGCTGATGCAGAAGCCGCACAAAAAGCAGCAGCTGAAGCGAAAGCCAAAGCGGATGCTGAAACAGAACGTTTGCGTCTAGCTAAATTAGCCGCGGATGCTAAAGCGATAGCCGATGCCGAAGCAGAGAAAATACGTTTGGCTAAAGTAGCGGCAGCAGCTCCTGTGGTTAAAGATGAAAGTGCCAAAGCAATAGATAATTTAGCGAAACAAGCTGAAGAATCTAGCAAAATGCAACAATCGTTAATCGCACAGTTGGATCAAAAAGTAGCCAACAAAGCGAAAGAGTTGCGAGACATGAAAGAGGAAAATGATTTGAGTGAGCAAGGTATTGTGAGAGAACCGCAAGAAATTAAGAGCACTTCAAATGATAATGCAGCTATTGAATCGTTGAAATCTCAAATCGCGGCCTTGAACAAAATGCAGGAGGATAACATTGCTAAAATCAAGAACTTGTTTGATGATCGTATCAAAAAAGGAGCTAGTCCAACTGATGCCTTGAGTGTAAGTTACTTAAAATCGATTGATCAATTAAAAGTGGAGCAAGCAGCGAGCGTTCAAAGCAATAGCAAATTGGTTCAAACTTTAGAGAATATTAAAGTAGCTGTTGAGATTGAGAAAAAACGTAGAATCAAACGTGCGAATTCGCTGAATGATACCGATCGATTGGCACAAGATCAAGCTACTTTGAAACGTATTAAAGAAACCACCAAAGTAAGTGCAACACCACTTAAAGAAAGTGATTTTGATTTTGGTGAAGAGCAATCGAACATGCAAATTATGAAGCGTGTATCGAATACACCTAGTGGCTATTATATGATTATGGCAGTACATAAAGATATTGCTAAACGTGACGCATTCTTAACGAAAGCGGTTGCTTCAGGAATGAAAAATGTTGCTTTCTATTATGATGCCAACACTAGTAGTTATTATATCTACAGTACGATGTTTGATAATTTGCAAGAAGCACAGCAAGAAATTAAAACAAAAGCAAGTAATCCATCTACTAGTAAAATGGTAATTATAAAAGTGGAGAATTAATGCTTAGAGGAATTAAAAACGGGAAAGTTGTCATCAAGAATTGAAAACTTGAAAGTATAACGATTATAAAATATATATTGGATCAAAATTATAAATAGGACTTTCTTTCACTCCATTTCTTTCTCCCCAAAGGAAATGGAGTAAAGAGGTAAATACAATGCCAAAACCATGAAAAAACCTACTATTTTAAGAATGCCACATTTGAATCTCCTAACACTATTTTCTAAAAGGGTGTGTACGTCCTTCAAGACTATTTTTGTTGCCATGCCTTTTGAGGCAACTAATAAAAAAAGATTCCTATCCAATGCTCTAGCTATGGTAGGGATTTTGCTTTTTATGACACAAGCGTCTTATGGACAAAATTTGAAACCTTTCAATATTAGATTTGACAGAAATGTAAAGGGTGATCAATTATTAATAGGAAATAATATTCTGAGTCAGGATAATACTAATTTCAATGATAAAGATTCTTACAATTCTGATATTGATATGAAATATGTGGATATTGATGGTGATGCTAGTACTTTTAGTTCCAGTAGTGCTGTACTGACCGTTCCAAATTCAAATGCTCCTGCTGCAGCATGTTATAAAATTGCATATGCCGCATTGTATTGGTCAGCAATTATTAAAAATGGGGATAATTCGGTTGATAGGACTAAATTTACTTCAATCAAGTTTAAAACACCTGTAGGAGGTTATAATGATATTACTGGGGAATTAATTTATGACGCTATAAATCAGCCTAATGGTATTGGTTCAGATAGAAACAGACCTTATGCTTGTTATGCAGATGTTACTTCTTTATTACAGCATTTGGCCAATGCCAACGGAACATATACTGTAGCGAACGTCCTTTCTAGTACGGGGTATAATTCAAATACGGGTTTATCTGCGGGTTGGTCTTTGTATATCGTTTATGAAGATCCTAAATTACCTGCACGTTCAATTACTTCGTATGATGGTTTTAGTGGGATTGGTGGTGCAACTACTTTGGATATAAATGTTACAGGTTTCAGAACCATTCCTTCAGGCCCTGTTAATGCAAGTTTTGCTTTTGCTGCGTTGGAAGGAGATAAACCAATTCCTGGAGATTATTTGCAAATTAATGGTATTACGCAAAGCGCCGAGACAGCAACAGGAACTACTTTGCGAGCAACTAATAATTTTTTTAATAGTTCGGTTACTTACATTAATCCAGTTACAAAAGCGACAGCCAATTTTACAACACCCAACCGTATTCCTTCTAGTAGCAATACGTTGGGCTATGATGCTGGTATTATTACTTTAAAAAATGACAACAATTCTGCCATAGGTAACAATGCCACTACTGCAAAGATAACTTTAGGAAGTACCCAAGATGTTTACTTTTATTATTTTAACGCTATTGCTGTTGAGATTATTGAACCTAAAATCATCTTGACTAAAAAGGTTTTCGATGATAATGGCCTGCCAGCAGAAAACAAAGCTGTGGGTTTAGGAGCTATTTTGAAATATGAACTTCAATTTCAAAATGTTGGTAATGATAATGCCACAAACTTTACCATTAGCGATGTATTACCTGCTAATACTATCTTTAATTATCCATCTGATATTGAGCAAGTACCAACAGGTGTTACTCATTCTTACAACGCTGCAACTCGAACCATTACGTTTACCGTGCCTAATAATTTAGTCCTAAAGAACGGAAATCTTAGTGCTCCTATTCGTTTTAAAGTACAAGTGGTGCCCACTTGTGCTAACTTAACTGAGCCTTGTAATAATATTATAAAGAACACCGCTAAATCTAAATACACAGGAGAAATTAACACCAACGGTGGATTAGGATTTGGTGAAGATAGTTTTTCGTCCTATTCAGCCTGTGACATTAGTGTGCCCGAATCGACTAACTTTTTAGTAGGGGTAGATGATTGTAAAGATAGAAAAGCAGTATTGTGTGGTGATCCTTTGACCATATCGGCAAGTGGGGGTTATGCCTCTTATTCTTGGTCTACCAGTCCTACAGGGGTTCCAGTGATAGGAACTACTCAAGCGATTACTGTTACACAACCCGGAACCTATTACGTAAAAAATACAGCAACTCCTCCTTGTGTTGATTTAGAGGAAGTGATTACTGTATCGGGTTATGATGCAAAATTTAATCCATTAATTAAATATGCCGATAACGTAGATGCAGTTACTGGCTTAATTCCAGTATGTCCAAATGACGGCTCAGTATTACCTAAGATTTTTTTATGTACAGAGGATGATAAAGTAGACATTGATTTATCTGATTTGGGTGCTACCAATATTACTTGGGAAACCACTACTTGTGTGGCTGATCCTAATTTATCCGATTTATGTGCCAATGAAAGTACAACTTGTACCTGGACACAAGCAGGTCCTCCTGGTGCTACTTTCGTAGCTAACACTGCAGGGCAATACCGTGTCTCAATGTCTTTTGGGGGTTGCTTTAGTCGTTTTTATTTTAATGTATACAAGAATGGTTTAAAACCTACAGTTTCTAAGAAAGACATTATTTGCGGGAATAATGGAAGTATTACCATTGGTGGTATTAGTGGTTCTGGATACGAATATAGCCTTTCTGAAAATTCAGGCTATACATCCAATAATACTTTTAGTATTGCAACTGCTGGTACTTATACGGTTTACATTAGGCAAGTAGGTGTGGCTACCAACCCTTGCCCTTTTAAAGTAGAGGGTATCTCGATTTATAAAATCGATTTTGATCCTATTGCGCCTACCGTAACACAACCATTGTGTCATGATTCAAAAGGAAGTATTAAAGTATATGGTACTGCTTATAACGGAGCACAATATACTTATGAACTATTCAAAGGAGGAGTTTCTATTGAAAAGGTAATTAATAGTACGGATTCAGAAAACGAATTTAAAGGTAAAGATGCGGGAGTGTATACGTATACGGTAACAACACAAGACGGTTGTACATACACTGGAAGTGCTGAAATTATTGCCCCAGCTGCTTTGACAGCGATAGCTTCTATTAGCAAACCTTTAACTTGTATGAATGGTGAAATTACTGTTACGCCAACTAACGGTACTGCACCATATTACTATTATGTAAATGGATCAGCAACTTCACAAACGGATCCAAAAATTGTGATTACAACTGCAGGAACTTATTCAATTTTGGTAAGGGATAAAAACAACTGCTCATACACTATACCAGATATCACCATCAACGCCAACCCTAAACCAGTTTTTACCGTTGCTAAAACAGATGTGTTATGCTACGGAGCTAAATCTGGAGTAATTACTTTTAACGTGACCAATGCCAATGGCTATACTTTGGCGTATAGTATTGACAATGGTTTGAACTATGTAGCCAACGGCACTTTTTCTAGCCTTGCTCCAGGTACCTATACACCAATTGTAAAATACACCTTAAGTGGTGTAGACTGTTTTGAAACACAACCAGATATTGTCATTACAGAACCTACAGCTGCATTAACCGCTTCTGCTGGGGTGTCAGAATTGGCGGGATGTGGTCCTGCACGTGAAGGAAAAGTACGTATTACGAACCCTCAGGGCGGTGTAGCACCTTATGAATACAGTTTCGATAATCAAGCTACTTGGACAACAGTTAATGATGCTTATAAAGCACCTGGAACGTATACTTTATATGTTAGAGATGCTAATAAGTGTATTTTCAGTGCTTCGGTAATCGTGGATCCTGAACCAGCTGAGCCTGTAATCAATGTTACCCCACAAATTGATTTTAATTGTGATGGAACAGCCACCAGTACAGTTACAGTTGCTAATCCTCCTAATGCGTCATATACTTATGACTACTATTTAGATGGTGTTAAAAATACCAATGTTCCAAGTAATGTGTTTGTTAATGTTCCTTCAGGTTCTCATTCTATCAAGGTAGAATACAAATTGAATACGGTACCTACCTTTAGTAATTTATTATTTGAAAATTTTGGATATGGAGCGGATGTTGAGTCTCCTGGAATTAATACTACTTTTTATTGTTTTGAAAGACAAGTAGTAGCCACACAATGTGGAACTACTATTCAAATCAATGATGGAGAATATTCGGTAACGTCTAGAATAGTGCAGCCTTTTGGACCTTGGGTGCAACCTGGAGATCATACGCCCCAAACTGTCCCTCCAACACCCAAAGGAAGATGTTTAGTGGTGAACTTAGGAGACAAAATTGCTACAACAGATGTGATTTATAAAAAAGTAATTAAGGATATCATCCCCAATCAACCGATTAATTTTGAGTTGTTTGTAAAGAATTTACTAAACAAAACCAACAAGCAAGTCGATTGTAATTTGGCAGTAGCACTAGTGGATGCGACTGGAAAGGAAATCTCTACGTTTACTACAGGTGATGTCCCTAAATCAGAATTATGGGAAAAATACCCAAAAACGCCTGTTACTTTAGATCCTAAAGGAAATACCACGCTAACCTTTATTATTCGTTCCAACAAAAGTGATAGAAATGGTAACGATGTAGCTATTGATGACATCAGTGTTTACCAACTTCCAAAAACCTGTATTTCTTCAAAAAGTTTTCCTTTTTCTATTGATCCGGGTAAAGCCTTTACAGCTCAAATTACAGGACAGAAAAATGTTACTTGTAATGGTTTGACCAATGGGGAATTTACCATTACAGCAAGTAATTTTGACACTACAAAAGGATACCAATATTCTACTAACAATGGTGCTACTTGGAGTGCAGCTTTATTTACTTCTCCTGTAACTGTTTCTAATTTGGCTGGTAACTTGTACAAAGTGATTGTACGTCCAGTTGGTTCTGCAATTGCGGCTTGTGCTAAACCATTTGATGTTACTATTACTGTTCCAACAGCTGTAACATTAAGTGCTTCGGTTACTAAACAGGTTACATGTTCCTCTGGAGCTACTATTACAGCGATAGGTGGTGGAGGAACTCCTACATATCAATATGAATTGCGTCAGTCTAACGGTACAACTGTTGTTACGGCATTCGTAAACAATGGAGGAGTATTTACTGATGTTCCTGCTGGAAGTTATACTGTTTTTGTTCGTGATGCTAACTTATGTGTTATTCCAACAGGTGTTCCCGTAACAGTAAGTGCAGTACCTACCTTAACTGCTGCTTTAGCAACAACTACAGATTATTGCTACACTACTGCCAACCCCGCTACTTTAGATGTAACGGTTAGTGGCGGAGTAGGACCATTTACTTATAAATTAAATAGTAATGCAGCAATAAGCTCAGCGGCAACGACCTATTCATTTGCCAATGTAGCGCCAGGCACTCACACTATAGTAGTAACCGATAGCAACAATTGTACGGCTACTATTTCTAGTATTGTAATTGCGCAACAATTAGGATTAACCGTTAGTTTACTTAATGATTTAACTTGTTTGGCAGATGCATCTATTGGTAATCCTGTAATTACAGGAGGCAATGGTGCGCCATATACTTATACCGTATCACAAAACGGAGGAACCCCAGTGGCAGTCAGTGCTTTCCCTTACTCGGCTACTGCTGCGGGTACCTACGTATTTACAGTTACCGATAGCAAAGGTTGTCCAGCTGCTAGTAATACCATTACAGTAACAGCAAAAACTACCCCAACGATTACCACAAACAAAACGGATATTACATGTAATAATGCTAATGACGGTACAATAACTGTAACTGCATCGGGTGGTTTTACTAGTGCATACACCTATGCAATTAAACTAAGTTCAGCGGCAACGTATACCACACAAACTACTAATGTATTTACTGGTTTGGTTGCAGGCACTTATAATGTAAAAGTAATCGATAGCAAAGGTTGTGAATCGGCAGTAAGTGATGTGATAATTGCGAATCCATCAATAGTTACTGCTAGCATTGCTGCTACAGATATAGGTTGTAGTCCAACAGGAACAGTGCCGGCTGTGGTAACAGTAACTGCCTCTGGTGGTACAGGAACCTTACAATATAGTTTTAATGGAACTTCAAATTTCACTACCTCTAATACATACAGTACTTCTTCAGCTGTAGCGGTTACGGCTTATGTAAAAGACGCCAATAACTGTCAGATAGGACCATTGACCATAACAATTGCAGCTCCAGAACAATTTACTGCAATAAATATTACTGATTTTGGATGGGATTGTAGAACGTCTCCTGCTGGTGGACATGTGAATATTGCGGCGACAGGGGTTTCTTCGCCTAAACGTTACAGTATTATTTCTGGACCTGTTGGTTATGATCCTGCAGAAAATTCAGATGGAGAATTTAAAGCCTTAGCTCCTGGAGCCTATGTGTTCCAAGTGAGAGATACTAAAACGAATTGTACACTAACAAGAAGTTACACCGTTAAAGGTACCCCAGATATTGTGGCTGGAGGAAGTATTACTACTCCAATTCAGTGTTTTGGAAATCTAGGAGCCATCCAATTTACAGTAAGTGGTTTAAACGGTCATCGCTATGATTATGTAGTGACCAATACTGCAGGTACTACTGTGGATAGTAAAAACAATCAATCAGCACCTACTATTGATTTAACTAATTTACCAGCGAGTGAATACACTATTGTAGTAAAAGATCGTACTACCGAATGTACGGCTACTTACAAAATCAATTTAACGCAACCTTCAGCTGCTTTAGCAATTAGTACAGCTGTAGCGACTAACGTAAATTGCAACAATGATAACTCACAAATTACTGTTACGGCAACAGGAGGAACAACTAATTATACTTACGCTTACGCTATTAATCCATCTACCGTTGCGACATCTGCTTATGTAAGCAGTAATGTATTGACTGTTGATACGAATAACGGAACAGTATTAACTTGGGATGTTTATGTAAAAGATGCTAACGGATGTATAACTAAGTCAACTGTTACGGTAATTAGTGATGCTTTACCAGCAATTACAGTTGCTGTTGATAATCAATGTTCAGCTTCTGGAAGTACGTTTACTATTACGGCAACTCCATCGGCTACAAGTCTTACACCATTAACTTACGGTATTGGTGGCCCAACAGGAGCGTTCCAAACGAGTCCAACATTTACTGTTGCTGCAGGAACGTATACTGTTTATATAAAAGATAAAAATGGATGTGTGGTGGCAGCACCAGCGCCAATAGTGGTTTACCCACAATTAACAGCTAATGCAGCTGTGACTAAAACATTGGATTGTTCAACTAGTCCTGATGCTGTGATTACCACAACAATTACAGGCGGAAGAGCACCTTTCACTTATACGGTTCAAAAAGGTACTGGTACTGCAGTTTCTGGTGGTCCAGCAAGTGCTTCTTTAACATTTACTACAAGTGTGACTAATGCTGATGCAGATACTTATACTTTTGTAATTACAGATGCGAATGGTTGTCAAACGACCACTTCAACTACAGTTAGTGCTATTACGAATCCAACAGTTGCTGCTACACCAACTATGGTTAGCTGTAATGGTGGAACTAACGGTTCTGTTATTTTAGCAGGTTCAGGAGGTTCAGGAGGTTATACCTATAGTAATGACAATGTTACTTTTGTAGCTAGTGGATTATTCTCAGGTTTAGCTGCTTCAGCGACACCTTATACTTTTTATGTAAAAGATAGTAAAGGTTGTACAGGTACTGTTAATGTTACTATTACCGAGCCAACTGCTTTAGTGGTTTCTGCTTCTGCTACTACATTTAGTTGTGATGCAACGAATGTAAAACAATCAGCAGTTGTGACTATAGATGTACCAACTACAGGTACAGCTCCTTATGAATACAGTTTTAACGGAGGCACTTACAGTAGTGTAAGAACGTTAACTGTAAATGACAACGGAACTGATCAAACCATCAATTACTCTGTTAGAGACGCTAAAGGTTGTATTACACCAGGAACAGCTATTATTCTAAATAGATTGAACCCACCAACAGATTTAGCTTTTGCTAATGCTGCGGTGACATGTACAGCGCCTACTACTTCTGTGACATTAACAGCAACTAATGGAGTAGGAACGTTACAATATGAAACTATTGCGCCATCGGTTGTTATTTTACCTAAGCAAACTTCTAATGTGTTTGCAGGTTTAGCTTCTGGTAGCTATACGTTTAGAGTAACGGATGCCAATGGATGTTATTACACAGAATCCTATACTATTACTCCTGTTACCCCAATTGCTATTGCAGGTAATGTTACTTCAAATGTAGATTGTAAAGGGAATTCAACGGGTGATGCTACATTTACGGTTTCTGGTAATGCTACCGTAGGTGCTTATACTTATGTTTTAACAGCAGGTACATTAGGAACAGGTAGCTTAACACAATTAGGAAATACCTTGACTTTGACCGATGTATTGGCAGGAATCTACACTATAGAAGTTACTGATACGGCAACAGGTTGTACCGATGATTTTACGGTTACCATTGCAGAACCAACAGACAATTTAACGATTACAAGTGCTCTACCTACTAACGTAAATTGCAACAACGATAACTCACAAATTACAGTTACGGCAACAGGAGGAACAACTAATTATACTTACGCTTACGCTATTAATCCATCTACCGTTGCGACATCTGCTTATGTAAGCAGTAATGTATTGACTGTTGATACGAATAACGGAACAGTATTAACTTGGGATGTTTATGTAAAAGATGCTAACGGATGTATAACTAAGTCAACTGTTACGGTAATTAGTGATGCTTTACCAGCAATTACAGTTGCTGTTGATAATCAATGTTCAGCTTCTGGAAGTACGTTTACTATTACGGCAACTCCATCGGCTACAAGTCTTACACCATTAACTTACGGTATTGGTGGCCCAACAGGAGCGTTCCAAACGAGTCCAACATTTACTGTTGCTGCAGGAACGTATACTGTTTATATAAAAGATAAAAATGGATGTGTGGTGGCAGCACCAGCGCCAATAGTGGTTTACCCACAATTAACAGCTAATGCAGCTGTGACTAAAACATTGGATTGTTCAACTAGTCCTGATGCTGTGATTACCACAACAATTACAGGCGGAAGAGCACCTTTCACTTATACGGTTCAAAAAGGTACTGGTACTGCAGTTTCTGGTGGTCCAGCAAGTGCTTCTTTAACATTTACTACAAGTGTGACTAATGCTGATGCAGATACTTATACTTTTGTAATTACAGATGCGAATGGTTGTCAAACGACCACTTCAACTACAGTTAGTGCTATTACGAATCCAACAGTTGCTGCTACACCAACTATGGTTAGCTGTAATGGTGGAACTAACGGTTCTGTTATTTTAGCAGGTTCAGGAGGTTCAGGAGGTTATACCTATAGTAATGACAATGTTACTTTTGTAGCTAGTGGATTATTCTCAGGTTTAGCTGCTTCAGCGACACCTTATACTTTTTATGTAAAAGATAGTAAAGGTTGTACAGGTACTGTTAATGTTACTATTACCGAGCCAACTGCTTTAGTGGTTTCTGCTTCTGCTACTACATTTAGTTGTGATGCAACGAATGTAAAACAATCAGCAGTTGTGACTATAGATGTACCAACTACAGGTACAGCTCCTTATGAATACAGTTTTAACGGAGGCACTTACAGTAGTGTAAGAACGTTAAGTGTAAATGACAACGGAACTGATCAAACCATCAATTACTCTGTTAGAGACGCTAAAGGTTGTATTACACCGGGAACAGCTATTATTCTAAATAGATTAAACCCACCAACGATTGCTACGATTACTAATTCGCCAATTTATTGTGCGCCTGTTTCAAGTACGACTAGTACAGTTACGGTGCCAGTAACTGCTGGTACAGGAGTAGCACCATTGGCCTATACAATTGTTTCAGGACCAGTAATAAATACTACTGGAGCTACAACTGGTAGCTTCTCAGGATTGACTGCTGGTACTTATGTTTTCAGAGTAACGGATGCGAATGGTTGTTATGCGACCAAATCACATACCGTACCTGCACTTACATCAATTGCAGTTACCGCTACCAAATTGACCGATGTAGATTGTTTTGGAAATACCACTGGGTCGATTCGTTATAATGTGAGTGGTTTCTCAGGAACTTATAGCTATACCATCAATGGTGGTACAGCTGTAACAGGACAAACAGCTACTACTTTTACATTACCTAATTTGGGTGCGAATACTTATGATGTTGAATTTACAGATGCCACAACAGGTTGTATAGCACCTACTTCTGTAATTATTTCACAACCAACAGCGGCATTAGGCGTAACTATAGTATCGAATAAAAATGCCAATTGTAATGTAGCCACTGCAAGAGTAGAAATACTAGCTGCAGGAGGAACACCAAATTATAGATACTCTTTTGTTACTTCGGCAACAACTCCAGGAACTTATGGAAATAGCCCTATTGCTAACCTTGACCCTTTAGTTAGTACTACTTGGTATGCACATGTTATTGATGCCAAAGGATGTACTTTTATTTTACCAATTACAATTGCTGCTGACCCAATACCAACGGTTACTGCATCTGGTTCAGGTTGTTTAGGAACTGTAGGTGGTTATACCATTACTGCAACGAATACTACACCTTTAACAGGAATTGTAGCGCCTATTACCTACAGTTTAAATGGAGGTGCTTTTCAAATAGGGAATACCTTTGCCATTACGGCATCAGGAGATTACACGGTTCGAATGAAAGATGGAAACGGTTGTATTGTTACGGCAGCTATTATAACAGTTGTCCCACAATTGACCTTAACGGCGGTGCTGAATAAAGATATTACCTGTGTTGTAGGTGATGAACCTGCCAGAATTACTGTAACTCCAACTGGTGGCTCAGGTAGTTTTACTTATACTGCTTCACCAAATACAGGAACTTTTGCTGGTGCAGTATTTACAACAAGCACGGCGGGTACTTATACCTTTACGGTAACGGATACTACTACGGGTTGTACTTATACAACTACAACGGCTATTGAAGTAACAACCCCTGTTAATCCAGTAATTGATGATGTTGCACTTCCAGGAAATGATGGTGTTTCACAAACAGCATCTATCAATTGTAATGGTGATGATACAGCAGCTATTGCAATCGCTATTGATAATACGAAAGGACAATCTCCATTTGTGTTTAATGTATTCAATACTACTACAGGAATCAATTACGGCACACAAACTTCAGGTTTGTCAGCAGGAGATTATCTTGTAACAGTAACAGATGCTAAAGGTTGTACTGATACAGAAACTATTACTATTACTGAGCCTACACCCATAGTTGTTTTGCATACTACAGTACCAATTACTTGTAATGGTGCAGGTATTTCGAAAGGGTCTGTAATTGTTCAAAGTGTTACTGGAGGAGTTGGACCATACAATTATTTTGTTACGGGTGTTAATGGATATAATAATTCAGAATTAAATAATTTAGGAACAACTTCTGTTGCTTTCAATGTTGTAGATTTTGGAATCTACCAAATTAATGTAGTTGACTTTAATGGTTGTTCAGTTTTAATTCAAAATGTCAAAGTAGCATCTCCACCAGATGATTTAGATATAAGTGTGATTCCACCTCCTGCAGATTGTTCAGCTCCTGGTTCAGCTGTTGTTGCTGTTGGTTCTTCTCCAACAAGTACAATAGGCGCAGGACCATTTTACTTTAGTATTTATACTGGTACAGCACCTGTTTATCCTGCTGGGACTTGGTTACCTGAAGATGCCCCAGGTAGTAAGCAGACTACATTTGCTAATCTTATTCCTGGTGTAACTTATACTTTTGTTGTATTTGACGCCGATGTTGCCAATGGTGGTACAGGTACAGGATGTTATTATTATGAAACATCTACAATTCCGATACCAACAAATTCTACTATTACTGTAAATCCTTTAACTCCTAATAATATTACTTGTAGAGGAGCAGCAGACGGTAATGTGACATTTACTATGAATCATACTTATAGTGTCGCTACTCCAGTTACGTATCAAATTTATAATTCACAATCAGTAACTCCTGTTGGCGCTGCTGTTGCTGCTGTTATTCCAGCAACGGGTTCATTAGTAGTCAATAATTTTGGAACTTTGCCTTTCGGTAGTTATTTTGTTTTGGTAACTGAGACAGGTGTTGCAACACACTCTGGATGTAGTATCAGTTCTGCAAGATTTGACATTACAGAATCTGCAATTGATTTGTCTTTAACTGCACAAAAAATCAAAAAAGTCAATTGTAATGAAGATGGTATTATTGCTGCTTTCGCTAGCAACGGAACAGGACCTTATACGTACCAATATTTATTAGCTACTGACCCAGCTCCAACGGCTGGTGCAGCGGGTTGGATTTCTGCAACAACATTTGCGACTAGTACTACAGGTAATTATGTGGTCTATGTTAAAGATGCTTATGGATGTATTAAAACTGCTCCGGTAACTTTAGATGCTGATGCAGCACCAACAGTTACTCCACCAATAGCACCAATTTGTTATGACGGTACAGCATTTACGATAACATTTTCAGGTACAGTAGATTCTGCTATAGCAGGCTTGCCAACTTATAGTGTAAACGGAAGTGCTTTCCAAAATTCACCAAGTTTTACCTTCAATGCAGCGGGAACTTATAATTTAGTAATTAAAGACGGTAATAATTGTACGGCTAATGTGGATTATGTTGTACATCCAAAACTAGAATTATCTGCTGCAGTGACCAAGGCATTAGATTGTACAGCCACTCCAAATGCAACAATTACTTTAACAACTACTGGTGGAAATACAACTCCAGTTACTAATTATACTTATGAAGTTAGTTTCAATGGAGGAAGCTTTGGAGCTACTACGAATCCTTACTCAGCTACTTCAGCAGGAACTTATGACTTTAGAGTAACCGATGCCAACAATGCTACTCTTTGTCAAACGACTACTAGTATAGTGCTGGATCCAATCCCAACTACTGTATTTACTACAACAGAAACTAACGTAAGTTGTAATGGTGGTTCTGATGGAACTATTACCGTGAATGTAACTGCTGGTGAAGGACCTTATGAGTACCAATTAGACGCTGGTGTTTTCCAAACGTCTAATCAGTTTACTGGTTTAGCTGCAGGAACTACTTATGTGGTTACGGTACGTAATGCGAAACAATGTACTTTGGCTTCAAGTCCAATTACTATAGCAGAGCCTTCCGCTTTGTCTGCTGGTTCATTGTTGACAACTCCATTAAGTTGTGGAGTAGGTAATGTAGCTCAAACAGCTACAGTAACTGTAAATGGAATTGGAGGAACAGCTCCTTATGAGTATAGTTTTGATAATGGTACAAGTTATTCTACTACCAATACCTATCAATCTAATGTGGGCATCACTTTTGATGTTTTAGTAAAAGATGCGAAAGGATGCGTTTATACTTTGAGTAATGGTGTAAATATTCCAGCTTTGGTACCACCAACAAATATGGACATTAATGGTACGCTAATATATTGTTTACCAGTTGCTAGTCAAACAAGTACAGTAACTATTAGCAATGTTCAAAATGGAGTAGGAACATTTACCTACCAAATTATTTCGCCTATAGCAGCAATTATTAATAATGGTACTAATGCTGTTTTCACGGGATTAACGCCTGATACTTATGTATTCCAAGTAACCGATGCCAATGGTTGTACGTACCAAGAGTCGTATACTGTAGCTCCAGTTACGAATATAGCTTTGGCTTTAACAGGGGTAAGCGATGTAACTTGTAATGAAACGCCTGCACTTAATAATGGTTCGGCTACTTTCAAAGTAACAGATTTCACAAGTTATACAGCTGTTTTAACAACAGGAACAGGAACACCTGTCATTGCAGGTGATATAGTAACCTTGACTGGTTTAGCACCTGATACGTATACCTTACAAGTTACAGATGTTACAACAGGATGTACAGCAGATGTTTCTTTTGCTATTGCTCAGCCAACAGTTTTAGGATTAACAGTTGTAAGCAACGTGAATGCGAATTGTAATTCAGGAGCATTAGTTACTGTTCAAGGAACTGGAGGAACACCAAGTTATACTTATGCTTTTGTAGCCGATGGTGTTACGCCAATCGCTACAGATTATACAGCAAGTAACAATGCCACATTGGCCGTTACTTTACCAAGTCCAAATAATTATGATGTTTGGGTAAAAGATGCTAACGATTGTACCTTCAAATTAGATGTTGCTGTTGCATTCGATGCTACACCAACAATGGTAGCTCCAGCAGCTCAGTGTTTCGTAGGTACACCAATTAGTATTGATTTATCGACACTAGCAACAGTTCCTATGGGACCTGCTCAATTCTATACTGTAAATGGTTCGAATCAAGTAAGTTCAAGCTTCACGATTACAGCTCCTGGGGATTATACATTTAGTGTAACCGATGCCAATGGTTGTATTTCGAATGTGGTTACTTATACTGTTCAACCACAATTACTAGCCAATGCGGTATTGACCAAAGATTTGTATTGTGATGTTCCAGTAAATGCTACTATAGACGTAACTATTACTGGCGGTGTTGCCCCATACAGCTACCAAATGTTATTAAATGGAGCGCCATCAGGAGTTGCAACTCCAGTTGTTGGTTCAACATTTACAGCTTCTGTTCCAGCAGCTGGACTATACAGTTTTGTAATTACAGATAGTAATGCTGTAGTTTGTAGTGTAACAACGAATGTTGTTGAAGTAACTACTCCAGCTATACCAACGTTTACAGAAGTTCATACTAATGTAACTTGCGATGCAGGTTCAGATGGAACCATAACAGTTACTCCAGCCAACGGCGTAGCACCATACACTTTTGTACTTTCGGGTGCAGGAGCCAATACAACAGGTGATGCAACGGGTATCTATACTGGATTACCAGCAGGATCATATACTGTTGTAGTAACAGATGCTAAAGGATGTACTTCTGTGGCAGCACCAGCTATTCCAATTACTGCACCAGCAGTAGTATCGGCTACGATTTCTGTAACTACAGGATTAACTTGTGGAGCAGGCAATGCCACACAAGCAGCAACAGTAACTGCTCAAGGTTTTGGAGGAAATGGTTCTTACCAATACAACTTCAACAACGAAGGATTTACGGCCAACAATATTTATGTAACGAATACAGCTGGACCGGTAGATGTGATTGTGAAAGATGGTAATGGTTGTTCATTTACAACAGCCGTAAGTACCACTGTTGCTCCTTTAAATCCACCAACGGATATGAATATTAGCGGTACTCCAATCTATTGTGTTCAACAAGGTTTAGGAGATGTAACAAGTACAGTAACTGTTACTACTACAAGTGGAGTAGGCGCATTGACTTATGCTATACTTTCTCCAGCAACAGCAACTGGAAATACTTCAGGAGCAACTAGTGGAATATTCACTTTATTAGCTCCAGATACGTATACTTTCCAAGTAACCGATGCCAATGGTTGTACGTACCAAGAGTCGTATACTGTAGCTCCAGTTACGAATATAGCTTTGGCTTTAACAGGGGTAAGCGATGTAACTTGTAATGAAACGCCTGCACTTAATAATGGTTCGGCTACTTTCAAAGTAACAGATTTCACAAGTTATACAGCTGTTTTAACAACAGGAACAGGAACACCTGTTATTGCAGGTGATATAGTAACCTTGACTGGTTTAGCACCTGATACGTATACCTTACAAGTTACAGATGTTACAACAGGATGTACAGCAGATGTTTCTTTTGCTATTGCTCAGCCAACAGTTTTAGGATTAACAGTTGTAAGCAACGTGAATGCGAATTGTAATTCAGGAGCATTAGTTACGGTTCAAGGAACTGGAGGAACACCAAGTTATACTTATGCTTTTGTAGCCGATGGTGTTACGCCAATCGCTACAGATTATACAGCAAGTAACAATGCCACATTGGCTGTTACTTTACCAAGTCCAAATAATTATGATGTTTGGGTAAAAGATGCTAACGATTGTACCTTCAAATTAGATGTTGCTGTTGCATTCGATGCTACACCAACAATGGTAGCTCCAGCAGCTCAGTGTTTCGTAGGTACACCAATTAGTATTGATTTATCGACACTAGCAACAGTTCCTATGGGACCTGCTCAATTCTATACTGTAAATGGTTCGAATCAAGTAAGTTCAAGCTTCACGATTACAGCTCCTGGGGATTATACATTTAGTGTAACCGATGCCAATGGTTGTCCTTCGAATGTGGTTACTTATACAGTGCTGCCTCAATTGACTTTACAAGCGAATCTAACGTTAGATTTAACTTGTCCAAATCCAGCGAGTGTTACTTTAGTGCCAGCAGGAGGAACGACTACTTATACTTTATTTGAAGTAGATAATGGAACGGGTTATGTAGCAACTACAAATCCTTTCACTACAACTATAGCAGGAACCTATAAATTTAGAGTGACAGATTCCCAAGGATGTCAAGCAGAATCTCAAGACGTTATTGTTACGCCAAATACAACTCCAACGGCAACTTTTACATTTACAGATGTAAGTTGTATTGGTGCTACAGATGGAACAATTACCTTGACGCCTTCAGGAGGAAATGAAGCCTATGAATACAGCCTAAACGGTGGAGCTTACCAAGCTTCGAATGTGTTTAGTGGTTTAGGTGTGAATACGTACACTATTTTGGTTAGAGACGCAAAACTTTGTGTTTCGGCACCTATTACGGTAAGTATTGGTCAACCTACGCCATTAACAGCAACTCATTTAGTTACTCCGTTTGGTTGTGATACAGCGAATGCACCACTAGATGCAATAGTTACCATTACACCAGCAGGAGGAACGCCAGGCTATAGCTATAGTTTTGACAACGGGGCTACGTACCAAGCTTCGCCTTCTTTCCCTGTAAATACGGCACAAACAATTGACTATGTAGTGAAAGATGCTAACGGTTGTACGGTTTCTGGTTCGGTGGATGTATTGCCATACACACCTCCAACAGATATGGATTTAACTGCTACACCAATTTATTGTAATACCCCAGGAACAGTGACAACTGTAACTGTAAATTCAGTAACGTCTGGTGTAGGTCCATTTACCTATGAGATTATTGCACCTGCTACTGCAGTAACGGCACCAAGTACACCAAGTGCTGCGCCATTTAGTTTTGCTAGTTTGGCACCAGATACTTATGTGATTAAGGTAACCGATGCAAATGGTTGTAGTACTACTAAAACGATAATAGTAGAAGAAGCTGATAAAATTGCAGCTACGTCTCAAGTTATCAATGAGGTGTATTGCAATAGCGATAGCACAGGAACAATAGAATTTACAGTTTCAAATTATATAGTTCCTGCTAATTATAACTTTAGCTTATCCCCTAATGCCGGAACAATGACTCAGGTGGGTGATGTGATTCGTTATACAGGTGTACCTGCAGGTCTTTATAACTTTACTGTAAACGACCTTACTTCAGGATGTCAAGCGATCGTTCCTGTAACGGTTAGCCAGCCAGCTGCTGCTCTAGATTTTACGGCTACTGCTACAAATAGTAATTGTAATAATGATGAGGCTACGATTACAGTAGTCGCTACAGGAGGTACAATAGATTATAAATATGCTGTAGTTATCACAGGAGCTTCGGCCCCAGCCCTAACTGCTTATGGCTTAAGTAACCAACTTACAGTGGATACGAACACTGGTGCGAATATGGTTTGGGATGTGTATGTAATGGATGCGAACGGTTGTATTACCTTCAAACCAGTTACTATTTTAATAGATGCGAATCCAACTATTGCTGCGGCAGTAGCTACTCAATGTCCAAGTGCTACAGGCACCTATGATATTACGGTGACAGCTTCTGGATTTAGCCCAGCTTTACAATACAGCGCTGATGGTACTACTTATCAAACAGGCAATGTCATCACGGTAAATGCACCAGGTACTTATACTATTACAGTAAAAGATGCTAACGGTTGTATTTCTGTTGGATTCCCTGTTTCAATTGTAGATCCGCTTATTCTAACACCAACGGTTAGCACACCAGTTACTTGTGCAGATGGTGACGGTGTAGTAACGGTAAGTACTATAGGTGGTTCAGGAAATTATGTCTATAACATTGATGGAGGCGCATTTGCTTCGGTAACTTCGTTCTCAAATGTTGCTTCAGGAAATCATATTATTGGTGTTCGTGATACGACAACATTATGTGAGGTATTTGCAACGGTGAATTTACAAGTTGCTACACCAGTTACAGGTTTTGCCTTAGCTAAAACAGAGGTAACTTGTAACGGAGGAACCGATGGAACGATTACAGCTTCAATGGATACTCCAACGGCAGGTGTGAATGATAATCCTGTGTATACGTATACTTTAACAGGAACTACAACTGTAGGTAATCTACCAGTAACAAGACCTTCTCAAGATGCTCCATTGTTCAGTGGTTTAGCGGCGGGGACTTACACTGTAGTAGTAACTTCAGAAAGAGGATGTACAGATACAGCCACTATAACTATATTTGAGCCAGGACTAATTACGGTTCCTGCTCCAACAGTTGCTCAATTTGGTTGTACTTCAGGAAATACTGCTGACCTAGCAACTATTACAGTTACAGGAGTTACAGGCGGTTCAGGTACGTACTTGAATTATGAATTCATCAAAGTAGGTACTCCAAATACTGTAGTTCAATTTGGTAACAGCAATGTATACACTGAAGCTGATCTTTTAGGTGGTTCATATATCGTAAATGTATATGATGATAAAGGCTGTATCGGAACGTCAACGGCTACAATTGACATTGCTCCTTATATCCAATTGGATCAAGTAAATGTAGTAGTAGACCAAGCGATTACTTGTACCAATTTAGAGAACATTACTATTTCGGCTACGACTATTGGTGGAACGGCTACGAATGTACAGTATACTTTGGTTGATGTTACTTATGACGATACAACAACTCCGCCAACGGCGATTAAAGGAAGTATTTATCCAGCAGTAACTAATGCGACAGGTATCTTTACTAACTTGCCAGTTGGTAACTACGAAATTACAGTTAGAAACTTAGATACTAATTGTGAAATCATCGGAGTACACTACGTGAATGATCCTGACACTTTTGACTTGACTATAGACAATGTTGTGGATGTGACTTGTTTCGGAGGAAACAACGGAAGTGCGAGAGTGACTTTAATTGATAGAGTTCCTACTCCAATAGACAATGCTGGACCATTCGATTATACAGTGTATGATATTGCGAATCCGTTAGCACCAGTTGTGGTGGTACCAACGACTAATAGTCCAACATTTGGACCAATTACACTTACTGGTTTAGGTGCGGGTACTTATATGATTACGGCTACTTTGACGAACACGCCAAACTGTACCGTAAGCAAAAACTTTACAATTACAGGTCCAAGTGAAATCTTAGCGATTTCAGAAACCCATACTGAAATTACTTGTGTAACAGGTAATAATGATGGTTCTATTTCGGCTACTGCTACTGGAGGATGGCCAGGTGGTTATGAATTCCAATTAGAAAATGGTGCTACTATAGTTTCACCTTGGTCTACTGTAAGTGACTTCAATGCTTTAACCGCTGGAAACTACACTGTAAAAGTCAGAGATTCTAAAGGATGTGAAGTATTCACAACAGTAGTATTGAATAACCCAACTCCAATAGTCTTTACAGCAACGCCAAGCACTACTTTGCTAGCTTGTATTAGAGATACTAATGCGAGTATCACAGTGAGTGTGCCAACAGGCGGTCAAGGGTCGAATTACTTGTATACTTTGAATACGACTTCGGCTACGCCAATGATTAGCTCAGGACCACAAAGTGGAAATGTGTTCAATAATTTAGGTGCAGGAACCTACACGGTAACGGTAACAGATGGATGGGGTTGTGGAACGACTTCGGCACCGATTGTAATCAATGAGCCAACAGAGGTTGTGGCAAGTTTAGTACAGGCTACTACACCAACATGTAACACTCAAGCGACTATAACACTTAGTGCTAATGGAGGTACAGGAGCGTATGAATACAGTACAACGGCTGCTGGAACTTGGGTTGCAATGACAGGAAATACTGTTACTATTTCAGTAGCCCCAGGTAACTATCGTTACTTTGTTCGTGATGTGAACGGTTGTATTGGTGTGATTTCTAATGATATTAAGGTAGAACCAATTCCAACTTTAGAAGTAACTTTAGATGTTCAAAATGCTAAAATCAATTGTAATGGAGATACCAATGGTGTGATTGTGGCTACAGCAATAGGAGGTTTAGGCAATTATGTGTATACTTTATTGGACGGTACAGGAAATCCAATTGTTCCAGCTCCAACACAGCTAACACCTGGTAATTTTACTCAGTTACCAGCTGGTACGTATCAAGTAAGAGTTAATAGTCAAGATTGTACTGTGACTTCTACTGGTGTGGTTACTATTACACAACCTTTATTGCCAGTTTCTGCTAGTACAGTAGTTACTCCAGTAACTTGTAACGGCGCTGCCAACGGTATCATTACCGTAACGGCTTCAGGTGGAACAGGGGTAATTAAGTATGCCATTTCTCCAAGATTGGATCAGTTCTTTGATACAGGAGTGTTTGATCAATTAGCACCAGATACTTATCAAATTATTGTACAAGATGAAAACGGTTGTTTCATTCTTTTATCTGAAACGATTACAGAGCCTCAACCAATTTTTGTAAATACCGTGGCAGGTTCAGAAGTACAAGAACTTTGTGCAGGTGATAACAATGCTGCCTTCGATGTAAACATCACTGGTGGTGTAGCGCCTTATAGTGTAGCTATTGATGATATCAATGGTACTTATGTAACAGGTGCTTTATCACAAACGGTATTCAATTTCAATGGTTTGTCAGGAGGAGAACATACAGTTTATATCAGAGATGTTAATGGTTGTACCGCAGAGTGGATTGTAACGCTAGATGAATCTGTTAACTTGGATCCAAAAGCTACTGTAACCTACGGTTGTGATAATAATTCACCAAGTAGTACAGTTACTGTAACAGTTGATGCTAGTATTACTAATCCAGCTGATGTAGATTATGCTCTTGACGGTTCAACAGTATTCCAAGCAAGCAATATTTTCAGTAATCTTGCACCAGGTTTCCATACCATTACTGCTAGACATACTAATGGTTGTGAGAAAACTACAATTCAGTTTGAAGTTATTGGATTTACGCCTTTGGCCTTAACATTATCAGATGGTGGATTGAATGAGATTGTGGCAACGGCTACTGGCGGTGCAGGTAATTATCAATACTCATTCGACGGTGGAAATACCTTTGGTACCAACAATAAATTGATTTACTATAGATCTGGTGACTACACTGTGATTGTTAGAGATGCTAATGGTTGTGAAGCTACAGCTACTCGTTACTTCGAATTCATTGATATCGAAATTCCGAATGTGTTTACACCAAACGGTGACGGTAATAATGATACTTGGACACCAACGAATACTATCAATTACAAAGACTTAACAATAAATATTTTTGACCGTTACGGTAGAAAAGTAGCCACGTTAAGAGAAGGCCAAGGTTGGGATGGTAAATACAACAGTCTCGAATTACCATCAGGTGATTATTGGTATGTATTGAAATTGAGAAATGTTCAAGATGATCGTGAATTTGTAGGTCACTTTACTTTAATGAGATAATGGAAATAACGATAGGAAGAAAGTAACCCAAAATAACAGGTAATAACGACGCTGTGCCCCAACAGCGTCGTTACAATACCAACTAAGAATCTACTATATTATGAAAAAGAGTATAATTGCATTGTTGCTTTTGGTGAGTGTTGCTGGACACACTCAAGAATTAAATTTGCCTGTTTGGACACAGTATTTGGCCGATAACCCTTTTGTGATTTCGCCAACTTATGCAGGGATTGGAGATAATTTTAGAATTCGATTGAATGGTTTGACACAATGGGTCGGTATTAAAGATGCACCAAATAACCAATCTGTTTATGCTGATTTTAGAATTGCAGATCAATCAGGGGTTGGAATTTCTATGTACAATGATAAAAACGGGAACACCCGTCAAACAGGTGCTAAAGCTTCGTTTGCGCATCATATCATTTTGGATTATTACTCCCAACAATATTTGTCTTTTGGTTTGTCATTCAATATCAATAATTTCAAAATAGACATTGATGATTTGTCACCAACCAATCCAGATCCTTCTATTAATAACAACCGTTTTACTTCCAACAATAACTTTGATGTCAGTTTGTTGTATCGTTTGAATAAATTTTATATGAGTTTTAATGCTAGTAATATTTTGCCAAAAGATTTGGATAAGTTTATTGCACTAGAACCGGATTTATTGCGTAATTATCAAGTGTATACTGGTTATGTCTTTAGCGATGGAGGATACAATCGTGGTGAGATTGAGCCTTCTATGTACTTTCAATATTTTGAATCGGATAGAAGATCAAGCACCGACATCAACGTTAAATATAGAAAATACAATAGTTATGATGACTACTACTGGGTTGGGGCATCTTACCGTTTTTTGAATGATCAAGTTGGAAAGCCTTTGAATGTAGGACCAATGGTAGGGTTTAAGAAATCAGGATTTTATTTTGGGTATGCTTACCAAATTACGATGAATGAGATGGCAGCCTACAATTCTGGAACGCATATGATTACTTTAGGATTTGATTTCTTCCAAGGATTAAGTAATTGTCCTTGTACCCAAAATCCAGTTCACGAATAGTTTTATAAATAATATACTACTAGAGCCCTTTTCATTTTGGAGAGGGCTTTTTTTTGTTGGTTAATCGGTTAGCTGGTCTATTGTTTAAGGTTTAATCGTTTAATTTGTTAACTGTTTAACTAGCTTAACTTTTTATTCTATTTACCCACACCCCAAAACCCATAACTCACACCTCACACCCACACCTCACACCTCATAACTCACACCTCATAACTCACATCCCAAAACTGACACCTCACAACTCACAACTCACAACCGAGAACTCACAACCGAGAACTCACACGCTCCCAAACCGTTATTACTTAATTTTTTTAACCGTTTAGTTGTGTTATTTATAAATTTACATCGATTTCGTTATTAATTAGCTATTTTTTAATAGTAGGCACTACAAATCAAAATCCCAAAATAGTGTATCTTTGTGAGACGATATACATTTTTAAATTAAATACATATATATAATGAAAACTTTAAACGATTTCAATTTCAAAGATAAAAAAGCAATTATCCGTGTTGATTTTAATGTGCCTTTAGATGAAAATTTTAATGTAACGGATGCCAATAGAATTGAAGCTGCAAAGCCTACCATTGATAAAATTTTAGCAGACGGTGGAAGCGTTATTTTAATGTCGCACTTAGGAAGACCAAAAGGAGCTGAAGACAAATATTCGTTACGTCATATAGTAGCTAAAACTTCTGAAGTTTTAGGTGTACCTGTTCAATTTGCTACAGATTGCATTGGAGAACCTGCTACTACTGCAGCTGCGGCTTTACAACCTGGTCAAGTGTTGTTGTTAGAGAATTTACGTTTTTATAAAGAAGAAGAAGCTGGCGATGTTGCTTTTGCTAAAAAATTAGCAGACTTAGGCGATATTTATGTAAATGATGCTTTTGGAACGGCACACCGTGCACATGCTTCAACTACTATTATTGCACAGTTTTTCCCAACAAGTAAATGTTTTGGAACGTTGTTAGCTAAAGAAATTGAAAGCTTGAATAAAGTTTTAAAGAACAGTGAAAAACCAGTAACTGCTGTTTTAGGAGGATCTAAAGTGTCTTCTAAAATTACTGTTATTGAAAATATTTTAGACAAAGTAGACCATATGATTATTGGTGGAGGTATGACCTTTACTTTTGTGAAAGCCTTAGGAGGATCTGTTGGTGACTCTATTTGTGAGGATGACAAGCAAGATTTGGCTCTAGAAATTTTACGTTTGGCAAAAGAAAAAGGGGTACAAATTCATATTCCTGTTGATGTAGTGGCAGCTGATGATTTTTCTAATACCGCAAATACACAAGTAGTAGATGTGAAACACATTCCAGAAGGATGGCAAGGTTTAGACGCTGGACCAAAATCATTAGCTAATTTTAAAGAAGTAATCTTAGCTTCTAAAACGATTCTTTGGAATGGACCATTAGGCGTTTTTGAAATGCCAACATTTGCCAAAGGAACTATTGCTTTAGGAGATTATATTGCTGAGGCTACTGCTAATGGTGCGTTCTCACTAGTTGGTGGAGGTGATTCTGTGGCAGCTGTAAAACAATTTGGTTTTGAAAACAAAGTAAGTTATGTTTCTACCGGAGGTGGAGCAATGCTAGAAATGTTGGAAGGAAGAACCTTACCAGGAATTGCAGCGATTTTAGAATAATCAAAAAGTTTGCAATTTTTAAAATTGCATTACTATTTGAATAATCCTACTTTAACATATTTTTTTAAAGTAAAATGGGCTTAAAAACCATAAATATTGTATATTTAACAATATTTATGGTTTTTTTTAGTTTTAACCAAGTAATTTTGCAAAGTCAATTGGTTAATCAGCTGAAATAAAGCACATTGAAATCAAATTATATGAGTCTTAAAAATGCCACACTAAGCTTATTGTTCCTCATCTCGTTTGCTGCTTTCTCGCAGCAAGTCGCTGAAGTTAAATCGATTCAACCTACTCCTATACCTCTTTCCTATTTAGATTCTATCAAACAAACTTTTGTACGTCATACTACGACAGAACAAGTCGATAGTTTATGGATGAAAGAGCTAACGAATTTGGATATTTATAATGACTTAACCAAAGATATCCAAACCCTAAACACCGACCAAAGCGTTGATTTTGAATTACCCACCGAGCTATTAAAACAACGACTAGCGGCTATGGATGCTAAGTCTCCTTTTCATATCGAATACAATCAAGGATTAGAAAATTTAATCAAATCCTTTTTGAAAAACAGAAAAAAAGCTTTCGCGAGATTAATGGCTACTTCAGAATATTACTTCCCTATTTTCGAAGAAGCTTTGGCGAAAAAGAACATTCCATTAGAAATAAAATATTTAGCCATAGTAGAATCTGCCTTGAATCCAAAAGCGGTTTCTAGAGTTGGTGCAACAGGACTTTGGCAGTTCATGTATCACACAGGAAAACAATATAATTTACGAATCGATTCGTATGTTGATGAGCGATCGGATCCTTTAAAATCCTCCGAGGCAGCGGCTCAGTATATGGCCAATATGTACCCTTTATTCAACGACTGGGATTTGGTATTAGCATCGTATAATTCAGGTCCAGGAAATGTGACTAAGGCGATAAGGCGATCGGGCGGACAACAAACGTTTTGGGATATAAAAAAACATTTACCACAAGAAACTCAAGGCTACGTTCCTGCTTTTTTAGCTACGATGTACTTGTATGAATATCATAAAGAGCACGGCATTAAACCCGAACGTGCCACTTTCAAACACTTTGAAACCGATACTATTCGTATCCAAAAAGAAATCTCCTTCAAACAAATTGCCGATTTAATCGATATCCCTGTAGTCGAATTGCAATTGTTGAATCCTTCGTATAAAATGAATGTTATTCCTGTTTACGGTGATCAACCCAATTATTTGCGATTGCCACAAAACAAGATTGCTATTTTTACTTCTAATGAAGACAAAATATATGCCTACGTTGCTCATGATAATAGCCAACGAAGAAAACCTTTACAATGGTCAAAATCGGCTTTGGCGTCTAGAGGAAAAGCAGCAGATTCTTCGGATGTTGCTACTATCAATGAATGGTATAAAATCAAAAAAGGAGATAATTTAAACACAGTAGCCGCAGATTACAAAGTTGCCGTTGCTGACCTTAAACGCTGGAATGGAATCAAAGGGAATTCGGTTCCTTTAGGTAAAATATTAAAAATTAAAACGTCCCGTTATGGTGTAGAAACCAATCCGATAGCCGTTGCTAGTACTGCTGTTGCAGGAGTTAAATCGGCAGAAAAAGCTAAAGAAACGCAGTTAGATTCGCTCTTAGTTGCGCCAAATGCAACGCAATATGTCGTCCAGAAAGGAGATAATTTGAATATCATCGCTCGTAAATACAATGTTTCAGTAGAAGATTTGCGTTCTTGGAATCCAACGACAGCCAGCAATTTGAAACCAGGAATGAGCTTTCAGGTTGGAGTTAGCCAAGCTGTTGCCGTTCAAGAGGTGCCAAAACCAGAAGTAAAAGACATTACGTATACAGTTCAAGAAGGAGATAATTTAGGAACTATTGCCAAAAAATTCGGAACAACATCAGCTAATTTAATAGCTTGGAATGCTATTTCAAAACAAAAAGTACCTGTTGGAACAGCTTTAATTGTGGCCAAAAATGAAATTGCTATCATTACTAATAACGCTACAGCTGATTCATTTAAGAAAAAAGAATTGTTTCCAACAGCAAAAGCGAAAAATGCAACGAATGATTATTATGTAAAAAAAGGAGATTCTCTTTTTAGCATTTCTAAAAAATATCCTGGAGTTACTATTTCTGATTTAGAAAAATGGAATGGCATTACCAGTCAAGATTTAAAACCCGGAATGAAGTTGAAAATAAACGGATAATACAATAAATTGGGCTACATTTGGGTTTTATTTTATAAGATAAAAATTATGAATAAAGCCCATTTTTTATACCTTTTAGTTTCGTTATTTCTGTTTTCTTGCAGCAAAAAGCAAGAGCCATTATTACGTGAATCGGTTGGTAAAATCAATACGATTGCCGTGATTATGAATGATGCTTTATGGAATGGGGAAGTGGGTGATTCACTGAGAAATAAATTAGCAGCCCCAGTTTTTGGATTACCACAAGAGGAACCCTTATTTACCATCAATCAATATCCTGATAAATTAGTAGAAGGCTTTATCACGGATAGTCGTACCATTGTAGTAGTCAAAAAAGGAGTAACTACTAGTTTTGAAATCAAAAAAAATCAATACGCAGCACCGCAAACCGTTTTTCATCTCACGGGAACTACTAATGATACGCTTTTGTATTTATTAGAAATGCACAGTCCCGAAATGATTCAGATGATTAAAGAAGGCGAAATACAAGCCAATCAAAAAATCAATAAGGAGTCGCTACTGAACCCAAAAATTATAGAGAACAAATTTCATATTCGTCTGGATGTACCTTCAGATTTTGAATATGCGGTTCAAAAACCTCGATTCATTTGGTTAAAAAAAGAAATTGTGAGCGGTAGTATGAGTCTGTTGCTGTATCAAGTTCCTCTGCATACCATCAAAACCAAAAATCCCATTGCCTCGATTATCCGAATGCGTGATTCAATCGGAAAGTTATACATCAAAGGGCGCGAAGCTCAAACTCCAATGATTACTGGTGAGGGCTACGCACCGTATTGGTTCAAAATAAAATTGGATAACCGCCTCACATTTGAATCTAAAGGAACTTGGGAATTAAGAAATGATTTTATGTCTGGCCCTTTTATCAATTATGTGATTTTTGACAAAGAGTACAACCGAATTATTGTCCTAGAAGGTTTTTGTTACTCACCCGCTGACGAAAAAAGAGATGTTATGTTTGAATTAGAATCGATTATTAAATCGGTTCAAATAATTAAAAGAAAAAAATAAAAGTTGTTATGAGTTTACAATGGGAAATTAAATCCTTCGATGCGTTGACTGTTCATGAGTTGTATGATATTTTAAGATTGAGAAGCGAAATTTTTGTAGTAGAGCAAAATTGTGTCTATTTGGATTTGGACGGAAAAGATAAAAAAGCCCTACACCTTTTTGGAACTTATGAGGATAAAGTTGTAGCTCATGCTCGATTATTACCTCCAGGGATTAGTTTTCCCGAAGCCTCAATAGGACGAGTAGTGGTCGATGCTACTTATCGAGATAAAAAGTGGGGTCATGAATTGATGCAAAACGCTATCGCAGGAATTGCTACTCATTTTAACGAAACAGTGATTACAATTGGCGCTCAATTGTACTTGAAAAAATTCTATGAAAGCCATGGTTTTGTGGCTATTAGCGAGATGTATTTAGAAGATGACATTCCGCATATTGAGATGAAAAGGGGATAGGTAAGATTTTATTTTTTATGATTAATTGTGGTTGGACTATTTAGAATTAAATGTAAATTTTTAGATATCAATAAATTAAATGAGATATGACTATCATAATCACAAAGAAGCAAACTAAAAAAGAGATTGAAGAAAAGTTGAGGCAAGCCAGTAGTAATAAAGAAGCTAAAGGTTTAAAAAAACATTTCGGATTGTCTATAAACAATATTGATGCAGATGATTTCCAAAAAAAAGTAAGAAATGAATGGGATTGATTTTTTAGCATACACTAATTTTTTAATTCATATCAATCAATGAGAACCTGTTGTCGAACCTTTTCTAGATTATAATTTAGCTGTATCCTTTATTAAAGAGATTGAACTTTTAGGTACTTTTAGTATTAGTAAATCTCAAAAAAATCAACTTAAAAATCTTTTGAACGATTGTTTGATTTTGGAGATGAATTATCAAATAAGGTTTAATAGTCAAAAATGGTTGGTGAAAATGCTGTGAAGCTTTGTA
>NZ_JBPTTO010000019.1:0-16895 GCF_051547145.1 Flavobacterium sp. RSSB_23 | reverse complement strand
CCCCGCGCTACACGCAGGCTGGGACTAAATTAAGCCCATTCTTCGGATTTGCCAAATCTTCCAAATACAAACCAATTTTTCCATTAAGCCAAATGCCCAGTTTGCTTGTAGCGTGTGTTGGCAGAGGTTTTTTTACGCTCTTCCATTTATATTTAGTTCTGAATAACTTTTCTTTGTTAGATTTAGTTTTACTCCAAAATAACAATCACCACCATCATTAACTTGGTTTATTTGATACTTAAATTCTTCTTTATCAAAATTACCGTTACATCTGCAAAATACTAAAACTTCAATCTCATTTTTTGAATTTTTAACAGCAATGCATTGTTTGTTATATTTACTTAATTGTCGTGTTAATCTTGTTGGATTTTCTTCAATACATTTAACCAGGATTTCATCGACAGTTTTTAAATCAACTTTCTTTAAGTCATATGATTTTACATTTTCTGAAAAGTAATTGTAGTAATTTGGGCTATAAGTAAAAAAAGCAAATTTTGGATTATTTAATAAATCTGAACTGTTATTAAGATTAATTTTTGCCATTTTTAATTTTAGTTTCAACGGCATTTTTCCATTAAGAAATTCAATAAAGTTATTTTTTAAGACAGCATTTTTACAATCTAAATACTGAAAACCATATTCTAAAAACTGAATTGTGTCTTTATCTATTAAATATTTACCATTATATTTTTCAATCTTTTCATAATGTGAACTTATTTGTCTTATTGTAAAAATATAAGAACTGTCTTTGTAAAGTTCTAATTTAGTATAGTCATCACCTAATTCATAAATATGTTCAGCAATTAAGATTTCTTCTTTTGGTTTTTTTTCAACGTTTTTTTCCTGATTACATTGAAAAAATAAAACAGAAAAAAATATCAATACTATACATTTAATTTGTCTCATTTTCTGCGTTTTTTTTATCGGTTAAGCACTATTTTTATGTTACTTAATTTCCCATGTTCTTCGTCTTCACGTTTTAAATACTTGGTAAGAATCAGATTTTTTTTTGTGAATGTAAATTTCCAAATCTCATTGTTAATTTCAATGGTTCTATAATCATACCACCAACAAGTTCCAAACCTTGGGTTCACAGAAAATGTCTTTAAACTATCTAAATTTTTAATTTGTCCATTTTCTGTAAATTCAATATTTGTGTTTTTAAATTTGTATTCTCCTGCAATTAGATTTCTATTCAAATATTTTACAAATTCTTCTCTATTTATTCCGTTCTTGTCAACTATTTTATCACAATTTTTTAATTTAATATATTTTTGTGTTGTAAAATTGTCACCTCCAAATCCTATATGGGTTGTTTGTAATATTATTGAATCATTAATTTTTAGTTTTTTTTCAGATTCAAAGTTACGGTTTGAAATACGCCCCCAAGTATTTACGGTGCCGTAGCTAATTATTTTATCTTCAGTGACTTTTACTAGAAAGTCTTCAATATATCTATTCTCAAAATTATCTTTATCAAAATAAGATTTAAGACAATAAATTCCTTCGTCAAACTTGTCTTTTTGATTATTTTGACAACTTGAAAGTATTACTAAGATTAATATTAACGTTACTTTTTTCATCTTTAATATGCGGATTTTCTTTGGTGTTCGAAAATCTCTGCCAACGTTCTGGTACTACAGCGGGTTTGGGTTCTAAATTAAGATTTATTTTTCGGTTATCACAAAACTGCCAAATACAAAACCATTTTCCCATTAAGCCAATTGCCCAAATCCGTTGTAGTAGCTGTTACCAGCTGCCTTTCTTTCTGTCGTTATATTTCACAAAGTAGGGTTACTGGATATTTTTGTTCGCTGAATACTTTCATATGGTTGTCAAGGTCGCTGAATATACTTTCAAATCTGTCAAATGAAGTTTCATAACCGTAACCACCGTCTCGTTTGAAACTCTCTTTTATTTTAAGTTTACCAACAACTTCAAACTTATCTTTAAATGATATAAAATCTCTATGAGTAACCAAATGATAAGGTAGTCCAAAAATAAAATTGTCTTGTTTTACATAACGCCAAATTTCGTCAACGTTTGGCTGATATGATAAAGTAGTTTCGGTGTCAAGACCAGAGCCGATTTTACGACCAGCAATGAAACAATTTTTTAAATCGTCTATTGTCGGCTTTGTTTTGTCTTTATAAGTTGTTGCCACAAGGTCATAAGTGCATTGTCCACGCTGTTGAGTAACTTTGGCACAAATTACAGCGTAATAATTTTTGTCAGAAAGTTGGAAAGCCAATACATCGTCAGGTTGAAAATAAAAGTTCTTTATTAACTTATATTTTTTTCGTTTTCTGATTTTTTGATTTGGTTCGGAAATTTTCTTTAAAAGCTTATCAAGTTCTTTTTGTCTTTTCTTGCCTTCATTTTCATCACATTCTTCTGTCCAAACTTTAACCCCAGCTTTTAAATCAATAACTCGTTTTACTTCATTAAGGATTTCGTCTGTCATTTCTCCGATTTCCCAAAATGCCATGGCATAAGATGTTACAAATATTTCGTGGTAAAAGTCGGTGTCTGGTCCATAGTCGCCTTTAACAAAAGGAACTTCTTTTATTATGGTTTCAATGTTTGCGTCACTGTCATACAAGTCCATAATTTGGTCGTAAGTATCTCTTGCTAAATCTCCGTCAATTATTTTAATTCCGTCTGTTGCCATTGTTTACTGTGTAGTTCTTTAAGGTTGCTGGTAACGTTCCCGCGCTACACGCAGGCTGGGATTAAAGATGCGGAATCTTTCGGTTAAAAACAAATGCATCAAATACAGACTATTTTCAAATTAAACCAATTGCCCAGCTTGCTTGTAGCGTGTGTTAGCTGCTGGCTTTTTTTCTTTTAGTGTAAATTATTATTCCAAATGCAATTAATCCAATTCCAATCAAAGAGTAGACTAATAATTTTGTTTTATTATTTGCATCAGTATTTGATTTTGTGTTTTCACAATTACATTTTATTTCTTTCTCTGATTCATTTTCTTCTGTCGGGCTTGAAAAAACAAAAGGTTCTGTTAATTTTAAATTCTCATTCCCACTTGCATCCATTAATCCAAATTGCACTTCGTAATTAGTATTATCATCGAAAGCGAACTCACCACTACACATTCCGTGTCCTAATGAAATTTTTTGATCTTCTGATGTAATAAAATAATCGGAACTTATTTTTGTCTTTTTGTTCAAAACTCTTGCATAAATTAATGTTGGAGAATTGTCTTTATATTTTCCACAAAAGTTTACAGATTTTTCAGGCCCACATCCATAGCGTTCATAAGTCAATCCTAAGTATGTTGGTTTACAGTTCCATTCTGGCTTTTTAATATCATTTTCAGAGTTAACAGTCCATTTTGTAATTTCTAAATCATCTTTTTCAAATATTCCAAGATTGTCAATCTTTAATTCGTAAGTTTTACCGCTAATGAGTTTTTTTTCAGGTTTTAAAACTGCTTGAGTTAAACTATATTGGCCTTCTAATATTTTTAAAACTTTTAAAAGAATAATTTCAGAATTACATTTCAAATAGATTTTGTTTTTTATATTAAGGTGTCTGATTAATTCTTGAGATTGGGCATATCCTTGTATCACAAAAATAGAGTTTGATGCAATATTTTGTTGTTTTGGCCAAACACTAATTCCAGATGAGGAACAATCTGCTTTTACAGTAATAAAATTTATAAGAAAGATAAATAGGAATACAGTTTTTTTCATTTTTATCGATTTTTTTTGGCGCTTGCAGCTAACGTTCCCGCGCTACACGCAGGCTGGGATTAAAGATGCGTATTATTTCAGTTAAAAACAAATGTATCAAATACAAACTATTTTCAAATTAAACCAATTGCCCAGCTTGCTTGTAGCGTGTGTTAGCGGTTCGGTTTTTCTATTTCCAACAGTTTTTCGTCAAACCAAACATCTTCATAGCCATTTTCGGTTATTAGAAATCTAAATCCTGCGTCAAGTCCTAAATAGTCAATTAGTTTTGGTTTTCTCTGCATTAAATGTTCAGCACAAATCGGTTGAAAAAAATTGTCGTCTTCCGAATATTCTCCGCTCCAAATAAACCAACAAACTTCGCCTTTTTTGGTTCTGTGTCTTAATCCATTTAATGTGCCTAAATCTAAATTTTCTGAAATACCAATGTTAAGTGTTTTATTGATGGGCTTCCAATTTGAACCATATTTTCCACAGATTTCTTTTTGTTTTTCAATGTGAACATTCCAACTGTTATAATCCATTAATTCGTCCACATCGTTTTCAAGCCTATTTTTCCACAGTTTCATATTTATTTTATTGATTGGAAATTTTATTTCTTCGTTATCCCAATCAAAAATTGTTTTAGAAATTATTTCGTCATTTTCATCCCAATCAATTTCGTCTGAAGCTATACAATTCCAAGCAAAATTTGACAAATCAATTTTTTGAATTTCATCTTTAAGAAACTTGTCGCATAATTCTATTAATTGCTTTCTTTCGATATTCATATTTTGTCGTTTTCGCTTCGGCTTCTTAAACTGACCGCTAACGTTCCCGCGCTACACGCAGGCTGGGATTAAAGATGCGTAATCTTTCGGTTAAAAACAAATGTAACAAATACAAACTATTTTTTTAATTAAACCCATTGCCCAGCTTGCTTGTAGCGTGTGTTGGCAGTAGTTATTTTATACTTATGTTTTTAGCAATTTTTTTGAATTCATTTGTGTGTACAAAATTTTCTGTGAAATCTGTTCCGATGAATAAATAAATTCCTTTTGGAGTTGATTTGATGAATTGATAAATCTTCTGTTTTTTACCGTTCAATTCTCCAAGCATTTCAGTTTTTATTATTCTATTTTCTCCTTCTTTATATTCGTCGCCTGATAAAATTTTAATATTAATACTTTTCTCTTTGTATATATTATTTTGGTATTTATATATTAATTTATCACTGTAAGCTTTTATGTCAAAATCTTTCGAGTTTGGAATCGTGCTGATTACAAAGTTATTACTGTAATCTGTTAGTTTTTCTCCGCCTATTGTATAGGTTCCAATATTTAATGAAACACTACTAATTTTAAATTCAGAATTATTTAGTTCCACAGAATAATAAAGATTATCCTCAACATTAACTTTTAAACCTTTATTGTAGTATGAACTTAAAACTAAATCCATAATTTCTTTTCTTTCTAAGTCTTTATTCGGATAAATTCCTGCAACCATAACTGCAAATGATTTATCGCCAAAGACAAGAAAAATTTGTTCCGTTTCACCTTGTGGAGCAATTCCAAAGTAAGCGTTGTATTCACCTAATTTAAATTTCTTTTTAACTCTTATATTTCCTCCTTTATTTTGCAATTCATCAATTTTATTTGAAGTTTTCTCAATAATTGCATCGCAATCTTGTCCAATATATTCAATTACTTGAAAGAAATTATTCTGGTCTTTTTGAAATCTTTTTAATTCATTGTAATAAGAATAATTTGCAGATTTATCAATTAAAACTCTCGTTCCTTTAACAACTATTTTATTTTCTAAATTTTTTATTTCAACTTTGTTCGGAATAATTACAGTTTGAGATTTTGTTTCACAACTGTAAATTAATGTGAGTAAAAAGAGTAAAATTATTTTCTTCATTTCTTGTTTTAACTATTATTTTTCTCCGTTCGGTGGGATAATTACTGCCAACGTTCTGGTACTACAGCGGGTTTGGGACTAAAGTAAGATTTATTTTTCGGTTATCTCTAAACTGCCAAATACAAAACCATTTTCCCATTAAGCCTAATGCCCAAATCCGTTGTAGTAGCTGTTATGAGCTGTTTGCTTTATTTGTCTGAAAATGAGAAAATTTCAGTGGCTAACTTTCGGCATTCTTCTTCATTTTTTAAGTTAAATTGATAACAAGGTTTTAGAGCATAAAAATATTTTCCTTTATTGAATGAACCAAACTGTAAAACTTTTGCATCTTCATAAATGCAAGATTGAATATAATAATAATTCAAAAGTTCTTTTTCTAACTCATAATTTTTTTCTGACCGTAAGAACACATAATAAGTAACTTTTTTATTTGAGTCATTTATGTTTTTGAAATGAATTTGTCCTTGTAATTCTCTTCCCAAAAATTTGAATCCTTTTTCGGCTTCAACTTTCCAATTTTTTACTTTGAAATTTTCCCAATCATTTTTCAAAGTTTGAGAATAACTTCCGATTGTAAATAAAAATGTGATTATAACTATATTTATTTTCATTTTCAATGGTTTACAAATAGCTCATAACGTTCCCGCGCTACACGCAGGCTGGGATTAAAGATGCGTAATCTTTCGGTTAAAAACAAATGCATCAAACACAAACTATTTTCAAATTAAGCCAATTGCCCAGCTTGCTTGTAGCGTGTGTTATAGGGCGGTTGTTTAGTCGAAATTACAATTAAACCGCAAATTTTTTACGCTTCTGTTGGCCAATTCCAGCTTTCACACTTTTTCATTTTTTTACGTTAGAGTAGGAGAGTCCCAATTTCAGGTTTGCTTTGCCTGTTCATTTTCTTTAGAGTTTGCTTTTCAAGTTTCTCTTGATAAGTTTCGTTTTTACACTTCAGTTTTTCACGCTTCTGTTAGCAAAGTCCAATTTTCACACTTCCGTTTTCACACTTCCGTTTTTCGTTTGCTTCTCGTTAGAATCCTATTTTCAATGTTTGCTGGCGCCTCCAATTTTCACGCTTCTGCTTTGTAAACTTGCGGCGGAAACAACTGTTTGTTTTCAAATTGGATTTGCCTGCGTAATTTCGGATCAACTGCCCTATAACGTTCCCGCGCTACACGCAGGCTGGGATTAAAGATGCGTAATCTTTCGGTTAAAAACAAATGCATCAAACATAAACTATTTTCAAATTAAGCCAATTGCCCAGCTTGCTTGTAGCGTGTGTTAGCAGTTGTTACTAATCACACATTAGGTTAGCAAAATAGCTATCATTATTTGATTTAGTTATTTCAATAAATTCACCGCTCTCATTTTTTCTATTTATAAAAAGAAATTCAGAACATTTGCCTTTAATTAGATAATCACCCACTTGAACTCCTTCATTATTCATAACTGTATAGTTCCAGAGTGTAATTTCATTTTTTCCATCATAAAATATTAATCTACTTGTCGGTGTAGATTCCAGTTTTGTGATTTGAAAATTGTAAGCCTTTTTATTTTCATAAATTCCATTTATAATACTATAAATGGTGCTGAAGATTAATACAAATAAAAGAAATATAAAAGGCCAGATTTTTTTTATTGTCTTCATGGTAATGACTTAAGTTGTTCTAATAACTGCTAACGTCCCCGCGCTACACGCAGTTTGGGACTAAATTAAGCCCATTATTCGGATTTGCCAAATCTTCCAAATACAAACCAATTTTTCTATTAAGCCAAATGCCCAAATTGCTTGTAGCGTGTGTTAGCAGATGTTTTTCTTGTTTTCAATAATATTCGATTTCTCTTTCAATTATTCGTGTAGTCTGGTTTGCTTTAGAATAAGTTCTTCTAATCCAATTTTTATATTTATCAGAAATGACATCTATTTTGATTATTTCAATACGTTCTTCATTATTTCCATATCCTTCGGTTTTCCATTTTGAAATTATATTTTTTTCTGTACTCGTAGTTTTGTAGTAGTCTCTAATTTCATTTTTATTTTTGAAGTAATATGATAAATAATTTGTTGAATCTTTGTATGTATAAATTAACCTTGAGTTTTTGAAAAAATCATTATCATATTCTTCTGTGATTTCAAGAGAATATTTTTTAGTTTTTATTTTTTTTGTTACTTCTTTCAAATTATATTTTGGTCGAATTTTTATAGAAATTAATGTATCTTTTATTACTTTATATTCATATTTTGTTAGTCTTTCTGGATAAATTGATAACTGATTATCTGCTTTAGAAACAACAGTTTCATCAGAATCATTTTCAGGATTAAGATATAAGTCTTCAATTAATTGATTTTTCTCGTTGTATTTGTATAATCGATAATCTTGTAATAAATCATTAACAAAATGTTCCTGTTTTATCACTAAACTATTCTTAAAATAATTTATATATTTTTCTATATAATTTTCATTAAAGTCTATAATAGTTGAATCAGGAAATTCATTTTCAGTAGAAAAATATTGAATAACAGCATTAAACATTTTGCCTTCATTTTTTCTTGAAATTTTTTTAATTCTTTCTAAATCATCAAATTCAGTTATATTCCATAAATTGTCTAATGATTTGTCGAATTTATTTATTTTGAGTATTTTTTTTAATTTCGAAAAATATATTTCAGAAATAGCTTTAGTTGTGTCAATTTTTTCTTCCTTTCTATTTAAGTCAAAGACTTTTAAAGTAATTTTTTTTACATTACCATTAAAATCAATCTCTCTGGGAATTATTTGTTTTTTATCAATTTTTGTATTTTGAGAAAATAATAATCCAAATTGGAAAAATATAATAAATAAATAGGTGTTGTTCATTTTTACGATTTTTCTTAAAATATCTGCTAACGTTCTCGCGCTACAGCGGGTTTGGGACTAAATTAAGCCCATTATTCGGGTTTGCCAAATCATCACAAATACAAAACCAACTTTCCATTGAGCCAATTGCCCAAATCCGTTGTAGCGTGTGTTGGTGGCAGTACTTATCTCTTTTTAGATATTGTTCTTCTACTACTTGGTTCAATCTCCTTTGTTATTATCTCAGTTATGTTTTCTCTTAGTTTTTTATAATCAATGTCTTTTTTGTAAGTGTATTGATAATATGAGCCACTTATTGTTGCCTCATCCGTCTCAATTTGTCGCTCTAACAAATAATCAAATTTTGCGTTTTTACCGTCTTGATGATACATTAAAACGTGAAATCTGACTAGTTGGTCTTTGTCTGTTCCGTCTGGATTTGTACTATAAACGTAATAAACTATTTTTGTAAAACTACTTGAAAATCTATCATCAGGTAATTCTGGATACCATTCATATCCCCAAATATTTTTGTCTTTTAGTTTAAAGAAATCGTAATTAAAATATTCATCAATTCCTTTTGGTAAAGTTTTTTCTTTGTAGTCTTTATATAGAATATCTTTATATTTTTTTGCTTCTTCAATTTTTCCTAAACCAAAATATGAAACTATAATGTTTTTTGTCATCCAAGGTTCTTTTTCGGCAAATACTTGGTCAAAAAATCCTTTATTTTCTTGTATTAGAGATAAAGCTTCTAAACCATAATTTAGTGAATTATTAAAATCTTCTTTAAGTCTAAATGTTTTTTCTAATTCAGTTGTTACTCCAACATAATACCAAATAACATATTTGTATAAAGTGTCGTTTTTCTGAATTTGAGGTTTAATTTCTTTATATATTTTATAAGCTTCAGAAATATTATTTTCCTTTAGAAAATTGTCGGCTTTTAAATATTTTTCATTTGTAGTTTGTGAAAAAATTGAGAGAGAGAATATAAATGCAATAAATATAAATACTTTGATTTTCATTTTTCTATGTTGTTGTTTTATGAATTTTTTTGGTTGTATTGCCACCAACGTTCTGGTACTACAGCGGGTTTGGGTTCTAAATTAAGATTTATTTTTCGGTTATCACTAAACATCCAAACACAAAACCATTTTCCCATTAAGCCTATTGCCCAAATCCGTTGTAGTAGCTGTTAGGCATTCGGTTTTCTTGTCGGTTTCGCTTCCACACCACTTTTAAGTTGGAAGTATTTTAAAAAATATATTATGAAAAGACGTTTAAAAATATTTTTTTTATTTTGTGCTTTTACTCTTGTTTTTGCTCTTATTTTCATAGTATTTTTCAATTGCAAAAAATAAATTAAAAGTGATTAAAGGGAAAAAGTAAATTACTAAAAACCAATAGAAATATATATAAACATTAAATAAAAATCCAAGTGAATAAACTGTAAAAATTAGGAAAGAAAGCCAAGTACAAAGAAGTGAGATAGAGTTAGAAAACAAATCAATAATATACCAATCTTCTTCAGAATCATCTTTTACTTCTTCGTCTGCTTTGTAAAACATTACAGATGTCAGAAAAGTAGATACAAGACTTAAAACAATACACATTGCTAACATTATTAAATTGTCAGCAGATTTATAAAATTCATTATTGAAAAGATAAATAGCAACGTACCAAAATGGGATTAAAAAGATGTTTAGAACTATTGCTTTTAGAGAACTATGTAAATTGTTTATTTCGTCTATTATTGATGACATATTTTCTGTATTTCGGTTCTTTAAACTGATGCCTAACGTTCCCGCGCTACACGCAGGCTGGGATTAAAGATGCGTAATCTTTCGGTTAAAAACAAATGTATCAAATACAAACTATTTTCAAATTAAGCCAATAGCCCAGCTTGCTTGTAGCGTGTGTTACAGGGCGGTTATTTTGTCGAAATTACGATTTTCACACAAAACTTTAACGCTTCTGTTTGCTAAATCCAATTTTAAGTTTCTATTGTTAACTCCAACTTTCTTTGTAGCATCTTAATTAGTCGATGTTTTTCTTAATAAAATAAAATAAGCAAGTTAATAAGCTAGCAACAATTACGCTTAATAAAGCCATTAAGTCAACATCTGATAGATACCCTTCAAATGGATTTATTTTAAAGTAAATAAAAAGAACTGAAGTTGATACTAAACTAAATATTGTTAAACTTATAAAAATAGAAACTTTAATACTAAATATTCTTAGACAAATTAATATGATTAACGAAATAGCAGATGTGATAATCGCATTCAACATTGTTATTAGTGGTACCATCCCAATTTCGCCTCCAGAATAATTAGTTGTTTTTAGGTAGATTACAAAAATTATGTTACTTAAAACAGTTGTTAAGAAATAGGATAATAAATGTTTTGGCCAGTATTCCATTCAAGTTTTTTTTCTGTTAGTTAATTCAAATTATACATAACTTTTAAGCTTTTGTTGTCAGATTCCGATTTTCAGGCTTCAGCTTTCATCAAGTTTCGGTTGACAAAATCCAATTTTTACACTTCTGTTAGCGACTCCAACTTTCACGCTTCTGCTTTTTAAACTTCTTGCGGAAACAAATGCTTATTTTCTGATTGCTATTATCTGCGTAATTTCGGCATAACTGCCCTGTAACGTTCTGGTACTACAGCGGGTTTGGGTTCTAAATTAAGATTTATTTTTCGGTTATCACTGAACTACCAAATACAAAACCATTTTTCCATTAAGCCAATTGCCCAAATCCGTTGTAGTAGCTGTTAGCACCAGTTTTTCTATTCTTTGTATGTATTCAGCACAAGTTTACACAATTCAGCATACTCTTGTGCTCCATAATTTTCTGGACTATTTCGTGTCACAAAGTGATACTGTCTATCTATCAAGACCTCTAAAATCCATTCTTCACCATCAAGTGCAATATTTGGGTCGTGGGTTTCTATACTCCAAAATTTTACACTATCAATTTTCTCCAATATCTTATTCCAAGTTTCTGATTTTATTATTTTTTGTTCGTGTTTAATTCTCCGTCCAGCGTCATAACCACCAAGTCCTTTTGTCTTGCAGTATGTTAAAGTTATTTGTCCATTGCTGTTTTCTATTCTGTATGAAACAGGATTTGACCAAGTTCCTAAATGTGTAAACCTGATTGTTTTTTTGTCTTCATTCTTCAATTTGTAAAGTATTGGTTCTTTCATGCTTTTTAAATGCTTTGAATACCATTGGTTTACAAATTTATTTAAAGTGTCATTTGGTTCAGGAAAATTACACGGAAATTCCTTTTTATGTATACAGTCATTTTGTCTTTTTGTAAATTCAGCACTTAATGACGGAAAATAATATTCATTTGTTGAGTTCGGCTTATCTCGTGAATCAACATTGAACATAGAACAACTTGTCATTGTCAATATTAGTCCTATGTAGATTATTAGTTGTTGTTTCATAAAATTGGTGCTAACGTTCTGGTACTACAGCGGGTTTGGGTTCTAAATTAAGATTTATTTTTCGGTTGTCACTAAACTGCCAAATACAAAACCATTTTCCTATTAAGCCAATTGCCCAAATCCGTTGTAGTAGCTGTTGGCGGTTCGGTTTTTTATTTCATACTAGTTTTTCCAAGTACAAAATCATTATTCCATTTTTCTAAATCTTCACAATCATTTATCTTACTCTTTTTAAAAACTAGTTTTTCGTTTTTAATGTAGAATTTAGTGTTTTCGAATACATCATATAAGTCTTCGGTTTTTATATCGCAATCTTTAAATGATTTTTTAAACATATAGTTTTTGCCAATTTTTCCATATTTTTCACAGTTTCCACCAAAAACAATTAAAAAACAACAGTTTTTGGGTTTAAAACTATTCAATATAATTGTGTCATTTTCAATTCTCCATTTTCCTTTAGAATTTGAGCGTGACATACAAGCTCCACTAAAAAAGTCAAATGTATTGTCATTATTTATCTTTAAAGTAGCAGTATATGGAATTGGTTTTTTTGTCGATTTCCATTCAGCAATATATTTATTTCTTATTTCGTTTTCTGTCGAATTTTTACAAGCAATGAAACTCAAAAAAGATGACAAAATTAAAATACTAATTATTCTTTTCATACGTGAAGTTTCTGATTTACTGCTAAACTGACCGCTAACGTTCCCGCGCTACACGCAGGCTGGGATTAAAGATGCGTAATCTTTCGGTTAAAAACAATTGTATCAAATACAAACTATTTTCAAATTAAGCCAATTGCCCAGCTTGCTTGTAGCGTGTGTTGGCAGATAGCCCTTTTTGCTAGTTTAGTTGTCGCTTAAAACTACAAAAAATAAAATTCTGTTTTGTTTCAAAAGGAGTTATATGGTCTTCGGTTACACATTTTATTTTTTCAAATCCATTCTCCATTTCAGCGGTTAATGTTTCTTCGCTATATTGTTTTATGTCTAAACCGCTACATTTTTTCGGTCCGTTTTCAGAAAAGGTTCCAACTGTTAAATATCCTGAAACTGATTTTCTTGCAGTTTCCATATATTTTTGAATTTGCTCTTTACTCGTCAAAAAATGAAAAGTTGCTCTGTCGTGCCAAACTTCAAAAGTTTCATTTGGTTCAAATTCTGTTATATCACTTACAACCCAATTTACTTTTTCCGCATTTACTCCTAATCGTGCTTTCGCTTTCTCGATTGCTTTTGCGGAAATGTCTAAAACAGTTATATTCTCAAAACCTTCTTCGATTAGAAAATCTACAAGTTTACTATCTCCACCACCAATATCAATGATTTTAGATTTCTTTGTTAAATCAAACGATTTTATAAAATCTAATGAAGTTTTCGGAATTTCTTGAGTCCAACTTACTTCGTTCGGGTTTTTAGTTTCGTAAACTGTTTCCCAATGATTTTTTCTAGTTGTTTCCATATTTTAGATTTTCTTTTACGTTTCGTTTTTCTTCAAGGGTTTCTGCCAACGTTCCCGCGCTACACGCAGTTTGGGACTAAATTAAGCCCATTCTTCTGATTTGCCAAATCTTCCAAATACAAACCAATTTTTCCATTATGCCTAATACCCAAATTGCTTGTAGCGTGTGTTGGCAAATCGGTTTTTTATTTATTCCAATTTTCGGTTTCACTTCCGCACCGCTTTGAAGTCGGAAGTATTATTTTTAAATTATTTTGTTATGTTTAATAAATTTTATTTGTGGAATAAAAACAGAAAAGTCTCTATTTATCGCGCTTTTGAGTTTTGGTTTGATAATCTACCTTGGTGTCGTCGGAATTACTTTCCATTGACTTCTCTTTGGATAGGTTTAATAATTGTTTTTCAATCAGTGTGTTTTGCTTTTGTAGTCCGTTTAATTTTATCTCTAATTCTTTAGTTTTTTGATCACTTGAATAAACGGTAATTATAGTTATGGTTCCTAAAATAATTGTAAAAAACATTGATATAATATTTCCGTATAAATTAGTGTTTAAAATTTTACCATCATTTATTAATGAGAAAGAACTAAATAATTCAATTCCAGAATCAGAAACCCAACAATAAGGGTTAGTGATTTCATTCTTATTTTCATAAAAATAAACTAATTTTTTATAATATAAATAATCCGATATGCAATATACATCTTCGTATTTTTCATTAATGTTTTCAGCAATTTCTCTTAATGTAAATGAAAACGATTCTTTTTTGTTTAAACCACCATTTTTCATTCTTTCTTTAGAAAGAAACTGTAACATTTTATGCTTAATTCTATGTGATTTAGGTAGTAGATACTTCATTCGTTTCGGTTTTCTAAACTGTTTGCCAACGTTCCCGCGCTACACGCAGGCTGGGATTAAAGATTCGTAATCTTTCGGATAAAAACAAATGTATCAAATACAAACTATTTTCAAATTAAACCAATTGCCCAGCTTGCTTGTAGCGTGTGTTGTGCGATCGGCAAAATATTTGTTAGTTTAGAATTCGACTTTAATAGTTTTCCCGTCAATAAATCTTCCTTTTGAGATCGTCACTTTTAGTTTTTGCTCTTCTGTAAATCCTATAGTTTCACCATTTTTTAATGTTACGTCAGAAACTAAAATATAGTTTACTAAATTTAACATTATTTCATTTATTTCTTCCATTGAATGTTCTGTTTCTATAATTTCAATTTCTGTTTTATTGAAATCAGCGAGTCCATATGTATACATTGAGTTTTTTCCATTCTCTGTTCTTAACCCAAAATATATCCAATTATACAAGGGTAAACTTTCATCACTCATTTCATTTGTTAGCGATTGGTAAAAATCTTTTTTAAGTATAAGTGTTCTACCTCCGATATATATTCCGATTGATTTACTATTATTTAAAACAGATGAAGCGATTTTTGTGTAAAGTTTATTTTCTTCAACTGGATTCTCTCCAGCGTTCATTATTGATAAAATAATATGTCCTTTATGTTTAGTTGCCTCTTCTTTAGCATTTTTCCATAAATAATTATATTCGGCAGTTGTTTCAATTTCATCACCAGGAATTGCAATATTCATATTTGCTATTGCAACATTATAACCATTGATTACTAATACAGAGGTTTCATTACTAGATTCTTTATCATCAACTTTTAAGTTCCATTTTTCTCTTAACTCACTGACAACTTTTTTTATGTCTAATGAATTTGGTTCTTCTAAAAGTACCATTCCTAAGATATTTTTACTTGTCTCTGATTTTTTTTCTTTCATTAAAAAACTAAATAACCCCATAATTAGAATTCCGCTTATAATTAATATTAATATTTTTTTCATTTTTTTCTTTTAACTACTCGGTTCTGAATTGCTGTCGCACAACGTTCCCGCGCTACACGCAGGCTGGGATTAAAGATGCGTAATCTTTCGGTTAAAAACAAATGCATCAAACACAAACTATTTTCAAATTAAGCCAATTGCCCAGCTTGCTTGTAGCGTGTGTTGGTAGCAGTAAAAATTAGTATCTAAACAGCTCACTTTCTTCAGTCAATTTGAAGTTTTCCACTTCTGTTAAGAATTCCATTTGAGGTTTTATTTTGTTATTGAATGCCAAAATATTAAATCCTAAATCTTCGAGATTTATCAAACACCAATTTTTACTTTCAGGATATAAATACAGACTTGCGTCAAATCCTGTATCTTCGATTTCTTTTAAAAATTCTTCTTTAGAAATTTTGAATAAATTATCTTCAATATTGTATCTGTAATAATCTTCCCAATATAAAATGAGGTTTTTATTTTCTGGGATTTTATCCACTATTAAGGATAAACTTTCTATGATTTTACTTTCTAAAATTCTTATTGCTCCTGTATTCCAAGGTAATTTTCTATCATTTTTATATTCATGGTAAGGGATTTTGAATCTCCTTAAGGCTTCTTCTGTTGAGATTTCTACAAACTGAGATTCTGCATTTTCATCAAAGACTTGAGGATGACAATTCCAAATTTCTCTATTATTTTTAATTTCTGCTTCTGATTTCGCATTTGCAATAAAATCACTGAAAGGAAAATTTTCAATTATACCAATTTTCCAAGTCACACCAACATAATTGTCAAATTTTGGAAGAAAATTCAAAACTTTTAATGGACGTGAATCGTTTTGCCAATTTATAGCATTTACTAACCATTCGTTAATTTCGGAAGATTCTATTTTCTGCACGATTTTATGATTTATTGCTACCAACGTTCCCGCGCTACACGCAGGCTGGGATTAAAGATGCGTAATCTTTCGGTTAAAAACAAATGCATCAAATACAAACTATTTTCAAATTAAACCAATTGCCCAGCTTGCTTGTAGCGTGTGTTGGCAGCTGGCCTTTATTTATTTTTATTTAGAAATCTTACATCATTCATATTGAATTCATCTTCATAAGTTCCAATTTTTTTTAAGTAAAAATATCTTAATCTGTTCGAACACGATTCATAATTATCATATCCACCAACAGAATAGACTAACATCTTTATTGGTTTGAAATCATTTTCGTTAAAAATAAATCCACGACCTTCATATTCAATTCCACCTTTCGGATAGTCTTTAAATTCGTTAAATACTTCGTTTATTAATAATCCCGCAATAATCTTTTTCCCATTTTCGGAGTAAAAAAGTGTGTCAACTATTATTTTTTTGTAGTCAAGTTTTGCTGGTAAATCAATTGCCCAATCTCTTTCAATTGTGTCATTATAAGTTTTACCGTTAAAATATCTCGAAGCTAATTGTGCATTTCTTTCAACAGTTTTAACTTTTATTAAACTGTCAACTAACTTTTGAATTTTTATTTTATCGCGTTCATAAATGTTTGGGTCAACTTTTACATTGTAAAGAAATTCCTTTGGGGTTGTAGTTTCAGTGATTTCAAGTGAATATTCTTTTATGATATGTGTCATTGACATAATTGCTAATGGACAACTTAATAGTAATAAAAACCAAGCACTGATTTTTTT
>NZ_JBPTTO010000018.1:0-25725 GCF_051547145.1 Flavobacterium sp. RSSB_23 | reverse complement strand
CAAAAAAAAGCTCCAATTTTGTTGGAGCTTTTTTTGGGTGGTTAATTATAGTTATCTGATGATTAGTTTGCGTGTTGCTGTGGCTTGATTTTCATTGATTTTTATGATGTACACTCCAGGAGAAAGCGAGGAAACATTAAGTTCTCTCGAGCTCAATTGTGTTTGAAGTACTTTTTTTCCTAAGACATCAAAAATGGTGATTTCTTTTTCTAAATCCTCCTTGGTAGAAATGTATACTTTACCATTAACCACAGGATTAGGATACAAGCTCAACCCTTCAATCGAAGTGTTTTCTTGTGCCTTTGGTTGTTGTTTGGCTTCTTGAGCCGAAACACTCACAGAAAAAAACAAAACCAATAAGAGTATAATATAAGAGTAGTTTTTTACCATTAGCTTAGATTTAATAGTAAAGATATAAAATTCATTTTAAATAAATAAAAAAATGCCTTTCAATTTTGAAAGGCATTTTGTGATGTACAAAAAAAGAAACCTGAAATTATTTGATCAAGCTAACTCCGTCAACAATTGCCCACGCACCAGCAGTTAATGTAGCTCCTGTAGCTGTAGTACTTGTAGTGTAGTTTCCAGTTGGGAAAGCTACTGTAAAAGTAGTTCCTACTCCTCCAAATTGTGAAGTTCCGTCGTTAATTTTTACATTCAACATTTTGATTTTACCAGGAGTTACTTGGTTATCAAATGTTGCTTTATCTTGAATTCTCACTGCTGTAGCAGGAAGAGCTGTAGTACCAGTAGTATATCCTGAGATTACAACGTTTGTATATTCACCGTTTCCTTCTTTTTTGAATTGGATAGCATCATATTCAGCAGCAGAAGAACCTCCTTCAGTTACAGTTCCAGCAGCTCTAGTTAAAGTGATGTTGCTGATTTTTGGACCGAAAGCATTGTTTACAGATTTTGCTTCAATTTCCATTCCGTAGTTTCCAGTAGCAACTTGGTAAGCTAACCAGTTAGTATTAGCATCACCTCTCCAACCATCTTGCCAGTCGAAAGAATCATCAAAGTTACCGTAAGAGATTAAGTTTTTAGCACTAACAGTACCACCATAAAATTCAAAACCATCATCAGCTCCTTTGTAAGCTACTAAGTTTTCTAAAACCGTTCCTGATCCTACAGAATAGAATGAGAATCCGTTCATTTCACTAGTGTTGTCCGTTAATTTTTTTCCAGCATATTCTACTCTTACATATTTTAAAGTACCACCATTGTGTGTAGCATTTGTTCCACCGTAAGGTAAGTTGTTTCCGTCTTCAGATGTAGCAGTTGTTACTCCATTTGCACCAACGATTGGAGCATCTCCAAACATGATAATTCCTCCCCAAGATCCTGGAGTTTTAGAAGCTTCAGTAAATACGATTGGTAAAGCAGCTGTTCCGTTCAAGAATAATTTACCTCCATTTTCTACTAAAAGAGCATCAGCAGTTCCGTCAGCCAAAGTAGCAGTGATTGTTGAACCTGCTTCAATAGTCAAAGAACCACCACTTTTAATTTTTACAGTTCCTTGTATGGTGTAGTTTCCTAACGGATAAGTTTTTGCAGTTGTGATGTCTCCAGTAATAGTTCCTGTAGGGATTGGTTGTGTTGTGATCTCTTCGTTATCAGATGAACAACTACCTAAAAATAAAGCTACGATTGATAAGCTTAAAACTAATTTTTTCATTTTTTTACTATTTGTTTGTTGTGATTATTTGATACAAATGTAGCTACGACTTCTAAGAAGAAAGTTAACGTAACATTATAATACCATTGCTAAAATTTGAACTTTAGGTAAATTTTATGTAAAGTCTTTTTGTCTTTTGGTTCTTCGTTTTTCAAAAAAAAAAGCTACCCGTTTTAGGTAGCTTTAGTTTTTAGAAGGTATAAGAAAGATTCAATGAAAATCCTCTTCCTTTTTTGAAACTCTCTAGAAGTAAAGAGCTCTCGTTTATGGTAAATCGATTCTCATTACCTAGTTCCATCTTGTATAATGGATTTAAAAGGTTGTCGATAGCAAATTTAGCATCTATGTTTTTTGTTAACTTACTAGACCAAACAAAGTCTAGTTTATGAAATGGTTGTTCGTAGATGTTGTCCATTCCTGCAGAACCTACAGCGAAAATTCTTGGTCCAAAAACGCCATACACTAATGAAATGGAGTTCTTCATTACTTCATTAAATTCAAAATCATATTTTAAATCAGAATTGATAATCCATTCTGAGGCACCTTGTAATTTTCTACTTGGATTGTTTTCTAAAGAAGTGTTTCCAAAGTTTACTTTTACATCCGTTTTCATTAATGAAGTGTTTAATCCGAATGAAAAATTAGCTAAAGCAGGAGAAATTCTTTCTAATTGCAATAACATTTCAATTTCTGCACCATATAATAACGCTTCTTTAGAGTTTTGGTAGGTCATCAATTGTCCGCTACCTCCAGCACCAGCAATAAAAATTCTTTCTATTGGGTTTTGAATTTGCTTAGCAAACAAGCCAGCTGCTATAAGTTCGTTATTCTTAGGGAACAATTCATATTTGAAGTCAATATTGTAATTGTCGCTATTTTTCATATTTGGATTCCCTAATATCGATTTACCATCAGGGCTGATGTATTGCAATGGTAATAATTCCATCGTCACAGGTCTAGTGATGGTTTTCGAACCGTTAAAACGCAAATTGCTGTTTTCAGTAAGTTCGTATTTTGCATTCACTACTGGCAAGAAATCTAATTTTTGATCATTTATGTTTTGATAAGGACCGTTAATGAGTTGACCAATACTTCTGTATTTTATAGTTCTGTCTGAGTTTTCTAATCGAAGACCTGCGTTTACTTCTAATTTTTCGCCAAAATGGTGCAAGTAGTTAATGTACCCAGCATTCACCATTTGGTTTAATTTTACTTTGTAATCGGCATTCGATTCTTCGCGCACTGCAATAATACCGTTGTTAATATCGTCAACAATAAAAGAATCGATAGTATTTACAGGAGCAGTATAGTTTTTATTCACTGAGCGTAAACCTGAGAAGATACGATAGGTTGATTTTAAGTCGTTAGCAAAACCATTATAACCTACGGTCAAACGATTGGCTTTTCCGTTTTCTTCTTCATTAAATTTATAATTGTATTCTAGTAATCCAGAGAAATAGTAGTTTCCGTTGATGTCTAAATACTGTCTGTTTAAATGATTTCCACCATAAGAAGTATTGATTTCTGTTGGAGATACTTTTTCACCAATGATAAATTTACGGTCAGGTTGTTCATAGGCAGTTCTCACAAATGACCCTCCTAATTTCAACGTATGTTTTTCGTCTGAAGTAAGTTTTACATTTCCTAATAATTGTGTATTTAGGTAATCTGATTGATCAAATTGGTTCGTACGAATTAAGATGTTTGGATTACTTGATTGGTTGTTAGTATATCCTAATTGATCAATAATTTTACTGTCGGTTGCACGTAAGTAAAAAGAATTCAACCCAATATCAAAACGTTTCGCTTTATAGTTTACGGCTGCCAAAGCAGAGGCATTCGTTTGGTAACTGTAGCTTTCTCTCTGTAAATTATTATCATAGTCACCAGCGCCTAAAATGAAAGTACGGTCAACCCCTTTTCTGATAACAAATTTGTTATCGCCATTGATAGAAAAAGTATAGTTGATTTTGTCACCATTATCTAGGTTGAATTTTTCGGAGTGAATAAAACCTACACTTGTGTTCAAAGGACTTGAGGTTTTGTCAACATTCCAAGTGTTGTTTTTGTACGTAGCATTATACTCATCTGGAGTAAGTTTTTTACCTGTTGGAACGCTACCAAAAGCTGGACTTAGTTGACGGTCTCTACCGTTTAATCCGAAGAATCCTTGAGTATTGTTCGCATCACTGTGAATCAAAAAGTCAGAGCCATTATTCTCAGTGGTAAAGCCAGCGCCAATAGAAAGTTTAGTGATACTTTTAGCTTGAACTGTTTCTATATTTACTGTAGCACCAGCAAAATCACCTGCAATATTTGGATTGAATGTTTTGTATACATTCAAAACACCTACGATATCTGTTGGAAATAAATCTAATGGGATGATTTTAGTAAAAGGGCTGTTAGAGGGAGCTTGTAATTCATTAATCAATAAATTATTGTAACGATCTTCCAAACCTCTTACGAATAAACCTCTAGATTCTACTTTGGTAATACCTGTGATTTTAGTTAAGCCTTCTTCTACATCACTAACTCCTTTTCGAGCTAGTTCTTGTGCTCCAATACTTTGTTTAAAAACCACTGCATTTTTTTGGTCTAATAAAATAGCAGTTTCTTTTTCTCTATTCGGAGCAGTAGCTTTTACTACCACATCTTCTAGTTTGTAACTTCCTGATCCAATAGATTTGTTAATAGTTACTGTTTCATTTGCTCTAACGGTAACCGGAACTTCTACGGTTTCGTAACCTACGAAACTAAATTGTATAACATAATTTCCTGGAGTAGCACTAATGGAGTATTTTCCATCGATGTCTGTATTTACTCCAATTTTTGTTCCTTTTAAAGTCACATTTGCAAAAGGTAGGGATTGATTGTTGGCATCTTTGTCAGTTATGGTGCCGGTAATTGTTCCTTTGTTTTGAGAAAATCCAAGTACACTTATAAATAAGGTTAGGATTAAAAGTTTTAATTTCATTTGTTGTCTTTGTTTGTTGGTGCAAAATAAAGACCAAGCTGTAAATTCGATGTTACTCGAATATTAACATTGTATTTTATTACCATTATGCAAATGTTAACATATTAAATTAAGGTTAAGTCCTTGAATAGCGTTTTTAGAAATGGATTGTTTATCGCTACATTTACATAGGTTTTTCGATTTTGATAGATTTAAAAGCCTAAATTTGATTTGTTTTAATAGTTTTTGGACTATTTTTTTATGAGATTGCTATATCTTTATTATATTAACAAAAAACGGAAACAGCAATAGCATAAAAGACCTATTTGAAATAATATTACTTTTATGAAAAAAAGAAGCACAAAGATTTTATTGGTTGATGATGAACCAGATATTTTGGAAATTGTTGGATACAATCTTTCGCAGGAGGGCTATCAAATTGTAACTGCAAGCAATGGAAAAGAAGCGGTTACTAAAGCCAAAAAAGAATTGCCAGATTTGATTATTATGGATGTCATGATGCCAGAAATGGACGGAATGGAAGCTTGTGAACATATTCGTAAAATCCCAGAATTGAACAATGTAATCATTACTTTTTTGACTGCTAGAAGTGAGGATTATTCTCAAGTAGCTGGTTTTGATGCTGGCGCCGATGATTATATTACAAAGCCGATTAAGCCGAAACTTTTGGTAAGTAAAGTAAAAGCGTTGTTACGCAGATTGAAAGAAGAATCTCAAAACAGCGAAACACTAAATGTTGGAGGAATCGAAATAAACCGTGAAGAATACAAAATCATAAAAGACAATATCGAAATTGCCTTACCAAGAAAAGAGTTTGAATTATTTTATTTGTTAGCTTCAAAACCAGGTAAAGTATTCAAGCGTGATGAGATTTTAGATAAAGTATGGGGAAATGAAGTTGTAGTTGGAGGTAGAACGATTGATGTTCACATACGTAAATTAAGAGAAAAAATTGGAGAAGATTTATTTAAAACCATCAAAGGAGTAGGATACAAGTTCGAAGTATAATATGGTATCTCTCCATTTTCTCCTATTTGTAAAATAATAAAGAGTAAAAAATTCACAAATGACATCCTATTTTTTGGTTGTAATTTGTGAATTTTGCGCTAATACAAGTACCTTTATTTGCTTGTAGCTACTTTTAACACTAAAAAAGCATAACATTGGAACTAAATACTATGGTAAAAATCAATTTTAAGAAGACGTATAAATTTGCTATAAAATCGGCCTTGTATGTCAGTATTTTTGTTGCGATTGCTTCTGCGATATTGCTTCAGGCTTTTTTTAGACCGGCTTCTAGAATTATTTTTTCTTTTGCAATGATTGCTTTTGTAGGGACTTATGTTTTTTCTTTTTTAGTCATTCAATATCGTGTAGAACGTTTTATTTATCGAAGAGTAAAAAAAATATACGACGATGTAGCCTTGTTAGAATCGAGTTCGTTTATCAATCAACCGATTACTACGGATATGGAAACACTGACTCGTGAAGTTAAAAAGTTTGCTACGGATAAAAAGTTAGAAATTGAAATGCTTCAAGTTCGTGAGGCGTATCGTAGAGAATTTTTAGGCAATGTTTCGCATGAACTAAAAACGCCATTGTTTACGGTTCAAGGTTACATAGAAACACTTTTAGACGGTGCTATGGATGACAAATCCATTCGTAAGAAGTATTTAAAACGTGCTGAAAAAGGAGTTGAACGATTGATTTATATAGTCGAGGATTTAGATATGATTACCAAGTTGGAGTCGGGAGATTTGAATTTGGAGTTTTCAAATTTTGATATTGTAGATTTGGTTCAGAATGTTTTTGATTTGCTTGAGATGAAAGCAGATAAAAAGAAAATCACCCTTGCTTTTGAAAATTATCATATTCAGCCGGTTTATGTTCACGGAGATAAAGACAAAATTCAGCAAGTCGTTGAGAATCTTATCGTGAACTCAATTAAATATGGAAAGGTTGGCGGAACTACGGAAGTTACCATCGTGAATTTGACCAACAAGAAAGTTTTAATTCGCGTTACAGATAATGGCGAAGGAATTGAACAACAAAACATACCCCGACTTTTTGAGCGTTTTTATCGTGTTGACAAAAGTGGCGCTCGTTCCGAAGGAGGCTCTGGTTTGGGGCTTTCTATAGTAAAGCACATAATCGAAGCTCATAAAGAAAAAATTTACGTTGAAAGTGAATTTGGTATTGGCTCAGAATTTTCTTTTACATTAGAAAAAGCAAAGAATAAAAAAGCAATCCAAAAAAATGCTCAAGGGGATAAATAAAGCGTTTTGTTCTCTAAAATGGTAATGCTGTTGTGTTACCTAATTTTCCAAAGTTTAATAAAATACCTAATAAAATAGTTAAAGTAGGCTTTTTTAGTCTATTAAGCTATTGCTTTTCCAGGTTACATATCTCCAAATAGCGGTTTTTTTTATTCATTGTTTCGAAATCGAAATTCATTTGTAAACAATTAATTTACAATAAATTAATAAGAGGATAAAAAACAAAAAATAGTCCAAATTAGTACCTAAAAGCTATTATAAAAAGCCTATTTCGCATATTTAATGATAATTTATTATCTTGATAATATTGTGTTAACGTTATCTTAACATTGCACCTAGACATTTGCACCGAAATAAATCATACAGAAAAAAATGAGAAAAATTTTAGTGGCAATGTTATCATTAGGTTATTTTGTAACAAGTGCTCAAGAAGTAAAGAAAGACGAAATTACAAAAGCGGTAATGCATGTTTTGGATTCTATAAACAAAGCAAAAATCGCTGAAGACAAAGAAAAACCTAAAAAAGAACATTGGTACGATAATATCGGGATAAGAGGTTATGTGCAAGTGCGTTACAATGGTTTGCTCTCTACTAACGATAAGGTTTCGTGTGATCAATGTGATAAGTCTTGGGGTACTACTTCTACTGCTCCAGATGCAAAAGCGAATAATGGTTTTTTCATAAGACGTGCGCGTATTATATTTTCTGGACAAGTTCATCCTAATGTATATTTCTACATTCAGCCTGATTTTGCTAGTTCACCTAGTTCAGGAGTGAATAATTTTGGACAATTACGTGATGCTTATTTTGATTTGTCTATTGACAAGAAAAAAGAATATCGTTTTAGAGTTGGGCAAAGTAAAATACCATTTGGTTTTGAGAATTTGCAATCAAGTCAAAACCGTCTATCCTTAGACCGTAATGATGCTATCAATAGTGCGGCGGCCAATGAGCGTGATTTGGGAGTGTTCTTCTATTGGGCTCCTGCAGAAATTAGAGAACGTTTTGCGATGTTGGTAAGAGATGGTTATAAAGGTTCTGGAGATTATGGAGTATTTGCTTTTGGAGCATACAACGGACAGACAGCTAACAAAACGGAAGCTAATAGAAACCTTCACGTAGTAACAAGAATTACTTATCCATTTGTAATTGGTAATCAAATTATCGAACCAGGATTACAGGCATATACTGGAAAATGGGCATTTACATCAGAATTATCAACCGGGGTGACTACTCCAAACAGATTACAAACTACAGACCAACGTATTGGAGCTACTTTTGTTTTGTATCCAAAACCATTCGGAATCCAAACAGAGTACAATATTGGTAAAGGACCACGTTACGATAAAGTAACAAATACAGTGCAGGTATCTGATTTAGAAGGAGGTTATATTACTTTGAATTACAAATGGGATTTGCCTAAAAAACAATACTTGTTTCCTTTTGCTAAATTTCAATATTATGATGGAGGGAAGAAATTCGAAAAAGACGCACGTAGTTATGTTGTAAGAGATTATGAGCTAGGACTAGAATGGCAACCTTTCAAAGCTTTCGAATTAGTTGCTGAATGGGTTATTGCCGATAGAACTTTCGAAGATAGTGCTTTAAAAAACAACAGACAAAGAGGGAATTTATTGCGTTTACAAGCGCAGTTCAATTTCTAAAAAACGGAAAGAGATAGATGAAAAAAGAGACCAATATTTATGGTCTCTTTTTATTTTACATTATAGTGACAATTTCAATCAAAGTATAAAGATTGAATAATATTCACTTAACATACACTTAATATTGACCCCTTATTTTTGCCTCAAAATTAAATAAACTTTAAAAAATGTATAAAACAAAATTAAAATTAGCCGCTGCATTAGCAATTGTTATGGTAATCGGATTTTCTTTTACTATGGCAACAAAAATTACAGTAAAAGGATCGGATACTATGGTTATTCTGTCTCAAAAGTGGGCTGAAATATATATGAAGAAAAATCCAGGAACTACCATTCAAGTTACTGGTGGTGGATCTGGTGTAGGTATTGCTGCTTTGATCAATGGTTCTACTGATATCGCTAATTCAAGCCGTCCTATAAAACCAGCTGAATTAGAAAAAATAAAAGCAAAATACAATAAAAGTAGTATTCAAATTGCTTGCGCAAAAGATGGTTTGTCTGTTTTCTTAAACAAAGCCAATCCTGTTAATGAATTAACAATTGATCAATTAGGGGCTATTTTTTCTGGAAAAATCACCAATTGGAAACAAGTGGGTGGACCAGATGCAAAAATTCAATTGTACGGAAGAGAAAGTAGTTCAGGAACTTTCGAATTCTTTAAAGAGCATGTAGTAAAAACGGACTTCGCGCCTACTTGTCAAACCTTGCCAGGTACAGCAGCTATTATCAATGCTGTGAAAAAAGATAAATTCGGTATTGGATATGGTGGAGCAGCTTATGCAGAAGGAGTTAAAGATTGTAAAGTTAAAAAGGATGCTAAAAGTAAAGGTGTTTTGCCAACTGCAGCAACTATCAAAAATAAAACATATCCAATCTCTAGGTACTTGTTTATGTACTTGAAAGAGAAGCCAACAGGAGAAACCAAGAAGTTCATCGACTGGATTTTGAGTGCCGAAGGACAGAAGGTGATTGTTGAAGTTGGATATTATCCAGTAAAATAACAAAATGCAAAACTTCCTTCTCATGTAAATCATAGAAGGAAGTTTTTTTTAATTTGAATTTCTAAAATCCTATCATGAATTCTTCTTTCCCCTCGAATTCTAAGTTTACCAAAGACAGTCTAAAAAAACAATTCCGTTGGTCTGAGTTTTTAGCCGAAAAGGTAATTTCTACTGTAGCTTTTTTATCCATCGCTATTATTTTCTTAATCTTTATTTTTGTTTTCAAAGAATCCTTGCCTCTTTTTAGTTCGAGCAAAGAAGCTGCTAAAACGGAAGTACAAGCTACTACTACTGCACAACCCGAAACCTATGGCGGAGCCACAGAAGATTTGGAGCCAGAAACTTATGGTGCACCTGTAGAAGATTTGGAAACACCTGAAGCAGCAGTTGAAGATTTAGCTCCCGAAACGTATGGTGAACCTGTTGAAGAATTAGCAGTGGGTACTGAAGAAGTGACCAAAACAGCAGCACCAAATCAAGAAGGAGCCGATAAAACTTGGAGCACTTTTGTATCTACAGAATGGGTGCCCGTATCGGATAATCCTCGTTTTGGATTGATTGCCTTATTAGTTGGAACACTAAAAGTGACTATTATTGCAATGCTTATAGCTGGTCCATTGGCCATTTTGGCAGCAATTTATACTTCTTGTTTTGCTTCCAAACGAAGAAAAGAAATCATTAAACCTATTATAGAAATGTTAGCTGCTTTTCCATCAGTGGTGATTGGTTTTTTTGCTTTGATGGTCTTGGCTACTTTTTTTCAAGATGTTTTCGGATATGATTCTCGTTTAAATGCCTTTATTGGTGGAGTAGCGATGGCATTGGCAGCAATTCCAATTATTTATACTATTGCAGAAGATGCGCTTTCGGCTGTACCTAAAACGTATACCGAAGCGAGTTTGGCTCTAGGGGCTAGCAAATCGCAAACGGCCTTTTTGGTGACTTTACCAGCGGCAACGCCGGGTATTTTTGCAGCCTTGTTATTAGGTATTGGTCGTGTATTTGGAGAGACTATGATTGCTTTGATGGCAACGGGTAATGCCGCTTTACTATCTGCCAATCCGTTTGAGAGTGTGCGTACTTTTGCCGCTACTATTGGTTCTGAAATGGCCGAAACGGTGTTTGGAGAAACACATTATAGTGTTTTGTTTTTTATAGGATCCTTACTTTTTATTTTTTCTTTTGCTTTGAATGCCATTGCAGAGTTTTATGTAAAAGGAAAGTTGATCAAAAAATTTCAAGGAAAATAAATTATGGAAACATCTACAACCGAAATGCAACATCCTTTTTTTAAAACAGAAAACAAAAAAGAGGATTTGAAAGGAAAAGCTATTGTCGGAATTACTCAATTAGCGGTTCTTCTAATCATTGCTATTTTATTTATCATTTTAGGAATTATAGTATATCAAGGAAGATCTAAGTTTTCTTGGGAGTTTATCTCTTCTTTTCCTACGAATGGAATGACCGATGGAGGTATATTTCCTGCCTTGATTGGTACTTTTATCCTAGTAGTAGTGATGTCGATTGCTGCGGTACCATTTGGAACTATTACAGCTTTATACCTTACCGAATATGCCAGCGAAAAATCAAAATTTGCTGCTGCGGTTCGCTTCTCAATTCGTACCTTAGCGGTAGTGCCATCGATTATTTTTGGCCTTTTTGGATTGGGCTTTTTTATTCAGTTTGTGGGTACTGGTGCTGATACCGTTTTTAACGGAGGAGCATTACGTTGGGGGCAACCTAACATTCTATGGGCGAGTTTGACAATGTCTTTATTAACCCTTCCGGTAATCATTGTGTCGGTGGAAGAAGCGTTAAAAACCATCCCAAGAGAATTGCGTGAAGCGAGTTTGGCTTTGGGCGCTACAAAATGGGAAACCATCAAAAATGTGGTGTTGCCAGGTTCTGTTTCTGGAATTATGACAGGAACTATTCTTGCTGTGAGTCGTGGTGCTGGAGAGGTGGCGCCGATTTTGTTTACCGGTGCAGCTTACTACTTAGCATCGCTACCAGGTTCTTTGAGTGATCAGTTTATGAATTTAGGGTATCACATTTATATTATGTCTACACAATCTTCGGATGTGGAGAAAACGATGCCGATTCAGTTTGCGACCACTTTGGTTTTATTAATTCTTACCTTGTCGTTGAATTTAGTTGCGGTATTGATAAGATCTAGAATTAGAAGAAGAGCAAAAGGGTAATGTTTTTTGCGTGAGGGATAGAAGCAATGTACCGAAGTACAGCGTATAGCCCGACCGCAGTTGCGAAAGGCGCAAACTAACGGGTTGCTGAAGGAAGCCTTTTGCAAATGGGGTCACGCCCAACTTATATTTTAAAAATTTGATTTAGATACTATTATGAAGGATATAAAAATACACGTTAATGATTTGTCGTTATATTATGGCGAAAAAAAGGCATTAAAGGAGATTTCGATGCAAGTACCAGCGAATAAGGTGACGGCTTTGATTGGACCATCGGGTTGCGGGAAATCTACTTTTTTGAGATGTATTAATAGAATGAATGATTTGATTCCGGATGTGAAAATTACGGGACAAATGCTCGTAGAAGGGGTTGATATTTATGATAAAAATGTAGATGTGGTTAATATCAGAAAGAAGATTGGAATGGTTTTTCAAAAATCAAATCCATTTCCGAAATCTATCTACGAAAACATAGCTTATGGTCCTAAGATTAATGGGATTAAAGATAAAACACAGTTAGACGAGATTGTTGAAACTTCTTTGCGACAAGCCGCTATTTGGGAAGAGTTGAAAGACCGTTTGGATGATTCGGCTATGGGACTTTCTGGAGGACAACAACAACGACTTTGTATTGCTAGAACTTTGGCAGTAAGTCCGGATATTATTTTGATGGATGAACCTGCTAGTGCGTTAGACCCTATTTCTACTTCAAAAATTGAAGAATTGGTACACGAATTGAAAGAGCAATACACCATTATTATTGTGACGCACAATATGCAACAAGCGGCAAGAACTAGTGACCATACCGCGTTTTTCTATATGGGAGAATTGATAGAAATGGGTAAAACCAAAGATATTTTTACTAAACCAGAGAAGAAACAAACTGAAGATTATATCACTGGTAGATTTGGGTAATTGTTTAACTGTTTAATCGGCAATTTGTTTAACCGATTAACGTTTTAACTAAAAAAAATAGAGGATGACACATTTTGAAATAGAACTAGAAAAATTAAAAGACATTATCACCAAAATAGGTGTTTTGGCAGAGGTGCAAGTTGGTGAAGCAGTAAAAGCTATTTTGTCTGAACCCATCGAAGGCAAAGAGGTTAAAAAAACGGAACATAAGATTGATAAATTGGATGTGAAAATCGATGAGATTTGTCAAAATATTTTTGCGTTGCAACAACCCGTTGCTTCTGATTTGCGATTCATTATGTCGGCGATGCAAATTAGTAACGAGATTGAGCGCATTGGTGATTTGTCGATAAGTATCATCAAAAAGACGAAAAGCATTAAAGACAAACACGATTTGATTGCTAAGTTTGAAATTGAAGGTTTGGCACGCGAAATAGAGTTGGTAATGGCAAAAACCAATGCATGTTTTACTTCTAAAGACGAAAATACTATTGGTGAAATTTTTGTTTTGAATAAAGCCATCAAAAACAAAACCGATGATACCATTCATGAGATTATCAGTGAAATGAAATCCAATTCGAAAGTGGTGGTTTCTGGAACCAATTTAGTGATGGTGTTGAAACATTTAGAACGTATTTCTGAGCATTGTACCAATGTAGCCGAATCGGTTTATTTTATGGTTCACGCAAAGATTATTAAACACGAAAAATTTGACCTTCCTGGAGAAGAATAGTTTTTTGTATCTATATTACTAAATAAGGCATATAAGGACGAGCAAGTTGCTTTAACTTATATGCCTTATCTGTTTTTATTTGTTTGAAAAACAGCTAAAAGTTCCTCCCAATCTATTGTGGTATCCATTTCTGAAAGCCCTTTGTAATCGGCAATTTTTGACAGCATTTCTATTGTAAAATCTTCTTGATTGGCAAAAGGAACAATGCGTTCTTGGTCTAGTTTTACCGCCAAATATTCTTGTTCGTATTGCCCTGGGGTTGGAATAAAAAAGGCTTTTTTACCTAGTTTAACCAAATCCATAATGGTGGTATAGCCAGAGCGACAAAGAACGTATTCACTTTCGTTGAAGGTTTGTTCTAACTGGCGGGTATTCATAAAATTATAAAAAGTCACGTCGCCAACGGTTTCTTTAACTTGTGTCTTTTCGATGATTCCTTTGATGAAAACGACTTTTCCTTTGAAGCGTTTTACTTCTTCGGTTAATTTTTCTTCTAGAATGCCTCTTTGGGGTTCAGGCCCCGAAAGAATAATCATCAAATCGTATAGTTTTGGGCTCTCCTTTTTGTGCAAGCGGCTTAAGGGACCAATGTAACGCACTGGAAAATGTTTTCCGTTTAAGTGGCCCAAATCGCCTGTTAGGTTAGGTGTTCCTGCTACATCGGGTACCCAACATTGTTTGTATTTTTTAATGATGATTTGATGTAATTTGCTAGTAAACCAAGTAGTGTTTCCTGTCATCACATTCAATTGATGGGTAATAAAAACAGAAGGTACTTTGGCACTAAACACACCTAAGCGATTATCTGAAATGATTCCATCTATTTCGTATTTGGTGACCCATTTTTGAACCAATTTTTTCTCCTCTCTGATGGCTTCGAGCATTCTGGGCAAACTTTGAATGAGTTTCCATTTGAAGTTTTTGCCATTCTTGGCATATTCTATTTGGTAGGAGGGAAGTTGTAGGGTTTGAATATAGGGGAATTCTTTTTTCAACAATTCGAGTGCTATACCATCAGAGGCGATGATGGGCGTGAAATTGTTTTCTTGCAGCGCCTTTATAATTGGAATACAGCGTGTGGCGTGGCCTAAGCCCCAGTTTAATGGAGCGATGAGTATCGTTTTTGAGCTAGAATCCAAAGTCATTTCGCAATCAAAATTAAGAATTTATACGAAGGCAAGGTAGCAATACTCCTATTTTTTTAAGTTTAGACAACATTACCAAAAGTTTAATTTAACAACTGTTTATATGAAAAAAGGCTTTCTGTAAAAAGAAAGCCTTTGAAATACTGTGATTTAGGAGAAAAACTAGTTTTCGATATAGGTTTTGTTCCCGTTTTTGTTGATGTAGTATCTTCCGCCTCTTGGGCCAGTGTACACTTTTTTGCCGTTGTATTCACCCGTTACTTTGTCTGGTGTTTTTGGCGCTTTTTCGGTGGTTTCTTTGATTTTTACTTCGCCTGTTTTTTTCGCTTTAGTAGTTTTTTCAGTTACTGCTTTTTCGGCTTTACTTTTTTCAGCTTTGGCTTTTTTGGCTTCTTTTTCAGCGGTTTCTTTTTCGGCAGCGGCTTTTTTGGCAGCTATGGTTGCTTTTCTTTTCTCGTTAGCCGCTTGTTGTTTGGCTGCTTTGGCTTCAGCTTCCTTGGCTTCAGCTTCTTTTTTGGCGGCTATAGTTGCTTTTCTTTTTTCGTTGGCTGCTTTTTGTTTGGCTTCTTTTTCGGCAGCAGACACTTCTGTTTTAGCTTTTGTGGTTTTCTTTTTCGTGGCTGTTTCTTGAGCGAAAATGGTGTTGGACGCGATAAACAAGAAACATACAATCAGTATTCTTTTCATAGTTTTAGGTTTTTAAATTAATGGAATACTAAAACTACTAATTATTTTTGGGAATTGGATATAAAGTTCTAAAAATCTTAGTGTTACTGTTGGCAAGAATGCCTCAATTTTCCTTCTAGTCCTGATAGGAACGGCATCCTCTTGTCTTGTCCTTACAACAAGACAAGAGATATAGTGGATAGCAGGAATCCCTGATGGCTGAAAAAGCCTTTTGTTGGCTCTCCTTCTATTTAATTTTTGCTAAATAATAACCGTAGACTGCAATTATTTTTAACCACATAGAAACATAGAATTTTTTAGTTTTTAAAAAGAACTCAATAGACGTTTTACTATTCACATAGTCAATCTATGTGAAAAATATAGCTATTTCTATAGGTTCTTAAATTATTGAAAGTAAATCTATGTTTCTATGTGGTTAATTTTTTATTATATTTTGAATTTCACCTAACGGTTTTAATAATACTATTTCAATTCTGATTAAAAATAAGCTCTTAACTGTACATTGCCGGTGTGGATGGCGGCGCTGGTTTCGCTTTTGCGGCCTTGGTAGTTGAAATTAATGTCGAGAAATTGGGTGATGTTTTTTTGCAATAACACACGCCAAGTGAGGTTTTGGCCGGTTTGTAAGCCTTCGAGCATTTGGAAACTCACGGCAGATTGTGCATTGCCATCGAATTGATTTTGATAAAACGAGAGTTCGCCATTGAGGGTGAATTTGGCGTTACGTGCATAACTAAAGGCGGTTCCCAATCGGTTTTGTTGCAGTGTTTCGGCTTGTGCGAGTTGGTTTTCTTTGTGTTGAAATTCATAAAACAATTCCCAGCTGGCGTTTTTAGAAAACAAATAGCTGATTTTTGGGGCGATTTGATAGCCTTTGATGTCGAAATTTTTCTCAGCATAATTTTCGGATAACACGGCAGTCGACAAAGTTTTGGTAAAGAAGTTCAGCAGCCAACTTTTTTGAAACAAATGTTGGTATTGCAACTGGTGCGAGGCATTGCTGTTTTCCTGTGAGCCATTGGACAATAAACTCTTGGATTTGTTTTGCAAATAGGTGTAAGTGACCGAGTGTTTTTGTTTGCCTCGATTGAAAAACAAGCTGTTTCTGAAGACGGAGTTGAGCCCCAAAACATCGTCTTTCGGGCTACCAAACGGATTCAAATCGAAATTACCGCCTTCGTTTTTAATTTTTCGGTCCATAATGAACGAGGTTTGGTTGTAAAAATAGGAGGCTATTTTTTTGAACCCTTTTTCGTTTTGCCATTGGTTTGGGTTAATGATGAGAGATTGCGAAAACTTATTTTGATGGGTTTTGATAAAGATTTGGTTGGGCAAAAACACGCGAATGTATTTGGCCAAATCAGGATAGGGCGCGATTTCGAATTCTTGTAATTCTTGGATGCCGTTGCCGTTGTAATCGTTCCAAGCGTACACTCCTTGACCTGCATTGACTTCTAAAAAGGTAAATTCTTGTTGGGCAATCGACCCCGAATTGGTTTCATAGGCGGTGGTGCTTTGTACCAATTGTTTCCAAAAACGGTCGTTATAGACCACTCTCGAATTGAGTGAAGGTTCTTTTTGTGCCGAGTTATTGGTGTATTCCAAGACACGATAATTGGCAAAAACAGACAAATCGCTTTTGGCAGTTTGAAAAACTTTCGATTTTAAGCTTAAGGTTTGCGAGTGGTTGACGCGTTGTAAGACTCCATTTTGAATACTGTCGTTGACTCTTTGCAAATATCCCAAAGCCACGAAGACTTTGGTACTATCGCCGCGACCCGCAAAACCTCCTATCTCTGAAAAACGCTGACTGATGGGAGTGAACGTTTGAGTGCTTTTGATTTTCTCTTGGTTGTCTTCTAAGCGGAAGGTAGCACCCACCCAGTTTTTCTTTTTGTGAAAACGGACTTGGGTTTGTTGGCGAACAAAATTTGAAGTGCTCAACAAATTATCGTTTTTGAGTACGCTAGTCTGGTTTTGAAAACGCCAATTCGGAAGCTGGAAGTGCGCCATAATGCGGTGTTTTTGCCCAGAAAATGAATCGGTAAAATCTAATTTTTCTAGTTGATAAGAGGCATTGCCTTTTAGCGCTCCTTTGTTGCTTGGGTTCCATTCGCTTTGGATTCCAGCCGTCCAGAAGCTTTGGTTACCAGCTGTTGTGGTGCCCAAATTCCAATCCCGATTGAATTCGATGTTGAACAAGCGTTCTACGGTTTTGAAACTTTCGGCTATGTATTGGTAATTGCCTATGAAATCCAAATTCCATTTTCCAGTAAACAGACGTTGTTTGGTGTTGAATTTTGCAGCTAGTCCTTTATTTTGATTGTCATCAAGGTTAGAGAACAGGTTTTTGTCGTTGTTGCTTACGCCAATTTCAAAATCAGCACTGCTTTTTTCATTTGGATTGTACCTTCCTAAAAAGGTGGCGATTTGTAGTTTATTTGGAGCAATAAGCGGAATCGTAGGTTCATATTCTCCTTGTAAAATCCCGTTGAGTGGCGCTATGTATTCGTAAATTCGACCAATAGCTCCAGTGTTTTTCAAGAGATAATTTCCTTGATTTGGACCTATTTTGCTGAACCGAACATTGTACAAAACGGCTTGGTCATTGGTGGAAAATTCAAAGTATTCGATGCCATTGGCACTTTTTTTCTCATATAAAATTTTGTTTTCAGAATACGAATCTTCATAGGCCGAAGGCGCATTCATTTTGCTGGGGTCATTACCCGCATTTTGTAAAATGGCAACTTGTTCTTTGGACAAACTTTGTTGTACGGGTTGGTTTTTCAAGTCGCTTTCGGAATACAAATAACTGCCAAAACTCCAGTTTTTGTTTTGGTGCAGTCCACCTCCATATGCAACAATTCGGGTGTAGTTTTGGTCTGTAAATTGGTATTCGACTACAATTCGCATTTCGGAAGTGATGGTGAATAAAGGCGTAAAGACCAACTCACCCGCGTTGTAATCCATCACATAATCGTTGTTTTCTCCTCGTTTTAGCAAATTGCCATTGACATACACGCGTTCCGAACCCGAAACAATCAATACGTAGGCTTCTTGATTATTTCCTTTGAGTTTATAAGGCCCTTGATTGCCTTCTTGGCCAATAAACGCACTTCTGGCATATTGTCCTCTGACCAAACCAACAGCAGCCTCGATTTTGGTGTGTTTCTCGGTGTCGCCCCAATCGAATTGAGTACTCAAACCCTGTACTTTTTTGTTGAAATTCAAAAACTGAGACGTTCGATTTTCTAAAAACAAATCGCCTCCGCGGACTCTCCAATCCTTGCTGTACAATTCCATAAAAATATTATCAAACTGGTCCAGTTTTTGCGAATACCCTCCGTCTTGTAACGGAATATTACTGTCTTGAATCGAGGCACTAATACTGACTTTATCGGAGAGTTTACCGCTTATTTGCAGGTCCAAATTCGAGTTGAGCACCGCGTTTTGATTGTTGCCCACTGTCACTCCTCTCGTGATGCTTCCAGAGGTATTGAGGCCATCAAAAGGAGTTGCTTTTTTGGGATTCGTATCAGTCATTTGATATAAAGTGCCCTTTAATGCCTCGTTGTTGACCACTAGACTATCCGAGTAGACTTGGTAGGTTTTGGTTAAAAAATCGGGATACTTTAGGTACTGAACCGTTAGTTCTTCGGCGGTAAGTGTCGAAAGAGATTGTAACAGCAAATAGCCTTTTTCAAAATTCACGCTGTAGTTTGTGGTAGCAAGTGTCTCCTTTTTGTCGGTTGTAATTTTAAAGAAACTCGGATTGATGCTTGTTTTTTCTAACCAAATGGTATCGGTAGTAACGCGGATTTTTTTAGTGCGATAGGACGATTGATTTTCCTGCGCGTATACGCCAGAAAGCCAAAAGAAGACTCCAAGAAGCACAATTTTATTCCACATAGCTACGATAACGTCCAATGTTCAAAAGTAGTATTTAATAGTGAATAGTGGTAAGGAATAATAAGTTGTTGGATTGTGCCTTAAATCAAGATGATTTTATTTGTATTTTTATGGATAGCGAATTCTAGAATTTTTATAGGAATGCAAATGCTATTCAATTTGTATAATGTGTTTCATTGAGAATAGTAGGAAATTAACAATTGCTTTTGAATCAGATAGAATAATTAAAAAATAAAGGAAATGAAAAGAGTAACAGGAATTGGTGGTGTTTTCTTTAAATGTAAAGACCCACAAAAAGTAACAGAATGGTATCAAAAGCATCTTGGTTTAGCTACCAACCCTTATGGAGCTACATTTGAATGGCTAGAAAGTGAAGAAAGCACCAAAAAAGGTAGAACTCAGTGGTCACCATTTTCAGAAGACACCAACTATTTTGAACCTTCCACTAAAGATTTTATGATTAATTATCGAGTAGAAAACTTGGTGCTATTGGTAGAAGAATTAAGAAAAGAAGGAGTGACAATTTTGGATGCAATTGAAACTTATGATTATGGTAAATTTGTTCACATTTTAGATTCGGAAGGGAATAAAGTAGAATTGTGGGAGCCAATTGGCTAGTTATTATATTTATCTACTTAAAATTATGGCACATCCTAAAAATTGGATTGATTTTTTTAGCCAAATGCTATCGAAAGGAGTACGGATTTTTTAATATAATAGGGCTATTGAATTTCATTAATGAATAGACAAGAAAGTTAAAAGGAAATTGCAAATGCACTATTGTTTCGATTTTTGAATTTGGTTTTGTAGGAATTAATGGTATATTTGAAAAGGATAGTAAGTAGTAATCCTACAATATCAATCTTTAATTGCGTACTCAAAACCATTTTATGTTTTTCAATTTATTTACTGTTTTTAATCCTTCTGAAGAAACTCACCCGTCTTACGATTGGAAGGCAAAAATCAAAAACCTTTTGTTGTCTTATTGCTATATGTATTTAGGAATCATACTAAGCGCTATTTTTTTGCTAAGACCACTAGACTACTTAGTTACCGACATATTGGGATTTCCCTCTATAATGGAGGCAATAGGAAAATCTAGTGACAGGATTGCTACTATTTCTTTTTGGTTTGTTGTTATAATAATACCAATTATCGAAGAGATTTTATTTCGTCTTTTTTTGAATTTCAAGAAAAAGGAAATTTGCCTGAGTGTATTTTTTATGTTGCTGTTGGCATTAGGAATTCGGGTTAATAGTGAAGCCTTGTTTTTACTTTCTACTTGGGTAAAGGTTGGAATTTCACTTTCGGTTGTTGTAGTGCTGTATTTTTTTGTAATTGACAACTTCAAGTTTTCAATTCGTTTACAAAGAAGCCTAACGATAGTTTCAATAATAGCATTTGGTCTGATGCATATTGATAACTTAGAAAAGATATATTATTCTTTGCTATTAATCTATCCATTCTTTGTTCTACCACAAATATTGATTGGTTATTTTGCAACTAATTTGAGATTGAAACAAGGCTTTGTATGGGGAATACTGCTGCATTGTATGACTAATTTGACTTTTTTTCTGCTATATAAAATACTATAATATGGCACATCCTAAAAATTATGAACGCGTTTTTGCAATGACTTTTGCGAGTGTTTATCCTCATTATTTAGCCAAAGTCCTCAAAAAAAATCGCACCCAAGAAGAACTTGACGCCATTATTTGTTGGCTAACTGGTTATACTCAACAAGCCTTGCAGTATCAAATGGAAACAAAAGTAGATTTTGAAACTTTTTTCGACCAAGCACCTCAATTGCATCCCAATGCTGACAAAATTACTGGAGTGATTTGTGGCTATCGCGTTGAAGACATCGAACATCCTTTGATGCAAAAAATTCGCTATCTAGATAAATTGGTCGACGAACTAGCCAAAGGAAAAGCTATGGAGAAGATTTTGAGGAGTTAGATTTTTAATTAATAAGTTTATCCTTTCTTTTATAGCAATAAATTATAGTATTCTACGTTGGAAATTACAGTTAACCAACCCATCCTAAATTTATGAAAGCATTCAAAATTACGCTCTGCTTGTTGTTTCTTACTTCCCTATGTTTTTCTCAAAACATCGTTTTAAAATTCATTGGTGATAATGACGATGGTATTTCTTTTGTTGGTTACTCCGAAAAGTTTGTCATTGGTCCAAGAGGTTTCAGTCCCAGTGAACGGGAATTGGTGTTTAAGCTCAATCAGCCAGCAGTGATTAAATGTACGCATTACAAAAAGCCAATACCCATTTTTGCTTTGCCTAATGAAGTGATTGAATTTGATTTTAATAAAAAAGGGTTAATCGAATATTCCTGTAAGACCAACAAGTACAGAGCAACCGAATCCCAATATGTGAATGAGAGTTTTGAAAAGTATGGAAGAGCAGAAAGTTTCTCTGATTATAATGAACTAAAAAGAATTCGTTCCATACATAAGGTGTTGAAAAATTTTGACCCAACGTATCAAAAAGAACAAGAATTCTTAGAAAGTAATTTTAAATCTGGAAAAATTTCTAAAGAATTTTATTCGTATTTTAAAATGATGTATTGGTCTTTGATTAAAACGAATGAGCTTGAAAACGCTAAAGTTGCTCCAGCTACAATTTTAGCAATAGAAGAGAGTTTTAAAGGAGCGGATTCCCTTTTTGTGGTGGATGAGTATCGGTCATTAGTAGACAGGTATATCGACAAAACTTTATCTAAATCAGCAAAAAAAGCTACTTTATTTGAGGAATTAACATTCGTAGTAACCACATTTCAAAGTCAAAAAGTCAAAGATTATTTCTTGTTTCAGGGTTTGAATTTTGCCTTAAATGCCCCAAAATCGATAACTAAAGTAGAGCAATCCTCTATTGATTTATTTCGAAAGCATTGTAAAGACCAAGAATATCTTGATGCTATCAATTTAGATTTACAACCTAAGAACACGCCATTTGTGTTGCAAAGTAAAATTGATAAGTACAAAGGGCAATTGGTTTTGGTCGATTTTTGGGCATCGTGGTGTAAGCCGTGCAGAGCAGAATTCCCTGCCGAAAAAGCTTTGATGGATAAGTTTCCTAATGTAGCTTTTGTATTTGTTTCTACTGATGAAAGTGCAGCAGCTTGGGAAAAAGCAATGCTTCAGTATCCCAAAATTTTAAATAAAGACAATAGTTTTTTGCTAACAAAATTAGAAGAAGACCAATTAATGAAAGAGATTAAGATTTATTCGATACCTCGTTATGTTTTGTTTGGGAAAGATGGTAAAATACTTCACAAAGACGCGCCTAGACCTTCAAGTCCAGATATTGAAAAGTTATTACAACTTCATTTGTAATCCATCAATTAATGTTTTCAATAAAAAAAGACCATTTTAAAACAATTTCAAAATGGTCTTTTTTGTTTTTATAAAGTCTCTTTGGTGATGATTTGCATCGTTTCACGACTGACTTGTTTGAGTAGTACAATCTTATTTTCTTCTACCAATTTAGCGGCTTGGTCGTTAAAATGGCGAATGGTGTACAAAGTCACATCCTCGTTAAACTCTACTTTGAATTTCTTAGAGAGTTTAGCATTCAATTCCCCAAAATTGCCAAATTTATCTTCTACGCAAACCGAGAAACTAATCGCTGAGTTTTGAATCAAATTCACTTTGATTTTATATTTATGGAATAAAGCAAAGATTTCACTAATGTTTTCCTCCATAATGAAAGAAAAATCAATAGACGAAAGCGAAATCATCAACTGATTGCGTTTTACGATAAAACAAGGCATTTTAGGCTCCAAGTCAGGACCTTTTGCCACAGCAGTTCCTTTTAGTAATGGGTTTACAAATGATTTTACGAACAAAGGAATTTCCTTTTTTTGTAAGGGTTGTAGGGTTTTTGGGTGAATTACCGTTGCGCCGTAAAAAGCTAATTCAATCGCTTCTCGATACGAAATCTGATTCAACAAACTTGCATTTTCAAAATACCTTGGGTCGGCATTCATTACGCCAGGAACGTCTTTCCAAATCGTTACGCTTTCTGCATTCAAGCAATACGCAAAAATAGCCGCAGTATAATCCGACCCTTCTCTTCCTAAAGTGGTCGTAAAGTTATTCTCATCCGATCCCAAAAATCCTTGAGTGATATTTAGGCTTTTTGATTTAATGGTTTTGGTAATGTTCTTTTTAGTTTGATCCCAATCTACTTCGGCATCGCGATAGTTGGAGTTGGTTTTTACCAAATTGCGTACATCTACCCATTGCGTCTCAATCCCCATAAAGCTCATAAAATGACTCAAAATAGTAGTCGAAATCAATTCTCCAAAACTCACGATTTGGTCGTAGACAAAATTGTAATTTGGCGATTTGTTGTGTGCTAAGAAATATTCTAAGTCTGAAAATTGTGCATTTACCGCTTCAAAAACGGGATGACTTTCATCTTCGAACAAATCCAAAACAATTTGGTTATGGTACTTTTTTACTTCTTGTACTGAAGAATTCAATTCAGGTGATTTATCAAAATAGTTCTTGATGACTTCTTCTAAAGCATTGGTGGTTTTTCCCATTGCAGAAACCACTAATAATACATCTTCATACCCAACGGTTTTCAATACGTGGTGTACATTTTTTATTCCTTCGGCATCTTTTACAGATGCACCTCCAAATTTAAATACTCTCATTGTATCAACTTAAATTGTAAAACAATCTCTTGCTTTTGTGTATTTGAGCCAAAAGACTTGCTTTAATGTTATTTACTTTTTTCTAAAAATGCATCAATTCCGTTCTGATCCATTTGCACTACTCTCCAATCGTCCAATACTTTGGCTCCCGAATTCTCATAGAAATTGATGGCTGGCGTGTTCCAATCCAATACATTCCATTCAATTCTTCTCACACCATCAATTTTACCTTGTTCAATTATGGCGGAGTATAAGGCAGAACCAAGACCAGTTCCACGCATACTTTCTTTGACTACCAAATCTTCTAAATGTATGGTTTTTCCTTTCCAAGTAGAATAGCGGTAATAATATAAAGCAATCCCAACAATCTCTTGTTCTTTCTCGGCTACAAATACAGAGAACAAAGGATTTTCACCAAAACCGTCTCTTATCAAATCCTCTTCGGTAATTACAACAGCTTCAGGCTCTTTTTCAAAGATAGCAAGTTCTTTGATGAGTGCCAAAACCCCCTTCATATCCGTAGCGGTCCCTTTTCGTATTATCATCTTTTTTGATATTTAGGTTCTAAATTGACTAAAAAAACAGATAAAAATACAATTTTTTTGTCATTTTTATTGCAAAGATACAATAGTGCTAAACTATCTAAATAATTATCAATTCATTTTCACAAAAAAAACGATATTTGTGACTTCAAACTAACTACAACGATTTCGTAATGGAAGAACGCAACAAAACCTTAGGTGAATTTATCATCGAAAAACAAAACCAATTTCAGTATTCCTCGGGAGAGTTATCCCGAATCATCAACTCCATTCGCTTGGCGGCCAAAGTTGTAAACTACAAAGTGAACAAAGCCGGTCTTGTCGATATTATTGGAGCTGCTGGAGAACAAAACATTCAAGGCGAAGACCAACAAAAATTAGACGTCTATGCCAACGAAGTATTTATTCAAACCTTAATCAATCGTGAGATAGTATGCGGTATCGCCTCCGAAGAAAACGACGATTTCATCACCGTCGAAGGTTCGGACAGCAGTCACAACAACAAATATGTCGTGTTGATGGACCCTCTTGATGGGTCTTCTAATATTGATGTAAACGTATCGGTAGGAACTATTTTCTCCGTGTATCGTCGCGTTACTCCAATTGGGACTCCAGTAACTATTGAGGATTTCTTGCAACCAGGTATCAACCAAGTGGCGGCAGGTTATGTAATTTATGGTACCTCGACAATGTTGGTGTACACTACGGGTCACGGAGTAAACGGCTTTACACTAAACCCAGCAATCGGTACATTCTATCTGTCGCACCCTAATATGCAATATCCAAAAGATGGAACCATTTATTCCATCAACGAAGGGAATTATGTGCATTTCCCACAAGGAGTCAAAGATTATATCAAATATTGCCAGCTCGAAGAAGGCGATCGTCCCTACACTTCGCGCTACATCGGAAGTTTGGTGTCCGATTTTCATCGTAACATGATCAAAGGTGGGATTTATTTGTACCCTACCAGTTCCAAAGCTCCCAACGGAAAATTGCGTTTGTTGTACGAATGCAATCCTATGGCTTTCCTTGCTGAACAAGCTGGTGCCAAAGCCTCGGATGGTTTTGGTCGCATTATGGAAATTCAACCTACAGAGTTGCACCAACGCGTACCCTTCTTTTGTGGCAGCTACAATATGGTCGAAAAAGCAGAAGAATTTATGGCAAAAGCAAAAAAATAAGTAGGAGCGAAACAGTAGGTATTTTCAGCAAACAAGGGTTCCTGCTCTCCGCTATATCTTTTGGGGCGAACCCCGCCCCAAAAGGATGCCGCTGCGATCAGGGCTATAAGAAAAACAATTCGCTTCTTTGTGAACAT
>NZ_JBPTTO010000017.1:0-33914 GCF_051547145.1 Flavobacterium sp. RSSB_23 | reverse complement strand
GTTGTTGTTGTTGTTGTTGTTGTTGTTGTTGTTGTTGTTGTTGTTGTTGTTGTTGTTGTTTGGAAATAAAACCAAAAAAGCAACAATGCTGCTCCTTAGCCTTGATAGCAGCGGCATCCTTTGTCTTTTTTCTTTAAAAAGACAAAGATACAGCGGATAGCAAGAACCATTCTAACCAATAAGCCTTTTGTTGGTGCTCCTACAAAATTGAAAACCTCGACTTGTTGAATATATAAGTCGAGGTTTTGTGATGGTTTGAGAACGGTTAGTTTTTTTAAGCTTCTTTTTGCTGTTATTTTTTACCACATAGGAGAAGCATAGAATATGTGGCTTGTTAAAAGGACAAATAGACGTTTTACTATTCACATAGCTATTCTATGTGTGAAATAGTGCTATTTCTATTGGTTTCTTTACTTACTTAACGTTTGTCTATGATTTTTCTATGTGGTTAATTTTTTTGTTTTTTTTGTATTTCTTTCAACTTATTTATTTTTTGTATTCAAGTAAATCGCCTGGCTCGCAATCTAAGGCTTTGCAGAGTGCTTCGAGGGTGCTGAAACGAATGGCTTTTGCCTTGCCTGTTTTTAAAATCGAAAGATTGGAGAGCGTTAAATCTACTTTTTCGGAAAGCTCGTTGAGGGACATTTTTCTTTTGGCCATCATTACATCTAGGTTGACTACTATAGGCATAATTATATGGTTAATTCGTTATCGGACTGGATTTCGATACCTCTTTTGAAGATTTTTGCTATCAGAAATAAGATGATGCCCATAAAAAACCAAACATCGCCTCCGCCTACTGCGAATGTACTCAAGTCAGGAAGGGGTATGGGTTTTTCTTGCAACCACTTCAAGTAGTTGAGGCCGTAATTAGAGAAAAAGGCAATTACTACACTTAACCCGCTTAAGGTTAAGAGAAAATGATACATTTTTGTACTAAAGGGCTGGTAAAGGTTCAGGTTTTTATCGTGCAATAGTTTTACGATAACAAAAAAGAGTACAGCTTTTAAGGTGGTAACGATGCTTAAAAGCAGCATCACGACACCATAATGCCCAGGGTCAAATTGATAGAGTGCTTTTAGACTCAAAAAATTGGCATTGTACGAATTGATAGTGAAGGTGTAAATGCCATTAAAAATGTACATTCCCGACTCAATGCAAATGCCAACAAAAAGAAAAAGGGCTACATAAAATAGGATTTTGAGTAGCTGTTCGGTGCTAATTCTGATTTCCATAAAAGTTTGTTTTTTGGGTTTATTGATTCAAAAATAATAAAAATTTATTGATAAACAATAAAAATTTATTGTTTTAATTTGTTTGAATGAAAACGGTAATTCGGAAAATAGTGAAAATGAAGGATTTAAAAAAAGTTGTAATCCTAATGAAAACCCTTGTTTTTGCTGGTTTTTTTTCGGGGAATTTTGATAGTTTATTTTGGTTTTTAGACTAGCTTTTGCCATCGTTTTTGATTAATTTAGCACCACAAAAAAAATAAGAGAATGATTTCAGAAGCACAGTTTCAACAAGAGTTACAATTGTTTATTGCCAATGGTATTCGTGAAGATGTTGGCCCAGGGGATTACAGTTCCTTAGCTTGTATTCCAGCATCGGCCACAGGAAAAGCAAAATTGCTAGTAAAAGAAGATGGGATAATCGCGGGTGTAGCCTTGGCTGAAATGATTTTTCATTATGTTGACCCTTCCTTGCAAATAGAGACCTTTATAAAAGACGGAACGCCTGTACGCTATGGTGATGTGGTTTTTCACGTATCGGGTAGTTCACAATCGATATTAAAATCAGAGCGTTTGGTGTTGAATACGATGCAACGTATGTCAGCCATTGCAACGAAAACCAACAGTTATGTTCGTTTATTAGCAGGTACGAAAACTCAAATATTAGATACTCGTAAAACTACTCCTGGTTTTCGTGCTGCCGAAAAATGGGCAGTAACCATTGGGGGAGGAGTGAACCATCGATTTGCTTTATATGATATGATTATGCTCAAAGACAATCATATCGATTTTGCTGGAGGCATCACAAAAGCTATCGACAAAACAAAAGCCTATTTAAAGGAAAACAACTTAGACTTAAAAATCATTGTAGAAGCTAGAGATTTAGCCGAAATAGAAGAAATTTTAAAGTCTGACGGTATTTATAGAGTCTTGATTGATAACTTTAATTACGAGGATACTCGCAAAGCAGTGGCAATGATTGACGGTAAATGTCAGTCCGAATCTTCAGGAAATATAAACGAAACAACCATTAGCGAATATGCGGCCTGTGGAGTGGATTTTATCTCTTCTGGAGCCTTGACGCATTCAGTGTACAATATGGATTTGAGTTTAAAAGCCATTTGATTGCATAAATAAAAGATATTCAAATGACCCCAACAAATAAAGTTCCTTTTGAAGTTATTGTCAAAAACAAAATCAAAGCGAATGGCTTGGTTCGTAAATTGATTCATTTCTTGCAAAGCCAAAAACTCCTTTGGTTAGAAGAAGTGTCACTATATGACTTCTTGCATTCTTATATTTTGGGTGTTTTAAACGGAAAGTTAAATGTAAGAGCAGGAGCCATTGCGTTTAGTTTCTTTATGGCTTTGTTTCCGTTTGCTCTTTATATTTTGAATCTAATTCCATACATCCCAATTCAAGGTTTTCAAACCGATTTTTTGCGATTTGTAGAGCAAAGCGTACCACCCAATACCTATGATGCGATTGCTGGAATTATTGATGATATCTTGAATAACAGTCACTCTGGATTGCTTTCCTCAGGTTTTATTTTGTCTATTTTTTTAATGGCCAATGGTTTAAACGCTATTCTTGGAGGCTTTGAAGAATCAAGACACGTAATAGAGAAACGTGGTTTTATTGACCAGTATCTTGTAGCAATAGGAATGTCAATTTTCTTATCATTTTTGTTGATTTTTACAGTGGCAATTATTGTTGTATTTGAGGTATTTATCCAAAAAAACAAAATACAAGATGTACTAAGTGACAATATTCCGTTAATTCAACTCGGACGTTATTTGTTTCTTTCGTTAATGATTTTGTTTACTACTTCTATTTTATTGCGCTTCGGAATCAAACAAAGACACAAACCTAAATTCATTTCAGTAGGTTCTGTTTTTACTACTATTTTAATCATTATTTCTTCTTACGGCTTTGGAATTTGGGTGGTCAAATTTTCCAAATACAACGAATTGTACGGCTCTATCGGTACTCTTTTAATTCTTATGTTTTACATCTGGATTAACTGTATGTTGCTCTTGCTTGGTTTTGAGCTCAATGCAATTATTCAGTCCCACCGCAACCAAATAAAATCAAAAAAAACGATATAGTTGTGTTATAAATAAGACAAACTGTTTTATTTTTGAATAAATTTGAAATTCCAAAAGACCCTTTTTACAAAGTATAGAGTGTTCTTTTTGGAGCTATTTGCTTCGCCAGTTCGCGATGCTTATGTCCTGCTGTACGCTATGTCTTGCTTGCTTTCTAAAAGAAGAGACCAAACAAGGATGCCGCTTCCATCAGGGCTAGAAAAAATAAAAAAACCAAGAAATAAATAACAAATGAGAAAAATCATTCTAGTAGCAAGTGTTTTATGTTTTGCTGTAGTGACAACCGTTCGTAGCCAATCTGTAGTTGGTAAATGGAAAACCATCGATGACGAAACTGGTAAGCCAAAATCTATTGTAGAGGTTTACGAAAAGTCAGGCAAGATTTATGGTAAAATTGTGGATATTCTTGACCCACAAAAAAAAGACAAGCTATGTACTGAGTGTACGGGTGATGAAAAAAACAAACCTGTTTTAGGAATGGTTATTGTCAAAGGGCTTCAAAAAGACGCTGATGAATTCAACGGAGGCACTATTACAGACCCAGTGACAGGAAAGAAATACAAATGTTTTATTACTTTAGAAGGAAAAGATAAATTAAAAGTAAGAGGCTATATTGGTTTTTCTTTAATTGGAAGAACACAATACTGGCATAGAGTAAAATAGTTTTTTGCTTTTAAGAGATACCCTTATAACTCAAAGTTCAGATTATATTTGAAATAGAGTTCTAAGGGTATTTTTTTTATTATTTTTGGTGCCTAGCCCAATACAGTAACCATTCAAAAATTGTCGCTTGACAAAACCAAGTATCCCATGTTTTTTGTTGAAGTAATTTTGCCATTAGCCTTAGCTAAAACCTTTACCTATCAAGTCTCGGAAACCGAATTTCATTTCATAAAAAAAGGAATGCGTTTGGCGGTGCCTTTTGGTAAAAGCAAAATCTACACGGCTATTGCTATAGAGTTACATCGCAACGAACCTACCTTATATCAGGCTAAAGAAATCCACCAAATTTTGGACCATGAACCAATGGTTACAGCTGTTCAATTGCAACATTGGTTCTGGATTGCTTCCTATTATATGTGTGCTATTGGCGAGGTATACAGAAATGCCATACCCTCAGCTTTACTTTTAGAAAGCGAAACGGTAGTGACGGCTCAATCGGCTTCTGTTATTAATGAAACGGACTTGTCAGACGAGGAATTCCTTGTTTACCAGGCATTACAACAACAAAGTGCGCTAAAAATCGATGATATAATAGCGATAGTGAATAAGAAAAATGTCTTTCCAATCATTCAAAAGTTGATGGATAAAAAGGTATTGATTGTTCAAGAAGAAATCGCAGAGGCTTATAAACCTAAATTAGTGCGATACGTTCGTTTGCACCCGCAGTACAATTCGCAAGAGGGTTTAAGTGCTTTATTAGAACAGTTGAAAAACGCCAACAAGCAAAAAGAAATTGTGCTTCAGTATTTTCAATTGCAGGCTACTGAAAAAAAGCCAATCCCAGTGAAAAAATTGGTTGAAACGGCTAAAGTAACTGCAGCAGTTGTGAAGGCTTTAATTGATAAAGAAATTTTTGAGGAGTATTACATTCAACAAGACAGGGTGATGTATGCTGGTAAGGCTACTGAGAAGGAGTTGCTGTTGAGTAGTGCACAACAAAATGCCTTTGATGCCATACAACAGCAGTTCTTACATAGAGAGGTGTGCTTGCTTCATGGAGTAACTGCAAGTGGAAAAACAGAAATATATATAAAATGGATAGAAACGTTTCTGGAAACAGGAAAGCAGGTGCTCTATTTATTGCCAGAAATTGCATTAACGACGCAATTGCTAAGTCGATTGCGATTGCATTTTGGTGATAAAGTGGCTGTTTTTCATTCAAAATTCAACAACAATGAGCGAGTAGAAGTTTGGCATCAAGTATTGCAAAATGCTGAAAAGGCCCAAATTGTTATTGGAGCTCGTTCGGCGTTGTTTCTTTCTTTTCAGGACTTAGGAGCTATTGTTATTGATGAAGAACACGAGCAAACCTTCAAACAAATGGACCCTGCGCCACGTTTTCATGCTCGTGATGCAGCCATTGTTTTGGCTAATTTTCATAAAGCTAAAGTGCTTTTGGGGTCAGCTACACCAAGTTTAGAGACCTATTATAATGCGCAATCAGCCAAATACGGTTTGGTGACACTCAAAGAAAGGTTTGGGAAAGTACAAATGCCTGTAATTGAACTGGTGGACATTAAAGATAAATATTTGCGCAAGCAAATGAAAGGACATTTTAGCGATACTTTAATTAATGAAATAGCTACAGCTTTATCTTTAGGGGAACAAGTGATTTTGTTTCAAAATAGGAGAGGATTTGCTCCTGTAATTGAGTGCATGACTTGTGGTCATATTCCACAATGCCCTCAGTGTGATGTGAGTTTGACCTATCACAAATTCAAAAGCCAATTGCGTTGTCATTATTGTGGATATGCAATGGGCAAACCTTCCAATTGCCACGCTTGTTCCAGTATTGATTTAACAACCAAGGGCTTTGGAACCGAACAAATAGAACTAGAGCTATTGAATTTGTTTCCTAATGCCAAATGTGGTAGAATGGACCAAGACACTACAAGAGGAAAATACGGTTTCGAAAAAATCATTGATGGTTTCAAAAATCAAGAAATTGATATTTTGGTGGGTACACAAATGCTAGCCAAAGGATTGGATTTTGCCAATGTAAGCTTGGTGGGAATCATGAATGCGGATACCATGTTGTACCATCCCGATTTTAGGGCGTTTGAGCGTAGTTTTCAATTGATGACTCAAGTAGCTGGGAGAGCGGGACGTTCTGAAAAGCAGGGAAAAGTGATAATACAAACGTACAATCCTTTGCATAATACCATTCAGCAAGTAACACAAAATGATTACGAAGGAATGTTTAAGGAACAGTTGTATGACAGACAAATTTATAAATACCCTCCTTACTTTAGATTGATAAAAATTACGCTCAAACATCGAGATTTTGAAAAACTAAAGGAAGGAGCAGTGTGGTTGTATCAAGTAATGAGTCAAGCGCTAGATATGCCGGTTTTAGGTCCAGAAGAGCCTGCTATAAACAGAATCAGAAACGAGTACATCAGGACCATTATGGTAAAAATCCCCCAGAATCAACCCATTGGTAGTACGAAAGCTAGGTTGCAAAAGGTAATCAATAGTTTTGAAGCAGTAGCAAATTATAGAGCGATAAAAGTAGGGGTAAATGTAGATTTCTATTAGGAGCAATGCCTTTATGAAATGGAAAGGGCTTTAATCAAGTCTTCTTTTTTATTTCGACTTAAAGGGATTTTAGTAACTCCGATTTCAGCAAATTTGCTGTTGAAACGGTCAATTTTGTCAATATTAACGATGTAGGATTTGTGAACACGTATGAACTTTTCTTTGCTCAAGTCATTTTCAAAAGATTTCATAGTAGAAAGCACTAAATTACTATCATCTTCAGTAACAACTCTAACGTAGTCACCGTAGGCTTCTATCCATTTAATCTTTGAAGTGAAAATTTTCAGTTTTTTTAAATTGCTTTTAATAAAAATGTGTTCCCCTTCTTCTTCTTTGTTGTCGGTTCTAAGCAAATGCAAGTCTATGGCTCTTTTTACAGAAGCATTAAACCGTTCTAAAGCTATGGGTTTTTGTAAATAGTCAGTTGCATCATAGTCAAATGCCTTCATAGCATATTCTGCTTTTGAAGTAATGAAAATGATTTGGGGTTTAGTTTTTAGTCCGTCCAAAAAGTCAAATCCACTGATAACAGGCATTTCAATGTCAAGAAAAATCAAATCAACCGAGTGGATGGACATACAGTTTTTAGCTTCAATTGCATTAGAAAAATCGCCTATCAAGTGCAAGTGTTGATGATTATTAACTAATTTAGCTATGATCATTCGTTGGATGGAGCTATCATCAACAACAACACAGTTTAGTTTCATAATTAAGCTTTTTAAATTTGGTCAGGTAAATATATTTTTTTTTGAGGTGCAAAGCAAATTTGCAAACATAAATTTTGCACTTTGTCGATTATTTCAAATATTCATTTGTGTATTCAAATAAAAAAACTACTTTTGCACCCAATTTAACAAATAAATATATTATTTATGAATCATTATGAAACTGTTTTCATTTTAAATCCCGTTTTATCTGAGGTTCAGGTGAAGGAAACAGTAAGCAAATTTGAAGAATTTCTTACTAGTAGAGGAGCTGAAATGGTATCGAAAGAAGATTGGGGTCTTAAAAAAATGGCTTACGAAATTCAAAACAAAAAAAGTGGTTTTTACCATTTATTCGAGTACAAAGTAGCTGGTGAAGTTTTACTTCCATTCGAAACTGAATTTAGACGTGACGAGCGTGTTATGCGTTTCTTAACTGTTGCTCTAGACAAACATGCTATTTCTTGGGCTGAAAGAAGAAGAGCAAAACTTAAATCTACTAAAGCTTAATTATCATGGCAACATTACAACAATCTGCTTCAGGAAAAAAAGACGGAGATATCAGATATCTAACGCCTTTGAACATAGAAATCAACAAAACTAAAAAGTATTGTCGTTTCAAAAAATCAGGTATCAAATATGTAGACTATAAAGATGCTGATTTCTTATTGAAATTTGTAAACGAGCAAGGTAAAATTTTACCTCGTCGTTTAACTGGTACTTCTTTGAAATACCAAAGAAAAGTGTCTGTAGCTGTGAAAAGAGCACGTCACTTAGCTTTAATGCCATATGTGGCTGATTTACTAAAATAATAATTAATTAATAGTTGTTGGTTTTCGGTAAAATGAAACCTAACTTCTGCAATATAAGGACAACAACATGGAACTTATTTTAAATAAAGACGTACAAAACTTAGGTTTTAAAGATGATATCGTAACAGTAAAAAATGGTTACGGACGTAATTACTTGATTCCTCAAGGATTTGCTCACTTGGCAACTGCTTCTGCAAAGAAAGTATTGGCTGAAAACCTAAAACAAAGAGCTCACAAAGAGGCTAAAATCGTTGCTGATGCTAAAGCTACTGCTGAAGCATTGAAAGCATTAGAGATTAAAATCGCTGCAAAAGCAGGTGGTGAAAAATTATTCGGTTCTATCACAAACATTGACATTGCTGCTGCTTTAGCTAACGCAGGTCAAGAAATTGACCGTAAATTCATCACTAGCGGTATCGTAAAACGTATCGGAAAATACAGTGCATCTATCCGTTTACACAGAGATGTAATTGTTGAAATTCCTTACGAAATCGTACCTGAGAAAGCATAATTTCAGATTTAAAATTGTAAAATCCCGATACGTTTTATTAACGGAATCGGGATTTTTTTTATTTTATAGACGGATGCTAATTAAAAGTGTTTTAGGCTAAATCATAATAAAATGAAATACACAAGACTTACAAAAGAACAGTTCGAAGAGTTACACCAAGAGTTTACTACTTTTTTGGCAACTCAATCTATTGATAAAGCAGAATGGGATACCATTAAAAAAGAAAAACCAGAAGTAGCTGAACAAGAATTGGATGTTTTTTCAGATTTAATCTGGGAAGGCGTGCTGACGAAAGCGCAGTATTTAGAGCATTTTTCAAAAAATCATATTTTTCTATTTCAATGCTTTGATACGGAAGTAAAATCAATTGTATTGAAATCGCTAGTGCCAGAAGTTGACTTTTTGACCAAAGAAGGGTTACAATGGCTTTCTGATAACATGTTTACAGAAACAATTGAAATGAAAGTGGGTAAAAAAGTATTTACCGAGGAACGAAATTATTCCTTGTTTCAGTTGATACAACAAGGGGCTTTTCTTAGCGATGGTCAATTGTTCAATCAAATTAATACAATTATAGAATCGTAAAGCTATTTTATAAAGTATAAATTGGCTATTTTAGTACCTTATTTGAAAAACTAAAATAGCCATTTTTATTTCATGAATATTCAAGATACGATTCAGCAGTTGCGTTCCGAATTAGACCAACACAATTACAACTATTACGTGTTGGACCAACCTCAAATTTCGGATTTCGAGTTTGACCAAAAATTAAAAGAACTGCAAGCCTTAGAAGCGGCACATCCCGAATTTTTCGATGCTAATTCTCCAACGCAAAGAGTTGGGGGTGCAATTACAAAAAACTTCCAAACAGTTGTTCATGATTATCGTATGTATTCTTTGGATAATTCATATTCTAAAGAAGATGTAGTGGACTGGGAAACCCGAATTCAAAAGGTGTTGGGTAATGTTCCTATTGAATATACTTGTGAATTAAAATACGATGGCGCTTCCATTAGCATCACCTATGAAAACGGTCAATTGTCTCGCGCTGTCACTCGTGGTGATGGGGTTCAGGGTGATGATGTGACGAACAATATCAAAACTATCAAATCAATTCCTTTGCAATTGAAAGGGAATTATCCTGCTCATTTTGCTATTCGCGGTGAAATCATCTTGCCTTTCGCTGGTTTTGAAAAAATGAACCAGGAATTGATTGAAATTGGCGAGACTCCTTATGCTAACCCCAGAAATACCGCTTCTGGAAGTTTAAAATTACAAGACAGCGCAGAAGTTGCCAAACGTCCATTGGATTGCTTACTTTATTCATTAGTTGGAAACAATTTGCCTTTTCAATCACAGTTTGAAGGGCTACAAGCGGCCAGAGACTGGGGATTTAAAGCGCCAAAAGAAGCAAAATTAGCCAAAAACCTAGACGAAGTTTTTGAGTTTATTGCCTATTGGGATGTGAACCGTCACGAGCTTCCTTACGAAACGGATGGGGTAGTAATCAAAGTAAATGCTTTGTCGTATCAAGAGGAGTTAGGGTATACTGCTAAATCTCCTCGTTGGGCCATAGCTTATAAATTCAAATCAGAACAAGTTAGTACCAAATTAAATTCAATTTCGTATCAGGTAGGACGTACAGGTGCCATTACACCAGTTGCGAATTTGGAGCCTGTACAATTAGCCGGAACTGTAGTCAAACGCGCTTCCTTGCATAACGCCGACCAGATAGGAAAATTGGATATCCGAATTGGAGACACGGTTTTTGTAGAAAAAGGGGGAGAGATAATTCCAAAAATCATTGCTGTTGACTTCGAAAAGCGTCCTGAATATTCTGAAGTAACGCACTATATTACAAATTGTCCTGAATGCCAAACAGCTTTGGTACGTTCAGAAGGCGAAGCGAATCACTACTGTCCAAATTTTTATGGTTGTCCCCCTCAAATCATTGGTAGAATTCAGCATTTTATTTCTCGTAAGGCAATGGATATTGAAGGTTTAGGAGGTGAAACCGTAGCTTTGTTGTACAATAACGGTTTGGTACATAACTATGCCGATTTATATGATTTGACTGTGGAGCAAGTGTTGCCGTTGGAACGAATGGCACAGAAATCTGCAGAAAATTTAGTGAATGGAGTAGCCAAATCAAAGGAAATTCCTTTTGAAAGTGTTTTGTTTGCCTTGGGTATTCGCTTTGTTGGTGAAACGGTGGCTAAAAAATTAGCAAAGCATTATAAATCCATCACTGCTCTAGAAAAGGCTACGCTTGAGGATTTGATTTTGGTGGATGAAATTGGAGAACGCATTGCCAAAAGTGTAATCGAATTTTTTGAAAATGAGGAAAATAGAGCAATTGTTGAACGATTAAGATTGCGCGGTGTTCAATTGGAAATAGTTGAAAAAGTAAATCCTAATGCTACGACCAAGTTTTTGGGTAAAACCTTTGTGGTCTCAGGTGTTTTTGAGCAATTTTCTAGAGATGATTTAAAGAAGGCGATTGAAGATAATGGCGGTAAAGTAGGAAGTTCGATTTCATCCAAAACGGATTATGTGGTAGCGGGAGATAACATGGGACCTTCTAAATTAGAAAAAGCTACTAAATTGGGAGTTACTATTGTATCTGAACAAGATTTTATCAATATGCTTGAAGCATAAATTCTCTGGAACTCAGATTAAGCAATGAGCAGGATAACTGTTGTTGAAATGCAGGTGATGCCCGCTCCTAATCATAAAAAAAAACACCTTTTATTGGTTTAAAAGGTGTTTTTGTATTTTATAGTAACAAGTTATTATACCACAATAGCTTTCCCTTTGGCGATATTTTGTTTGTTATTGTCAAAATAAAAATCGATTCTTCCAAGGTGAATGCCGTAGCAACCAACTTGGTTAACCAAAACTTCTTGGCCTGCAGCGTTTTTTACTACGGTAGGTTTGTCTAAAAAAGTGTGGGTGTGGCCACCAATAATCAAATCAATGTCTTGTGTTTTTTGGGCCAATTTCAAATCCGAAATTTTGTTTTCGTCACTTTTCTTGTAGTCATACCCGAGGTGCGATAAGCAAATTACCAAGTCGCATTGCTCTTCTTTTTTTAGAATGCGACTCATATCCTGAGCAATTTCTATGGGGTCACGGTAAACTGTTTCTTTGTAGTTTTTTTTGTCGACCAATCCTTGTAGTTCAATTCCTAGTCCGAAAACTCCAATTTTGATTCCGTCTTTTTTGAATAGTTTGTAAGGTTTGATATGGGTATCTAAAACTGTATTCTTGAAATCATAATTGGCTGAAACAAAATCAAAATTGGCATTGGGCAATTGGGAATAAAAGCCCTCGATACCGTTGTCAAAATCATGATTGCCTAAAGTAGCTAAGTCATAATGCATCATACTCATTAATTTCAACTCTAATTCTCCTCCATAGTAGTTAAAATAAGGCGTTCCTTGGAATACATCTCCCGAATCTAATAACAAAACGTTTGGATTTTCTTTTCGAATCGATTCGATTAAAGCAGCTCTTCTTGATACACCTCCCATATTCGCATTTCTAGGGTCATCTGCAGGAAAAGGGTCGATGTGACTGTGAACGTCATTCGTATGTAGGATAGTTATTTTTTTTATTTCTGGCTTTGTAAAACTCATTAGAGGCAAACTTGGTAATGCTAATAAGGCAGAACTAGCAGCGGTTTTTTGAATAAAATCTCTTCTTTTCATTTGATATTTTTTTACGTCGTAAAGGATTTTTGGTTTAAAATTTATTCTACTGCAACTCGAACTTCTGTTAGCACGGGAATGGTTTTGATTTCCTTGAAATAATCAATAAGCACATTGCGTAATTTATAATTCAAGTCATACGTTTGGATTCCTTTTTGGAAAAAAGTCATGTCATCTCCTCCGTTAGCCAAGTAATCATTGGTGGCAACATTATATACTTTTGAGATTTCGATTGGGGTTCCTTGTATTTTGATGTCTTTTGGTTGGTTGTTTTTATCAATAGTAAAAGTCAAACCAGATAGCGGTTGTGCTTTTTGTGTTTTGATAAAATAACGAATCATATCCATTACTGTTTCTCCGTTCATGGCAATGACTACCAGACTATTTTCGAAAGGCATGATTTGAAAAGCAGTACGAGGCGTTACATCACCTTTAGGTAAGGCAGCACGAATGCCACCGTGATTCAAAATGCAAATATCTATCTTCTTTTTTTCGCGAGCATACAAAATGGTATTGCCTCGAGCTACACAAGCATCTGCCATTAAGTTGCCTAAGGTAGACTGCCATTTTCCAGTGCTTTTGTCTATAGTTTCTGGACAATAGGCAATAACCGAATTTAAATCGGTAGCAATTTTTTCTCTATAAGGTGCAATATACTGTTCGATGCTAGGTGTACTAGTGTATTTGTCAGTTATTGGAAGACGTTTCCCTTCGATTTTTGTAACGGAATACGGAGTGGAAGCACATGAAAGAATTAAAAAAAATGTTAAGAATATAACAAAAAGTTTTAAAACACCATTATACTTTTTTAAATTTACCATTTGTAATGCGACTTAATTAATTAATTTTGAACCTCAGTAAAAGTAGTATGTTTTTGAATTATTTTAAAGATTATTTCTTAAAAAAGAAATTAAAAAACTACCTATCAAATGTTGGTGTTTTAACATCTGATAATAAGGTTCAAACAGTAGGGATTCTCGTAGATGAAACTGCTTTTTTTCAGACACTAGCACTAAAAGAAGCATTGGTTAAAGCTGATTTTTTGGAAAAGAACATTGCAATTATCGCGTTCAATGCAAATGGGAAGAAGAGTCAAGTCAATAACTATCCGGTTTTTAGTTGGGAACACATCAATTGGAGTTTTCAAATCCAAGAAACTTCGGTCTTAGATTTTATTCAAAATCCTTTCGATATATTAGTGAGTTATTATGATACAAATAACAGTTTCTTACAATGGATAACGTACCAATCTAAAGCAAGTTTTAAAGTTGGATTCTTTAGTGTTGATAAACGTTTGAATCACGTACTAATTGATACTGTGACACAAAATTACAAGCAATTCGTTCAAGAATTTGTTCGAATTTTACATTTATTTAATAAAATTTAATACCGTTATGCAAGCATTAATAGGCACGGGAGTTGCATTAGTAACACCTTTTAAATCAGATTTTTCAGTTGATACCGAGGCGTTGAAAAATATAGTGAATTTCTCTATAGAAAATGGAATAGAATATCTGGTGGTAATGGGGACAACTGCAGAAAATGCAACCCTAAGTGCAGAAGAAAAAGAACTAGTCATCAATACAGTGGTTGAAGTCAACAATGGGAGACTTCCTTTGATTCTTGGTGTAGGAGGAAACAATACTTTACAAGTGGTAAACGAATTGAAAACAAGAGATTTCTCTGCTTTTGATGCTATTCTTTCCGTTTCTCCATATTATAATAAACCGACTCAAGAAGGAATTTATCAGCATTTTAAAGCAATCGCAGAGGCATCTCCAATCCCAGTAGTTTTGTACAATGTACCAGGAAGAACGTCAAGCAACATGTTACCATCAACGGTTCTTCGCTTGGCAAATGACTTCTCTAATATTGTTGGAATCAAAGAAGCTGCTGGTGATTTAGTGCAAGCCATGAAAATAATTCAGCACAAACCAAAAGATTTCTTGGTTATTTCGGGCGACGACATGATAGCTTTGCCAATGGTTTTGGCCGGTGGAGCAGGGGTAATTTCAGTAATTGGTCAAGGTTTTCCAAAAGAGTTTTCAGAAATGATTCGCCTTGGATTGAATAAAAAAGTAGACGCCGCTTTCGAAATCCAATATAAAATTGCCGATAGTATTGACATGATTTTTGAACAAGGAAACCCTGCTGGAATAAAAGAAATATTCAAAACGCTTAAATTGGCAGAAAATGTAGTCCGTTTGCCATTAGTTCCAGTTGATGAAGCACTTTCTGAAAGAATCCAACATTTTGTTAAAAATTTTTAGAAAAATACGCTCAAAAAGTAAGCTTTTTTTTAAATAAAAATATATTTTGTAGTCGCTAAATTAATAACTAAATTTGCCACCCAAAGTTAAGTTGGATTTATAACTATTTGGTGCTAAATTGTAATAAAAGTAAAATAAATGAAGAAAATAGTCGCATTGTTACTACTAACGCTAGCTTTAGGTTCTTGCGGAGAATATCAAAAAGCCTTAAAATCGGAAGATGTTGCTGTTAAGTATGAGTTGGCTGAAAAACTTTATGATGCAGGGAAATACAGTAAAGCAATTCGACTTTTTGAACAAATAGCACCAGCATACAGAGGGAAACCTCAAGCAGAGAAGATGTTCTATATGTATTCTCAAGCATACTATAAAACCAAACAATACTATTTAGCAGGATACCAGTTTGAAAGTTTTGCCTCCAATTATCCAAGAAGTGAAAAAGTGCAAGAAGCGGCGTATTTAGGAGCAAAATGCTATTCTATGTTATCTCCAGTCTATAGTCTAGACCAAGTGGATACTTTCAAAGCCATAGAAAAACTGCAAAATTTTATAGATACGTACCCTAATTCTGAATATTTGCCTGAAGCAAATAAGACGATGCGTGTTTTAAATGATAAAATTGAGAAAAAAGTATACGAAAATGCTATTGGTTACAATACCATTATGGATTACAAATCGGCGCTAATTGCCCTTGATTTATTCATAGCTGACTATCCTGGAACAGTATTAAAAGAAAAAGCGTTGTATTATAAATTGGATTCTGCTTACCACTTAGCAATTAACAGTGTTCCTGAAAAAATGGAAGAGCGTTTACAAGTAGCTAAATTAGCCTACACAACCTTAATACGTTACAAAGCGGATACCGAATACAAAGAAAAGGCCGATGCGATGTTGGCGAAGATTGAAACAGATTTACAAAAATTTACTAAATAAATAAAGTCATGGATTTAAAGAAGACGAATGCTCCAGTAAATACAATTACCTACAACAAAACTGTAATTGAAGAACCAACTGGTAATGTATATGAAGCAATAACCATTATGGCTAAGAGAGCAAACCAAATCAATTCTGAAATTAAAAAAGAATTGACTGAAAAATTAGAAGAGTTTGCTACTTATAATGATAGTCTTGAAGAAGTTTTTGAAAATAAGGAACAAATTGAAGTTTCTAAGTTTTACGAAAAATTACCAAAACCGCACGCTCTTGCTGTTCAAGAATGGTTAGATGGTAAAATCTACCATAGAGACGCAAACAAATAATTAAGTATTGATGTCTGTTTTAAATGGCAAAAAGGTTGTACTAGGTATTTCTGGTGGAATTGCTGCCTATAAAACCGCTTCGTTAGTACGTCTATTTATAAAAGCAGGTGCTCAGGTCCAAGTGATTATGACACCTGCTTCTAAGGATTTTGTAACCCCATTAACATTATCCGTTCTATCAAAAAATCCTGTCTATTCTACTTTTTACGATAAAGAGGTTGCCGATTCTTTAGCTCCTTCCGAAGAAGCAAAAGAGTTGTGGAATAATCATGTAGAATTGGGACTTTGGGCAGATATAATGCTTATCGCTCCAGCTACTGCAAATACCTTGTCTAAAATGGCAAATGGTACTTGTGATAATTTGCTTTTAGCAGTTTACTTATCTGCTAAATGCCCTGTCTACTTTGCACCTGCAATGGATTTAGACATGTACAAACATCCTTCTACGCTTAATAGTTTTCAAAAACTTCTCGAGTTTGGCAACATAATGATTCCTGCAGAAAGCGGTGAATTAGCAAGCGGACTTTCAGGCGAAGGCAGAATGGCTGAACCTGAAAACATAATTGCTTTTATGGAAGCGCACATGCGACAGCAATTGCCTTTATGCGGCAAGTCAATTTTGATTACCGCTGGACCAACTTACGAAGCCATTGACCCAGTTCGTTTTATAGGAAATCATTCTTCTGGAAAAATGGGGTTTAATATTGCTAATAGGGCAGCCGAATTAGGGGCCAATGTTTTTTTGGTGACTGGGCCTACACATTGTAAACCGCTTTACACTTCTATTCAAGTATTTCCTGTAGTTTCAGCAAAGCAAATGTATGAGAAGTGTTTCGAATGGTATGATAAAATGGATGTAGTCATCGCTGCTGCCGCAGTTGCCGATTACAGACCTAAAGAAGTTGCCAGTCAAAAAATAAAAAAAGCAGCAGAAAATTTTGTCATCGAATTAGAAAAAACACAAGACATTCTTGCCGCTCTCGGTGCAGAAAAACAACACCAGCTCTTAATCGGATTTGCGTTAGAAACTGAAAATGAAATTGAAAACGCAAAAGCTAAGATTCAAAAAAAGAATTTGGATGTAATTGTGCTGAATTCTTTGCAAGATGAAGGTGCAGGCTTTGGTAAATCCACGAATAAGATTACCTTTATTGACAAGAATTTTACTGTAGAACCAATGGAACTAAAATCCAAAACTGCAGTTGCTGTCGATATTATGGATAAAGTGTGTGCCTATTTTAAATAAACACGCAGCTGTTGTAAAACAGTATACTTTTTCAATTTATTAGCCGTTTCTAATCAAAACAATACTTTTGAATATGCATAGAGTTATAGGAGTCCTTTTCTTGATTTTGTTCAATACCACCTTTTTGTTGGCTCAGCAATTGAATTGTTCGGTAGTTATCAATGCCCAAAAAGTTACGAATACCAATCAACAATTAATTAAAAATTTAGAGATTGCTCTTAATGAATTTGTAAATAAAACCGATTGGACAGGACAAGCGCTAAAGCAAAATGAAAGAATCAAGTGTTCCATGTTTATTACGCTTTCTTCAATCAATTCAGACCAGTTTTCGGGCACCATCCAAGTGCAGTCTTCTAGGTTGATTTATAATTCTACTTACAGTGCCCCAGTTTTTAATTTTAACGACAAAGATTTTAATTTTAGATATGTTGAATTTGAAAATTTAATTTTCAACCCATCAGTTTTTGAATCCAATTTGGTTTCTGTTATAGCATATTATAGTTATGTTATATTGGGTTTAAATATGGATACATTTTTACCTTTTGGTGGAAATGCGCATCTAGAAACAGCTCAAAATATTCAGAATGTAGCGCAACAGGGTGGTTACAAAGGCTGGAGCCAATCAGACGGGATACAGAATCGTTTTTTCTTAACAAACGATTTACTGTCCCCTACATTTGCGCCTTACCGTCAAGCTTTAGCAGAGTACCATCAAGGACTAGATTTGATGAGCACAGATTTGAAATCAGCCAAAGAAAAAATTAAAGCGGCTATTCTAAATTTATCAAAAATAAACCAAACACGACCAAATGCCTTTTTAACTAGGGTTTTCTTTGATGCCAAAGCCGATGAAATTGCTTCAATATTTTCTGGAGGACCTAGCATTACTATTGCCGATTTAGTTGAAACTTTAAACAAAATCTCTCCAATGAATGCTAGTAAATGGAGTCAAATTAAATACTAATAAGTCCTCTATTTTTGCCGTATATTAGTAGCTTTATTCAAAACTTATTTTAATGATAACCTCACTTTCTATCAAAAATTTTGCTTTAATAGATCAACTTACTATTGATTTTACAAAAGGATTATCTATCATCACAGGTGAAACTGGAGCGGGTAAGTCTATAATTCTTGGAGCTTTAGGATTAGTTTTAGGAAAAAGAGCGGACTTGTCTTCTCTAAAAAACACGGAGGAAAAATGTGTTATCGAAGCGCATTTCGAGATTTCTAAATACAATTTGCAAGATTTTTTTCAAGATAACGATTTGGATTATGAAACGGATACCATTATCCGTAGAGAAATCTTGCCCTCTGGTAAATCGAGAGCTTTTATAAATGATAGCCCAGTTAATCTGCAAGAATTGCAAGAACTAAGCCTGTACTTAATTGACATCCATTCGCAACAACAAACCCAAGAATTGTCTGATGAGGCGGTACAATTTAAAATTATTGATGCAATTGCCGAGAATAAATCGGAACTTCTGAAGTACCAAGAAGGTTTAAAAAAATACAAAACAGAAAAAGCGCTATTGGCTTCTTTGATAAAAAAACAAGGAGAGTCAATTAAAGAACAAGAGTACCATACTTTTTTACTTGAAGAATTGTTGGCAGCCAAACTTATGGATGGGGAACAAGAACAACTAGAAGAGGACTTTGAGCGATTGAATAATGTGGAGACCATAAAGGAAGCAATTGACAAATCGCTAGCCATTGCAAATGAAGAAGAAATTGGAGTTTTGCATCATTTGAAAGAAATTAAAAGTACGTTTCAACGGATTACTCCTTTTAGCGCAAAGTACCAAGAGCTGCTTGAGCGAATAAATAGCGTTATCATTGAATTTGATGATATTTGTTCCGAATTAAACCAACATGCCGAAGTGGTGTTGAGTGATCCTGAAAAATTAGATTACACGAATCAAAAATTGCAACTAATTTATACGCTTCAAAAAAAGCATCAAGTGAAATCGGTAACTGAACTATTGGAAATTCAAAACGAATTAGACCAATCATTACTGTCAATTAGTAACCTCGATGCTGAAATCGAAAAAATAAAAGCTGAAATCACTAGTCAAGAGGAAGAGCTAGATGGTTTGGCAAATGTGATTCACGAAAAACGCCTTCAGTCAATACCAGTTTTAACTTCTAAAATGACACAAATTCTTGAGAATTTAGGAATGCCCAATGTTCGTTTTAAAATAGATTTACAGCTGATAACAACTTATTTTGCCAATGGTAAAGAAGAATTGCAATTTTTATTTTCTGCCAATAAAGGTGGAGATTTTGGGTTGCTTAAAAAAGTGGCTTCTGGTGGTGAAATGTCACGTATTATGTTAGCGGTCAAGGCAATTTTGGCACAATACTCTAAATTACCCACTTTGATTTTTGACGAAATTGATACGGGTGTTTCTGGTGAAATTGCTATTCGAATGGGAGAAATCATGAAGCAAATGAGTGCTAACATGCAAGTTTTTGCAATTACCCATTTGCCCCAAATTGCGGCAAAAGGAGATTCGCATTTTAAAGTAGCTAAAAGTACAGTAGGAGAGGTGACTAACTCGGAATTGAAGTTGTTAACCGAGGAGGAAAGAGTACTTGAAATTGCGCAAATGCTTTCTGGAACCGTTGTTTCTGAGTCAGCCTTAAATCACGCCAAAGCCTTGCTGAACTAAAAAAATGGGCTATATTTGTCGATTAAATAATTAAATCAATATTAATACTAGTTTTTTTTACTTTAAAAAAGAAATTTCGATACTATGATTATAGAACCAAGAATGAGAGGATTTATTTGTTTGACATCTCACCCAGATGGATGCGAACAAAATGTGAAAAATCAAATAGAATACATCAAATCAAAAGGAACTATTGAAGGTGCTAAAAAAGTGTTAGTGATAGGTGCTTCTACTGGATTTGGGTTGGCTTCAAGAATCACTAGTGCTTTCGGATCAAATGCCGCAACTATTGGTGTTTTCTTTGAAAAACCTGCTGCTGAAGGGAAAACAGCCTCTCCAGGGTGGTACAATTCTGCCGCTTTTGAAAAAGAAGCGCACAAAGCCGGTTTGTATGCGAAAAGTATTAATGGTGATGCCTTTTCTAATGAAGTGAAGCAACAAACGATTGCTTTGATAAAAAAAGATTTAGGTCAAGTTGATTTAGTAGTCTATAGTTTAGCTTCTCCAGTGCGTCAACACCCAGTTACTGGTGTATTGCATCGTTCTACTTTAAAACCTATTGGAGGGGTTTATACAAACAAAACGGTGGATTTTCATTCTGGTAAAGTGTCAGATATTTCAATCCAACCTTGTGAAGGTGATGATATTGAAAATACTGTTGCTGTTATGGGAGGTGAGGATTGGTCTATGTGGATTGACGCTTTAAAAGCTGAAAACTTATTAGCAGATGGAGCGATGACTGTCGCTTATTCTTATATCGGTCCTTCATTAACAGAAGCGGTTTATAGAAAAGGAACAATAGGAAGAGCTAAAGACCATCTAGAAGCAACAGCATTTTCTATTGCGGATAGTTTGAAAGAAATCAACGGAAAAGCGTTTGTTTCTGTTAACAAAGCATTGGTTACTCAAGCCAGTTCAGCTATTCCAGTAATTCCATTGTATATTTCATTGTTGTACAAAATCATGAAAGAAAAAGGAATTCACGAAGGTTGTATAGAACAAATTCAACGTTTGTACAGCGAACGTTTGTACAGCAACGAGGGAATCGCAACAGATGACAAAGGTAGAATTCGTATTGATGACTGGGAAATGAGAGAGGATGTTCAGGAATTAGTGGCTAAGTTATGGCCAGAAGCTACAACTGAAAATCTTGCAGAAATTGGGGACTTAGCGGGATACCGTCATGATTTCTACAACCTTTTTGGATTTGAGTTCGACGGGGTAAATTATCAAGCCGAAGCCAACGAGTTGGTAAACGTACCTAGTATAGTTTAATAGAAAAAAAACAAGAACACCTTATTTTAATTTTATGTACAGTAAAAATTAAAATGAGGTGTTTTTTTATTGATAAAAAATAGATAGTTAAAATGTACAATTTACTAAAAGGAAAAAAAGGAATTATTTTTGGTGCTTTAGATGAAAATTCTATTGCTTGGAAAACGGCTGAACGTGTGCATGAAGAAGGTGGGATTTTTGTTTTAACAAATGCTCCAGCTTCTATACGAATGGGAAACATTGATCAGTTAGCAAGCAAAACTGGAGCAAAAGTCATTCCCGCCGACGCTACTTCTGTCGCTGATCTAGAAAAATTAGTCGATGAGGCCATGGTTATTCTGGGAGGAAAAATCGACTTTGTATTGCATTCAATCGGGATGTCGGTAAATGTGCGTAAAGGCAATCATTACACCAATCAAAATTACGATTTTACAGAAAAAGGGTGGAATGTTTCGGCGGTTTCATTTCACAAAGTACTGCAAGTGTTATACAAAAAAGACGCTATGAATGAATGGGGAAGTATTGTTGCTTTATCCTATATGGCGGCGCAACGTGTTTTTCCAGATTACAACGATATGGCCGATAACAAGGCTTTCTTAGAATCGATAGCGAGAAGCTTCGGGTATTTCTTTGGTAAAAAATCAAAAGTACGAGTAAATACGATTTCTCAATCTCCCACCGCTACTAAGGCGGGACATGGGGTAAAAGGATTTAATGGTTTTATCAATTATTCCGAAAAAATGGCGCCACTTGGTAACGCCTCTGCTTTAGATTGTGCCAATTATACTGTTACCTTGTTCTCTGATTTGACACGCAAAGTAACCTTGCAAAATTTAATGCATGATGGTGGTTTCTCCAATGTAGGGGTAAGCCAAGAAATAATGGAAATGTTTGAATAAATAGTATCTTTGCACAACAATTTGAAAATACTAATATTAATACCACCCTGTTTACTATGTTTTTTTCTTTAATTATTCCAGTATATAACCGACCGGATGAAGTAGATGAACTATTGATGAGTTTGTCTCAAATGGAGTATCATGATGTATATGAAATAGTAATTATTGAAGACGGATCGACTATCAAATGCCAAGAGGTATTAGAAAAGTATGCTGACAAATTAAATATTTCGTATTATTTCAAACCAAATTCGGGTCCTGGTGATTCTAGAAATTTTGGTATGGAAAAAGCAAGAGGGAATTATTTCATTATTTTCGATTCAGATTGTATTATTCCTGCAAACTATTTAATAGAAGTAGAGAATGCTTTAAAAGAGGCCTATGTGGATTGTTTTGGCGGGCCCGATAAAGCTTTGGATAGCTTCTCTGACATTCAAAAGGCCATCAATTTTGCGATGACTTCTTTTTTGACCACTGGAGGTATCCGTGGCGGTTCAGAGAAAATTGGTAAATTCCAACCGCGTAGTTTTAATATGGGATTGTCACGTAGAGCTTTTGAAGTCTCAAAAGGATTTGGAAATATTCATCCAGGAGAAGATCCTGATTTGTCAATTCGATTATGGGAATTAGGCTTTGAAACGAGATTAATTCCACAGGCATATGTCTACCACAAAAGAAGAATCGACTGGGAAAAATTTGCTATTCAAGTGAATAAATTCGGTAAGGCAAGACCAATTTTGAACAGCTGGTATCCAAAATACAGCAAACCAACCTTCTTCTTTCCAAGTTTGTTTATCCTTGGACTAGGGTTCTCTATTTTTATGTATTTGTTTAGCCAAAATTTTGATTTTTTACTGCAATTGTATTTCATCTATTTTATTCTAATTTTTATTACGTCTTCTATTCAAAATAAAAATATAAAAGTCGGATATCTTTCCATGATAGCCGTTTGGAAGCAGTTTTGGGGATACGGAACAGGATTTTTAGTGTCCTTTGTAAAAGTGGTGCTTTTGAAACAAAAACCGCAAGAAGCCTTTCCTGAATTATTTTTTAAAGTATAAATGACGGCTATCATTGGTTTAACAGGAGGTATTGGTAGTGGTAAAACTACGGTAGCTAATTTTTTCAAAGAATTGGGGGTTCCTGTTTATATAGCCGATGATGCAGGCAAAGAAGTAATGGAGTCTCAAACCATACTTTCTCAAATTAAAGCAGTTTTTGGGGAAGCAATATTCGAATTGGGAGTGCTTAACAGACAAAAATTAGCGGCTATTGTATTTGCAGACCCTGAAAAATTACAACAACTAAATGCTATTGTGCATCCTGCAGTAGCAAATCACTTCAAACTTTGGTTGTCCAATCACCAACATTTTCCATTTATCATTTATGAATCTGCAATCCTCTTTGAAAGCAAAGGAAATGAAAAATGTAATAAAATAATTACAGTTACTGCGCCCTTGTCCGTGAAACTACAGCGGGTAATGGCTCGCGATACTACTACTGAAGAGCAAGTCCTTTTGCGAATGAAAAGCCAATGGTCAGACGATCAGCGTATTGCAAAAAGCGACTTTGTGATCGAGAACACCGATTTGGAAATGACAAAATCACAAGTTGTTAAAATTCTTAAAATTTTATAGATAAAACAATTTGAGGATATAATGTTAATATTTGGTTAATGCATTATTTATTATATTGTTAAAATGTTAATTTTGTGACATGAATAGGATGTTTTTTAGATTATTGGTGCTGTTAATGAGTTTGTCCCTTATTGGTATAATTCTTGTACAGGTTTATTGGTTCAATTCCTCTTTTAACAATAATGATGAACAATTCAAATTTCATGTTAAACAAGTTATAGGAAATGTTGCTGAAAAATTAGAAAAGCAAGAGGCCTATAATTTTTATGACAGATACAATAAGCTAAAAGATAGTACGGGTAGAATTCCACAGAGAGAGGATATAATGGAGTTCACATTGGTTCAAAAAAATAAGAAAACCAATAAAACCATTGTCTATTCTAATAGTATCATTTCTGAAGATTATAAAATAAGTCCATCGTTCTCGAATAAAAAGAAAGACGATTTAAAGTTTAAGAATTTTAACTCTAAGAGAACCACCGAAATTTATAATAACAACAGTATTGATAATTCTGGTTATCAGAAAAGCTTGATACCAGATGTGAAAATTGAAAAATCAGGGAATTTAGACATTCTTGATAACGCACAATTTGAAATTTCATACAAAGACATTGCTTCTGCAATGCCAATACAAGAAAGAGTTTCCAATGACGTTCTTAATAAGTTGATAAAAAAAGAATTAGATGAAAATGGAGTAAATACGCATTTTGAGTTTGGAGTATACAGTAACGGTTTGGCAACAAAAATTCGTTCTGAAAACTTTAGCTATGATAAAGATGCTACGTATTCTACACCAATCTTTACTGATAATGAAGGAACAGAAAAATACAAACTACTAGTTACTTTTCCATACAAAAAGAAGTTTTTGTTGTCTGAATTGGTAAGTATCACTGTTTTGTCCATCATTTTCACTTTGATTATTTTAATTGCCTATACTTCTGCTTTGAATCAGTTGATTAGGCAACGTCAAATTTCTGAGATTAAAACGGATTTTATCAACAACATGACGCATGAGTTCAAAACACCTATTGCTACGATTAATTTGGCTTTAGATGCGATACGTAACCCAAAAATCATTGAAGATAAAGATAAGGTTTTTAAATATCTCGAAATGATTCGAGACGAAAACAAAAGAATGCATGCTCAAGTTGAGAATGTGTTAAGAATCTCTAAACTGGAGAAGAAAGAATTAGACATTATCAAAGAGTCTAAAAATGTAGAAGAAGTTATAGAGGACGCAATAGAGCACGTAAATTTAATTTTAGAAGATAGAGAAGGAAAAATTGATTTGCATTTTGAAGCCTCTAGAACAACAGTGCTATTAAATGATTTTCACTTTACAAATGTAATTGTCAACATACTAGAAAATGCCATAAAATACACACCGGGCATTCCTAAAATTGACATTTATACTGAAAATATCAAAGACATGCTTTTGATTAAAGTGAAAGACAATGGTTTGGGAATGAGTAAAATTGCTCAAAAACGCGTGTTCGAAAAGTTTTATAGAGAACACACGGGGGATTTGCATAATGTGAAAGGTCATGGTCTTGGTTTAGCATATGTAAAACAAATAGTTGAAGACCATAACGGTCAAGTTTATGTAGAAAGCGAAAAGGGTAAAGGAAGTACCTTTATCATAAAAATACCACTAATAAATTAGCGAATGGAAAATGTAAATAAAAAGATTCTACTAGTAGAAGACGATTTGAATTTTGGAGCGGTTTTAAAAGATTATTTGATGCTAAATGACTTTGATGTTGTGCTAGCAAAAAACGGAATGGAAGGTTTTGAAAAATTTAAGAAGGACAATTATGATTTGTGTATCTTAGATGTCATGATGCCTTACAAAGATGGCTACACGTTGGCGAAAGAAATTCGTGAGAAAAACAGCGAAGTGCCAATCATCTTTTTAACTGCAAAAACAATGAAAGAAGATGTGATGAAAGGCTATAAAGCAGGTGCTGATGATTATTTGAACAAGCCTTTTGATTCAGAAGTGTTGTTGATGAAAATCAAAGCCATCATTCAAAGAAAATCTTCTGAAGTGAAAACAGACCAAGTGCAGTTTGAATTCAATATTGGAAAATTCCATTTGAATTCTAAATTGAGATTTTTGACCTTCCAAAACGAAGAGCCAATCAAATTGTCTCCAAAAGAGAATGAATTGCTAAAAATGCTTATTCTTCATGAAAATGATTTAATGCCAAGAGAATTAGCGTTGACTAAAATTTGGAGAGATGATAACTATTTTACTTCAAGAAGTATGGATGTGTACATCGCCAAATTAAGAAAATACCTTAAACCAGACGAAGATGTTGAAATCTTAAACATCCACGGTGAAGGATTCAGATTGGTAGTAAAAAGTAGTGCTACAGCCTAATAATCATAAAACAAAAAAGCTTCGAATTTTTCGAAGCTTTTTTGTTTTTATTTAAAATGCAGTTGTAGGGCAAAACAGGTTTTTTCTTCTTTTGTTATACTGAAAATAGTGTCTTTTTCTTCTAGGTTTTCATGAATTTGAACGCTGTCATTCAGAGATAACTCTTTTAAAAAATTCATTTCAAAACTAGCTAGTTTTTGTTGTAATAACAACTTTGGCTCAACCAAATCCAAACACCATTCTAGATACTTTACATTATTGGCATGGTTGACGATGTCTAAATCAGAAAGACAAACCGTTTTCTCAAACAAAATCTCTTTTTCGTGATGTATGTCTATTTTAGCGAATGTATTTGTAGTAGCCTTTCTATCAGGATACAATTCAAAATGTTCATAAGGTAAGGCCAAGGCCTCAGGACGACGTTTTTGGGTGTTAAAAACTGCCCAAAATGTCTCAGAACCTACTATTTTTTTTCCATTTACATGCACTTCTAAAGCTCTTACCGAACGGGAGTTTTCTAAAGAATTAATCCAAGTGGTTACCGTAACGGTATCTCCCCATTTAGGCAATGCCTCGATTTCTACTCGCATTCTGCTCAATACCCAAGCTTGATGGAATTCTTGCATGTCGGCAAAGCTGATGCCTCCAAGTTCAGAATGGGCTGCAGCGGTTAATTGGAGCAAATTGCACAATTCGGTATATTTTAAATACCCATTAGGCGCACATTGCGTAAAATTGATTTCCCAGTTTTTGGATAAAATTGAAGTGAAATTAGGAGATATAGGCATTGTTGTATTGTAATATTTGAATAGCAATTGGCTAGTATTTTTTGATTGCTTCTTTCTGAAGGAACCCATTTAAACGCAATAGCGTCTTGGTAAACAAGTTGCTTTTTTTTAAATTTCAAAACTTGTAGTAACCGCTGTAAATGCATGATTTTTAATCATGCTTTCCATCAAAGCTTTCCATCCATTTGCCTTGTACTTTCATAACTTGTTCAATCACATCTCGAACAGCACCTTGTCCACCATTTTTATGTGAAATGTATTTTGAAATGGCTTTTATTTCTGGACTTGCGTCTTGAGGACAAGTAGGTAATCCTACCAATTGCATGACGTGATAATCAGGAATGTCGTCTCCCATGTACAAGACGTGTTTAGGCTGAATATTATAAACATCGGTGTATTCGTCAAAAGTTGCCACTTTATCGGGCGTGCCTAAATGAATATCAGTGATGCCTAAATTTCTCAAACGTACTCTAACGCCTTCATTGCTTCCGCCAGAAATAATACAAACATTGTAGCCATTATCTACAGCCGCTTTTAATGCATAGCCATCGCGGATGTTCATGGTTCGTAGCATTTCACCAGCGTTATTTACAAATACAGAACCATCAGTAAGTACGCCATCTACGTCAAACACAAACGTAGTAATATCATTCATTATTTCTTTATAACTTTTTGCCATGATTTTGTATAGATTGGGTTAGGATTTTATATATAGTGGATTGATTTTCATTAGATAAAAATGATTCATGCGCCTCTATAGTAGAAACATCATTGCGCTTAGCGGGGCCAGTTTGTGCTTCTTTTGGTGAAAGGGTCAATAATTTCTCGGCAGTTTCTAAAATTAAGGGCTTTAAAATGTCAAAAGGAACGTGGTTTTCTATGCAAATTTCATTACCTAATTGATATAAATAGTTAGTGAAATTATTTACAAAAACAGCGGCCACATGCAATGCTTTTCGTTGATGAGAATTGATAGTATGAACGTTGTCTGAAATAGCAGTAGCCACTTTTTCCAAAATGAAATAATCGTCAGGGACTAATGTTTCTAGACACATTGGGATTACTTTGAAATTTACGGGTTTTCCTTTTGTAAAGGTTTGCAAAGGATAAAATACTCCTTTGCGATTTTTATCGTTCAAGGAATCCAATGGGGCTGCACCAGAGGTATGTACCACTAAGCGGTTTTCAAATGGCAATTGTTCAGAAACAGCAGCAATCGCGTCATCAGATACGGCAATTATGTAAACATCTGCATCTTGTAAAGCACTGTAACTACTTGTAATTTTGTGAGGTGCAATTCCAGCGATAGTTGTGGTACTGTTTCGAGCAAAAACTTGTACGATTTCTATGTCCGAAGCCGTGAGAAAGGTTGAAATAAGGTGTTGTGCAACGTTACCTGCACCGATAAGTGTTACTTTAATCATATCGCAAAATTAGTGATTTTTTTAGAGCTATAAAAGGCTTTGGTTTTTTCGTCTTGCTTCTTAACGTCACACTTAATCAAACGGTTTTGTATTGTTTTTTCTCACTTAATTTTAGATTAAATTAACAAGGGTGGAAGTTTCAAATCAACAATATTTAAGTACTTTTGCGACACTTTTCAAAACCAATGAATACAATAAATGGATAAAAAATACTACTCCTTTTTATTTTCAACACGATTAATGGCAATCCTTTTTATTGCCTATGCAGTAGCAATGGCAACTGGAACATTTATCGAAAGTAAGTACAATACAGATACGGCCAAAATTTGGATTTATAATGCATGGTGGTTTGAGGCTATTCATGTGTTTTTCTTGATTAATTTCTTTGGAAACATCAAAAGATACCAATTGTTGAAAAAAGAAAAATGGGCAACTTTATTGCTGCATTTGGCTTTCATCTTTATTATAATCGGCGCATTCATTACACGCTATATTAGCTATGAAGGCATGATGCCAATTAGAGAAGGTGCTACTGAAAGCCGAATTTTTTCCGATAAAACGTTTGTAACTGTTTTTGTTGATGGGGAGTACAAGGGCGAACCAAGACGCCGAACTTTTGAAGAACCAGTTTTGTTATCTCCTGTAACTCAAAATAATTTTTCGATTTCTGATGAATTTGCCGATATCCCTTTTGAAGTGAAATACGAAAACTTCATTATGGGCGCAAAGGAATATATCAAGCCCGATGCAAAAGGAACACTATATTTAAAAATAGTGGAAGCGGGTGAAGGTGGAAGAGAAGAACATTTCTTAAAAGAAGGGGAAGTACAAAATATTCATAACGTTTTGTATGCTTTGAATAAATATACAGAAGGAGCTATCAATATTACGACTACGGGAAAAGAATACACTATCCAAACCCCATTTGAAGGAAACTTTATGCGTATGGCAGATAAGTTAGAAGGAAAAGTAAACAAAGACGTGGTGCAACCCTTAATGATGCGTTCTCTTTATTCTATTGGCGAAAAACGAATTGTTTTCCCAGAGCCTGCGGTTAAAGGGGTAATTGCTTACGAATCAAACAATGATTTTAAAGCTAAAAATCATGAAGATGCTATAGAATTGAGTATCACCTCGCAAGGAAAGACCGAAAAAGTAACTATTTTGGGTTCTAAAGGTAAAGTAGGCGAGCCTAAAACCGTAAAAATTGGAAAATTAGATTTTGCTATTTTCTACGGAAGTAAAGAGTATATGTTGCCTTTCAAAGTGAAACTGAATGATTTTATAGCCACCAAATATCCTGGAACGGAAAAGAGTTATTCGGCTTTTGAGAGCCAAGTCACTGTTTTGGATGGGAAAGAAAATTTTGACGCGCGTATTTATATGAATCATGTCTTGGATCACAAACAATACCGCTTTTTTCAATCCTCTTTTGATCCGGATGAAAAAGGAACGGTACTATCTGTAAACCATGATTTCTGGGGAACGAACATCACGTATTTGGGGTACTTTTTATTGTATTTTGCTATGATGGCCATTTTATTTACCAAACATTCTCGTTTTGGCGATTTAAAAAGAAAACTAGAAGTTGTAAAAAACAAGAAAGCGAAATTACTTTCTGTCTTCTTGTTGTTTTTTGGACTGCAAGGTTTTGCACAAAGTCACGAAGGCCATAACCATACAGAAGGTGACGGTCATAATCACGAGCAATCCGTGATGCATACCCGTAAAGCGCCAACGGAAGCCGAATTGGATGCGCTATTGAAAAACAATACGATCAAAGCAGAACATGCGGCTAAATTTGGACGATTGATTATTCAGGATGCTGGTGGGAGAATGAAACCAATCAATACTTTTTCGTCTGAATTGTTGCGAAAAGTGAGCCATTCAGATACTTTTAAAGGAATGAATTCGGATCAGGTTTTCTTATCGATGACACAATTTGCTAATATTTGGCTGGAAGTACCTTTGATTTATATCACCCCAAAAAACGATAGTATTCGTAAGATCATTGGTATAGATAGTAAAGCCAAGTTTGCACCTTTTATTACGTTTTTTGACGAAAAAGGAAATTACAAATTGTCTCCTTATTTAGATGCTGCTTATAAAGCGGCAAATCCAAATCAGTTTGAAAAAGATTTTATCGAAACGGATAAAAAAGTCAACTTGATGGAATCGGCGTTGAGCGGACGCATCTTGAAGATTTTTCCGATTCCTAATCATGAAAATTCGAAATGGGTTTCCTATTTAGAATTGAATGAAGCAGGATTAAAAGGAATGGATTCTACCTATACCAAGAGTATTTTGCCCTTGTATTTTGGTACCTTGAATAATGCCATTAAAACCCAATCCTATGACACTTCTGATGAGTTATTAGAAAGCATCAATGGGTATCAAAAGAAATTTGGTGCAAAAGTTCGACCTACAGAAGAAAAGATTGATCTTGAAATAGCCTATAATAAGTATGATGTATTTCAAAAGTTACCGTATGTTTATTTGTTTGGTGCGATTATGATGATAATTTTTACTATCATTCAGATTTTTAAAGATAGAAAGGCCTTACGTATAGTTATTAATGGATTCCATATTTTTATAGGACTTTTGTTTGCGCTTCATACGTTAGGATTAATCGCTAGATGGTACATTTCTGGACATGCACCTTGGAGTAATGCTTACGAATCGATTATTTATATTGCATGGGCCACCATGTTCTTTGGATTGGCTTTTGATAGAAAATCAAAACTAACTGTAGCTTCAGCGGCTTTTGTAACAGCGATGATTTTGGCAGCTGCTTATGCCAACTGGATCGATCCTGAAATTGCAAACTTACAACCGGTTTTGAATTCGTATTGGTTAATGATACACGTGGCGGTAATTGTAGCGAGTTATGGACCATTTGCGCTAGGTATGATTTTAGGATTTGTTTCTTTATTGTTGATTTTCTTTACTAACGATAAAAACAAAGCAAAAATGGATTTGAACATCCAAGAGTTGACCTATATCAACGAAATGGCATTGACAATAGGTTTGGTGATGCTTACGATTGGGAATTTCTTAGGCGGACAATGGGCCAACGAAAGTTGGGGACGTTATTGGGGTTGGGATCCAAAAGAAACTTGGGCTTTGATCAGTATTATGGTGTATGCTTTTGTAATTCACATGCGATTCGTTCCTTCATTGAGAGGAAAATGGATTTTTAATTTGATGAGTATGTTTGCTTTTCTTTCTATTTTATTCACCTATTATGGGGTAAATTTCCATTTGGTGGGCTTGCATTCCTATGCTAGTGGTGAAGCAAAATCATTGAGTTGGATTTGGTATTCATTAGGGACTTTCTCTTTAATTGGAGCGCTGACCTATCCAAAATACAAAAAGTATTATAAGAAATAATGTAAGTAGCAAAGAGAGGACAGTTTTTCAATTCCATCTAAGAGTAAAGGAAGCTATACGCTTCTAGATTTTGAATTGTTGTCTTAAAAGAGTAGTTATTTTTTTACTATTATCCGTTTGATACTCAAGGAAACCTTTATATTTGTGGTTGATTGAATAGATAATGGAAATTTACATACAGAAAAAAGCGAGTAATGAACAAAAAGTAAAACAACTTCAAAAGCAGTATAACCGAATCAGTTTTGGACGGTTGTTTACTATTGTAGTGATGTTGCTCTCACTTTATTATTATCAAAAAACCAACAATGCAAGTTTACTTTTAATAGGGACTTTTGCATTTGCTGGTTTTTTTATGCTAATGCGTTGGCATACTCGTTTGGCTTATCAAAAGAAACTTACGCAAGCAATCGTTGATTGTAATGCAGATGAAATTGTGTTCTTGGAGCGAAAGAACATTCCTTTTGAAAATGGTGCAGAATACAATGATGCACATCATCCCTATGCCTATGATTTAGATATTTTTGGACCAAATTCTTTGTTTCAAAGTCTAAACCGTACGGGTACTTTTATGGGAAAAAAAAGGTTAGCGGCTCATTTGCTAATAAACAAGGAACCCAAAGAAATACTGCTCCTTCAAGATGCTATAAAAGAATTGCGGGACAAGTTGGATTGGCGCCAATCTTTTTTGGCTAGTGCTAGAGTTGGACAGGACAATAAAAGTAGTTACACTCGATTGTTGCAATGGTGCAGTTTTAATACTAAGGCAGTTTCTAAAATTACAACGGTCTTATCGTATGGTTTACCCATTGTTTTGATGGGATTCGTAATGGGCTATCTTACTACTTTCAATCCTATTTGGCTGAAGTATTTTGCCTTTTTATTTGTGGTGAACTTAGTACTTGCTGGTGGCTATGTTAAAAGAATCATGGCTGAAAACGCACATTCTTCCGAAATCAATACGATGCTAGACAATTATAGTCAACTTTTTCTGAAAATTGAAAATGAAAAGTTCGATTCCATTAAATGCAAACAATTACAAGAGATTTTGAGCGTGGATGGGCTTCCAGTTAGTGCTAAAATAAAGTCATTATCCTCAATTTTTTCAAAGTTAGACAGTACCAACAATTTGGTAGTATCGGTGCTTTTTAATGGATTATTTCTTTTTAATATTCATATTTTGAATGCCTGCTTGCTTTGGAAAAAAGAACATGCTAAGAATCTTGAATGTGACCTAGATGTAATTGGTGAGTTTGAAATGCTCAATAGTTTAGCCAATTTTTCATTTAATAATCTTGATTTTGCTTTTCCAAAATTGAATGAGGAGTACAAAATTGCTTTCGAAAGTTTGAGTCATCCTCTATTGAATCCGAAAACCAGAGTAGGGAATACAGTAGCTTTTCAACCTCAATCCTTTATAATTTTGACAGGCTCTAACATGTCAGGCAAAAGTACTTTTTTGCGAAGCTTGGGAGTCAATATGGTCTTAGCGGGAATGGGTGCGCCTGTTTGTGCTACTCAAGCGAATGTGCATCCTTTGCCTGTGTTGGTATCGATGCGACTATCGGATTCGTTATCGGACAGTGAATCCTATTTTTTTGCTGAAATCAAGCGCCTAAAGCAAATTATGGATGGATTGGATGAAAGCCCTGCTTATGTCTTATTGGACGAAATTTTGCGCGGTACCAACTCAGATGACAAGCGCAGTGGAACGATTGAAGTGGTCAAAAAAGTAATTGCAAAGAAAGCGATTGGAGCAATTGCGACCCATGATATTGAAGTCTGTTTGACTACTAACGAATACCCTCAAATTTTAACCAATAAATGTTTTGAAGTCGAAATTAAAAACGAAGAATTGCATTTCGATTACCAATTGCGAGAAGGTATTTGTCAAAACAAGAGTGCTACCTTTTTGATGAAAAAAATGGGTGTCATTTAATCAATAGTTTTCTTCTGGATTTCCTGCAAGGTCTTTTTTTGAACATGTAAGTATTTAGGAAAGTATGATTATTGAATAAGACCTACAAGGTTTTAAGAACCTTGCAGGTCGTGTAGGCTAAATCAATTTTTTTATGATTTCCTGCAAGGTCTTTTTTTGACCTTGTAGGTATTTTGATAATTTTGATTATTGAATAAGACCTGCAAGCTAATTGAAAACCTTGGAAATCCTATAGACTAAACATAAGCATCTTTGAAGTGATGCCAAGGAGTCAAATCATTACTTTTAGCCCTGATCGTAGAGGAAATCCTTTGTTGTTGGTGTTCAGCAACAAAGCTTACTTCGTCAATTCGCTAGCGCTCGGGTGTAACGAAGAGCGGGACGATGTTTCTAGAAAATC